>CAIMLR010000001.1 GCA_903842345.1 uncultured Myxococcales bacterium
CCCCGCCAGCCCGCCCGTCATGTACCCCACCACGCTGCCGCCGAGCATCGCGCGCAAGCCGAGCGTGGCCAGGTCCTTCCGGCGTTCCGGCGCCATCGCCGCGATGCCGCCGATTTGGATGGCGATGGACGCGAAGTTGGCGAACCCGCACAGCGCGTACGCCGTGATGATGGCGGCGCGCGGCGAGAGCGCTTGCGGTGACGCGAGGTTCTTGGCGAGATCGAGGTAGGCGACGAACTCGTTCAGCACAATTTTGACGCCCAGCAGGCTGCCGACCGCGGAGGGTGAGACGTACCAGTTCGCAACCCGGCGTTCATGTGGGCTGACGCGCGCCTTGGGGGCGGTGGCGGTAATCCGGGAAGGCGGAAGCGGCGGACCGGAAGGACCGGGCTGTGGAGGATCCGGACGCGGACCAGAAGTTCAGACGGTAGACCCGATGGGGGCTCCTGTGCGGCGCCGATGGCGGATATGGCGCAGTAGCTCCGATCAACGACGAAGTTTCAGGGTTTGCATCCCGGGACGGGCGCATGGTTGCACGTCCCGGTCGCGGGGGAGCAATCGTCGGTAGTGCACGGGTTGCCGTCGTTGCATGCCAGGTTCATGACCTTGTAGTTGCAGCCGCCATTGACGCACGACTCCTGCAGGCATGGGTAAGCGCCGCAGTCCGCAACGGACTTGCAAAGAACGCAGGGCGAGACCTGCGAGTAGAAGCAAGTACCTGTTGTGTCGTAAGGCGTTTTTTTTCCGCAGAGACCCCACCCGCATGGCCCGGCGGAATTGCAGTCCTGGTCAGACACGCAGCAGTCGGCAGTCTTCTGGTAGATGCATTGGCCCGACGCCGGATCGCAGGAACTGAGCACGCATGGATCCGACGAGGCGCAGACTTTGCCGCTGTACGCGCACAGGCCGTCGTTGCAGAAATCAGTCGTGCAGTCGTCGCCGTCGTAGCAGTCTGTGAGGCTCTTGCAGGGTTGGCCGCCGCAACCGGCAGCGAGCACGTGCTTGCACTGGAAGTCCGCGGCGCAGGCGTCGAACGTGCACTGATCGCCGTCGTCGCAAGTGGCCGGGAACGTAAGCGGGTGACAGCACCCGGCAAGCGCAACGTTGGCTTCGTGGACGCAGAGGCCGACGCCGGATGCGCCAATCTGACACTTGTCGGTCGAACATGGCATGCCGTCGTCGCACTGCGCGTCGCTGGAGCAGCCCTTCGTACAGCCGGGGCCGACGGTGGGCTGGTGGACGCAGGTGCCGATGTCGCCGCAGGAATCCTGGGTGCACGGGTCGCCATCGTCGCATTTCGTCTGCATGGGAACGCACTGGCCAGCCTGGCACACCGCCGTCCCTCCACACGGCGCAGGAGGAAGCCCGCTTGGGCAGAGGGTGCCGTCGGCCGCGTCCGTTGAAATGCACTGCCCCGCGGTCGGGTTGCAGAACGACTTGACGCACGAAATCTGGGGGCAGTCCTTGTCGCTCTTGCAGCCGGCGTGGACGTCGTCCCCGTCCGTCGAGGTTCCGTCCGAGCCAATCCCGATATCGTTCGTGCTGGCCGCCGCATCCTCGATGGTGCGCACGCAAACGCCGTTGCCATCGCACTTGCCGCCTGGCACGCAATAGGTTCCCGCGGGCGCGTTGACCGGCGCGCAGTCGGAACACGGGCACGCTTGGCACTGGGCCGCTGCGCACGCATCAGCCTTTGCATCATGCGCGTCACTGACCGTGGGCGTGCCGCTGTTCCACTGACATGCTGCCAGCAGGGCCGTCGCTGCGACCGCGTACCAGCTGATGGGCGTCACAATCGCGTTTCGCTTCGCCATTCGCCGCCTCCATTGCCCCTGCGGACAGCCCCACCGTCCAGCACGCGGCCCGAAGCCCAGTGTACCCGTCCGCAGCGCGCTGTCGAGACCGAGGAGCGCCCGGAACCGCGTCGTTTTCAGCCGTTCATACGCACCAGCGCGGCCGCATCCGGCAGCAACGGCGATCTGACTGGCGCGGGACGATGGGCGTGCTTCATGTTGAATTCGGACAAGTCGCTGTTCCCACGGGATGCGGATCGAGCGCATAGGACTTTCGATGGGGCCTGCCGTCCGAACTTCCCGCCCACATCCGGATCCTCCTCAACTCTGATTCTTCCGATCCGCCGCTTCACCGTCATTGTGCCGCTTTCTTTCGCTTCGTCAAGCCGCAAACCCGCGCGGTTTTGACCACTTCAGACAAATCGGCAAGCCCGCACCAGGGCGCGGCGGGATCGCTCTGTCGCGGCAGGCATCACGATTGCCAAGTCGCTGGCCGAGAGCCGGCCTCGACGCGCTCAAGGCGGCCTTCCGCGCGTACGTGCTGCAGGTGGCGACGTACGTGGCGCCGGATGTGGCGGGGAAACCGGCGCCCGTGGCGGCGGCGGCTGTGTCGACTGAGGTCGCGACGCAGAGCGCGGCGTCTTGACCTCTGGGCATTGAGGTCCGCGGGCTACTCGCAGCGTTTCAACCTCTGTCGACTGAGGTGTCTGGGGCTGAACGCAGCGTTTCGACCTCTGTCCACTGAGGTCCGCGGGCTGAACGCAGCGTCTTGACCTCTGTGCACTGAGGTCCGCGAGCTGAGCGCAGCGTTTCAACCTCTGTCCACTGAGGTCCCCGGGCTGAACGCAGCGTTTCGACCTCTGTCCACTGAGGTCCGCCGGCTCCCAGCCCCGGTGCGGTCGCGGCGACACCAAACACCGACAACTCACGCCTCGACGCCGCAAACCTCACACGAACAGCCCCGCCAGCCCGCCCGTCATGTACCCCACCACGCTGCCGCCGAGCATCGCGCGCAAGCCGAGCGTGGCCAGGTCCTTCCGGCGTTCCGGCGCCATCGCCGCGATGCCGCC
>CAIMLR010000002.1 GCA_903842345.1 uncultured Myxococcales bacterium
AACCGCCAAAGGTTGGGCGGCGCAGCGCGAGCTGCGGGACCGCAATGTGGTTCTGCGTCCGGTGAAAGCCGGATGCAGCGGCGGGGAGGTCGATTTTTTGGGGCGGAGGTCCCCGGCGTAGCCGGAACTCCCGAATTTTTCTACCAAACGCCAATCCGCGGCGGCGAAACCTGCGCTAGACGTCTTCGGACAGCGGCGGAAGCGCAATATTCTCGGCACCGTACAGCCCCCGCGCCACATCCATCAAGTCAGCGGGCCACGGGAGTTCCATGCGCAACTGACGCCCTGTACGCGGGTGCTGAAACCCCAGCGCGTAGGCGTGGAGCGCTTGCCGCTTGATTGTGGCCAGAATCACTGCGTCGCCCATCGTCCGCGTTGTCTTGGGATGCGGCCGCACGCCGCCGTAAAGGTGGTCGCCAGCGATGGGATGGCCTGATTCCGCCAGATGCATCCGAATCTGGTGGCTCCGCCCCGTCTCCAGCTGGCACACAACGAGCGTCGTCAGCGCCGATCGCGCCAACACCGTCACGTGCGTCACAGCTTCCTTGCCTTCCGTGACCTTGCCGGTAAAGCGCTTGCGCTCCGTCGGATGGCGACCGTGCAGCGTGCGAAACGTCATCTTCTCCTGCGGCAATTGCCCCAGCACAATGGCCACGTACCGCCGCTCGATGTTGTGCAGCGCGAACAGCGCCGCCAGCTTCTTCATCGCCGTCTCGTTCTTGGACACGACAAGCAGACCAGAAGTGTCCTTGTCGATGCGATGCACCAAGCCGGGCCGATACGCGTCCTTTCCCTTCATCGCCGCCATTTCCGGCGCGTGGTGCAGGAGCGCGTTCACCAGCGTGCCGTCCTCGTGGCCCGCCGCCGGGTGCACCACCAGCCCTGGCGGCTTGTCGATCACCAGCAAATCCGCGTCCTCGTAGACAATCGTCAGCGGAATCGCCTGCGCCTCAGCCGACAACTCCTGGCGCGGCTGGACGTCGATCTCAAAGATGTGCTGCTTGTTGACAAGCAAGCTCGGCTTGAGCTTGGTGTTGGCCTTCGCCGCTCCCGCGATCAGACGGACGTGCCCTGAGGCGAGGTGCTCCGTGGCGCGCGCCCGCGAGAGGCCGTCAATGCGGGCGCACAAGAGCGCGTCCAAACGCGTGCCGCCCTCGTCGGGTCGAACTTCAATGCGTACGGTTTCACTCACGGTGCTTTGGGCTCCGCAGCAGCCGGCGCCGCTGGCTTGCCGGCCACTTGCTCGCGGATCTTGCGGATCTCCGAGGCTTTCTCCGGCATGTCCTTGGCCCACTGGTCCAGCAATTCGCCGGCCTTCTCCTTGGCCATCCCCACTTGCATCGCCACCTGCATCTGGTGGAGCGCCGTGGCGTAGTCACCCAAATGCAGCGCAGCGTGCGCAAAATTCTGCTTCTGCTCCGGATAATCGGCGCGCGCCAGCTCCGCTGCCTCCTTGAAGTGCGGGAGCGCCTCCTGCCATTTGCCGAGCTTGCCCAGCACTTCCGCCAGATCTGCCGCCCGATTCATCTTCTCCTTGTCCTTCTCGTCTTCACCGCGGCCATCATTGGCGACCGGCTCGGCGTACAGAAGCGTCAGATACTCGGCCAGCGCCGGCCACTTCTCCGTCTTGCGCGCCGCGGTCACGCAATGCGTCAGCGTCGTCTTCCAGGAGCCCAGCAGCTGGCCACCGTCGTCCGTCGGCCAGTTGGGCGACTGACGGTACTCCGCGTACGGCTTGATTTGCGGCGCGAGGATCTTCAACTCCTCCTCGTATTTGCCTTTTTCCTCCAGCCATGCCGCGCGCACGTTGAGCGCGATCAGCTCGTCCGGCTTCAGCTTGAGCGCCACATCGATGGCCTCGTTCATCTTCGCGTCGTCGTTCAGGCGGCGATTGAACATCGCCAGATTGACCCACGCGTTCAGGAGGTTCGGGTAGAGCTTCAGCGAATTCTCAATGCTGTGAATCGCGTCCTTCGTCCGCCCAAGGCTGTTGAGGTTCAGGCCTTCGATGAAGTGATTCTGGAAATCGTCCGGATTGAGCGCGATCGCGCGCTGGATCGCGACCAGTCCCGCTTGCGCGCGCCCGCCTTTTTGCAGCGCCCGGCCGTCGGTGAAGCCGAGTTCCGCCACCAGCCAGCGCTGATGCAGCCCCTTCTCCTTGGCCTGCTCCACGGACAGGCTGCGGTAGCTGTCCAGGTTCACGTCGCCCGGCACCAGGTAGATCGGTCCGAGGAATTTCAGGCCGATGACGCCCGCCAGAAGCACCGCGCCGCCCAGCCACATCGGCGTCGCGACGAGGTGGTTCTCGCCTTCGCCAAAGAAGCCGCGTTTGTAGAGGATCGCCTCGGCGCTCGCGATCGTCGCCAGGTGGAGGGCAAACAGGAACGTCGGACCCGGGAGTTGCAGCGGAAACGACGCCATCGCGTCGCCGCAAATCGCCACGAGCGACGCCAAGGACGCGAGCGAGCAGAACGCGAGCCAAGCGCCATCCTCCTGATCCTTGCCCGCCGGCATCGCCGCTTTGCGGACCGATCGCAGCGTCAGCCAAGCCGCCATCGCCAGCAAAGTCAGGAGCGCCAGCAGGCCATGCACGCCAAATTCCGAGCCAAACTGCAGGAAATCGTTGTGCGCGCGGATCGGCTGCTTCGCGATGTTGAACATTTCGTTCTTCTCGCGCTGCGTCACGTACTGCGGATAGATGACGCGCCAGTTGCCTGCGCCGCCGCCCAGCGGCTTGTCCTTGATGGCTTCCACCGTCGACTCGGCCATGCCGATGCGCCAGCGGTAGTGGTTGGCCTTGCGGTCAAAGAACGAGTTGAACAGCTCCGGCACCGTCATCTTCTTCTTGTCGTCGACCGCGCCTGAGGCGGCATCGCTGGTCGGCTTGAAGTGATCGGCCACGGCCACGATGGTCAACAGCGTGACGAACAGCACCGCGGCGGTCATCAAGACCTGCGTCGCCGGCGCGCCAAACAGCGCCGCCAAACCCGCCGGCCGATGCGGTTCGTCCGCGTCCGCGTGCGCGGCGGTCCGACTGCCCCACCAGGTGCCCAGCGCCAGTACGCCAATCGCCACGAGCACACCAAAGCCCGCGCCCAGCCACGCCGAGCGCGTCACGGTCAGGATCAGGAAGTACAGCATCGTGATGAGGCCCAGCGCGCTCGCGAGCCCAAGCGCGATCGCCTGCCACACGCGACCGCTGAGCAGCCACCGCAGGCACAGCGTGAGGACCACGTACGCCGCCGGCATCACCGCGACGATCTCCTGCGCCGCCATGTTGCGGTTGCCAAAGGTCGAACCGGGCAGTGTGATCAGATTCCAGTGCGGATCCGGGAGCAAACCGCGGATATTGTGCTGCTCGCCAATGCCGATCAGCGACACCAGAAGTCCGCCGAGCAGGTTGCCGAGAATGATGTACCAGAGCCGTTTGGGCGTCGTCAGGCTGAGCAGCGCAATTGCGAAGATCACCGCCGCGGACACCCAGCGGTGCGCATCCATCCGGGCAAAAATCGACAGCACGCCACCGGTCTGCGTCGGCGCGATCGCCACGCCGCCGGCGATCGCCAACATCAGCACGAGTCCCGGCCAAATCATCGGGGTTTTTGGCAACTTGAGCGGTCGGCCGGCCAGCGCCAGCGCGCCAGCGAGCACGACGAGCCACGCGGCGGCTTCCGCCATGATCATCTGCTTGGGCAGCTGAAACAGGTCGCGGATATGCGGCTCGACCTTGTACGGCAAGTACGCGCAAATAAAGCCCAAGAACAGCGGCAGGACGTGATCTTTCCAGTCCAGATCGTCGCTGGCCTTCGGCTGTCGCGGCGCATTGGCCACGACCTTGCGGACGGGCGGCGCTTCAGGCTCGAGACCGAGATTGGACTTCAACTCTTCAGGACGATTGCGATTCTTCTTGGACACGGAGCGGCTCCTGGGCAATCGCCAGCGCTGGGCAAAAGCGCGCGGAGTGTAGCCGATTGCCACAAAAACGCACACTCGCAAAAAATCGACATTCGAGGCCGCGGCAAAATCCGCGAACGGCCGAATACCTTCTTGGACTGCGCAGATGGACAGGCGCGGACAAGTTGGAGGAACCGATGGGCTTTGACGGCAAGATGGGGCTGGGCAACAAGGAGACGCGGCGGCTGCAAGTGGTGCGGGACGCGGTCGCACAGACGGTGTCGATCGCGCGATTGGCGAGTCGGTCGCGGGATCGCGTAGGCGAGGAGCTGACGCGGCTGGGTGCGCTGCAGGAGTTGGCGCGGCTCTCGCCCATCGCGTGGCGGCAAGCGGCGCAGGAGCGGCGCGACGAGCTGGCGTTCTGGCTGTTCAACGCGGCGATCGGCCTCGCGGCGACGGGGGAACACGCGGCGGCCGCGGCGCTGCTGAACGCGCTGCCAGGCGTGCCCGCAGGCGCGCAAGGTCGGCGGGAGCTGCTGCTGGAGCTGTGCGCACAGGATTCCCGGCTGGCAGCTTGAGCACCCGTGAGAACAGGCTTGCGCCGACGGTGGCACGCCGCGGGTCCGGGCCAAACGACGGCGAAGCGGCCGGGAATTCACAACGCCAAAGTGGCAGAAACAGCAGATACAGGGGCGATCATGGCGGACGATCAGAAATGGCTGGTATGCGTCCCGGCGGCCGGTGGCTGGCGGCGAATCGAGGTGAGGCAGCGTCTGGTCCTCGGCAGCAGTGCGGGCTGCGATGTGCGGATTGCCAGACCGGGTGTCGCCCTGCAGCACGTGCGGCTGCAGGTTGTCGGCGACCAACTGCAGGCGTGTGATCTGGCTGGCGGCAATGCGACGACGTGCGCTGGCAAGCCGCTGACGGCCCGCGCGATCACGCTGCAATCCGGCGATCTGCTGCGGCTGGGACAATTGCCCGTGCTGGTCCTGCGGGCTTGCGGCAACCGGGTCACCGTGGGCGCGCTGGGGTCGGCGGCGCCCGCGATGCTGGAGGTCATGCAGCAGTTGGCGCTGGCGGCGGCGACGCCGTGGCCGATCCTGCTGACGGGAGAGTCGGGCGTGGGCAAGGAGTTGGCGGCGCGGGCGGTGCACGATCTCTCGGCGCGGCGCGAAGGTCCCTGGCTGGCGGTGAACTGCAGCACGCTGGCGGGCGACATGGTGGCCGCTGAGCTGTTCGGCGCCCAGCGCGGCGCGTACACCGGCGCGACTGAAAACCGCAAAGGCGCGTTTGAGCGCGCCGACGGCGGGACGCTCTTCCTCGACGAGATCGGCGAGTTGCCGGCCGAGGCCCAAGCGATGCTGCTGCGCGTGCTGGAAGTCGGCGAAATCCAGGTACTGGGCGGTCCCGTGCGCAAGGTGGACGTCCGCGTGGTGTGCGCAACGCACCGCGATCTGCCGAAGCTGGTGCACGAGCAGAAGTTCCGCCTCGATCTGCTGCACCGCCTGGATGTGGCACATCTGCGCATCCCGCCGCTGCGGGAGCGGCCCGGCGACGTCGCGTCGCTGTTCAGCCATTTTCTCGACGATGTGCCCTTGCCGCCGGGCGCCGCGGCGCTTCTCCAAGCGCAGCCGTGGCCGGGCAACGTACGGCAACTCCGCAACATCGCAAAACGCCTGCTGCTTCGCTGCCATTTCCAACGTCCCCGTCTGGACGACCTGCGCAGCCTGCTGGCTGAAAGTCAGGGTGCGGCGCCACACCTCCAGCTCCTGCCGGGCGGTCGCGCCGACCGCAAGGCCCAGCGCCAGCGCGCGGTGGCGGAATTGCTGGCGGGCGAGCAACAGGTGGCGGCGGCGTGGCGCAAGTCCGGTCTGCCGCGCGGCACGTTTTTCCGCTACGTGAAGGAGGTTCGGATGGCCGCAACCGCCTAGCGCGCAGTTGACACGATCGGCTGCGACAGGCGACAACCCGGGCCATGCGCGTCGACGTCCTCCATGGCCCGAACTTGAATTTGCTCGGAGAACGCGAGCCGGCGCTCTACGGCCACGAGACATTGGCCGGGATCGACGGTCATCTCGTGGCGATCGGCAAGGAATTGTCCTGCGAAGTCAGGACGTTTCAGAGCAATCACGAAGGCGCGCTCATCGACTACCTGCATGCGACGCGTCAGCTGACAGACGCTTACATCCTCAATCCGGCAGGGTATACTCACACGAGCGTCGCCCTGCGCGATGCTGTGATTGCGGTTGCCAAGCCGTCGATTGAAGTGCATTTGAGCAACACCGAGGCGCGCGAAGCGTTTCGGCACAAGTCCTTGCTGGCTGATGTGGTGATGGGCCGCATCCAGGGACTCGGGGCCCAGGGGTACGAATGGGCGCTGCGTGCGCTCGTCGCCCACCTGCGCACCAAACGACAGGCGTGAACAGTACGGGCCGTCCCAACCACTTATTTGCCTTAGGAAAGAGACCAAGACATGGCTTCAACGATCGATACCTCAGAGTTCAAGAAGGGCCTCAAGTTTGAGATGGACGGCGGTCCGTGGGAGATCGTTGATTTCCAGCACGTGAAGCCGGGCAAGGGCTCCGCGTTCGTGCGGACCCGCATCAAGAACCTGCTGACCAACAACGTGATCGACCGGACCTTCCGCTCCGGCGACAAGGTCGACGTGGCCGAGTGCGAGGAGATCGACGCGACCTTCCTGTACTTCGACGGCGCGTTCCACTTCATGAACACGGAATCGTTCGAAAGCTTTGAAGTGCCGGACACCGCGGTCGGCGATGCCAAGAACTTCCTGACGGAGAACCTCAAGGTCGAGATCCTGCTGTACAACGGCCGGGCGATCGCGATTGAGCTGCCCAACTTCATCATTGCCAAGATCACCGAGTGCGAACCGGCGATCGCCGGCAACACCGCGCAGGGCGCGACCAAGTCCGTGACCGTGGAAACTGGCTACAAGCTGCAAGTTCCGCTGTACATCACGGATGTGGATGTGCTCAAGATCGATACCCGTGATGGCCGCTACGTCGAACGCGTCAGCCGCTGATTGTTTCTTAACCGCTGTCTGCCGGAGCCGAAGTGGCCACGCCCGCCAGTGCTGATCCGAATCGCTTCCGTCGCCCGCTGGCATCGTCTGCCGCGCGGGGTGGCGATGCCGTGGGCAACGTCCAAGACGTGCGCGAACGGCTGAAGAAGGTCGAGCAGCTGCAGGCCACCGGCAAGACGTCGGAAGCCGTCGCAGAATTGGTGTCCATTGCCGAGGCGTACGCGACGCGCGGCGCTCCGGTCAAAGCCGTGGCCGTCCTGCGGCAAGCTGCGAAGATCCGACCGGAGGCCGCGGACATCCGCGTGGCGCTTGGCGACGTGCAGCAGCAGTTGCGGATGGTTGAGGATGCCGCACGCGAGTACGGTGCGGCTTTTGAGATCTACGAACGCGCGCGGCAGTTTGGCGACATGATGCAGGTGCTTGGCCGCCTGCTGGAGATGGACCCGGACAATCTGGCGGGACAACTGCAATTGGCCGAACACCTGGCGCGCGCGGGTCACAACCACGAAGCGGCCGAGCTGATGCGCACGTTGGCGGCGACGCTGCTCCGCAAGGGCGCCGTCGAGGACTGGGAGAAGGTCGCCGAACGCGCCCATGGTCTGGAAGCGACCGACGCGACGCTGGCCCACGATCTGGCGCTGCATTACGTGCGGTCGGGGCGACCCACGTTGGCGCTGAGCAAGCTGCTGCGCTGCTACGAGTCGGTGCCCAATGACGCCGAACTGCTGGAGCTGATCATTGAGGCGCTGGAGCAGCTGGGCCAGCGGGAAAAAGCCGCGGTGATTTGCCGGCAGCTCATCCGCACCTTTGAGCGCAATGGCCTGAAAGATGAGGCGAATCGTGCGCTGGAGCGGCTGTACTGGCTGGCGCCGGACGACGAGCGGGCGCGCGCGCACATCGGCGTGATGGCGCCTTCCGTGCAGGGCGGCACGGTGATTGAGTTGCAGGCCGGCAATAGCGGCGCGTTGGCGGCAGCACCGGTTGAGGCCGCGCCGGCTGGTGTGGCGGTGGCGCGCAGCCGCCCGGGAACGATGGCGCTGCCTGAGGCCGACATGGAACGCCTGCATGCGGCGATCGCCCGCCAGGCGGAGGAAAAGGCCGCCGCGCTGCTGACCGATGCGCCGCCGCTGCCCGACGATGAGCCGCCGCCGGTGCCGACGACGCCGCTCGTGCGCGAGACGACGCCCGACTTTCCGTCAGCGCACAAGCCCACGCCCGCCGTCGTGCATGCGCCGACAGCCACGCTTGTCGCCCCGGCTCGGCCACACGTCGTCGCGCCGCAAGCGCCGGTCGCCGTCCAGCCAGTCGCGCCCGTCCAGCCGCAACTGCGCCCGCCAGTGCAGTCACAGCCTGTGCCGGTCCAACCGGCGCACGTTCCGCAATCGGTGACCGCGCCCATGGCGATGCGCGCCGCGGACATGACGCCGCGGCCTACGGACCTGAGCCCGGTGCGTCAGGTGTCGCAATCGCTGCGCGTGACCCATCAGCAGGCGCTTGAGGCGCTTTCTGAGCTGGGCGATCTGGACGAGAGCGAGGACGATTGGGACGACGAGGCCGGCTTTGACACCGCCGAGCGGACGCTCGTGGAAGAGATCAACGTCGAGACGTTGGAGAAGCACGGCCTCCGGCTGGGCGATCGCGCCGCGCCGGACCTGATGATGCCGGTGACCGCGCGCTCGCAGCCCGCTTCGGCGCCGGAGCCGGAGACCGCGTTCAATCCGGTGGCGCCGGCGCAGGCGCGTTCGCAGATCCTGCCGCGCCCCCGTTTGTCGCGCCAGCCGGGCACGGAACCCGCAGCAGCGCCGCGGGACATGAGCCGCGATCTCGGCACGCTCGATTTCTTCATCGAGCGTGGGTTTCACGACAGCGCCGTGGCGTTGCTCGACGCGCTCGACCAGCGCCATCCGGGCGCGCCGGAGTTGGCGGGCTACCGCACCCGGGTCAGCCACATGCGCCGGGACACCTGAGCGAACGCGACCGAATCAAGCTCGTCTTTTGACTTTTCGCGCTACTGGCGGGTTACGTACAGCGATTCCGTCGTCCATTCGACGCGGCCGAGCAGCGTCGCCTGCGCCGACCGCATCGCCGGCAAGTCGAGCCGCACGAGCGAATCCGGCAGCGGTTGGGCAAAATCCTGACCACCCCGCTTGCCATCGTAGCTCAGGAGCACGCGCACCTGACGGGCGTGCAGGGCCTCGATCAGCGCCAGAAGTTCGCTGTGCGGGTAGCCAGCGTGATAGCGGATGTCGCGACCGACCGTCGTGCCATGCCACGGCGGGTCGAGGTAGGCCACGTCACCCGGTCCCGCGTCGCCGGTCGTCGTCAGCGCGTCCCCCGCGCGGAGGAGCGTGCGCCCGCGCAACAGCGCCGCCGCCGCGTGGGTCAGCTGCATCACCCGATCGGGCTGTGTGCCCCGGCGGCGCTTGTCAGCTGCCTGATTGAACTGCCCCTGGCGGTTGAAGCGCACAGCGGCCTTGACGCAGCGGGTCAGGAGATAGAGCAGCCGCTCCGGCGTCGGATCGCGGTGAAACGCCAGCCGGACCGCGTCATAGTCGCCGCCCTGCCACTCCTGCCGATAGGCGTCGGCCAGCGGCTGCGGCGCGTCGATGATCTGCTGCCACAACGCCACCAGCGGCGCGTAGGAATCGGCGAGCACGAACGCATCCGCGAGGTTGGCATGCGCCGCGGCAAGCGTCAGCGCTGCCGATCCGGCAAACGGCTCATACAGCCGCCGCACCCGCTGTCCGGCCAACTGCTCGCGCAAGACGCCGAGGATCGCTGGCGCCAGCAGCCGCTTGGAGCCCTGGTAGGGGATCACATGCGGCACGCGCGTCGGCCGCTCGGAGGACAGCCCGGCCAAGCGCTACACCAGCTTGCGGTAGATGCCGACCACGGTGCCCAGCAGGTCAACCGATCGGAAATCCGCGCGATTCACGTAGATCGGCTGCATGGTCGCGTTCTCCGGCTGCAGGCGAATGCGATCGCCCTCCGGGAACCAGCGCTTCACCGTCGCTTCGCCCTCAATCATCGCGACGACGATGTCGCCCGGGTTGGCCGTCGAACGTTTGCGGACGAACAGGAAGTCGCCCGGCAGGATGCCCGCGTCGATCATCGACTGGCCGACGACGCGCAGGCCAAAAACTTCGCCCGGACCGCCAAGCAGGTAGCTGTCGACAACCAGCGAATCCTCGCTGTCCTCGACCGCCAGGATCGGCTGGCCCGCCGCCACGCGCCCCATGACCGGCACCGCGACGCCCGTGCCGCGCTGTTGCGTCGCGTGCTTCGCCTGTTTCGCCGCCAGCGACAGCGTTCGTCCGGTCGTCGTCGTGCGCGCGATCACCGGAACGTCGTCGACGTCCGCCTCTTCCGCCTCAGGCACGAAGCGCGTTTCCGGCGCCGCCCGCGTGTCGTCGCGCACAACCTGGAGCGAACGCGACAAGTGGCCGTTTCGGCTCAGGAATCCCTTGCGCTCCAGCGCCCGCAAATGGTCTGAAACGCCGTTGGTCGAGCGGATGCCAAAGAACTCGCCGATCTCGCGAATCGACGGCGGATAGCCGTGTGACTGCTGAAATTCATGCACAAAATCAAGAATGTTCTGTTGACGCGGGGTCAACTCCGTATTTGCCATGACAGCCACCGTGGGCGCGGCGTGATACCGCACAAATGTTCAGTACCGCACAACGTCCAGACTGTCAAGAAATGGCGGCGCGGGCCGCTACACCGTTTGTCGGAGTCCTGCTACAGTGCCAACCTGCGGCGCGGGACGCCGGAACGCCAAAGGTCGTCGCCCATGCCTGCCCAGCCGCCGCAAACCCCGCCCATCATCAGCACCCAGACGCAGCTTCAGGAGCTGATCGATGCGCTTGCGGGTGCCGATCTCGTCGGCTTTGACACCGAGTTCCACAGCGAGCGGACCTACGTGCCGCGGCTGATGCTCCTGCAATTCGCGACGCGTGACGGGCTGTGGCTCGTCGATCCGCTGGCGGACGTGGACCTGAAGCCGCTGGTGCAAGCGCTGCAGCGTCCCGGCCTGACCGTGATTGGCCACGCGCTGCGCAACGACCTGCGGATTCTCTGGCTGCAGTTCAATCTGCTGCCGGAGCGGATTTTCGACACGCAGATCGCCGCGGCGTTCCTCGGCCACGGGCTGCAAATCGGCCTCGCCGGACTGCTGCAGGCGATGCTCGGCGTGCATCAGCCCAAGGGCGATCAGATGGCGGACTGGAGCAAGCGGCCGCTGCCGGAGCGCATGGTCGGCTATGCGGCCGGCGACGTGGCCCACCTGCTGCCGCTGCACGCGCTGCTGATGGACGAGCTGACCCGCTTGGGTCGCGCGGAATGGGTGCTGGAGGAGTGCGCGACGCTGACCGATTCTGCGCCGTACATCCGCGATCCGGACGCCGCGTTCCTGCGCGTCGCGGGTGGCCGTCGGATGGACGCGCGCGAGGCGGGCATCGTGCGGGCGCTGGCGGTCGAGCGTGAAGTCATCGCCCAGGAAGAGGACATCGTCCCGCACTTCCTGCTGCCCGATGAGATGCTGCACACCCTGGCCCGCGTGGCGCCGGTGCGCCGCAGCGACCTGGAGAATGACCGACGCCTCAGTCACCGCACAGTCTACCGGCATGCGCAGCGCTGGCTGGATGCAGTGGCGCGCGGGCTGGCGGAGCCGCACCACCGGCCGCCGGGACGCCAGCCGCCGGGCTGGGAACTGGAGGCCGTGGCCGCGCTCATGATGCTGCTGGTCAACGACATCGCCGTGAAGCAGAACCTCGCGCCGCAGTTGCTCGTCAAGCGCGAGGCCCTGTTGAACGCCGTGCGCGAACCGCTGGATTCGCCTGATGCGCTGGCTGCGGCGCTGGGCCTGACCGGCTGGCGCGCCGAGCTGCTGGTGGAGCCGCTGTGGGCGCTCCTGAATGGCCAGGTCGCCGTGCGCTGCCAGCGCCAACAGAGTGGCGCGCTGCACCTGCGTTTTCTGGAGTAAGCGATGCTGCGACGGGTGGCGGCGCTGCTGGTGGTCCTCGCCGTGGCGCTGGCGGCGCGCGTGGTGGGCACTTCAGCGATGCGCTTGCCCGACGGCGGCGTGCGGCCGGTCTCGTCGGATTCGCACTACTACCTGCGGCGCGTTGTCGCGACGTACGAGAATTTTCCGCATGTGCCGGATTTTGATCCCGGTCTCGGCTGCCCGGACGGCGCAGTGCCGCCTTGGCCGGGCGGCATCGAACGGCTGACGGCGGGCCTTGCGCACCTCGTCCTGCCAGCCCATGCGCCGCCGCGCGACGTGGAGCGGCTCGCAGCGTGGACACCCGTCGCGGCCGGTGTGCTGGCAGCGTTGGCGGCATGGGCCCTCGGGACAGCCTGGCTTGGCACGCTCGCGGGGCTGCTCGCCGGGCTGCTGCTCGCGCTCCTGCCGCTGCACATCTGGTACACCGCGTTTGGCTTCATCGACCACCACATGCTGCTGAGCCTCTGGCTGGCGGCGCTGGCGTGGACGGTCGACGCGCTGCTGCATCAGCCCGGGCGGCGGCAGACCGTGCTGCTGGGCATCGTGCTGGCGTTGGGCCACGCGCTGATGACGGAAGCGTGGATCGCCGAGCTGATCGTGACCTCGGCCGCCGTGCTCACCGCGGCGACGGCGCTGCCGGCGGGGCAGGCCCGGTGGTCGGCGCTGCGGGCGCTGCTCGCGGCGATTTGGCTCGGGTCGCTGCTCGCGGTGCCGGCGATTGTCCAAGCGCCGTATTTCATCCACGGTCTCGTGGCGCCGCATGCGCCTTCGCGATTTACGCTGTGGCTGCTGGCCGGGTTCTGCGCGGCGCTGGGCGGCGGCTGGCTGGCGCTTGGCCCGGACGCGGACCGCCGCTGGCGCGCGCTGTTGGCGGCGACGGGAACGGGCGCTGTGACGGTGGCGATCGCCGCCGCGCTGGATCCAGACATGCGCCACGCCTTTGCCGCGCTGCTCGACTTCTCCGGTCGCGCCGGCATGGTCGCGACAATCGAGGAGAGCAAGCCGTTCTGGCGCCAGCCCATGCCGCAGCCGTTCATCGTGCTCGGCGGCGCGATCGTTCTGCTGCCGTTCCTGCCGCGCGGTTTTGACGGGCTTCCGCCGCTCCGGCGCCGCTGGCTGATCTGGCTGTATGCAGCGACGGCCGCGCTGGCGCTCCTGCAGACGCGCTTCGGTCTTGTTTTCGCGGTGCCGTACGTGCTCGCGTGGGCCGGCGTCCTGACGCTGCAGGCGCGGCGCTTTGCCCGGACGCTCGCAGTTCTGGCTGCCGTGGGCGCGTTGGCGCTGATTCCGCCGCTGGTGCAGGCGGAGCACTGGAGCGCGCACGAAGAATCCATCTGGCGCACGCTCGTGTGGATGCGCGACCGCCTGCCGCCGCCGACCGCGCAAGGTCCGCGCTGTGTGCTCGGGCCGTGGGACGTCGGTCACAAGATCCTGCACGTGACGGGCCAGCCGGTCATCGCCAACAACTTCACCGAACTTAAGGAGCGCGACGCGCTGCGCGACACGATGCGCGTGTTGCTGGCGCCGGACTTCGCGGCCGTGGAGCCGCTGCTGCAAGCGCGGCAGGTGCGGTGGCTGTGGACAATGGCGACGCCGTGGCAGGTGCTCGCGGCGAACGCCGAGGAAATCGGCCAGCCGCGGCCTTCGCTGGCCGACGCGCAGGCGTATGCGGGCACGCGGTTGCTGTTGGACGCGGGTACGGCGCACGGCGAGGCGGCAGCGACCGGGACCCTGCGGCGCATCCACGTATCGCCGCTGGAGTTGCCGTCGCTGTGGCATGGTCAGGTACCCGGCCCCCTGCGCGAAATTGCCCTGTTTGAGCACGTCACGGGCGCGCGTCTGGTCGGTCAGGCGCCGCCGGGTGCACAGGTGACGGCGACGCTGGACGTCAAGCATCCGGGTGCGCCGGCGTTTGCCTTTGTGCAGGTGGGTCGGGCTGGAACCGATGGGCGCTTCGCGCTGCGCGTGCCGTACGCCACCCAGGACATGCCATTTGGTCTGGCCGCACGCTCGCTCTGGCGGATTCAGGCGGCCGGCGTGACCCAGGAAGTCGCGGTGCCGGAGCGCGCCGTCCAAACCGGCGCGGACATCGTCATTCCGTAGCTCAGCCGCAGTTCGGGATGTCCTGATGCTGGCACTTGCTCTGCGTGCAGCTGTCGGTCGTGCACGGGTCGTTGTCGTTGCACTGGCTGTTGAACTGGCAGCAATTGGGCGTCGTGTACTGCGCGCAGGTGCCGTTGTTGCCACACGTCGGCGTGGTGCAGCCGTTGGCGTCGCCGCAGTCGTTGGCGGACTTGCAGCAGTTGGGCACCGCGGCGCCGTTGCTGCATTCCTGACGCAGTGGGTCGGCGCACGTCATCTTGATGCAGTTCGACGGGTCACAGACGTCGCCGAGCGCATCGCCGTCGGCATTCTTCTGGTCGACATTGCTGACGATTGGGCAGTTGTCGCTGGCGTTCAGCACGCCGTCGCCGTCGCAATCGTGGTTGAGACAGCTGGCGCAGTTCTTGGTCGCCGCGCAGACGTCGCACGCCGCCGCGGCCTGGCAGCAGTCGCCGCCCACGCACGCCGTTTGCGCCGTCGCCTGCAACTGCAGCCCGTCCACGAGGTACAGCGTGCGGTTCTTCTGGTCGCCCACGGACTTTGCCGTGACGGTGACCTTCATCGGCGCGTTCGGGTTCAGGCCGTCCACCGGCACATTCAGCACGACCCACGGGGTGCGCTGCGCGGTCTTTCCCGTCGGATTGGCGCCGGCGTCGTAGAGGCCCATCGGGTACGTGCCCTTGGCGCCCAACGGCGCAGCGACAAGCGTGCCATTGCTGGGCACCAGGGTGACCTTGGCGCAGAAATCGCCGATGGTCAGGGTCAAGACCGTCTTGCCGTCGATCTGGACCGTCAGCGAGTCCTGGAACGACTGGAACTGGTTCTGCCCGCAACCCTGGGCGAATTCTTCGCTGATGACCTGCACGTTCAACGTCAGCACGCCGGAGGCCTGACCGGTCGACGCAAGCGCGCGGGTGGCCGATCCGTCCTTGCCCGATTCCGTCGGCGCCGTTCCGACGGCGAGGAAGTCCAGCGCCGCGTCCGCGCTCTTGCTGTCGCCAATTTTCTCGGCCGTCGCCGCGTCGCCGAACAACGTCCAGCCGGCAGTCTCGCCGTCGCATGGACCGCCGAAATTGCCGCCACAGCACGTCCAGCCCGGCGCGGGGCCTTCCCCGCAAACGCCAGACGCTTGGCACGCGACGGCGCCGGTCGTGCAGGGGCTGCCGTCCTTGTTGGCCGTGCATTTCGCGCCGGCTTGCGGCGAGTGGGTGCAGCCTTTGGCCGGGTCGCAGACGTCCGCGGTGCAGACGTTGCCGTCGTCGCAGCCCGCCGTCTGGATCGCCAGGCATTTGCCGCTCTGGCACTTGGAAAGCGCGCCGCACACGGAGCCGTCGCCGCCGCACGTCGTGCCGTCCGGCTGGGGCGTGAACTTGCAGCCTGAGGTGGTGTCGCAGCTGTCCGTCGTGCACAGCGAGCCGTCGTCGCAGAGCACGGGCGCGGCGTACCCGGAGCCGTTGGCGGCGCACGCGAAGAAGCCCTGCGCGCTGCACACGCTGGCGCTGCACAGGTCGGCGTGGCAGACCTTGTCGCCGCCGCAGAATTCTGCGGTTTTGCAGTCGCTGTCAGCCAAGCAGTCTACGCAAAGGCCGCTCACCTTGTCGCAGACGGCGCCGCAGTCCTTGGAGGAAACGCATGGGGTCTGCGCGGCGCATTTGTGCGCCACACACGCCAAGCCGGTCGGGCAATCCGCGCCGCTCAGGCAGTCCACGCAGACCTTCGCACCGGCGTCGCAGACCTGATTGGTGGCTTTGCAGTCCTTGTCCGAGGCGCAGCCGCTGGCGGCGACGCACTTGCCGGCGTCGCAAATCGTGCCCGCGCTGCAGCCCTTGGCCGCGGTGCAGCCGACGCAAACGTGCGCGGTCGCGTCGCAAACCTGACCAGCCGCGAGGCACGCGTCGTCGTTGAGGCACACGCCGCCCTTGCAGCCCGCGATGGCGACGTACTGGCAGCCCTTGGCCGGGTCGCAGCTGTCCGTCGTGCAGTCGTTGCCGTCGCTGCACGTGATGGCTTTGCCGCCGGCATCAATGCAGAGGTTGGACGACGCGTCCCCGCCGATTGCCGCGTCCGTGCCGCCCGCGGCGTCCGTCCCGGCGATCAGGTCCGGAGTCTCGCCATCGCCGGGCGCTGGCGCATCCGACAGGAACGGAGCGTCCAGATCCACGTCACCGCCCGCCGAATCCGTCACGGTCGCGGCGTCTGCGCCTGGCAGGGCGTCATCCGTGCCCGCTGCGGCACCGTCGCCTTCGGTTGCGGCATCCAGCGTGGTTGCCGTGGCCACAGCGGCATCATCGCCGCAACCCGCCGCGGTCAACGCCAGCAGAGCAGCCAAGAGGCACGACCCAAGCCGTTGATAATCAAGAAGATTGCGCATCAGAACCTCGGGCCGCAGCTGCGGCATCGTCTCGGGCGCCCCTGAATCCAACTTGTTGCGTTTGGTTCAGCACAAGAGCGCTGCGCACAAGGGTAAGAAAAAGGTCCAAGGGTCCGCAAGTTCGGAGAATACGCCTTCCGGGCATTCTTCACAATTTCACGTCGTGTGTGGCAAACTGCCGGCGCGCTGATCGTCAGAAGGTGGAGGATGCTATGGCGAATGGCCCGCAAAGTGATGTGCTCGCCCGCCTGCGTGAAGAAGGCGGCGCGGCGTTTGTCGCGGCCCTCGCGGCGCTTCTGGCGCGGACGGCGCCCGCGCGGTTGGCGTTGATCAGCCACGGCGCGGCAACGGACGATCGGGTGCCTGTCGTGCGCGCGGCGCATTCGCTGCGCGCATCAGCGGCCAATCTCGGCGCCGTCGAACTGGCCGCGGCTGCGGAGGCCATGGAGCGCCTCGCCGCTTCGCCCGCGGACTGGCAGGACGCCGCAGCGCGGGAAGCCGCCGTCGCCGCCGTCGGCCATGCGTGGTCTGAGGTCGCTGACAGCATCCGCAGGCTCGCTGCGCCCCACGTGGAGTGACCTGCTGCTGCGCGGCATCGCGGCGCTACGGCTCGAGGCCGTTGGGCGCAAACCGGTAGCCCACGCCGCGGACCGTCACCAAATAGCGCGGCGCGTCGGCATCCGGTTCCAGTTTTTGGCGCAGGCGCATGACAAAATTGTCGACCGTCCGCAGCGTCGCGTGTTCCAGGCCCCACACGCGGCGCAGCAGCGCTTCCCGGCTCAACACGCGCTCCGGGTTGTCGAGGAAATGCAGCAGCAGCGAGAACTCGCGCGCGGTCATCGGCACATCTTCGCCGCGGCGGCGGACGCGGTGGCCGTCGCGATCGACCTCGACGTCGCCAAAAGCGCGCACCGGCTGACCCGCGTGCGTCTGCAGTCCCGCGCGCCGCAGCGCCGCCCGGATGCGCGCGCGCAGCTCGCCCAAGCCAAACGGCTTGACGATGTAGTCGTCCGCGCCCAGCTCCAGCCCGAGAATCTTGTCCGCCTCCTCCGCCCGCGCCGTCAGCAGCAGAACGGGCAGCTCCGGCCGGCTGGCGCGAATGGTCCGCAGGACCTCAAAGCCGTTGCGCCCGGGCAGCATCACGTCCAGCAGCACGAGGTCAAACGGCTGGCGGTCCAGCGCGAGAATGGCCAGTTCACCGTCCGCGGCAGTTTCGCAGTGGTGACCTTCCAGGGAGAGGTTCAGCTCCAACCCTTCGCGAATCGACGCGTCATCCTCGACGATCAGGATACGGGCGCGGGTCTGGGCTGGCGGATTCGAGGCGACGGTCACGGCTGGCTCCCACGTACGCGCCCCTGTGTGCCGCATCCGCCGCACATTGGCAAGTCATGCGCCTCAGGGCGCGATCAGCGTCACAGGCGCCGACAACGCGCCGAGCGTCGCGGTCACCGTGACCGTCTCACCGCTCTTCAGCACCGCGTAATTGCCGCCATTTGACTGCTTGGTCAACAAGTGGCCATTGCCGCTCTCGCTCCACGTCACCGCCGGACCGTAGACCGGCGTGCCATCAGCCAAGGTCGCCGCAATCGCCAGCACGAAGATCTGCGTCTTTGGCGACGCCGTCTGGGCCGGATCCGGGTTGTTCGGTCCCTTGTCCGGATCCGCCGGCGCCGTACCGCCGGTCTGCAGCGTGGCCGAGTTCAGTTTCAGGTGCGCAACGTCCGCAGCCAGGACAACCTGCACGTCGTAGCTCGTCGTCGCCTGGACCGCACCTGCGGCGTCAACAACCTGCACGACGGCCGTCGTCGCCCCCAGCGTCGTGGGCGTCGCTTCCACGTAGTCGTCCGTCACTTTCACGGCGGCGCCCGCACACGTCACTCGCCCGATCGCCGCGTGGTTCAGCCGCGCGCCCGTGGCGTCTTCCACGACAATCGCGCCAACGTACCGGCCTCCCTGCACGAGCGCGAATTTCGCTGCGAGCTTGAACGGCTGTGCCGTCGCGTTGCTCCAGGCGGCACCCAACGCGACCGCAGCGGGCGCGGCAACGGGAAACTCAACCGTGTCCACGGCGATCGCGGTCGCTGGATCGGTCGCCTGGAACTGCGCCGCGCCTTGCGAAACCGCTTGGAAACCGCCCGTCGCCAGTGGCACCACTTGGGCAGTCGTGCTCACGACCGTCAACGCCTTGCGCGTCAGGTCATTGCGCTCGGCGGTCACGTTGAACTTGGCACCGACGGCGATGCCGACGCCTTTTTGCCAGTTGTTGCCGACGTGAAAGTACGCCGCGCCTTTGTCGCCGACGATGCCACAGCCCGTCGCCAAAAGGGTTAGCGCCAGCAGCGCAAAAAGCGCAGTGCGCACGGTAAAAACGACTCGCATGGGACCCCTGATGACGCCGAAATGGCGCGTATAGGGTAGGACACCGCAAGCCGCGCGCCACGCGCCGCTCCCGCGCAACCGTGCAGAATATCGGCCGACTCCGCAAGCGTGGCGCGAGCGCGCCGTAATGCGACCGCCGTGGCTGAAGCCCAAGTACGCCAATCGCGGCGCACGGTTGGGGCAAACTCGACAAAAACCGCATGCGTGCGACAGTACCGACGGCCCCACGGCCGCGGGAGAGCAGATCATGGCGTTTTCCAATGTTGCCGCGTTGCGCGAACTGATCGCGGTGGTCGATGGCCAGATCGGCCCGACGTCTGCGGGGATCGGCTTGGTGCTGGGCTCCGGCCTCGGCGGACTGGCGCAGGAAGTCGAGGATGCGCGCCGCGTGCCGTATTCCCGGCTGCCCCACCTCGCGGCGTCCACGGTGCAAGGCCATGCCGGTGAACTCGTGGCTGGCCGCTGGCAGGGCCATGAAGTCCTGGTCCTCGCCGGGCGCGTCCATCGGTATGAAGGCCATTCGATGGACCAGGTCGTGATGCCGGTGCGCATGCTGGCGGCGCTGGGGATTCACACGCTGATCGTGTCCAACGCGGCGGGATCGGTGCACACGCGCCTGCAGCCGGGCGATCTGATGCTGATCGCCGATCACATCAACTTCCAGGGGCAGAACCCGCTGATTGGGCCCAATGACGAGCGGCTTGGCCCGCGTTTTCCGGACATGACCGTGGCGTACGACGCCGATCTGCGCACGCTGGCGCGCAAGGTGGCCCTCGATCAGGCGCTGGCGCTGCAAGAAGGCGTGTACGCCGCGGTGCTGGGGCCGAGCTATGAAACGCCGGCGGAAATCCGGATGCTCGCGGCGATCGGCGCGGACGCGGTGGGCATGTCCACGGTGCCGGAAGTGATCGCGGCGCGGCACATGGGCGTGCGCGTGCTCGGGCTCTCGTGCATTACCAATCTGGGCGCGGGCTTGGGCACGGGCACGCTGGATCACGCGCACGTCGGCGAAGTCGCGGGCCGGGCGACCGCGAAGATGGTCAGTCTGCTCGGCGGCATCGTGCGCGCGCTGCCGAATACGCCGGGCGTGCGGAGGCTCCCATGAGCGCAACCCCATGGCTGGAATCGCCGATCTTGCGCGCCGATCCTGAACTCGCGGCCCTGGTCGCGCAGGCAGTCGCCGTGCGGGCCAACGCGTGGGCGCCCTATTCCGGCTTTCGCGTCGGCGCCGCGCTACTTGGCGAATCCGGGCGGGTTTATTTGGGCGTAAATGTCGAAAATGCCTCCTACGGCGTCGCGATATGCGCCGAGCGGACCGCCGTCGTGTCGGCCGTTGCACAAGGAGAAAGGCGTTTTCGCGCAATCGCGATCGTGACGGATGCGGCTGAAGCCGCCGCGCCGTGCGGTATTTGTCGGCAAACGCTGGCAGAATTCGCGCTGGCGGAAGACGGCCAGGATCTGCCCGTAACGTTGGTCAGCCTCAACGGCGCGGTGACGCGTTTGCCGCTCAGCACCCTGTTGCCTTTGGCGTTTACGCCGCGGTCGTTCCAGGTCCGCCCGACTCAGCGGTCGTGAATTCCTCGAATTTTCAATCGCTGAGCCCTCGCGTTATCCAGCGACCGAGCACCGCCTGAAATCGTTTCAGGCATGTTGGGCCATTGCCAGTCCACAGCCGCGGCTTGGCAAGGCCTGTGAAACCAAGCTTTCACAGACCTTCAGTCGCACCGGCGCACGGTGGCATTCAGCCGCTGTCCAGATCATCTTCACAAAGTTGCGCCACACGCCGCACAAACCTAGTATGTTTGCCTGAGCGATGCGGCTTTTGCTGATCCATGGAGTCCTCGATGCGTCCACTACATCACACCCACCACACGACCCCGTATTTTGCTCGCCGTCTTCGCGGCTTGCGCATGCTCGGCGCGCTCACCACGGCGATGATCAGTCTTGCTGTAGCGGGCTGCGGCGATGACTCGGCAATCGTGGAGGGCACGGGTCTGCTGCCGGACACCTACGTCGAGCAGGACGGCCTCGTGTCAGCGGACGGGACGGACGACGGCGTGATTGGCAATGATATCCAGACGGGCGACACGCTGCCGACGGATATCGGGCAGGACGGCGTCGATCTCGACCTCCAATTCCCCGATGGCGTGGATACGGCCGACGCAACCGACACAATCGACGCAATCGACGCAACGGACACGGTTGACGACGCGGACATCGCCGACGCCAGCACGGATGATGCGACCCCGGACACGGCTGACGCCAACACCGACGATGCGGCCGACGCCGCTGACACTGCGCCGGACACGAGTTGCGGCGGCGGCCTTGGCTGCCCGTGCAACGTGCTCGCGGACTGCGCCACCGGCATTTGCGCCAATGCACCGAGCGGCAGCGGCAAGATTTGCACCGCGAATTGCCAGCCCGGCCAGGTTGTGCCGGAAGTGTGTAACGGCATCGACGACAACTGCGATGGCGTCACGGACGAGGGCACCTGCAACGACGGCGACCCCTGCACCGATGATTCCTGCAACGCCCAGACCGGCTGCGTCCATTTGGCCAACACGGCGACGTGCACGGACGAAAACGCCTGCACGGTCGGCGACATGTGCGGCGGCGGCGCGTGCCTGCCCGGCGCGATCAGCGCCACTGCGTGCGACGACGGCAACCCCTGCACAACCGACTACTGCCTGCCGCAGACCGGCTGCGAATTCGCCAACAACGCCGCGCCGTGCGACGACGGCAACGCGTGCACGACCAACGACGGATGCGCCAAGGGTTCCTGCCTGCCCGGCATCGCCAAGGATTGCGCCGCGGCCGGCGTCTGCACGGCGTTCATCTGCGATCCGACCCTGGGCTGCATCAACAGCGGCACGACGCCGACGTGCAGCGACGCCAACGCATGCACGGTCGGCGACAGTTGCGCCACCGGCGTGTGCCTGCCCGGCGCGTTGACCACGTGTTCCGACGACAACGCGTGCACCGTCGACTTCTGCGATCCGCTCAAGGGCTGCGTGTTCCAGCCGACGGACGCGGGCTGCTCGGACGGCAATGCATGCACCCTCGGCGACGCGTGCAACAACGGCGCATGTATCGCCGGCGCCGCGCTCGCCTGCAACGACGGCAACCCGTGCACCGCCGACAGCTGCAACCCGGCCAGCGGCTGCGTGAACGCGACGACAAGCGGTACTTGCACGGACGGCAACCTGTGCACTGTCGGCGACATCTGCGACAACGGCCAGTGCGCGCCGGGGCTCGCCAGCACGTGCGACGACAGCAACCTGTGCACCAACGACTCGTGTGACCCGCTCAAGGGCTGCGTGACGACCAACAACGCTGTGGCGTGCTCGGACGGCAACTCCTGCACCTCGGGCGACGCCTGTTCCGGCGGCGTTTGCGTGGCGGGCGCCACCTTGCCGTGCAATGACGGCAATCCGTGCACCAGCGACATTTGCAGCCCGACCAGCGGCTGCGTCAACACCAACACCAACGGCACGTGCACGGACGGCAACCAGTGCACTGTTGGCGACGCCTGCGCCGACGGCCAATGCGTTCCCGGCGCGCCCAGCATCTGCGACGACTCCAACCCGTGCACGACGGACGCTTGCGACCCGTCCAAGGGCTGCGTGACGTCGAACAACAATCTGCCGTGCTCGGACGGCAGCTCCTGCACGTCGGGCGATGCCTGCTCCGGCGGCGTCTGCGTTCCCGGCGTGACGCTGACCTGCAACGACGGCAACCCGTGCACCACGGACACCTGCACTGCCGCGGGTGGCTGCGTGTTCACGCCGTCCACGCTCGGCTGCTCGGACGGCAACGCCTGCACGGTCGGCGACGCGTGTGCCGCTGGCGCCTGCGTGCCCGGCGCCGCGAACAGCTGCGATGACGGCAACCTCTGCACGACGGACTCCTGCAGCCCGACGAACGGCTGCGTCAACGCCAACAACGCGCTGGCGTGCAGCGACAACAGTGTCTGCACCCAGGGCGACGTCTGCTCGGGCGGCGCGTGCATCCCGGGCTCAGCGCTGCCGTGCAATGACGGCAACCCGTGCACCACGGACGCGTGCAATGCCACGCTTGGCTGCACGTTCCTCGTCAACAGCGACGGCTGCAGCGACAACAACGGCTGCACGATTGGCGACGTCTGCAACGGCGGCGCCTGCGTGCCCGGCTCGGTCGCCAACTGCGACGATTTCAACCCGTGCACCGCCGACAACTGCGACCCGATCGCGGGCTGCACGCACACCAACACGACCGCCGGTTGCTCGGATGGCAGCGTCTGCACGCTCGGCGACACGTGCGCCGGCGGCGCATGCCAGCCCGGCAGCGCGCTGCCGTGTTCCGACGGCAACCCGTGCACCACGGACAGCTGCAACGCCGCGACGGGCTGCGTCTTTGCCGCCAACACCCTGGCGTGCGACGACGGCAGCTCCTGCACGCTGAACGACAAGTGCCTGTTGGGCGTCTGCACCGGCGGCAACGTCGCGCCCTGCGACGACAACAACCCGTGCACCACGGAATTGTGCGATGCGCAAAATGGTTGCACGCACACCAACAACACATTGGCGTGCAATGACGGCAGCGCGTGCACCCAAGGCGACATTTGCGCCAACGGCTCGTGCGCCAGCGGCACCGGCGTCGTCTGCAACGACGGCAATCCGTGCACGACGGACGCCTGCGTTCCGGCCACCGGCTGCGTCTTCACCAACAACACGCTGACCTGCACCGATGGGAACGCCTGTACGACGAACGACGCGTGCGCGAGCGGCGGCTGCGTGCCCGGAGCCGTGCTCGCGTGCGACGACAACAACCTGTGCACAACGGATTCCTGCAACGCGTCTGGCGGCTGCACGCACGCCAACAACACGCTGGCCTGCACGGACAGCAACGCTTGCACGAGCGGCGACGTCTGCGCGACGGGCGCGTGCCAGCCCGGCTCGGCCGTGGTCTGCAACGATGGCAACATCTGCACGGACGACGCCTGCGACCCGACCAAGGGCTGCGCGTACACAAACAACGTCCTGTCGTGCTCGGACAACAACGCGTGCACCAATGGCGACGTCTGCGCGGGCGGCGGCTGCGCGTCGGGTGCATCGATCAACTGCGACGACGGCAATCCGTGCACCACGGACTCGTGCAGCGTTGGCGGCGGCTGCGTCCACACCAACAACACCAATACGTGCTCTGACGGCAACGCGTGCACCAATGGCGATGCGTGCGCGGCAGGCGCGTGCGCGGGCGGCGCGGCTGTGACGTGCAGCGACGGCAATCCGTGCACCGCGGACACCTGCAACTCGGCAACGGGCTGCGTGTTCACCAATACCACGCTCAGTTGCTCCGACGGCAACGTCTGCACGGTGGGCGATGCCTGCGCGGGCGGCAACTGCGTGCCCGGCGTGACGACGGTCTGCAACGACAACAACGGCTGCACCAACGACGCGTGCAACTCCGCGACCGGCTGCGTGTTCACGGCCAACACCCTGCCGTGTAGCGACGGCAATCCCTGCACGACGGGCGACGTCTGCGCCAATTCGGCGTGCAGCGCCGGCGCGGGCCTCATCTGCAACGACGGCAACCCGTGCACCACGGACGCCTGCGTTCCGGCCAGTGGCTGCACATACACCCCGCACACCGGCTCCTGCACGGACAACAACGCGTGCACGCTGAACGACGCGTGCTCCGGCGGCACCTGCGTGCCGGGCGCGGCGCCGAACTGCGACGACAGCAACCTGTGCACCAACGACGCCTGCAACACAGTCTCCGGCTGCACGCACACCAACAACACGGTCGCGTGCTCGGATGGCAATGACTGCACGACGCCTGACGTGTGCAGCGGCGGCGCGTGCGCGTCGGGCCCCGGCCAGCAGTGCAACGACAACAACCCGTGCACCACCGACAACTGCAACAACGTCGGCGGCTGCGCGTTCACGCCCAATGGCAACGCGTGTTCGGACGGCAACGCGTGCACGCTCGGCGACATTTGCTCGGGCAGCAGCTGCCAGGCCGGCGCCACCGCGCCCAACTGCAACGACAACAACCCGTGCACCAGCGACTCCTGCGACACGACGTCCGGCTGCGTCCACACCAACCTGACCGTCGCGTGTGACGACAACAACGCCTGCACGAACGGCGACGTCTGCGCGGGCGGCAGCTGCCAGTCGGGCGCAACCATCGCGTGCAACGACAACAACGGCTGCACGTCGGACAGCTGTAGCGCGGCGACCGGATGCGTCTACGCCAACAACACCGCGGCGTGCAGCGACGGCAGCGTGTGCACAATCGGCGACGCGTGCGGGGGCGGCAGCTGCCAGCCGGGCACGGCGCAGAACTGCGACGACGGCAACCCGTGCACCACGGATTCCTGCAACGCGGCGACCGGCTGCCAGACGCTGAACAACACCAACGCTTGCAGCGACGGCAGCGTGTGCACGGTCGGCGACATCTGCGCGGCGGGCAACTGCGCGCCCGGCGCGGCGATCAACTGCGACGACGGCAACGGCTGCACCAATGACACGTGCAGCGCCGCGAGCGGCTGCCTCAACTCAGCCAACAGCGCGGCGTGCAGCGACGGCAGCGTGTGCACAATCGGCGACGTTTGCGTCAACAAGGCGTGCCAGCCCGGCACGACGCAGACCTGCAACGACGGCAACGCCTGCACCAACGACTCGTGCAACGCCACCACCGGCTGCGTGTTCGCCAACAACACCAACGCCTGCAACGACGGCAGCGCGTGCACCGCCAACGACGCGTGCGCTGCGGGCGGATGCTCCGGCACCGCGGTGGTCTGCAATGACGGCAACCTCTGCACGGACGACTATTGCGACCTCGCGTTGGGCTGCAAGACGACCAACAACGCGCTGTCATGCAACGACAACTCGCTCTGCACCAGCCCCGACAAGTGCGCCAGCGGCGTCTGCGGCGGCACGACCGTCAGCTGCGACGATGGCAACCCGTGCACCGCGGATTCCTGCGTCGCCGCAACCGGCTGCGCGCACAGCAACTTGAACGGCACGGCGTGCGGTGACATCGGCGTGTGCATGACCGGCACCTGCTCGCCGGGCGCCAACATCACGCCGGGCACCAGCTGCAAGCAGATCCACACGGCCTACCCCGCCGGCGTTTCAGGCACCTACTGGATCGACCCGAACGCGGGCAGCACGTCCGACGAATACCAGGTCTACTGCGAAATGACGAACTGGGGCGGCGGCTGGGAGAAGATCGACAACGCGTGGGCGTTCAAGCTGCTGACGGTCACCAATCCGAATCCGGCGCAGGGTCTCTGCTTGCTGACCGCGGCGCTGTGGCAGTCGTGGGATCAATGGAACGGCGCGCCCGGCACGCAGCACCTGTGCATCGGCGCCAACACCAGCACCAACTGGCCGTCCTACAGCGAACTGCGATACGACAACCTGATCCTGACCGGCTACGACGGCGGCACCGGGACGTTCGACCTGGGCACGGACTGCTACAGCACCGGCGGCAACGACGACTTCTGTGCCGGCCCGGCCGCGCAGCTGAAACCGCCGAACACGGTGGCGTCGTCCTTGAGCAACGGCGTGAACTCGGCGGCCTTCTCGCGCGCCGTCACGCTGACTGGCTCAGTCTCCGACTTCCAGGTCCGCTCGCGCGCGTTCAGCAACTTCCAGGCGGAAGGCGTGCAGTGGAAGTCCGGCGCGATCTACTTCCGCTAGCGCGCCGCGGCGATCAGAACAGCATGGTCTTGGACAGCGCGACGCCCTTCTCGGTCAAGTGGAACGTGCTGCCGTCGTACATCAGCAACTCGTCGGCGACGAGCCATTCCATCAGCGCCGAAAACGCCTGATGGCCCGCGGCGAAGCGCTGCGTACTGAACGTGTGCAGGTCGCCGATCGGGCACGACCCGCCGCTGCGGGCAAGGTATTTGATCAGGCCCTTCTTGGCGGCCTCGGCGTTGTCGGGCAGGAACGGGAAACGGTCGGTCATGGTGTCCTCGGTCGTTGAAGTGCGACTATTCTGGTCGGACTAACTGCCGCGGTCAAGGCGCGCGCCGCAGCCGCACGTGATCGGCGGCGTCAACGGCCCGCAGCGATTGGGCAAACGCCGGATAGTCGGCCGGCTGGACCACGGCGGGCTGCGTCCACAACTGCCGCGTGACGACGATCGCGGAGCCTTCGCGCCGCACGCGGCGGACATAGCGGACGTTGGCCAGATCGACCGCGACGTCGAGCGGCAACTCCCCGACCGCGCCGCCCTGATCGAGAATGTGGAGCGTCACGGACTGGTCCAGCGCGTGGCTGAACAGCAGCGGCGTCGCGCGCACCGGCAGTTGGCCATAGGTCTGGCCCAGCTGATCGGCCCAAAGCTCGAGATCGAGCGCATCCGCGCGCGCCGGATCGGCCGCCAGCGTGACTTCATAGGCCAGCGCGATCGCGCCGTCGCCGGCCAGGCCGTCCATTTGCAGCAACTGCAGCGCAGCGCCATTGAACGCGCCCTCGGCCAACTGCGTGACCAAGTCGTGATCGTTGCCGCCATTGCCGCGCAGGAACGACCGTACGGTGCTCGCCATTGCGCCCCGCAGTTGCTCGTGGACAACGCCGGCAAGGTGGCCATCGTCGGCCCATTCCAGCGTCACATCGATGGTGCGCCGGTCCTCGCCTTCGCCCAGCGGCGGAATCGTCACCCGCGGATCCGCCGGCGGCGTCGCACAGCCGCACAGGAGGCCCTCGCGACCGCGCAGGCCCGCGCGCAGGTGGTTCAGCCGGCCGCCCTCCTGCGCCGGGTCGTACCAAATCTCCGTCGCCGTGGCGGCGTGCGGCAACTGCACGCGCAGGCGCACCAGCTCCAGGCCGTAATCGTCGGGATCCAGCGGCGCGTTCGCCAGCATGGGATTGGGCGCCGGCAAGCGCGCCAGCGGCAACACCCGCACGAGGCACGCGTCCGCGCCGACCTGCCGCGCCAGCGTGTAGAACGTCGCCGCGCGATCACCCTTGCCGTTGGCCAGCGCCGTTTCCGGTCGACCCGGGGGCCCGCCTTCGTGGACATGCTGCACCGTCAAGGCCAGCCGCGCCGCCAGCCGCTGCCAACGCGCCAAAGACTCCGGCGCCTGCGCCAGCGGCCCGCGCCACGCCCGCAGCGCCACGTCACGGCTCTGGACATAGGCCGCCAGCACTTCATTCCACGGCTCCAGCACCGCCGCCAGGCTCGGCCGCGCCAGCGCCCGCACGGTCGGCAGCACGCGCTCCGGCCGCGCCGCCCGCGGTTCATTGCGCACCCGCGGCAACGCGGTCCGGCTGTAGATGTAGGCGGTAAACGCGCCAAGCTCCTTGATCACCGGCGGTCCCGCCGCCGCCGACGCGTCCAACTGCACGGGCAGGCCGTGGGGCACCAGGACGATGTACTCGGACAGGACGACCGGCGCCTCGCTCGACTGCATGTGAAACAGCGGAAGGCGTGTCGCGCCCGTCGCCGGATCATCCGGGGCCTGATAGGCCACCTGCGCGAACTCCACGGTCGTGCCGGCTGCGACAGCACGCAGGGAAATCGTCTCCTTGTCGTCGGTCTCCGCGGGCAGCACCAGGGAACCGTCCGCGAGGATCGTCCGCGCCAGCTCCAGGTCCGCGCCTTCCGCCACGCGAATTTCGCCGACCGCATCCGCCGCCGCGTCCTCGCGCACCCGCACCACTTGATGCACGCGCCGCACCGCGCCGCCGTCCGGCAGCAACTGGACAATCTCCTGATCCAGCAGCCACACAGTCGCAGAGCCGCTGGCGAAAGCATCCGTCACGTCGACCTGCGCCATCTCCTCGCCATCGCGCACAAAGGGCTGCCAGATCGGCCGGACGCCTGCCTGGATCGCCTTCTGCCGCGCCTCCAGCGGCAGTCCCGGCGCGGTGAGCAGGCTGTTCAGCGCCTGCTGTTTCCCCGTTTCGTCGTGATGCAGCTCTGCATCCTGCAGGGCCTGCCAGAAATCGCCCTGCGCATCGTCGCCCCAAATTGGCCGCGGCGGCAGCGGGCGGTGCAGCGTTTGCGCCATCAGCCGGATGAGACCTGCCGCCTCGCGGGCGTGCGCGGGCTCGGCTTGCACGAGCAGCAGGGACGCCAGCGCGTCGTCCAGGCGGCCCACCATCGACTCGGCAAACGCGCGCGCCAGCCGGTTGTGCGGACAGGCCAGCTTGCGATCGAGCAGCCGCCGGATGAGCGGACGGTTCATCGTGTCCTGGCCGATCGAGAGCGCATGCACCATTGTCGCGCAATCGTCGGGCTGCTGCTGCGCGGCCGCCTCCGCCGCCGCTGCCGCCAGGTCCGGCAGGCCGAGCGCCTGGTACGCCATCGCCCATTCCAGCTGCACGTCGCTGCGCAAGAGCGGCACGGCCCCGGGCAACGGCGGCGCGTCGACCGGCGCGGGCGGCTGCAGCGCTTGCAGGGACTGCCACGCCAACTGCGCCTGACCGGCCTCGCGGGTATGAATCGCGCGGGTCAACTGGCCATCGGCGTGCGCGGGCCAATGCGCGAGCAAGGCGTCCACCGCGCTCGCCGACGGCAGGGACTCGCTCTCCCGCGTATCGGCGCGCTGCAAGGCGATCGCGGTGTGGAACAGCTGCTGCGGAAACTGCTGGCTGACGCGCGCCATCGCGTCGCTCTCGGGCTCACGCAACGCCTCCAGCACGTCGTCCAGCGTCGCGTGCCACGGCCGCTCCGCGGGCGACGTCGGCGCCGGATCGCCGGGCACCAGCGCCAGCATCAGCGGCTGGCCGTTTTGGCCAATCGGCACCGCGAGGTCCAGCAGATGCGGCCCAACGGCCAGCTGGAGCCACGTCTCCGCGCGGGCATCCGCATCCCCGGGCTCCACGCGCACCAGCGGCAGACCATCGCACCACACGCGCACCGGACGGGGCGAATCCAGACGGAGCAGCAGCGGCTGGGTGTCGGCCACCTGAAAGCGCGCCTGGAGGCGGTAAACGCCAGCGTCGCGGACCGGCAGCAGGTATGGCGCGCCGCGATCGGTCGGCGGAAGCGGGAGCGCAAGCGCGGTGGCGGTCAGCGCGTCGGGCAGTTGCGCCAGACCGGTGAAGAGCCGCCGGGACAGCGGCTGGGGCACGAGCGCGACGGTCAGGGGCAACGCGTGCAGATCGCGTTCGGGAACCACCGGCAGCCACGGGGCCAACGCGCGTTCGCGCCGCCAACGTTCCGCCGTTGCGCCGATGTGGAGCCAGCGCTGGATGTCGGGCGCGCGCGCGGTCAATCGCGCCGTCACCGCCGCACGGTCCCGCAGCGCCAGCCTGGCCAGCGACTCAGCCGCGACCGTCAGCAGGCGATCAGCGCGCGGATCGCGATCCGGCGACGCCTGCTCCGCCGCATCCGCCACCGCCCACCACGCGTCCAGCCGGGGCGGCACGGCGGCAAGCCCGTCAGACGCCAGCGCGCGGGCCAGTTGCGCCGCCAGCAGGACCTCCGGCGGCGGCGTCCAGACGGCCGGGCCAAGCGCCAGGCGAGCGCAGCCGCGACCGTGCAGCAAACAGAGCCACGTCGTTTGCACGTAGCTTTCGCCTTCCGCTGGGCGCGAAGCCAGTCGACTCTCCAGGCGCGCGGCGTCAACGTCCGGATCCAGCGCGGTCAGCGCGCCGCCGCAAGCGGTCAAAAGCAGCAGGAGCGGCAGGAGGCGATTCATCGGCCGACCTCCAGCTTGCGCAGCGGGATGTCAGCGCGCAGCACGTTGTCCACGGCGGTGAGAAAGCGCAGCAGCGCCGGCACATCCTGCGCCGCCACCACCCGCCGATCGAGTTGCAGGTGGGTCCGCAGCGTGAGCGCGCCATCGGCGGCCATCTCACTGCGCAGTGAGAACGAGCCCAGCGGCTGACCGTCGGCGCCCCGCGCGCTGTCATCGACCGGCGCGGGCTGGCGGGCGATCGCATACCCCGCTGGCGGCACGAGCCACGCGACATGTGCCATCTCAGCGGCATGAGCCAGCACCAGCGGCTGCTTGCGACCGGCCTGGACGCCAAAGAGCTGCACATACGGCTGGCTCGGCCGCAGCGGCTGGACCGACAGGCCGCCATCGGGCAGGTGACGCGCCCACTGCGCCACGCGCGCCTTCACGTGCAGCTTGACCGTCTCGCCCAGCGGCTCAATCCCCACCGTCGTCAGCTCCTGCACCACCACGCCGGGAAAACGCGCCGACAGGAACTGCTCCATCTGCTCGCGCCGCGAAGTGTCCACCCACAGCTGCGACCGTGCCTCCGCCGCCGACCGACCGTGCATCTCAAAATCGACCTCGAGCAGCGCCGCGCCATCGGTCTGGATCTTCGCCTCGATCTTCACCGTCTGGAGGTGCTCGCGCGGCGGGCCATCCGGCAGCACTTCCGGGCGGGCTGGAGCCGCACCCGGCTTGGCAATACGCAGCGCCACGCCGCCCGCGTCGCCTTCCGGCATCTCCTGCGGACCGTGGTGCGTCGCCGTCGCGTCCAGCCACCAGGTCAGGCTCGGCACGTACGCGATCGCGTGGTTGAACACGCCGAGGCTCGCCACTTCGTCGTGCAGTTGGCCGTTGTCCGCCGTGCGCACAAGGACGACCTGCGCATCGATGCCGACCTCCGCCAGCAGCGCGACAAGCAGCGTCGCCTTGTCCTTGCAGTCGCCAAACGCCCGCTGCAGCACTTCCCGCACCGCGTGCGGCTTCAGGCTGTGAATGCCGAATTCCAGGCCGACGTACCGCACCTGCGTCGTGGCGAACGCGTAGAGCGCGCGGACTTTCTCTGCGTCCGTCGTCAGCCCTTGGGTCAGGCGCAGCGCCTCCGCGTGGACAACCGGATCGGTCCCGCGCGCCGGAATCGCTTCTGCCGCCAGCTGGCTCCACCACTGGGTCAGCGCCGTCCAACTGGCAAAAGTCGAGGCGTGGAGGTACGGCATCACGTCCGTCGTCCCCGGCATGTTGCGCTCGCTGACTACCGCCGCCTGTGGCCCCAGCCGCAGCCGCCACTCATCCCACGCGCCGCGGTCGTGCTGGTCCGCCGACTGCACGCGGCGCTGCACCATCTGGGCAATCGGCGGCTGGTTGGGCCGCGGATCCACAACCTGCGTGCGCAGCGGCGTCCCGGCGGGCAGCAGCAGCACCACGTCCGTCTCGCGCACCGGCCGCACGTCGCCGAGCGTCAACAACTCGCCAAAAACCAGACCGAACGGCGTCGGCGCCAAATCGCGCTCCACGTGCTCGACGACGATCGCGTCGCCCGGCCGCAGGTTGTTGAAATGCAGCGTGATCCGCTCGAGATCAAAGTACATGCCGGACGCGTCTTCGCCAAACTGGTCGACGTTCTGGCTGGTGCACGGCTCGACGCGGCCATCCTGGCGCACGATGACCGCCTGCAGGACGTCGGCGCGGCTCAGCGTCGGCGCGTAGTCGATATCGACCGTCTGGTTGGCCTCACAGCCCGGGCCGAGATAGCGCACCAGCGCCTCGTACTGCGCCTGCTGGCCGTTGCCGACGCCCTGGATCACCGTCTGCTGCAGCCGCTCCTCCGCAGCGTGTTCGCGCGGCCCGTCGAGCTCCTTGCGCACCAGCGCGACAAGATCGCGGCGGTACGGCGTGAAGAACTCGCCCTCCGGCTGCAATTGCGCCAGTCGCCAGCGCAAATCCGCACGCGCAGGCGCCCGCTCCACCGCGGTCTGCAACGCCGCGATGGCCTCCTCGGGTTTCTCGTGCGTGAGCCCCAACGCCCGCGCCTTGAGTTCCAACGTGCTTGCCTGCACCAGGTGGCCCGGCAGCCGCGCCAGATCGGCCAGCGCTTCACCCGGCTCGTTCTGCGCCAAGTGATGGCGCGCGACGAGCTCCCAGCCGCGCGATCGCCCCGGGAACTGCTGGGCCATGAGGGTCGCTTGGGTCTCCGCCTCGGGCAGCCGAGCGGCGTCCAGCAGCGCGGTCAGCAGGCCGGTCTGCACGTCGAGTCGACCCGGCTCCAGCGCGAGCCAGCGTTGGTGCAGCGCCACCGCGCCGGTCAAGTCGTCGCGCGCCACTGCGTCGCGAATCCGCGCTTCCAGCAACTCGGGCGCATCCGGCCAGCGCTTGGCGCATTGGGCCAACAGCTCGGACGCCACCGCATCGCCGCCCAGCCGCGTCCACAGCGCCGAACGGAGCACACACCCGCGCACAAACTCGTCCTCCGGGCGTCGGCCGTTCGCCGCCGACCATTCCTGCCACAGCCGGTGCGCTTGGGACGTCTTGCCCATCGCGTCCAGCGCGCTCGCCTGCGCCAGCAGCAGCTCCGCGTTGTCCGGCAGCAGATTGGCCGACAGGCGCAGCCGATCGATGCGATCCCCCAGCTCACCCGCCAGCAGCGCGAGCCCGACCACACCGTCGCCATCGGGCGGCAACTCCGCGGGATCAAGGGCCAGCAGCCGCTCCGTCACGTCCGGATGCAACGGCCAACTGTGCCACGCCAGCGCCACGAGCGTCGGCAGCGGCGACGGCTTGGCCACCGCGCCCGCAAGCGGCCAATGCAGGCCCACGGCGCCATCAGGCTGCCAGGTCGGCTCCGGCGGCAAGGCCTCGGCATCCGTCGGCGTGGCCACTTGCGCCAGTGAGTCGGCCGGCGGCAAATCCGCCCGCACGTCCAGGGCAAAAGGCGCGCCCTGCGGATCGACCCAACTGATGCGCACCGGGATGTTGCCTGCGGAAGGCGCGACCTTGATCAGGAGACGATGCCAGCCCGCGGAGAGCGCGACCGTCGCGAGCGGCACATCGGGCAGCAGGGGCGCGGCCATCGTCAGGCCAAACTGCTCCGCGTGCTCCGGCATCTGCGTCAGCGCCGCGCCGTCCAGATACACGCGCACGGCACCAACGACGCCCGCGCGCAGTTGCGCCAGCCCCGGCGTGCGCGGTCGCACCCAGGCTTGCAGAAAAACGAGCGCGTCATCGGGCTGTTCCACCCATTCATCGACATGCAGGCGCCCCGTGGGCCCCATCAGGCCGTCCGCGACCGGACGCCACGCCACCTGACCCGCGCGACCAGGCCACGCGGGCTGCGGCGCGATCTGGCCCGCGCCGATCCGCTGCGCCTCGCGCTCAACGGGCGACTGCCGGGTGAAAGCCGAACCGTGCTCGGCGCCAAAAGGCCCCAGCCAACTCCATCGGGTCACCACGCCTTGGGTCACGCGGAAGCGCGCCAAGGCCGGCGCCTGACCCGCACGCCGCGCCGCTTCCGCCAGCAGATCGGCCAGAAACGTCGCGACGACCGTGTTGCGCGTCCTCGGCGAACTGAGCCACTTCTGCGCCGCGGGCGTCAACGCGCGCACCACGTCGGCCGGCGCGACGGCACCCAGCATCCGCTCTGCCGCCAGCACGTCGGCCAGCGCGGTCGGCGCTTGGGACCGCTGCAGCCGACTGGCCGCTTGCCGCAGCGCGGCGCGTTCATCGGCATGCGAAGGCAGCGGCAGCAGCAGCAACAACAGGAGCAGGGCCAAACGCATGCGGGGGAGCCTCCACAGCTTGGGACGCGCCGTGACAGCGATTGGGTTCAAAAGCATCAACCGCCGACGATCACGTTGGCGGAGCCCTCGATGAGCTTGCCCATGCCGCCGCAATGCTGGTCGGCGTCGCCCATGCGGTGCGCGCCCTTGCCGTTGATCTTGACGGTGCCGGAGCCGCCCTGTGCCGACCAGGTGTTGGGCCCGCAGCAGGCGGCGTGGACGCCGTGATCGCCCATGCGCAGGGCGGGGAGGCCGTTGACGAGCACGTCGCCGGAGCCAGCGATGGCCGGACCGATCGCCGGATGCGGGCACGCGGGGCAGCCGTGAGAATCGGCGGGAACGGAGGATTTGTCGCCCAAGCGGCCTTGTCCAGGCATGGAAGCTCCGAGTGCGCTATTTGGACAGCGGCGTGCCGCCGATGTTCAGACCGATTTCCACCGTGATGCGCGCGAGCGGCCCCGACTGCACATCGTCGTATTCTGCCGCCGGACGCAGTGATTTGAGCATGAATTCGGCGCCGACGCTGTAGAAGAGCAGGCCCTTGCCGCTCATGACGCGCAATTGCCCGGTGAGGTAGTCAAAGCTCGGCTGGCCGCTGTGAACGTTGACGTGGTTGTAGTTCAGCGACGCGCAGAGGCCTGAGAAACGCGGCAGAAGGACGCCGGTCCAGATCGCGACGCCGCTCGGCTTGGCCGCGGGCGGGTCGTTGGGCGCGAGCATGCCGGCGTATTTCTGGTAGCGCGCGCCGACGACCCACGACACGAGCGGCACTTCGTCGTCCGCGGCGCTGCTCATGTGGACGAAGCCGCCGACGCCCCAGTTCACGTCGGCGGTCGTCTTGGCGCTGGCGTCGTCGAGCATCGCCAGGCCGCCTTCCAGGTGCGGGACGCCGCCCCAGACAAAGCCGCTGCCGCTCTTGGCGTTGACGGTGCTCTTGACGGTCTTGTCGACTGCCGCTGCTTCTGATTCGTCGGCCGCCTTGGCGGCTTCAGCAGCCTTGGCGGGTGCGGTGGGCTTGGCGGCGACCGGCTTGGGGCTTGCGGGAGGCAGCGGCGCAACGGGCTGGGCAGTCGCCGCCGGAACCGGGACAACGGGCGGAAGAATGGCGACAACCGGCGCGACCGGCGCGGTCTCGGGCGGCAACTGCTGCGGCAACGCCACGGCGAGCTTTTGCGGCTTGTTGATCGCCACCAGCGCGCCCGCCCGCGTGTGGTAACCCGTTTGCGCCAAGCGCAGCCGGTGCGGGCCGAGCGTCAAGCGCAGCGTCAGCGGCGTCGCGCCGACGTCGAAGTCATCGATGCTGGCCATCGCGCCGGGCGGCTCAGTACTCAGCGCGACGCTCGCCGGGTCGAGCGCGGTCACGCCAGCGGGCAACGGCAGCGCGGTCGCAGTGAACCGGCGGATCCCGTTGAACAGGTCGCCGGCCACACGTTGAGCGCGTGCCGACACGCCCACCAGCGTCAGCCCCGCAGCCTCAACGGCGGCCAGCTCGGCGGCATCGCTCGTCTGCCAGAGCACCAAACGCGCGCGCACTTCCTTGCCGTCCTGCCGCAGCGTCGTCGTCACCGCGTACGCCGCGCCGAGGCTGCGCGCCACTTCCAGCCGACAGCGGAAATCACACTGCGCGCCCATGCCCACGACGGTGCGATTCTGCTCCGCGCGCAGGTAGTCCGTCACCGGCACCACGTTGCCGACGCCCGCGTCCTGCGCCTCGCGCAGCAGCGCCGCCTGCACCTCGCGCGCGACCCGCTCCGTCTCCTCGCCCGTCGTCCCCGCCGGCGGCAGGATCGCGACGCCGTCGGTGATTCTGCGCTGCGCCTCCGCACGTGCCTTGTCTGCCGCCTGCAGCCGCGACTGCTCCGCATCCGCTCGCATTTTTTCGGTTCTTTGCCGCTCCAGCTCCAGCCGCGCTGCTTCTGCCTGCCGCGCCGCGTCCGCCGCTGCAGCCTCCGCCTTCTTGCGCGCCTCCGCGTCGGCCAGCGCTTGCGCCGCGATCGCCGCGTCAATGGCCGCCAGGTGCGTCTTGCCATCGGCTTGGCCCGCGGGCGTCTTTTCAATCTTCAGGTACAGCTCAAGCAACGCGCGGGCTTCCGGCAGTTTTTTGGCCTGCTCGCGGGCACGCGCGGCGTTGAAGACGGCGTTCGGCGTCTTGGCGAGGTCGTAGACCTGCATGAACAAGTCGGCGGCCTGGTCAAACTGACCCTCGCGAAAGGCCTGTTTGGCCTCCGCATTGCGATCTTCAGCTTGCTTGGTGGCGGATGGCGCGGCGGGCGGCTTGGCCAGCACGGGCGGCGCCGCGAGGGCATACACGACCACAAGGCTGGCGAGCGGCCACTTCATGGCGCGCAGTATGCCGCGCGGCGGTTGGCTTGGCAAAGGCGCGCGCGGAAGCTGGGCCTACTGGTGGTGGTGCAGGCTTTCGATCAGGTACGGATCCTTGGACGGCAGCAGGGAAGCCTTGCCGAGCATCGTCGTCACCGTCAGCAGGAACAGACCGGCAACGGCCGCGGTCGCGCCAATTTCCGTCAGGCCAAAGTACGGACCGTGACCGCTGGTCAGCGTGCCCATCTCAGCGGCAAAGTGAGAAGTCGCCGGCATGACCTGCAGGTACACGTCCAGCCAGTGACCGCAGAGGATCAGGATCGCCATCGCGACCAGGATCTTGGGGTTGCGCTTGTTGGGCCGCGGCAGCAGCACAAAGAACGGAATCGTCCAGTTGATCAGCAGGTTGATGATCCAGATGGCCGCCCAGCCGGTGTCCTGCCGAATGATGAAGTAGCCCGTCTCTTCCGGAATGTTGGCGTACCAAATCAGCAGGAACTGGCCGATCCAGATGTAGGCCCAGAAGGTCGAAAGGCCGAACATCCACTTGCCCAGGTCATGCAGGTGGTTCTCATTGACGTGCGGCAGGAAGCCGCCCTTCATGAGCGCGATGGTGAACAACACGATCATCGCCATGCCCGCGACGTGCGCGCCGGCGAACTGGTAGACGCCGAACATCGTGGAGAACCAGTGCGGCTCAAGGCTCATCAGCCAATCGAGGGCGCCAAGCGTCAGCGTCAGGCCCATGAAGATGATGTAAATGACCGAGAAGAGCAGGTTGCGCTGCGTGTGCTTCTCGTTGCCGTCCGTGTCCTGGGCAATCGAGCGCTTGCGGATAAAGAACGTCAGCAACGACCAGACGCCGATGATGATGACGAGGCGCGCCAGAAAGCCCGTCGGGTTGAGCAGCACCGCTTTGTGACGCAGCAGGTGGTCTTCCGCGACGATGTCCGGATGGCTCCATTCATACAGCGACTGCATGCCCAGGCCCGTGACCGCCGCCATCGTCACCAACGCGACGGGCAGGTAGGTCATGATGGCTTCCGGCACGCGGCGGAGGACGACGCCCCAGCCCGCCTTTGTCACGTGCATGATGGCGACGATGACGGACGCGCCAAGCGCGATCGACAGGAAGAAGTACGCGGCGATGAGTCCGGCGGACCACGCGCGCCAGGCTTCGCTGGACAGGCCATAGGCGAACAGTGCGCCGCCGATCACCAGCAGACCGAGCGCCAGCGCGCGGATGTTGCCCGGCGTGGTGAACGTGGTCGGCTGGAGCACGTCTTCTGCATGTTCAGTGTGTGCGCTCACGAGATACCTCTTGAAGTTCGCGGGCTTTTTGTCACCCGCAGGCGGCAGAAGCCAGTGCGATGACGGGCTCGGCGATTACGGGGTCGTCGCCGGCTTGGCGGACTGTTGCAGCGTGCGCAGGTAGAGGATCGCCTTCCAGCGGTCTTCCTGCTTGATCTGGCTGGCGTAGGACGGCATCACGCCGCGGCCGTACGTCACGATGTGGAACAGGTAGCCATCGGGCCACTTGCCGGCGTTGTTTTCCGCCGCGCCGATCGGGAAGCCCGGCATGCCGCGCTTGGAGACCGGACCGTCGCCCGCGCCCAGCGTGCCGTGGCACGGCGTGCAGAACGTCGTGAAGACGACCTTGCCGCGCGCCAGCGTCTCCGGCGTCGGCTTCTCCGGGTTGACCAGCTGCTCGCCCGCGGCCACACGACCGGCGTCATCGGCCGTGTAGTGGAGCGGCGTGAAGCCGCGCGGAATCGTGCCAGCCGGCGGCACCTGGTTGGTCATCTTGTTCTTGAAGATGGTGTTGACCGTGTTGGTCTCCGCCGCGGAGCTGAACATCATGTGATTCAGCCACGGCAGCCACTCATAGTTCGGCTCACGTTCCACGCGGCAACCTGACAACAGGCTGGCGCCAAGAACCGCGAGCGCGAGCCCGGTCAGCTGGATTTTTTTCGCGAACGCGGTGTTCATGCGCTCTCTCCGATAAAAGCAACTTCGGTGGCGCCGTGCGCGGCAAACAGCCCGCGCACTTTGGCCTCGTCGTAGTTCTGGCCCTTGGGGTCGATCGCAATGGCGAACCGATCGTTGGTCACGCCGTCAATCAGCAGCTTGGCCTTCTTGCCCGGGAACAAGCCGTTGATGGCGAACATGCCAAAGGCGGTCGACAAGCCGGCAAAAAGCACCGTCAGCTCGAAGAACACCGGGACGAACGCCGGGAACGGCAGGAAAGGCTTGCCACCGATGATGAGCGGCCAACCGGACAGCATCGGCGTGGGAATGCCCTGCGTGTAGATCTGCAGCAGGCCGGCGGTCATGAAACCGCACATGCCGCCGAAGAACGCGACGAACGTGACCTTGGAGCGCGGCAGTTTCTGCGCGTGATCCAGGCCGTGCACGGCGTACGGCGTGAACGTGTCGTACACCGGCATGCCGGCGTCCGTCGCAGCTTGGGTGACGGCCATGATCTGCTCTTCTTCAGTGAAGATGCCGACCAGATACGTACTCAGTTCTTTGGGTTGGGCGTGCATGGCAGCCTTACTCCAGTGAAAATGCTAGTGGGGCCATCAGTGGCCGTGAGCGGAACCCTTCTGCGCCCAGCGCGCGACCGACTTCACTTCGCCAATCGCGACGACGGGCGCCACGCGGGTGAAGAGCAGGAACAGCGTGAAGAACAGACCAAACGTGCCGATGAAGGTCGTGTATTCAACCCACGTCGGCGAGTACATGGCCCACGACGACGGGAGGTAGTCGCGGTGCAAGGACGTCACGATGATGACGAAGCGCTCAAACCACATGCCGATGTTCACCACGATGGACATGATGAAGATGATGGTCGGGTTGGTGCGCATCTTCTTGAACCAGAAGACCTGCGGGGAGATGACGTTGCAGCTGACCATCGTCCAGTAGGACCAGGCCATCGGGCCGGTGGCGCGGTTGCTGAAGAAGGTGTAGCCCTCGTAGTTGCTGCCGGAATACCAGCCGATGAGGAACTCGGTCGAGTACGCCAAGCCGACCATCATGCCGGTGGCGACGATGACCTTGCACATGTTCTCAAGGTGGCTGATCGTGATCATGTGCTCGAGCTTCATCACCTTGCGGGCGACGACGAGCAGCGTCAGCACCATGGCGAAGCCCGAGAAGATCGCGCCGGCGACGAAGTACGGCGGGAAGATCGTCGTGTGCCAGCCGGGGATGACCGACGTCGCGAAGTCCATCGAGACGATCGTGTGCACGGAGAGCACGAGCGGCGCGGAGAGGCCGGCGAGAACCATGTACGCGGTCTCATAGTTGGACCAGTTCTTGTTGGAACCGTTCCAGCCGAACGAGAGCGCGGCGTAGATCGTCTTGCGGATGCGCGTGGTGGCGCGATCGCGCACGGTGGCGAGGTCGGGCACGAGGCCGATGTACCAGAACACCGCGGAAATCGTGAAGTAGGTCGAAATCGCGAAGACGTCCCACAGGAGCGGCGAGCGGAAATTCACCCACAGCGGACCGCGCATGTTGGGATAAGGCGCGACCCAGATCGCGCCGAACCACGGACGGCCCATGTGAATCAGCGGGAAGGTCGCGGCGCAGATGACCGCAAACAGCGTCATGGCTTCCGCTGAACGGTTGATCGAGGTGCGCCACTTCTGGCGGAACAGGAACAAGATCGCGGAGATCAGCGTGCCGGCGTGACCGATGCCGACCCAGAACACGAAGTTGGTGATGTCAAAACCCCAGCCAATCGTCTTGTTCAGGCCCCAGGTGCCGATGCCGTTGTAGATTTCGTAGCTGACGGCCACGAGCCACATGCCCAGCACCGCGAGCGCCAGCGTGAAACCGGCGAGCCACAGCTTGGTCGGCGGCCGTTCCAGCGGACCGACGATGTCTTCCGTAATCTGCGCCAGCGCCGGATTGCCGGTGACAAGCGGTTCGCGCAAATGCGACGTGTACGAGGACATGGATTAACCCTCCGCCTTCTTGGCAGTACCGTGTTCGTTCTTCTCGCCGTGGCCCGCGTGCTTCGGCGCGTGGGGACGATCCGAGTTGCGCACCTTGGTCATGTACGTCACCGCCGGCTGCGTGCCGACTTCGACAAGCGCCGAGTAGTTGCGCGGATCGTCGTACTGCTTCTTGACCTGGCTCGCGGCATTCATGTCGCCAAACGTGATGGCCTCGGCCGGGCAGGACTGCTCGCACGCGGTCTTCACTTCGTCCGGCTTGCAAATCTGGCCGTTGGCGTTCATGTCCACGCGGCCTTCGCGCGCGGCTTGCGCCTTCACGTCCTGGATGCGCTGCACGCAGAAGCTGCACTTCTCCATCACGCCGCGCGAACGCTTGGTGATGTCGGGGTTCAGCGCCAGCGCGACGAGATCCGTTTCCTGCTTGCCTTCCATCTCGCCGTGCGGATAGTTGAACCAGTTGAAGCGGCGGACCTTGTACGGGCAGTTGTTGGCGCAATAGCGCGTGCCGATGCAGCGGTTGTACGCCTGGGTGTTGAGGCCCTCGGACGAGTGAACCGTCGCGAGCACCGGGCACACCGTCTCGCACGGCGCGTTGTCGCACTGCTGGCAGAGCATCGGCATGTGGACGACTTCGGGATTGTCGGCCAGCGCCAACAGATCGTCCTTGGTCGAATCCCAGTCCTGACCGTCCACCGGCGCGGGACCGCGCTCGCTGAAGTAGCGGTCAATGCGCATCCAGTGCATCTCGCGACGGAGCAGCACTTCAGACTTGCCGACGACCGGGATGTTGTTCTCGATGTTGCACGAGACGACGCACGCGCCGCAGCCCGTGCACTTGTTCAGGTCGATCGCCATGCCCCATTTGTGGCCGGGGTATTCATGGCGGCTCCAGATCGAGCGCGTGACGCGCGGGTCTTTCTTGCCCGGCTCATGCAGCATCTCTTCCAGCGTCTCATTGCCCGCTTTGGGATTTTCCGACCATTCCGCGTAGCTGGTCTCGCGGACGCTGTCGCGGTGCTCGTAGCTGTGGTGCACCTGACTGAACGCGACCGGGTCGGTCTTGCCCGTCTTTGTCACGTCGGCCTTGGCCGCGCCGCCCAAAGGCGCCAGAACGCGCACGTTCTGACCCAGGCCATTGCCGATCTTGCCCGCCGCGGTGCGGCCAAAGCCCAGCGGCAGCCCCACTGCGTTGTCGTGCATGCCCGGGCTCAGCACCACCGGCAATTCAACCGTCGCGCCGCCAGCCTTGATGGCCACCACGTCGCTCGAGCCCACGCCCATCGCCGCCGCCGTCTTGGGCGAGAGGCACGCGTAGTTGCCCCACGTCGACTTGGTGATCGGGTCCGGCATTTCATGCAGGAACGGGTTGTTGGCCTGCTGGCCGTAGCGCAGCGCCACGGTCGGGAACAGCACCAACTCAAACTTGCCCTCACCGGCGATCTTCGCCGCGGGCGTCGCCAGTGCTTTCTTGACGCCTTCCAGCGTGTACAGCGGCGGCGGCGGCGCTTCCAGCTTCGCTTCCGCGGTCGCGGCAACGGGCAGCGCCACAGCGGAAGCTTCGGCGGCGATCGCAACCGGGCTCGCATCCTGTGGCGGCGCGACTTCAGCCGGCCCACCGGGCATCACCACGGACTCGCGACCCACGACGACGTAGCCGTCATGCACCGACTTGTCCCAGAACTTGACGAAATCAGCCGGCTTGCCTGCGCGGATCGCAACCTGCTGCTGCCAGGTTTCCTGGAGGAACGGCAGGAACGTCGCGGGCTTGCCGCCCACCTGCACGCCAGCCCACAGGAGCAGCGAATCTTCCGCCTGACGCGTTTCAAACAGCGGATTGACCAGCGGCTGCTGGAGCGTGACCGTGCCGGCCACCGTCTCCAAATCGCCCCAGGACTCCAGCGCGTGGTTGCTCGCCGCGACGATCTTGCACAGCTTGGCGGTTTCATCCGCGCGCTGGGAGACCGCGATGGCGACGGTCGCCTTCTTGATGGCATCGACCCACGCGCCCGGCGTCGGGCTGTCGTAGGCCGGATTGATGCCCACCAGGATGAGGCCAGTCACCGCGCCCGACTTCACGTCAGCCAGCAGTTTCTCGATGGCCGCCGCATCCGCGAGGTTGGACTGCAGGTGCGAGTTCAGGTCCAGCGTCTTGCCGTAGTTGCCGAGCTGCTCGTTGATGAACGCAACCGCGCCCTGCACAGCCAGATCCTCGGAGTCGGACACAACCAGCGACTTGCCCTTGTTGGCCAGCAGATCCTTGGCCAGCTTCTCGATGACCGCGGCCTTGTCGCCCGCGTTCGCCGTCACGCCCAGATCCGCTCCCGTCGCCGAGGCGATCTTCGCCGCGAGCGCCAGCACCAGATTGCGCTGCTCGCTCGGCAGGACACGCACGCGCTCATCGGCGTTGGAGCCGGTCAGCGAGAGACGCGTCTCGATCTGCACCGTGCGCGACATCGTCTTCTTGGTCAGGGACACCGCGCGGGTCGCCGACCACTGCTTGGTAAACGCCGCCGGCTGCAGCCACGTGCCGAGGTAGTCGGCGCCAAACGACACGACGTACTCAGCGCGGTCAAAGTGCATCCCCGGAACGGCCTTGCGGCTGTGGGTCAGGGCGTGCGCCGCGGCGATCGCACCAATGCTCTCCGCTTCGTAGACCACGTGCTGGGCGCCCGGGAACTTCTTCTGCAGCGCAACGATCGCCGCCTTGCTCGCGGGACCGCTCACGCTCGGCGTGACGATCGCCAGCGCCTGGCCGTTGGTGGCATATGCCGCCAGCTGCTTGGCCACTTCGGCGTCCAGCGGATCCCACTTGGACGGCGCGCCGGCCAGGGTCGGACCGCGCAGCCGGTCGCCATCGTACAGATCGAGCACGCCCGCCTGACCGGCAGCGCAAACGCCGCCTTTGCTGACCGGATGCTCCGCGTTGCCTTCCACCTTGATCGGCCGACCGTCGCGGCTCTTGACCAGCAGACCGCAGCCCGACGAGCACGTGCGGCACGCGGTGGCGTACCAATTGGCGCGTCCCGGCGTCGTCTCTTCCGGCTTCTGCACGTACGGACGCGCATAGCGCTCCGGCAGACGCGCACAGGCGCTCACGCTGGCGGCGGCAAACGTCGCGCCGACCACCTTCATGAAGTCCCGGCGCTGCAGCTCGCTGCCGTCGCCGACCACGGGCACATGGCCGAGCTCCTGCTCGCGCAGCACGTCCACGGACGGGTCGCGCGTCAGTTCCTCGACGCTGACAAAACGCCGTTTCTGGGCGTTCTTGCGCGTGGCGGAGATTGCGTTGGAAATCGCCAGCGATTGCACGGCCTTATGGCCGGCTTCGTGGTTATCGTGCTTGTGGTCGCGATTGCGGTCCATCGAAAGAACCTCCGGAGCTGGTAAAGTGCTTCGGCGTTGGGGCAGTAAGTCGGCGCAGTGCAGCGTCACCAGGTCAGTGGTGACAAGCCGCGCAGTCCGTCGAGGGCTTCAAGTGCAGGTCCTTGAACTGCTCAGGCGGCGTCTGGCCAAACTGAGCGCTGTCTTTTTCACTGTACTGACGGTGGCAGTTCACGCACCAGCCCATGGCCAGCGAGCTGAACTGGTACACTTCCGGCATCTCCTGCACAGGACCGTGGCAGGTCTGGCAAGCGACGCCACGGCTGACGTGACGGCTGTGGTTGAAGCTGACAAAGTCAGGAAGATTGTGGACTTTCACCCACGGAATCGACGTGCCTTTCTCGTAGGCGTCGGCGATCTTCTTGATCTGCGGCGAGTCAGGCTTGACCGTCTTGTGGCAGTTCATGCAGACGTTGACCGGCGGAATCGAGCCGTTGCGGCTCTCCGCTGCGCCAAAGTGGCAGTACTGACATTCCATCTGCAGGTCGCCCGCGTGGAGCTTGTGCGAGAACGAGATCGGCTGTACCGGCTTGTAGCCTTTTTGGTACGTCGGCACGGTCACGTCCGTGTATTCGCAACCGGCAAGCGCCATGAACAGCGCCAAGGCCGGAAGCAAACGAAGAAGTCGCGGGTTCTGAGTACGTGGTTTCATTGTCTGTGCGTTCCTTCGCACCGCGCGTTGGTGACTACCCGGCACGGGCTGACTGCAGGTTCGCAGAACGAGGTTTTGCACGCTACGGGGCTGGGCCCCACATCACGCAAAAAGTTCGATCACAGGCGCGAAAAGCAACAACGATGTGGCAGGCTTACCTGTCCGTCGATTCGTTCACCGGGTGAACGAATCCAAAGACCATCAGCAAGACTGGAAAAACCGGGACCCAACGCACCCGCACCGGGCCCGGCGCGGCCGCTTTATGGACCAATCGCGGCGATTCGTCCAGTCTGACGTCCGTGTTTTTTTGGCAAAGCAGCCACCTGCGCGTTCCAGCGACGCCACGTCACGGAATCGTCACGGCGAATCATTCCGGCTCGTCGCGGCTGACGGACTGCACGCGGTGATAGCGCAAATCCGTGCCGTGCGTGGCGATTCCAGAGTCGCCGCAGGTCTCCGAGTACAACAGCACGCGGCGATGCCCCGTGGTGCGCGCCACGTCCAGGGCAATTTCAGCGCGGGTGAAGAGTTCCTGACCGTCGCTTGAATCGCCCGGGAACGTCGCCACGCCTGCCGTGAACGTCACGCGGCTCGCGGTTTCGCCAAGGCGCTCCAGCGTCTCCGGCCGCAGACCCAGGCTGCGCCACAGCTTGTACATCAGCCGGCGCGCCTCAAACGGCGTAATGTGATTGAGAATCAGGCCAAAGCGATCGTCGCCGAGGCGCGCCACCGTGTCCGATCGCCGCAAGGTCGCCTGCAAGTGCTCGGACATGTCCGTGAGCAGCGCGCGCGCGACCTCACGCCCCTTGGCGTGCTCGATCGCGATGAAGCCATCCATGTCGATGACCGCCACGGCGAGCGGCATGTTGGCGCGCGAGGAAAGCCGGATCGCCGGATCGAGGCGCGAGAAAAACACCTGCTGCGTCGGCAAGCCGGTCAGCGGGTCGCGCGAGGACAGCGAATGCCGCACGCCGCGCGATCGCATGCGCCCGCGCAGCCGCAAGGCCCGCTCGAGGGCATCAAACGTACCCACCACGACGTCGTCAAAGCCCGCCGCGAGCCAATCGCCCTGCTGCGATCGGCGGGCCTCCGGCAGCGCCGCAACCGAGATCGGCAGCAACTGCGCAGCGCGGTCGGCCAAAGATTGCCAGACTTGCGCCGGGGTCTCGTCAGCGGTCGGCGCCAGCACGCACAGCACGGCGCCCTGCAGGAACGCCTGCCACGCACACGTCTCCGGCGGCGGGCGCTGGACTTGAATGCCCTGCGCCAGGAGGGCGTCCGCGAGGGCATCCAGCAGCGGGTCGCGCGCGACCATCGCCAAATCCGTGGGCGATTCCGTTGTGGCCATGGGAATGTGGGTCATGTCAGGCTCCACCTATGCGCGGTAACCCCGGGTCGCAAACTCGATCCGCCGTGGCGCTACAGGCCAGGGCAGATGTTGATGGCGCCAGGGGTGCCGCGATCCTTCAAGTGACAGGCCTGATCGCCCGCCCCAATGTCCTCGCAGACCTCAGTGGCGATACAGGCGGGCAGACCAACGCCGCACTTGGCGTTCGTACTCCCCGAGGTGGCAACATAAGCGCCATATGCGCACGCGCCACTCGACGCAGCCTGCCAGCAAGCCGCTGCGTCGTTGGCAGCCGTGTCGTAACAGCTGCCGAGCAGCATCATCGCGTAGCCTTGGCCATACGGGAAGGTGGAATCGTATACGACCTGGTCAATCAGCGTGCCCGCAGGGTTGCTGAGGATCACCTCGTCGCCGGCGTTGCTGAGGGAGAAACCGCTGCCTGCGGGGTTGTCCGCCATGCCGTAGAGGACCGGCACGTCATTGTTCAGCGTCAGATCGATCTTCTGGCCGATGACCGCATAGCCGCCCGCGGGGATCGTCAGCGCCGCGGTGCCCGGCGTCTTGGATGCGTTGCCGCCGACAAAGCCGTTGACGTCCTTGCAGTACGGGCCGTACGCCGCGTTCCAGACGATGTCGCTGGCGAGGGTGGTGTTGCCCTTGGCGTCAGCCGGCGCGGAGCCGCTGCCGTCATCCAACGCGATCGACACGGCGTCGCCCTTCCACGGCGCCGACCACTTCACCTGAAGACCGATCGGCCGGCGCATCGCCGCCCCAAACAACGTCGACGCCTGGAAGCTGGCGACGCTGCCCTTGAGAGGATGCAGCAGCGCGCCGGAGCCGATCTCCTGCATGCCGCCGAGCGTCACCACCGCCGCATTCTGCCCCGTGGGCCAGCCACCGACCGAGACCTGGAGCACGAGCGCGCCGTTGAGCAGCGCGTAGAGCTTGCCGTCGTCGTACGTCAGCGCCAGATGGAACCACTGCGCCTGGACCGCGTCCGCGATGTCAAACACCGCCTGACCGACGAACACGCGCAGCTTGCCGCCCTGGACGCGCGCGCCAAACGAGGCGTCGCCAGAGACGCCGACGCTGAACAGGTCGCTGCAAGCGGAGAGACCGACCGCCGTGGGACACGTACCGGTGCCGTACAGTTCGTCCAGCAGGAACCAGCCGTGCGCGGTCAGGTTCTTGCCAAACGCCAGCGCGCTCTTGGGCGTGACGGTGACGACGCTGCTCGCGCCATTGAACTGCGCCATCGTGCAGGAACCCTCGACGTGGCACGTCGCATCGCAGCCGTCGCCCGCCTTGGTGTTGTGGTCGTCGCATTCCTCGCCGGCTTCAGTCAGCCCGTCGCCGCATGCCGCGGCGATCGTGTGCAGATCGCCCGTCGCGTCGCTCAGCTTCCAGCCCGTCAGGTCAATCGCCTTGGTCGTCGGGTTGTACAGCTCCAGCCACTCGCCCAGCACATCGTCCACCGCGTCCGGATTGACCTGGATTTCGGCGATCAGCAGCGTGCCGTCCGCCGTCGGCTTCACTTCCATGTGGCACGTGGCGTCGCAGCCATCGCCGGCTTTGGTATTGCCGTCATCGCATTCCTCGCCGAGGCTGAGCTGCACGATCTTGTCACCGCAGTACGGTTTGACCACGCAGATGCCGGACTGGCACCACTCGCTCGTCACGTCGTCGCACGGCGTGCCATCGGCCGCGTTGAGGCACAGGTTCTTGCACGTCGCGTTCAGCTTGCCCGGCGTGCCAAAATCGCCAGCGCTGCCGAGCCATTTGAACTTGCCCGGGCAGTAGTTCGCGGCGAGGTCGTTGTCCACCGCGGAGAAATGCTCGGGATCAAGCGACACCGACTTGCCGTCCTGGATGTCAAAGCCCACCGCGCTGGGCGTCTGCTTGATGTATTTCACCGCGTCGATGGCCGTGCCGTTCCAGTCCAGGTCGATGGCGTCCGCGTTGTTGGCGAGCGTGAAGTCGCTGTAGACGTAGTCGACCGGCACGCCGCCGTTCTTGGTTTTGTCGCCGTTGATGCCGAGCACGCGGAATCCCTTGGCCGGCACCAGCAGCGGCACGCCGGGGGAAATCGTGTGCTTCTGCGTCAGGTCGTCGTGGAGGATCCAGCCGCTGATGTCGATCGCCTGCTCCGTCGGGTTGTAGAACTCCACCCACTCGCCGAGGCTGTCCGTCACCGCCGCGGGCTTGACCATGAACTCGGTGATGACGATCTGGCCGACACTGAACGACTCGATCTGGCACGTCGCCGAGCAGCCGTCGCCCGAGAGCTTGTTGTTGTCGTCGCAGACCTCATACACGTCGACCTTGCCGTTGCCGCACGTCAGCGCGTCGCAGAAGTCGCCGTAGCCGTCTCCGTCGGTGTCTTTTTGGTCGCTGTTGGCGATGAGCGGGCAGTTGTCACAGAGGTCGCCGACGCCGTCGTGGTCGCCGTCCAGCTGCGTCACGTTGGCGACCGTCGGGCAGTTGTCGCAGACGTCGCCCAATCCGTCGCTGTCGCTGTCTTTTTGGCTGCTGTTGCTGTCAAACGGGCAGTTGTCGACCTCGTTCTTGACGCCGTCGCCGTCCTTGTCGCCGCCGGACGCGATGCACGACGTGTTGGGCTTGTCGGGCGTGCCGAGGTCGCTGGACGTCGGATCCGCGGTGTTGAACGCGGTGTCCGCCTGGCACCAGAACTTCGCGAGGTCATTGGCCTCAACTGAGTGGTACTGCGGATCCAACTGCAGCGCTTTGCCGGACACCGGCGTCGGCGTCAGCAAACCGTAATGCACGCTGTCGATCACCGCCGCGCCGTGCAGCACCGCCAGCGTATCGTCCACATCGTCCAGCGTGAACGTGACCGGCCACGCCCAGTCGATCTGCGCGCCGCCGTTGTAGAGCGTGTCCGTTGAACCGCCGAGCGCCAGCCGTGCGCCCGGAGCGATGCTCAGCGCCGGCAGCGTCACTTGGCCGCCCTTGCCGCTCTTGAGCACCCAGCCGGTGAGGTCGAGCGTCTTGGCCGAGCCGTTGTACAGCTCCAGCCATTCGCCCGGCTGCGAGTCGGCATTGTACGGCACCGCCATGATTTCCGTGATGACAAGCTCGACCGGCACGACCGCCGCGACTTTGCAGTCGGAGGTGCAGCCATCGTCGTTGTCCTGATTGCCGTCGTCGCACTGCTCGGCCGTCACGCTTTGGTTGGCGCAGCCCGCGCTCGGCGCACCGCCGGGGTACTTGACGTCCAATTCCGCGTCGCCGCAGCACGCCGGGTCGCACGCGTCGCCCGCACCGTCGCCGTCGGTGTCGAGTTGATCGGCGTTGGCGGCGCCCGGGCAGTTGTCGCAAACGTCGCCCTTCTTGTCGCTGTCCTGATCGGCCTGATCGGGGTTGGCGACCGTCGGGCAGTTGTCCTTGCCGTCCACGATGCCGTCGCTGTCCGTGTCGACCGGCTTGGGGCAATCCGCGTTGCCTGCGCCCGGCGTGCCGAAATCGCCGCTGCCGTACGCGCTGGCGCCGTTGCACCAGAAGTCGATGTTGTCGTTGCCCGTCGCGGTGGCGTGGCCCGGATCGAGGCTCCACGATTTGCCGTCGACCGGCAGTTGCCCCGCGTCCCACGCGACCATGTCCTGCAGCGTGGCGCCGACGCCAACCGCGTTGTGCAGGGCGAGGCCGCCGGTGGCGTTGGCCAACTTGATTTCGTCGCCGTACTCGTAGTCGCACTTCACGCCGCCGTTGGTGGCGATGTCCGCGTTGCGGCACAGCGTCGCGACGCCGCCGGGCGGCACAAAGACGCCGCACGCGAAGACGGTGTGGCTGAGGCCGTCGGCGGTGCTGAGGTACAGGCCGGTCAGCGGAATCGGGCTGGTCGTGGTGTTGAGCAGTTCGATCCACTCGCCGAGCGCGTCGCCAACCGCCTTGGGGTGAATCATCAGTTCGTTGACGATGAGGCTGCCTGCCGCCAGCGCGACTGGCACAGGATCGCAGCCCGCGTCGACCGCCGCATCCGTCCCCTGGCTGTCCGCTGCGTCGGTCGCATCCGCCGCATCGGCCGTGTCCTTGACCGCAACGTCCTTGCCCGAGTCCGGCGTCGTATCCGGCTCGACCGTGTCGCCCGTCGCCGTGCTGTCCGCGCTGGCATCGACGGCGTCATCCGCCGCAACGTCGCAATCCGTGCCTTCGCAAGCGCCGGTGTCCGTTGGGTTGTCGCCACCTGACACGGGCGTCTGGCCACAGCCGGCAGCCAGGACCGCGCACAAGGCAAGAGAACTCAAGCGATTGAACATCTTCATCGGGGATTCCACTCCAGGTCACTGGCATCAGAAAGAGCCGGAGCAGACTACGGCACCGGGGACGCGTGCGCAACTTGCCCGGCACCCGCGTGCAGCGTTCCCAACCACGTCAGCTCCGCCTCGCTGCGGTAGACGACGTGGAGCGCTTGGGTGGTATCGCGCCCATCGATCGCCACCTTGCCGGACTGCCGGGCCAGCGCCGCGGCCACGCCGTGCGCCAGCAACAAACGCCGCGTCAGGTTGCCCAAGCCCGCATCGAGCTCGCCGAGGATGACCTGCACCTGCAAGTCGTTCGTCACGATGTCGTGCAGGTGCTGCTGCGCCTGTTCCGTCAGCGGCAGGGGCGACGCCAGTGCGGCGAGACCATCCGCCAGGTGCTGCAACCGCTGCCGATCGCGCGGATGCGCTTGGGTCGCCGCGGCGTCGCGCAGGTCCGCCTCGGCTTGCACGCGCACGGAATCCGGCCAGAGCCCCGCGGGCGCACGCAGGCCCGTGCGCAACCGGTGCAAGTCGGTCGACCACGCGATGTCCGGCCCCTCCGCCAGCGCGACCTGCCGCTGCTGCACGGCTGTCTCCGCCAACTCCAAAACGCGTTCAAGCCATAGCGACGGATCGCAAGTCGGTGGCTCGGCCGCCAGGAACCGCGCCCGCAGCGCCTGCCAATCGGTCCAGCGGATCGGCAGGCCCGCGGCGAGCATCACCGGCATGTGCACGGCCAGTGCCACAGCGCCATCGGCCAGCAGCGCGCGGATCTCGGCCTCACGCTCGGGCCACGGCACCGCGGCCTCACGCGACCGGTCATAGCCGTCGCACGCCAGCAGCAGGGAAACGTGGACGCCATCGGGGGACTGGTGCAGGCGGAGCGGAAACTGCCGGCACGTCAATGGCTTGGCTTGCGGACCGTGGGCGAGGTGGATCTCACACAGGCTGTCATCGCCCTGCGCCACGCATTGACCCGCGGCATCGCGCGCCATGCCGCGCACTTCCTTGCCGCGAAACTGGGCGATCTCAAAACGCGGCGCGCCGGGGGCAAAGCGGCGCTGGCGGCCAAAATCGCGGGTCATCATCTGGGCGGCCTCGGCCGGATGGATCGGCCCGAGGAACGAGGCGCTGCAGCACGTCCCCGTCCCCACGCAGCCGTGCTGCGGTGGCCGCAAGCCGTCGGGCCAACGCAGGGGCACGTTGGGCGTCGGGGACGCAAGCAGCGCGCGCTCGGTCTGCAGCGCCACGCGCGCGTCACTGCGCGGACCCGCGAGCAGGTACAGCCGCGCCAAGGCCGTCAGCCGCGCCTGCGCGTCTTTTCCAGCGATCTGTTGGATGTCGGCAAAGGTGCACGGCCGCTGGAGCAGGGCCGCAATCAAGCGCTTGTCGCGATCGCCCAAACGAATGGCACGCTGCAGCGGCGGATCCAGCAGGCGATCGCCGTCCAGCCGCAGCCCGGGCCGCAGCACGTAGCGCAGCGACTAGACCTTGGACTTGCTGGGAATGCCGATATCCGGCACCGGGATGTCCTCAATCGCAACATCCTCCACCGACAGCGCTTTGGCCGACGGCGCGGGCAGGATCCCCATCTTGGCCTTCAGCGCCGCGAGCGCGTCGCTCGGACCCTGCTGGCTCTCCAACTTCTTGAACTTGTCGTCCAGCGTCGCGCCGCTCACATCCGCCGCGATTTCCGCTGACGCCGACGCTTCCGCTTCCAGCTGGTCGACTTTCTCCGCCATCCGGCCAAACGTGTCGAACGCCGAATTGTCGTTGAGCCCCGCCATCGTGTTCTGGATGGTCTTCTGCGCATCCGCCCGCTTGGCGCGCGCCACAAGCAGATCCTTCTTGCGCTTGGCTTCGTCGATCTTGTTGTTCAGCTGCACGAGCGACGCGCGGAGCGACTCCGTCGCCGCCTTCTGCGCTTCCCACTGCTTCTGCCACTCCGCCGCCTGCGACGCCTCAGACTGCTGACGCGTCAGCGCTTCCTGCGCCAGGCCATCCTCGCCGGCCTTGACCGCGATCATCGCCTTGCGCTCCCATTCCGCCGCGTTCAGCTGCGCCTGCTGCAGCTTGGCCTGCAAGCGCTTCTCGTCGGCGATGGCCACCGCCACCTGCTCTTTGGCCTTGATGAACTGGTCGCGCATGTCGATGAGCAGCTGCTCGAGGATCTTCTCCGGATCCTCCGCCTTCGACACCGCGGCATTCACGTTCGAGCGAACAAGGAGACCAATGCGATCAAACAAGCCCATGTTATCCCTCGTCAAATAGAATCGTTTGGCTCAGGCCAATTTGGCCAGCACGCCTTGGCGATGCTCCATGATGGCCAGCGACAGCGAGTCGATGGCCGCCAGGAATTCGTTCTGGTCCAGATTCTCCGACTGCATGCACTCGACCGCCACCAGCGCATTGCCTTCCAGCGCATACGCGCCTTGCAGCATGTCCGATGCGTTGAGCTGCAGCAGGTGGCGAAAGAGCTTCGCGGCCTTGGCGTCCGACAGATCCGCCGGCAGGTCCATCAGCTTCACGCGGAAAATCACCAGCGGCTCCGTGTTCTGCACCACGATCTGCGCGCCGACCCAATTGGGATCGCGCAACAGCCACGTGCCATCGCCAATGTGTTCGTGGGCAATGCCGGCGTTCAACAGGAAGCTTTCCAGTTTCTCAGCGCTGTGGCTCGCGCTGCTGGAGGTGGAATCGTTGGCCATGACAACCTCGCCTGAAAGACGCAGCCAGTGTAGGCCGCGGGTCCACGTCGGTCAACGTCGGTTGCCGCGCCCCACGCGTGTGGCACAATGCCTGGAAGGCCGCCGATGTGGCCAAAAAGCGGATACGACGATGCTGCGATTGGGACGGACAATGTGGGTGATGCTGGCGCTGGCGACAGCGTGCACAAAGCCGACGGGGCAAGCGGGTGCCGACGGGGCGGAGAAGCCGATTCCGCTCGAAGTGCTCGCGCACGGGGCTGAACAGGAGTTCGGCGCGATGCTGGAAGTGCTGGACTCGGAGCGGCCGACGCGCGTGGCGCTGGGCGCGGTGAATGCGACGCTGGTCACCAGCGGCTTGGCGCGCGGCTTGCCGAGCCTGCCGGCACCGGAAGATGCCGAAGCGTGCTTTCGCGACGCTGCCGCGAGCCGCGGTCTGGAAATCAGCAGCATCCAGTCCCAAGTGCCGGAGCTCGTGCCGCCGGTCGACTCCAAGCTGAAGCCCGGGCAACGGTGGCAGGTCAAGCGCGACGATCTGCTCGGTCGCATCTCAGTCAACGTCGTGGTCAACGGTCCGCTGCCCGCGATCGCCTCGATGATTGACGAGATCGCCACCTGCAAACGGCTCGTGGCCGTGCGGACGGCCAAGGTCCAAGGGAGCACCGTGCGGCTCGCCGCAGACGCCTGGTTTGAGCGCAATCTCGCCGCGCCGGAGCTCGACGTGCGCTGGCGCTCGCTGGACGAACGCCTGACCGCAGCGGGGTGGAAGCCGGACGATCCGGCGCTGGCCAAGGATCCGGCGTATGCGCGGTTGAAGGCCGCCGTTGACGCGGGCCGAGGGCAACTGCCGCGTGCGCGCAACCTGATGAAGACGGGCGTCGAGCTGCCGCGGTGGATCACGCGTGCCCGCGAGCTCATCACGCTGAAGCAGGAAATCATGCAGATTCACGGCGCCAAGCTGTTGGGGCTGAGTCCGGGCTAGAACCGGATGACGAGGCCGCCCTCGCCCGTGCCGTACTTGGATGCAACGGGCGCGGATTTGCGCGTCGCCAGCAGCACCGCGACGGTTGAACCCGCGGCAGCAACGCCGATGACCGTCCAGAACCACCACGTTTTGTAGACCGGCGTGCCGTGTACCACTGCCGGCGCCTCGTAAACCGGCAGCTCCGGAATGCGGAACAGGTCGTCGACGAGCTTGTCGATCAGCTCCTTGTCGCGCTTCTGCCACTTGATCTCGCGGTGGACGCGATTCACGACCTGGCGACCGGCGAGATTGGCCAGCGCCAGCTCAACCTTCATCTTGTCGCGCGTCCCCGTTGCCCGCAGCGCCACCGCATAGGTCGCGCCGCCCAAACCCTGCGCTTCCGTCAGGTCATTGGGCTCAACCGCGCCTTCAAAAATCTCGGCGAGGCGATCGCACACCGAGTCAAACGTCGCCTTGCGCTTGGCCGGTGGCAGCTCTTCCACAACGGCCGGCGACTCCGGCTGCGTCTGCTGCAGCATCTTGGCGCGCCGCGCGCTGCCGTGCTTGGCCATCGTGATGAACTGCTCGCCCGCCGTCGTCCTCACCCACACCGGCGACAGGCCCTGGAACACGCCGTTCACGTACACGCGGGCGTTGGCCGGCGTCGTCCGCACTTCGTACTGGATCCGCTGGCGCGCCAACACTTCTTTGCGCGCCGCGTCATAGGCGCCTTGCACCTTCGCGGGAAACTCCGTGAAATCCTGCTCATACTTCAGGTCGGCCTGGACGCTCCGGGCAAAGTTGGCGACCGCCTTCTTCTCCTCACCGTCCAGCAGCTGCGCCACGCCCAGCAGCGCCATGGCCCGCGGCAGCACTGCGAGGTCCGGCAGCAGTGCATACGCCTCGAGGTAGCTCTCCACTGCGGCGTCAAAATCCTCGGTCGCAGCCGCGTACTTGCCGGCGGCCAGCTTGGTCTTGCCCGACTTCACGAGGCCATCGCCGCTGCGCACGCTCGCCACCGCGTTGTCTTCCGCGCCCCGATTCAGCTCCTCATCGAGGTCGCGGTACCGCACTTGCTTGGAGCGTCGCAGGGAACGCGCCACGTCAAAGGCGATTTCGCGCAGCGCAGGCTCGTCGTGGCTCAGGTCAAAAAGCGTCGTGAGCGGCGCGTCCTGCGCCGACGCGGCCGGCGGCGGGGCAGCCAACGCTGGCGCCACCGGCCAGGTCACGGCAAGCAGCGGCAGGAACAGGGCGAACGCGGTCGGTCGGTGCCATTTGGCGCGCATGGAGAGTCTCCCGGGCGGCATTTGACCCGGAAGTGGAGGGCGCGTCAAATCCGCGGCAGGGGAGGGCAGCGCGCGAGGGCGGCCAAAACGCGCAAACACGGCGGTGGTTGGCCACGCGCCGTGTTTGCTGGAACCCTCAGACTGCGGCTACGCCGTTACTGGCAGATCACCTGGATGTCATCCAAGTAGATCTTCGCGGACGTCGACCCGGCCTGCTTCACCAGGTACATGCTCGGCGCATTGAGGTCATACGACGCCTTGGTGGGCGAGGCAATCCACGTCAACTTCAGCCAGCCGGCGGAATTCTCGCAGGCATGGTCCGCCACCGGCTCCGTCAGGTCACCCGCCAGCGCCGCCAGCGTCGTCAAAGGCGCGAGACCGGCAGCCAGCGGTGACACGCGGAACCAGAAGACCGCGCTGGAAGCCACCGTCGCGCAGTTCGCGGGCGCGTTGGCAACCGTGGAGTTGACCTGGGCGATCATCGTTGCGCCGAGCACCGGCAGTTGGAAGACCGTACCCTTGGCCGCCGAGCCGGTCATGTAGGTCAGCTTCGTGTCGGTCGCGTTGGTGTCGTACTGCGCGAACGCGGACGTCGTGCCAGACACGGCGTAGACCGTGCTCGCGGCCCAAGCCTTGAACTTGGCAACGGAATCCGTAGTAGCAACGGTCCACTTCGCCATGCCGCCGGACTCGAAGTCGTCCGCGAGGCAGAGGTACGTGCACGTGCCGCTGACCGCGATGTCATCGATTTCGACGGTGCCCTTCGCGCCCGTGCCCGAGCCGGTCGTGACGACGATGTCGATGTCCACCGTGCTGTTGACGAACGCCGTCAGGTCGTACGACTGCACCGACCACCCGCTGGTGTTGGCGCACTGCTTGTACAGCTCCACAACCGTGCCGGTCGCCGTGTTGACCCGCACCGAGACATCGTCCGCGCCACACGTGGTGTCGCCGAAGTTCGTCTTGACCGCGAAGTACAGCATGTTGCCCGTAACCACGCTGATCTGCGGGATCGTCATCTTCGCAACCTGGGCGGTGCCGCTCGTCGGCTTGCCGTTCCACGTGGCCACCAGTTCCGACGTGCCGGTGTGACCCGCCGTCGCCGCAGCGCCCCACGTCACGTACGTCGCGTCCGTGGTGCTGGCCTTCCAGGACTGCGGCATCGTGTACGGCACATCGACTTCACCCGTGCCGCGCGCTTCAAAGTCCACGCCCACGCAAGTCGTCGAGCACATGCCCGTCACCTTGACGTTGTCGATCGTGGCCAGGAACGGCGTCGTGGTCGGCTTGTTCAGGCCCGTCGCCGTCTGGAAGATCAGATCAATCGGCGCGCCGGCCCAAGCCGAGAGCGGCAGAACGATGTGGGTCTTCGTCGGCACATCGCAGTACGACTTCAGGATGGTCTCGTTGATGAGCACATCCACCCGGCCGGCGGTGCAATCCTGCGCGCCGCCCGTCAGCAACAGGTCAAACTCCAGCTGCGTCGAACCCGTCGACTGAATGTACAGCTTGCGCGCTTCAAGACGCGTCGCCGTGTGCACGGTGTTCGGATCCTGCCACGTCGTCGCATTCCAGGTGACTTCGTAGTCGCTGTTGGTCACGTTGTACGTCCACGCCGCGGCGGCCGGCGTGCGGCTGCGAACGACCATGTTGGCCGAGAGCGGGCCGCTGCCGTCAAAGGTCTCATTGAAGCAAGCGCCGCAACCCGCGATCGCGGTGTACGCGCAGGTGCCGGTCTTGGCGTCGCACGCATCCGTGGTGCAGGGGTTGCTGTCGTCGCACACGACCGTGCTGCCGGCGACGCAGCTGCCGCCGGTGCAGTAGTCGCCTGAGGTGCACGCGCTGCCGTCGCTGCAGGTGAGCATGACGGTCGGCTGGCAATTGCCCGCGGTGAGGGTCGCGTCCGGCGAGATGCACTTGTAGCCGGTGGGGCAGGTGTCGGGACTGGCAGTCGTGACACAGGCCACAGCCGGATTGAGCGCGCCATAGCTGACCGACGGCGTGACGGTGCAGTTGAAGGAGGCGGTGCCGGTGCTCGCGCACGCCGCAACGTTGCAGTCTTTCTGGAACGCCGCGCAGGTCTGGGATTCGCCGGCCGCGCAGGCGCCGCCAAAGCAGGAGTCGCCCTTGGTGCAGCCGTTGCCGTCCGCGTCGCACGTTGTGCCGTCGGTGACCGCCAGGTCCTGACAGAGGTACTTGTCATACGCCAGGGACGTGCACTTCTTCTGCACGCACTGGACGGACGAGGTCCCGCAGCTGACCGCGGCGCCCGCTTTGCAGGTACCGGCAGCACACGCGTCGTTCTGCGTGCAGCCGTCGTTGTCGGCGTCGCAAACCGTGCCGTTGGCCTTGGGGTTGCCGCTGCAGATGAACGTCTGGGCGCTCGTGCTCTGGCACGCACCGGTGGCGCAGGCGTTGGTCAACGTGTTGCAGTCCACCGCCGGGCCGGGCACGCAAGCGCCAAGCGCGTTGCAGGCGTCGCCCTTGGTGCAGCCTGAATTGTCCGAGTTGCAGACCGTGCCGACGGAAGCCGGGACGACGATGCAGCTGTTCTGCGAGTTGCCAAGCGACGTGCAGGTGCCGATCTGGCAGCCGTCCGTCGACGTCTGGCTGGAGCAGTCCTTGGCCGGGCCAGGCGTGCATTTGCCGGACAGGCAAGCGTCGCCGACGGTGCAGCCGTTCTGGTCCGCTTCGCAAGGCAGCTTGTCGATCTTGGGCGCACCGACGCAGGTGAATGTGCTCGTGCCGCCCTGTTTGCAGGCGCCAGTCGCGCAGTCGGTCGTCGCAGTTGTGCAGTCGGGCGCGGTGCCGGGCACGCAGGAGCCCTGCACGCACTTGTCGCCCTGAGTGCAGCCGTTGGAGTCAGCGTCACACGGCTGGTTCTCGTTCAGCGGCGTCGGAATACATGCGCCAAAGCCGGAGTTCGCCGTCTTGTCGCACACGCCCAACGAGCAAACGGTCGTCTGCTTGGAGCAGTCGAACGACTTGGTGCCCGCCTGGCATTTGCCGGCTTTGCAGAAGTCGCCGACCGAGCAGAGTTGCTGGTCGTCGCACGCGGTGTTGTCCGCCGCGGTCGCCGTTTTGCACGTGAACGAGTTGGCGCCCGTCGAGCTGCAAGTCCCAACCTGACAGGTGCCGGCAACGCCCGCGCAATTCACTGCATCGCCGGCAACGCATTTGCCCGCGGCGCAGTGGTCGTTTGAGGTGCAGCCATTGGCATCCGAGTCGCATGCGACGGTCACGTCAAGCGGCATCGCGATGCACTTGAAGCCCTTGACCGCGTTGGGGTCCTCGACGCACGCGCTGCCATTGCAGGTGTCCTTGACGGACGCGCAGTCGTTGAGCACGCCGGCTTTGCAGACGCCGTTGTAGCACGAGTCGCTGACGGTGCAGCCCTTGCCGTCTTCGCACGCCGCGCCGTTCAGGCTCTGCGACATGCCGCACTTGCCGGTCTGCGCGTCGCACGTGTTGTGCAGGCAGGGGCCATCGCCGGTCGAGTCGCACTGGACGATCGTCAGGTCCTGGACGCACATGTAATGGCCGAGCGCGGGCTTGTTCACGCAGCGGAAGGTGCCGTCACAGGCATTGCCGTTCGGGTCCAGCCATTTGCACTCGCTGTCGAGCTTGGTCGTGTCGCAGTAGGCCGGGCAGAGCACCGGGTCGAGCTGGCCGCCGCCGCACGTGCCGGACTGGCAGACCGTGTTCTGCGTGCACTTTTCGCCATCGTCGCAAGCCGCGCCTTCGCCGGCGTCCGTGTGGACGCAACCGGAGATCGCGTTGCAGACGTCCAACGTGCAGGCGTTGCCGTCATCGCAGTTCAGCGGCGTGCCCACGCAGGCGCCGGAGACGCAGCCGTCGTTCGTGCACACGTTGTTGTCCGTGCAGGTGGCGGCGTCCGGCAGTTCCAGGTGCGTGCAGCCCTTGGTCTTGTCGCACGTGTCCGCGGTGCAGCTGTTCTTGTCGTCGCAAACGACCGGTGCGCCGCCGGCGCAGACGCCGGTGCTGCACGTCGTCTTGTCGGTGCAGGCGTCGCCGTCGTCGCAGAAGCCGCCGTCGACGTTCTGGTGCTTGCAGCCCAGGACCTGGTCGCAGGTGTCGTTTGTGCACGAGTTGCCGTCATCGCACGTGTTCTGCGAGTTCTGGCAGCCCTTGAGCTTGTCGCAGACGTCGTTGGTGCAGATGTTCTTGTCGTCGCAGCTCAGCGTGATGCCGGAGCAGCCGCCGCCCTGGCACTTGTCGAACTGCGTGCAGGCGTCGCCGTCGTCGCAGAGCGCGCCGTCGTTCTGGACCGTGACGCAGCCGGTGACCGGCGAGCACGTCAAGTTGGTCTTGCAAACGGTGCCGGTCGAGCAGTCCGTGATCGCGCCCGCGCAGACGCCGGCGCCCGTGCAATAGTCCGGTCCGGTGCATTCATTGGCGTCCGTGCACGGCTGGCCGGTCGCGGTCGTGAACACGCAGGTGCCGTCCTTGCACACGTCGTTCGTGCACTGGTTGCCGTCGTCGCAGGACTTGGTCTTGCCGACGCAAATCGCGTTCACGCAGACGTCCTGGATGGTGCAGGCGTTGCCGTCGTCGCAGTCCTTGCCGTTGAACACGACGTTCTTGCAGCCGCCGTTGCCGTCGCAGGCGTCGATGGTGCACGAGTTGTTGTCGTCGCAATTCAGCGCCGAGCTGAGGCACGTGCCGTCTTTGCAGTGATCCGGCGCGGAGCACGGGTCGCCGTCGGTGCAGGTCAGCGTGTCGTCCAACGTGTGCGCGCAGCCGCCCTTCTTGGCGCAGGTGTCCGCGGTGCACTGGTTGTTGTCGTCGCAGTTCAGCGCGGTACCGACGCAGCTGCCGGTCTTGCACGAGTCGTTGGTCGTGCAGTCGTTGTTGTCATTGCACACGCCGCCAGCGGCGAGCGGCGCGTGGTCGCAACCAAACGCCGGGTCGCAGAAGTCCGTGGTGCAGGGGTTGCCGTCGTCGCAGTTGGCCTGCGTGTTCGACTTGCAAATGCCCGTCTGGCAGGTCTCGCTCAGCGTGCAGGCGTCCGAGTCGTCGCACGCGACGTTGTCGACCTTGGCCACCGGGCTGCAGATGCCGCTCGCGGGTGTGCAGACGTTGTCCTGGCACGTGTTGGTCAGCTTGCCGCAGGTCACAACGGTCGTCGCGTCCGGCTTGCAGAAGGCCTGCTGGCACGTGAGGACGCCGTTGCACAGGTTGCCGTCGTCAAAGCCCGCGCACTGCGCGTTCGTCGTGCAGCCGCAGGTGTTCTGGTCGCCCACGCACTTGCCGGCGAGGCAGGTGTCCGTCGGCGTGCACTTGGAGCCGTCGTCGCACTTCGTCGCGTCCGCGACGGCGGCGTGCTTGCAGCCAATCGTCGAGTCGCAGCTGTCCGTGGTGCAGGCGTTGTTGTCGTCGCAGTTCAGCGCCACGCCTTTGCAGGTGCCAAGGCCGTCGCACTGGGCGTTGGCCAGGCACTTGTCGCCGGTGCAGAACGTGCCCGCGTTGAACTTGACGATGCCGCACACGCCGTTGTCCGGGTTGCACGTGTTCTTGGTGCAGGAGTTGTCCTTGGTGCTGTCGCACTTGACGACCGTCGCCTGGTCCGTGTCGCAGACCTTGCCCTTGTAGCTGTCAATGCACTTGATCGTGCCGTTGCAGAAGTCCTGGTCGTTGTACTTGGTGCAATCCGCGTTCGAGTTGCAGCTGTTGCACTTGTTGTCAGCCGGCAACTGCGTGCACTTGCCCGCGTCGCAATAGTCGTTCTGCGTGCAGCCCAGGCCGTCGTCGCACTTGGTGCCGCCCGCGAGCGGAATGTGCTGGCAGCCCTTGATGCTGTCGCAGAGGTCGTTGGTGCACGGGTTGCCGTCATTGCAGTCGGCCTTGGTGCCGGCGCACTTGCCGCCCGCGCAGAGGTCGTTGCTGGTGCAGTTGTCACCGTCGTTGCACGGACCGTCAAACTTCAAGTGCGTGCAGTTGGTGGCCGACGGCGCGGTCGGGTCGCAGGCGTCAGACGTGCAAGCGTCGGTGTCCGCGCAGTCCTTGGCGGAACCTTTGCACGTCGTGCCGATGCACTTGTCGACGACCGTGCAGTTGTCGCCGTCGTCGCAGAACGCGGACGTGGTGACCGGCGTGTGCAAGCAGCCCGAGCCGGGGAGGCAGGAGTCGTTGGTGCACGTGTTCTTGTCGTCGCAGTCGGTCGGCAGGCCGCTGCAGGCGCCGGAGGTGCAAGCGTCGCCGCTCGTGCACTTGTTGCCGTCGTCGCACACGTCGCCATCGATCTTCTTGGTCGCGACGCACTGGCCGCAGACCTGCGCGCCGCTCGTGCCGGGCGAACACTTCTTGGGATCGCACGCGTCATCGGTGCAGGGATTGCCGTCGTTGCAGACCAGCGTCGTGCCGCTGCATTTCTGGTTGGTGCACATATCGATCTTGGTGCAAACGTCGCCGTCGTCGCAGGGGGTGCCATTCGGCGCGGCTGACGGCGTCAAGGTGCCAGTCGCCGGATCGCAGGTCACCAGCTGGCAGGCCGCCAACTGCTGGGACTTTGTCACATCCGTGCCTTTGCAGCTGCCGGATTTCAGGCAAACGTCGTTGTCCGTGCACTTGTCGTTGTCGTCGCAGGCAACCGTCGTACCGACCGGGATCGCGACCGGCGTGAAGACGCAGCCCTTGACCTTGTCGCAAGCGTCCGTCGTACACGGGCTGTTGTCGTTGCACACGACGGTCGAGCCGCCCGCGCAGTCGCCCGTGGCGCACTTCTCGTCGCTGGTGCAAGCGTTGCCGTCGTCGCAGAACAGGCCGTCCGCGCTGGCCTTGGCGACCTTGCCGCACTGACCCGTCGCTGAATCGCAGGTGTTGTTGTAGCAGGTCGTCGTCGGGTCGTCGCAGAGCTTGGCGGCGCCGAGGCACACGCCGCCCGCCTGGCAGGAGTCGCCGGACGTGCACGCGTTGCCGTCATCGCACTTGGTCGTGTTGCTGGCGGTCGTGATGATCGCGCACGTGCCGTCGGGATTGTTGGCGCACAGGCAGTTCAGGCAGGTGTTGGTCTTGCCGTCCTTGTCCTTGCCGTAGTTGGCATCGGTGCCGGCCTGGCAAGCGCCAGCGGCGTCGCACTTGTCGCCAGCCGAACAGGCTTTGCCGTCGTCGCAAGCCGTGCCGGCCTTGGCGGGCGTGCTGCTGCCGTCGCAGGTGCCGGTCGCGCAGCTCCACACGTGGCAGGGGTCGGGATCACCGAGCTTGTCCTGACAGTCGGCCTTCACGGTCGCGGGCGTGCAAGCCACGGGACCGGTGTCCGTCGTGTCTTTGGAGTCCTTGTCGGTCGTATCGCCGGTCTTGATGTCCGAGGACCCGGTGTCGCCGTCCTCGCTGACGCCGTCGGCTTGATCCGTCGTGTCGGAGCCTTCGATCGTCGCGTCGTCGGTCGCCGTGGTCTTGGTGCCGCATGCACCCAGCGCCAGTGCGAGGGCGAGCGTGAGCAGCCAGGCCGCCGATCGGGAAGAAGTGTGAACCCTCGACTCCTCGCCCGAGACCAGACGACAAGCACTCAAAATCAGTGTGGATTTGCGCATAGGTTCCTCCCCCCGGGGATTCTTCGACGTCACGAGACCGACGGTCCGCTGGAATTGCGTTGCCCCCAAAGGACAAGCGCATCCATGCTACCTTATCAGAGCCTGCCACAACCGGGCAAGTTCTTGGGAATAAACTTCCGAGATGGTGAAGCAGCTTCGGCGCACAGCCGCAGCTTCACCTTCGGTTGTCACCCGCGCCTGGGGGGATCAAAGGCGCGGCACGGATCTGACCCGCCCTACGGCGTGGACAGCAAGAAGTCCAGACACACGGGCACGACGCAAGTGACGCAAATGCTCTTGCACGTTGCGCCACCACATGAGAATGGCTGCGATTTTTGGGTCGGGACGCACTTGCCCGCCGACGTGCACACGCCCGCGATGTTCTGGTCCTGACACAGATCGAGCTTCACCGTCGTCGAGCAGGTCTTGTTCGGCTGCGGGAAGCACTGGCCACCGGCGCACTGGCCGATCGGGCACTCCGTCGACGTCGAGGTGCACGCGGCGAAGTCGTTGTTTTCATGAACGCAACCGTCCGCCATGTTGGGATCGCACTTGTCGATCGTGCACGGGTTGCCATCGTCGCAGCTCGGCGTCTTGCCGCTCAAGCACTTGCCGCCCGAGCAGACGTCACCCACGGTGCACGAATTGCCGTCTTCGCACGGCTTGCTGCTGCTGATGTGCTTGCACACGCCGGCCACGCACACGTCGTCGGTGCACTGCTCGCCGTCGCTCTGGCAAGGCAAGCTGTCGGTGATGATGTGCTTGCACGCGCCGGTCTTGCACACGTCGAGCGTGCACGCGACGCCGTCATCGGCGCACGGCGTGTCATCGGACGATTTGACATGGACGCAGCCGGTGAACGGGTCGCAGCTGTCCGCGGTGCACGGGTCGTTGTCATCGCAGTTCATGTTGTTGCCGCCGACGCACTTGCCGCTCAGGCACTTGTCGGTCTGCGTGCAGATCGAGCCGTCGTCGCACGCCATGCCGCCCAACTGCACGTGCTGGCACGAGCCGTCGGTGTTGCACGTGTCCTTGGTGCACGGGTCGCCGTCTTCGCACAGGCCTTCGTCGGTCTTGCCGTCGCAGTTGTCGTCGAGGCCGTTGCAGGCTTCTGGCGCCGCGGGCTTGCCGTCGCACTTGGCGACGCCGTTGGTGCATTCGGTCAGCTTGCCGTAGCAGTACGTGTTGCCGACGTTGAACTCGTTGAGCGGAATCTTGCACTTGGCGTTGGCCAACGAGATGTCGTCCGTGATGCCGTTGCAGTCGTCGTCAATGCCGTTGCATTCCTCGGTGTTGGGCACCGCGGCGCTGCATTCCGCCAAACCGTCGACGCCGCACTGCCGCACGCCGGCGCATTTGCCATACTCGTTGGTGACCGAGCACTTCGTCGACAAACCGAGCTGGATCGCCTTGCTGCTGCACTCGCAGATGCCCTGGTGCTTGCACTGGCTCATCTTGGCGCCGGTCGCCGGGTTGACGACCGTCTGGCACTGGTAGCCCTGCGGGCAATCGCTGGACGTCGGATCGCACGTCGCGCCGCAGAAGGCGCCGGTCTCGCCAAAGCTGATGCAGACGTTGTTGGTTTCGCCGGGGTCGTTGCAGTCCTTGTTCTCCGCGCACGGCTCACACAAGTGTTTGAATTTCGGCACGCACGCGTAGATCTGGTCCTGACCGTTGGACGTCACCTGCTGGCACGAGAAGCCCGGCTCGCAGTCGGCGGTGTCGCACGCGTGGCTGCAGATCTTGCCGCCGTACGCCTGGACGCACAGGCCGCTGTTGCACACGGTGTCGTCTTTGCACGGCGCGCCGAATTCGCCCGGAAGCACGGCGGTCGTCGCGTCGGTGCTGACGTCGGCCGCATCGCTCAACCCGCCGAGGTCGGAGACCGCGTCGCCATCCTTGATCTCGGACTTGTTCGTGTCGAACTTGATGTCGGTGTTCGCGCCGTCGTCGATCGCGCCGGGCGTGCTGGAACAGGCTGCGAACGCCAGACAAAACGCCAGAAAGCCAACGCAGAGCGCGGGCTTATGGCTTGAAGGCGCGGTCAGTCGGGGGAGAAACTGCGACATCGCTGCAAGTCCTTTTTGCGCGGTCAGTCCGCAGATTTCGGCCCATCTGGGCAGAAAACGCCAAACCAAACGCAAAGTTGCCGGTGAGCCCAGCCTGACGCCAGACATTCTCCCTCAGTATACGGGCCACCGTACACTTGGGCAACAACTCTCGCGGGTGCCGCCGCGCGGGTCGGTTGCGGGCCCGCGCGTACCGACAAACCCACGGATTCTGGCCGCGGCGGGCATTGGGCACTACACTCGCGGGCGATGCGACGTTCGACCGCCCACCGCCAACCACAACAAGCCGCCTCGCGCGCATGCATGCGCACTCGGATGCAAGCGTGTCGCGGACCGCGGGAGCGCGCATGAGCCGTGCCCCGCGCTTTCGCCGCTTCCTGCGCAGGCTCGGCCGATCGGTCTACCTCGTCATCCTGCAGACCGCCGTGGGACTGGCATCCCTGGTGCTGCTGCTCTACCTCGCGCTGAATTCCCCCTCGGCGGCGGGGATCGTGGGCGGCATCCTGTCCAAAGCGCTGCCCGGCACTTTTGACGTCGCCGCGCTGCAGTGGGGACCGTCCCCGGGGCGGATTCGCCTGCGCGGCGTCCACATCGCGGAGCCGTCCGGCCGTCCGGTCATCGCCGTTGGCGCGCTCGACGTGCAGCTCGACTGGCTGAAGCTCGTCAACACGCTGCTGCGCGGCAGCCGCGAAATCCCGCTGTGGTTCGACCGCGTGAAGCTGACCGACCCGGAAGTCTACATCGAGCAGGATCGCTTTGGGCGGCTGCTGCTGCCCATGGCGTTCAGCGATCCCAACAAGCCGCCGTCCCCGGAGCCGGGTCCGACCATCCGCGTCGACATCCAGCGGATCAAGCTGGAAGGCGGCCGCTATCGCATGAACCTGCCGGCGATTGCCCTGCGTGCAGCGGGGATTCGCCTGCGCGGGTCGGTGCAGATCCGCGTGCCGGGGAACGGTCCGGCGCAAGTGGCCTGGCAGGTGCAGGATCTCGCCGCGACCGAAGTGGACGTGGCGCCGTCGGCGATTGACCGTCTGCCCAAATTTGGCACGGGCGCCGTGCAAGTGCGCGTGGTCAATGGCGACTTGACGGAAGTACAGGTGCGGAGCGCGTCGGTCCAGATGCCGGGGATGAAGCACTGGTACGACGCGCAACTGCCCGACGCGACGGTGGCGGGCCTGGACCTGTCGATCGCGCTCACGCCGGACGTCATCGTCGAGGGCCGGGACGCCGACATTGCGACGTCGACCCGATGGTCGTTCCTCGGCCAACTGCTCGGCGAGAAGTTCGACTGCGCCGCGCTGGCGCAGGGCCGCTTCCGCGTCGATCCGCAAGCGGGATTCTCGGCGTTTGCGCACACGGTTGGCTGGGGCAAGATCGCCGGCTTTGACGCCGATCACGTCGCGGCACAGGTCGAGGTGCACGCGTCCCTGCCCGGCCAGGCGATGGTCACCGTCGATGGCCGCGACCTGTGGATCGGCGCGTATGGCGGCTCGATCCAGTCCGAGCACGTGCGCTACCGGATGCTGACGAGCGCGCCGCCCGAGTGCCTCGGCGAGAACAACGACGCGTGCGATCCGCCGGAACAGCTGGGCGAGCCGACCCACGCGGTGGACGGCCATTTCACGATCGCGGGCGTGCGGCCGGGTCCGATCCTGCAGAGCGAAGCGGTGGCGATGCACGGGACGCTCGTTGAACAGATCTCCGGGCGGCTGTCGGGCGAAGTGGACGCGGGCGTGCGCGTGCGCCTGGATCCGCAATCGGACTGCGATCTGCCGATGGTGCTGGACGTGTCACTCGACAGCCATTTGACGATCGCCAATCCGCTGCCCGACGAAGTGACGGAGGCCGCCGAGCACGACCCGCGCGCTGAACGCGCCGATGAGGCGATGGACGCCGTGCACGTCACCGGTCGGCTGGGCTACGCCACGAACGACGAGTGCGAGCAGCGCGCCAGCCTCGGCAATGTGCTGCTCTACGATCGCGGAGGGCCCAATTCGACGCTCAGCGAGATCGAACGCAAGGACGGCGACTGGCTGCGCGCCGACGGCTACATCCACCTGGGCGATGACGACAGCAACCTGCGGCTCTCTGCGCAGATCGCCAGCCTGCGGCGTTTGCTGGCGCCTCTTGGCATCGACGCGGTGACGGGATCGGTGCGGATTTTCGACACGGAAGTCGACGGCGGTACGGTCAATCCCGGCCTGCACGGCAAGCTGGCGGCGCGCAACCTCGGCTACCACGGCACGCTGAACCACCGGCCTCTCGACCTGACGCTCGCGACGCTGAGCGCGGCGGTGCGGCTGGAGCGCGGCGTGCTGTTCCTCGACAACCTCGACACCCGCGGCGATATCCTCGGCACGGTCGGCGGCGATTTTTCTCTCGATCTGTTCAACGGCGCGGCAGACAAGGCGCTGCGGCAGCGGCGGCTGAGGATCGGCCATTTGCAGATCAAGGATCTGGCGCTCGGCAAGCTGATGGCGCTCTTTGGGCCCAACACCGCGGCGCTGGGCGGTTCGGTATCGTTGGCCAACGCCGCCGTCGACGTGGACCTGCTGCGGCCGCTGACCTCGCTGACCGTGCTGGGCGACGCCAGCATCAAGGATTTTACCGTCGCCGCCGAATCGTTTCCGCGCATCAAGGCGCACATCAAGAGCCACGAGGGGCACCTCCACGTCGCGCCGCTGGAGATCCAGTTGGTGACGCAGGAATGGGCGACGGCGACGGTCGATACCGACTTGCAGTTCAGCAAGTTCGACCTCGCGCTCAACCTGCCGTCCACGCCATTTGGCAAGCTTTCGCACGCGCTGACCGACTTGCCGCTGGGCGGATCCGTCGGCGGCGACTTGCGGCTGTGGGGCACGCAGCAGAAATTCGCGATCCAGTCTGCGCTCCAAGTCGTTGGCCTGACCTACGACACCATCCACTTGCAGGACGCGGAGCTGCGGATCGACAAGCAGCCGCAGGGTCCCGCCATCTTCTCCAGCGCCCGGTTCTTTCCCGGTTTTCGCCTGTTGGACGGGTCGGAGATGCGCTTTGACGGCCTCAAGCCGGTTGAGATCGATGTGCACATCGACATCCCGGACCTGGTCGACGTTTTTGCGCTCATCGGGATGCCGCCGCCCACGGGGATGCAGGCGCACGTGTCCGCCGATGCGCTCGCCCACGTGGACCTGCGGCCGGGCGCGACGCTGTACACGGTGCGCGCCACGCTGCCGCCGCGCGGTCTGGCGCTGGATTTTGGCGCCGGGGCGCCGGGGCTGACCAATACGTCGCCGGGCGTGGTCACGGTGACGCCAGGTCGGGTCGCGCTGGATTCCGTGTATTTTGACCTCGGTCGGGAGCCGCTGGAGCTGTGCGGCGTCCTGACGCTGCCGGCCAACAAGGATCCGCCGTCGCTCAAAGCCTATTTGGCGGGGACGATCGACGTGCCGCGCGTCGGCGGTCTCAGCGATTCGATGGCGTCGATGGACCTGATGCTGGACATCCTGCCGTGGGAGCACGCGTTGGACGACGAATCCGCGGCGTGTCTGGAAACGACGCAGGCTGGCCGCGGCTATCTGCGGCTGGAAGGCGCGTTTGACGCGCTCGCGATGGAGGGCCGGCTGCGCACGCGCGCGGGTCAGGTCACGCCGCGGCACTTTGGCCACGACGTCATCATCGACGAAGGTGGCGAACTGGCCATCCGGCCGGCGCGGGACAACAACGGCGACGTCATCAAAGGCCAAATGGTCGTCACGATTCCGGCCAATCCCGATCTCCGGCTGTCCGGCACGATCGACGACGGCCAATTTGACGCGTTTGGTTCGGTGACGCTCGACCACCTCGCGCCGCACGACGTCGATTTCACGCTGAACGGCACGAGCATTCCGTTCGCGGTGCCCAAGGAGTATTCCCTTTCGCTGTCGCCGCAATTGCGGTTTGTTGGCACGGATCTGGACCGGCCAACGCGCCGCAAGATGACGCTCTCAGGCCGCGTCGACCTGCCCGATGGCGCGTACTACCGCAATTTTGACCGCATCTCCGGCGTTGTCAGCGGCGTCACGGATCGGCAGGTCGACCAGTTCTCCAAGCCCATCACGGAGACGATGCCGTGGATCAACGAGATCAACTTTGACCTGCGCATCAACGCCCAGAACATCGACGTTTCCAGCCGGATCCCGTTTGCGCGCGTGGACGCGGTCGTCGAGACCGAAGGCCTGAAGGTCACGGGCACAATCCCCAAGATGAACATCGTCGGCCGCGCGCGCATTGCCGCGACGAGCGACAGCAAGATCACGTACGACATCAACCGGCTGGTTTTTGACGTCGACCACCTCTGGCTCGACTTCCAGGGCGATCCGACGCGGCCCTACATCGACGCCGACATCCGCGCCGCGATCACCAAGAGCGGCCAGAGCGCCAGCTCCGCCACTTCTGGCATCGGCGCGGATCTGAACACCGACAACCAGGGCTTCACGGACATCGTGCTCGTGTCCGTCGGCTACTCCGGCATCCTGACCGGCGACGCCAGAGCCGAGGATCTGCGTTTCTCCGACAACAAAGGCGACTCGCCGGCCGACGTGCAATGCCTCATCCTGACCAACCGCAAGTGCGCCGACACCGGCAGCTCCGGCGCACCGCCCATTTCGTCGGCCGCCCTGCTCGGCGACCTTGGGCCGTCGCTCCTCAAGCCGTTCCAGAAATTGCTGGGCATCGACTCGGTCTTTGACCAGTTCAACTTCTACTTCGACGCCGCGGGCAACGTCGGCGCCAGCGGCTCCAAAAAGCTCGGCAACCAGATCAGCGTGACGACGAGCGTGCGCACGGGCGGCCTGGACCGGCTCTACAACGTCAATTTCAACTTCCGCGCGACGGATCGCCTGAGCGCCGATGGCCTGTGGCGCAAGGCGCAGCAATTCAGTCAAGGCGCGACGATTCCGACCGAAGTCTACGAGTTCAAAATCAAGTACAAGCAGCCGCTGGAGTGACGTGACTGGAATGGCCGACCACAACCTGCAGCCGACGCCGCGCGCGCACCTCGTCCTTTGGGCGATCGCGCTGGCTGCGCTGTGGCCGCATGCCGCGGCGGCAGCGAATCCGCCGATGCCGGGCGCGTCTTCGCCAGCGACCTTGCCGCGAACGGCGACGGAAACCGAGCTTCCACACGATCCAAGCGCGGCGGCGGAAACGGCCCAGCATGCGGCGGCGGTCAGCCAAAGCGGCGCCGCGGAAAGCGAACAGCGCTGCCTGAAACGGCCGATCGGCGGCGTGCAATGGCAAGGCTGCGCCGGCACGCGCTGTGAAGAGGAGGACGACCGCAAGCAAATCGAGTCGCTGATGGATCTGCGCCTGGGCGGCATCGTCAGCCGCGGCGTGCTGAGCCGGGCGGCGTCGCGGGTCATGCAGCTCGGCTTTTTTGCCACAGTGCAGGTCGATTGCCGGGTCGACGGCTACGATCACGCGCAGATCCGCTGGACGGTGCAGGGCAACCACTTCGTCCGCCGCGTCGAGTTTGCCGGCAACGCGGCGGTGTTCGAGGACGAGCTGCGCGCCAAGCTTGTGATCCGCCCCGGCGACATCCTCAATCCGGAGACGCTGGACGGGAGCCACGCGCTCACGCTCCAGCGCACGGCGATCGAAGGCCTCTATCAGCGCTACGGATTTGATGCCGCCAAGGTCGAGATCGCCGCAGTGCCGTTCGTGGGCGGGCGGCCCGATGAGCTGCGCCTGATCCTGGCGATCGACGAAGGCATCAAGCAGCGCGTGGCGGCGACGCGTTTTCGTCTGGAGCCGCTGGCGCCGCCGAGCGACGCGGAGGAGCACGCCGGCCTCGTGTGTCCAAAAGTCAGCGAGCGGGCGATCCGCGACGTCTCGGAACTGCAGAACGTGGAAGTGTTCACGCGCCGCGCGGCCAACAAGGCCAAGAACAACATCCGGACGTACTTGCGGCGGCTCGGTTTTGGCAATCCGAACGTGGGGATTCCGGAGCCCAAGGACAATATCGTCGACATCACGGTGCGGCCGGGACGGTGCCACCTGCTGCGGGTCTACGTGCGGGAAGAGCCGGGCCAGTACGACAAGTCCGGTTTTCACCTCGTGACGCAGGACGACGATCAGGCGCTGTACGACGCGCTGCCGTTTGGCGAGTCTGGCCTGTTTGAGTTTGAAGAAGCGGACCGCGGCCGCACGGCGCTGGCGGGCGTGCTGGAGAACCGCGGCTACCTTTTTGCCGACGTGCGCCTCGACCTGCGGCCCGTGCCGCCGCCGCTGGATCATCAGGTCGAGTCGGCGATCACGTACTACGTCACCACGGGCTTTGTCTCGCAGATTCGCGGCATCCAGTTTCCCGGCGGGGAGGGCCTGGACATTGACCAGATGAAGTCCGTGATGGCGACGAAGGCCTACGACCTGCTGAACACCGGCGGTTTCCTGCAGATCAACCAACTGCTCGCCGATCTGGACGCGCTGCGGCAATCGTACATGGCGGCGGGCTATTTCACCTTTGGCTACGACCTGCATTTGCCAGAGGGCGTGACGACGACCACCGGCTATCAGCGGCTGGTGACTGTGACGCCGCAGGGCGAACGCTACGACTATCTGTACAAAGACAAAGGCTTTCGCATCCGGCGGCCGGCGGGCGAGGATTTTGTCTACATCGAAGTGCCGGTGCGCCCGGGCCTGCGCACGCACCTGGGCGCCCTGTCGGTCGATGGCACGCACGAGCTGGCGGAACGCGAAGTGCGGCGCGCGCTGGCCCTGGAGGCCGGCCAGGTCGTCAGCATCGACCTGCTCAACCAGGCCGTGTCTCTGGTGGATCAGCAGTACAAGAACACGGGCTTCTTTCGCGCGCGGATTTCGGCGTTCTGCACGGCGCACAGCCCGGACCGTCCGGAGACCGCGTGCACATTTGAGGCGATGCGCGCGGAGACCGTGGACGTGCGCCTGCACGTGGAGGAGGGCGAGCGCGTCGAGATCGGCGAGGTGTTCGTGCGCGGCAACTTCGAGACCCACCTCGACGTGATCCTGCGCGATATGCCGAAGTCCGGCCAGGCGTTCTCGGCGGCGACGCTCTTTGAGTCCCAACGGCGGCTGCGCAACCTCGGGCTGTTTGGCCAGGTGACGTTCGACTACATCGGCGACGACGAGACGCCGCCGCGCCAGCGCCTTGGCGTCGTGGTGCAGGTGGCTGAGAACTCGTTCCGCTGGATGGAGTACGCCGTCGGCGTGCAGACGATCAACGCCTCGCACTCGGCCACGGAGCGGACAGTCGCCCCGCTGTTGGACTCCGTCGGCCAGGCGACCGCGGCGGGCGACCGCGCGGCCAGCGCCTACAACCAGGGCATGACGCTCAACCTGCCCAACCTGCTGCTCACCGGCGAGGCGGCGTGGGTCAACCGCAACTTCTTCGGCCTCGGCAAGCAGATGCGCATTCCGCTCAAGGTCGGCTTTGCGCGCTCGCCCACGTGCGGAGAAGGCATCATCGCGTGCGACCAACAGACGGTGCTGGACACCATCCGCCTGCTCTCGTTCACGCCGACGTACTCCGACTCGCGCCTTTTCGGTTCAGACGTGACGCTCAACCTCACCGCGCCGTATTTCATCCACGACTACGCCAGCGGCGTTGTGGATCTGGACCGCACCGGCGCGCTCGTGCAATTGGCGCGGCGCTTTGGCAAGGTCGCGCTGGCGGTGGCTTTCGACGCCGGCTTCATCCGCACCCGGCTGCCCAGCGTGACGACGCCGGACAATGGCTTTCGCCTGGAGCCGCAGTTCCAAATCAGCCCGACGCTGACGTGGGACCGCACGGACAGCCCGCTCAACCCGACGCGCGGCTTCTACTTGAGCAGCTCGCTGCAGTACATCAACGCCTACAAACAGGTTGTCAGCAGCCCGAATCCCAACCTCATCGGCCTGTACGAGCACGGCAACTACCTGAAATACGAGGCTTCTGCCAAGGGCTTCATCCCGTTTGGGCAGATGGCCGTCCTGGCGCTGCTTGTGCACGCCGGCGGATCGACCCAACTCGGCTCGGAGACCGCCGACCTGCCGGACTGGGCGCGCTTCCAGCTCGGCGGCATCCAGGGCCTGCGCGGGTACGCCGATCTCGCGGTCAAGGAGTACCTGGCCGACGGCACGACCAAGTCGCTCGACAAGTCCGGCCTGCCGGTCTCGTCCAACGGCGACGCGTACCACACCAAGCAGGGCGGCAACTTCATCGTCAACGGCTCCACGGAGCTGCGCTTCCCGATCCTGCGCGACAGCGGCGTATGGGGCGCCGGCTTCTGGGATTGGGGCGCGATCGCCGACACGGGCTCCGAATTCTACCCCACGAGCATCCGCCACGGCGTGGGCGTCGGCTTGCGCTGGCTGCTGTCCGGGCAAATTCCCATCCGCATCGACTACGGCTTCGCGATCGGTCGCCGCGTGCGGGACATCCAGAATACCGGGCTGGTCAAGACGCAGACGCTGGATGATTTTGGCGCACTGAGCTTTAGCGTGCTGTACAGCTTCTAGCCATCCGGAACGAGCGGGAAGCCGAAGGTTTGGCGTCCGCGCGGCTGCGCCTTCCGTCAGTTCACCAGCGCCGCGCTTGCGCCCGGCTTGGCGAGAAACGGCCCCAGCGAGCTCGGCAACTTCGCCGGCCGCGACAGCAAGTCGCGCTGGATTTCCTGCCACTCCGGATACAGCCACGCGTACGTCTGCGCGGTCGCGGTCACCTGCATCACGTACGCGCGCGTGGCCGGATACGGAATCGCCTCGACGAACACGTCCGTCGGCTGCGTCCCCGCCTTCTTGACCCACGCCTGGACAGCGTAGGGCCCGGCGTTGTACGCGGCCGCGGCGAGCGCCTGATTGTTGCGGTAGAAACCCAGCAGCTGCGTCAGGTACAGCGCGCCGATGTGCAGATTGGTCTGCGGCTGCTTCAACCCGCCCACGCCCGGTGCCGGCAGGTCGTAGACGCCCGCGATCATCCGCGCCGCCGACGGCAGCAGTTGCACGAGGCCATACGCGCCCGCTTTGGACACGGCGGTCGGCACAAACGCGCTCTCGTGGCGCATGATGGCGTACAGGAAGCTCTTGGAAATGTCAGCGGTCTTCGCCGCGCTCTCCGCTTCCGGATAGAACGCCCGCGGAAAACTCTGCCGCCACATGCCCGCGGTCGAATCGTCCGGCCGCGCCGCGCGCCGGGTGTGCCGCTCCATGACCGCATACGCCGCCTTCTTGTGGCCTTCGAGATCGTAGAGCGTCGCGAGCAATTGCACGCCATCGCGCGGCAGCCCGCGGGACAGCCCATCGCGCAGCAGCGTCTTGGCCTCGGTGTGCAAGCCCATGCGCACCAGCAGCGCCGCTTCATCCAGCGCTTGATGCCGCGCCACGCGCAGCCGATCCAGCGACAGCGCCTGCACCGCCGACCCATCGGCCGGCCCCGGCGGCGGCCCCTGCACCCGCGTCGCGCGATCCGGCCGCATTTCCCGCATCCGGTCCAGCGCGATCACGCCGTAGTACGTCTGGGCATACGTCTGCGCGACGGTCGTCCACGCGTCCAGCGCCGCGTCCTTCTGGCCCATCTGCGCCAGCGTGCGGCCTTGCCAGTAGAGCGCCTTGGCGCGCCAGGACTGCCACGAGCCGGTCCAGAGGTGGCCAAAATCCTTGTCGAGTTGCACAAAATGCTGCAGCGCCTCCGGCCACCGCTTGGCGCGGAACTCCGTGAAGCCGAGGTTCCACAGCACCAGCTCGCGTTCGTCCGCCGCCGGGTGCTGCGCGAGCACATTCTGCAGGGCTTCCGCCGCCAGCTTGGGTTCGTCCACGTTGGCGTAGAGCTTGTGCAGCCGCTGGAGCGCGCGCGCCTGCGTCTCGTCGCCTGCCGGCAGCTGCGCGATGCGTTCCAGGATCGCGATTGCCGCGCGGTCGCCGCCTGCCTTGCCCACCGCGTCGCCGAGCACGAGCAGGGCGCGTGCCTGCTGCACCGGATCGCCCAGCTTCTCGACCGCCTGCTTCAGGAGCGCAATCGCCTGCGGCCGGGTGTTCTTCTCGCGGGCCTTGAGCGCGCCCGTCACGTACAGCCGGAGGCCATCGCCATCCTCCGTCACGCTCTCCGCTTCGCGCAGCCACGCCCGCAGCTCGGTCTCCTTGCTCGACTGCCGCCGCAGGATCCGTTCGATTTGGTCGGCCGCGCTGGGCACGGCATCCAGCGCCTTGAGCGCCGAAAAAGCCTCGTGGGCCGTCGGTTCGATGTCCAGCTGCCACGCCTCGCGCAGCCGCTGCGTCGCCAACTCCGTCTTGCCCGCACGCTGCGCGACCTGGCCTTCCAGGAGCGACCACCATGCGCGCAACGGCTTGGCCAACGCGTCGGGTTTGATCCGGTCCAAGGCGTCCCGCGCCGGTCCCGTCTGGCCCCGCGCCAACTCCAGCGCCGCCATCTCCAGCGTCGCTGCGTCGCGATCGACATGCCACGGCGCGATCGCCGCCAACTGCGCCAGCGCCTCGTCCTCATCCTTGCGCTTCAACGCCAGCTCCGCGAGGTGCCGCCGCGCCCGCTGCGCCATCGGTCCGGACTGCGCCAGCCGTTGCCAGGCCGCCTGCGCGCCGTGCCAGTCCTTCTGCGCCTCCAGCGCCATCGCCTGCAGCGTCACGACCGCCGTTTGCATCGGATTGCGCAGCGGCGATCGCAGGATGTCGTGGCTCAGCGTCACCGCCTGACCGTACTGCCGCTTGCGAAACGCTTCGAACAGCGCCGCATAGCGCGGATCCTCGCCGTTCAAGGTCTTGAAATCATAAAGGCCTTCAGTCGAGACTGGCACCGGAGGCGCGGCTTCAGCGGGCTCGTCCGCGTCAAGCGTGACGGCTTCGTCGTCATCGCCAAAGTCTGCGGCAAGGGCCGGCGCCGCAAAGCTCACGACAAGGCAAAACGCCAGCACTTTCAAGGGCTTGACTGGCAAAAAGCGCTGGTCAGCGAGAACGCGCATCGCTCGACGGTACGCCCAAGCGCCGGGTTCGGCAAGAATCACGTGCCGAACGCTGGCGGCGAGGCTCATGCCCCAGCGGCGATCAATTCGCCTTCGGGCACTTGTAGTCTTTCATGATCAGGTCGCGCCACGCCTTGAACTCCGGATCGTCTTCCAGCTTCAGCGCGATCTCGCGTTTTTCCTTCGTGAACATCAGCTGTTCCCACAGCAGGTCGTCGGAATCTTTCTTGCCCTGATCCGGCTTGCCCTTCCACTCCGGCGCTTCTTTCATGCACTTGGACTGCTGCGTGTACTGCATGTAGCGGTTGGCCAGCACGCGCGGCGTCGGCGTCAGGTCAAAAGCGGCGTTGTCGATCAAGTACTTGCCGTCCGGCGTGCGTTTGAACTTGCGCGTCGTCCAGCCCTCTTTCTCCAGCTTCTTGATGTCCAGGTCCGGCGGCGACGGATCGTCGTAGAACAGCACTTTGCGCGGCAGGTAGCCCGGCGCGGTCAACTCGATTTCATACACCCAGGTCGAAACCGCCACCGTCTTGACCGACGTCGCCGGATCCTTGACGACGTTGCCCTCGGCATCCTTCTTGGGCGTGTTCTTCATCTCTTCGATCTTCTTGATGTCTTCCCAGGTCAGGCGCTTCTTGTTGCCGTCTTCCTGCTCTTTTTCAAGCAGCGGCAGCGTCGCGAGCGACATCGGCATCTGCAGTTCCTTGTTGGGCTTGGGCTCCCACGTGATCGGCCCCACGTGCGGCGGGCTCGGCGGCACGGCCGGCGGCGGCGGCGGTTCATCGGCCTTGGGCGGCGCGGGCGGCGGCGGCGGCGTGGGCGCCGGATCGTTCGCGTGCTTCTCTTTCCACGCGTCTTCCGTCATGAAGGAAATCACGCCCTTGGACGTGCCGTCTTCCGCCTTCGGCATCTGCTTGAAATCGCCGACCTTCTTGGTCTTCAGCACGCGGTTGTCGCCCGCTGAGCCGGCCTTCACGATGCACTTCTTGTTGCCCTCGGCGCCGGTGCACTCGTAGTTGGCCGGGCAATCCGCCTGCGCCTTGCACGGCACGCTGCCGCTGACGCGGGCGATAAACGACGAACGATCTTCCTCATAGCGCTTCTGCACGATGAGCACCGACGTGTCCTTCGGCGGGTCGAAATTCAGGTCAAACTGGCCGTAACGCGCGGTCATCAGGTTGATTTCTTCTTCCTTCTCCTTGCACTCGATCTCCGCCTGGCGGTCTTCATCGGTGATGCACTTGTCCGCTTTGCCCAGCAGATTGCATTGGATGCGCGAGGAAAGCTCGTCGTCCGTGGAGATCTTGACCACGATGCCCAACACCAGCGCGCCCAGCGCCAGCAGCGCGATCAGGGCGATCGGCGGCGCCTTCTTGACCGGCAGTGCGTCGGCTTCCGGCATCTCCAGGCGATCCTCGCGGTCGAGCTGGTCCTTGGAGTGGTCGTCCTCGTCGTCCTTGTCCAACAGGTGCGCCAACGGATCCTCGAACTTGCCACCCGCGTGCTTGGCCTTGTGCGCGTGGTGGTCGGTCGGATCCGGCTCGTCGAGCACGTCTGCCTTGGGCACCGGCGTCTCTGAAATCTTGGCGTTGGCCGCAACGGAAGTACCGCAGCCGGCGCAAAACTTGGCGCCTTCATTGAGAGGTGCACCGCACTCGGGGCAGAACTTGGGCGTGGTCGACATGGCTCAATTCCTTTCTGGCAACGCGGTGCAAAGTACACCGCCCGGGGCGCGAATGCTGGCAAGCATGCGCTGCAACGTCAAGCCAGTCCCGTCAGGTAACTCCACGCGATTCGCGCCGCCAATCGCGCCGTCGCGCCATCGACGTCAAACCGCGGATTCAGTTCGTAAATGCCCAGTTGCGTGACGCACGGCAGGGCGCCAAGACGCGCCGCGGCGCGCAGTACGGCTCCAGGCGCCACGCCAACGACGCCCGGCGCACTCACACCCGGTGCGCAACTTTGTGGAAACGCGTCCAGATCGACCGAAAGCGACAAGCCGGCATGGCTGGCCGCGAGCGCCGCGAGGAGATCCGTCAGGGCCAGTCCCGCCGCGCGATCGCCGTCCGGCAATTCGTCCCAGAACACCGTGCGCGCGCCCTGGCCGTCGAGGAACTGCAGGTGGGCGACCGCGTTGGCGGCGCGCTGCAGGCCCCATTGCACCAAGCTCGCGCCATCCAACCGCGCCACCGGATCCAGCAGCAGGCGGCGAAACGGCGTCCCGGAATGCGGTTCACCGGTATGCGGCCGCACATCCGCGTGGGCGTCGACGTTCACCACCGCCACGCGGGCGTCCGCCTGCCCGTCCGCGAGCCAGCGCGCGAGGCCCAGCACTTCGCCGTACGCGTGATCGTGACCACCGCCGATGACGACAAGCCGCGCCAGCGGAAAGCGGTTGCGCAACACACCGACGATCTCCGCAAGGCGGGCATGGGTCTCGCCCGTGTTCTCCGCGCCCATCAGGTCGCCCGCGGACAGCACGGAGTCCGGGCCAAATTGCGGCGGCGCGGGCAGGCGGGAGAAATAGTCGCGAAATTTCGCCGGGCCATCCGACGCGCCGTGGCGACCGCCGTTCAGCTTGACGCCGCGATCGTCCGCCACGCCCAGCAGGATCGCCCGCACGAGGTTGGGATTGGGCGCCGCGTCCAAGCCAATCGTCCGGCTTGCCATGCGCGGATCGTCCCGCCGCACCTTGCCGTGGGGCTTGTGCCCGCCCGGTTGCATCAGGGAATCCGTGCGGATAAAGCGCAATGTGTCCGACATGCTGCCTCAGGGCGCCGGTGCCGGCGGCTCGTCTTTCTTGGGCTGCGGCTGGATCGCGCCGACCTGCAACAAGCGCGCCCGCCGCGCCTGGTTGCGCTCAATCGTCTCCATCATGCGCGACAGGCCGTTCTCCGACTTGCTCACCCAATCCGATTCCGACGCGCCCAGCGTCTTGCCCAGCTCGATGTTCTTGCGGTAGATGATGACCGCGCGTTTCGCCAGCTTTTCCGTGTGGTTCCACAGCTCGTCGCGGTACACGTCGGCCAACTGCTCGCCGATCTCCGGCGGCACTTCGGCGTTGTCGATGTCGTCGATCAACCGCGTGTACAGCCCGCCGATGTTGTGCCCCGCCGCCAGCGACCATTGTTTGTGGTGCAGCCGCACGCAGTGGTAGTAGGAATTCTCGGCTTTCAGGAACAGGTTGGCCTTGTCTTCCAGATCGCGTTTCATGCGATCGACCGGCAACTTGAAGCGGATCGAGGCAAAAAGCTCGCGGTACAGTTCGCCGCGCTCATACGCCGCGCGCGCCACCCACTCCGATTCGCCCACGACCTGCACGTCGCGGTGATCGTTGTACAGCCTCTCGACCCGCCGGTACGCGTCGTCCGCCTGCTTGATCTCGCCCGCCGCCCGCCAGCACAGCCCCATGCGCGCCGCCGCTTCCAGCGCGTCCAGGATGCCCAGCTCGCCGCCGATCTGCATCTGCGTCGCCGGATCGTCCAGCGCGTCCCGGTACAGCACAGCCGCCGCCGTCGGGTCCTGCGCCAGCTCCAGGCTCTCCGCCTGCAGGAACAGCGCATCGCGGGCATGGCGCGTCCCGGTATTTTGCAGGCGCGCCGTGGCAAATCGCCCCGCCGCTTCTTTGTGCAGTCCCATCGCTTGCAGCGCCAGTCCGCAATTGTGCGCGATCGCGCCCAGCCCCGGCGTGTTGGGATACTCGCGCAGCAAGATGTCGAAGAGCCGGACAGCGTCCGCCCAATGCTCGGCGTGGAACTCGGCCATCGCTTGATCGACAAGCGCGTCGTGGTCCCGCACGTACGTCAGCGGTTTGCCGGTGCTGCGGTCGGTGCGGATCTCGATCGGGTCCAGCTCCACCACGTTGCGCTGAAGCGTCCCGTCGGCAGCGCGATTCTGCTGCGCCGCGCCGCAAGCGGACGTCAGAAGCAGCAGACAAAGCCAAAGTCGCGCACTCATGCGGTGAGTGTGACGCAGCGCGCGCACCGCGTCCATGCGGTCAGTCCGTTTCGTATTTGCCAATGCGGTACGGTTCGGCGATGGCATCACGGGCGAGATCCTGCAGCGCCGGCGTGGCCAGCATCGTTGCCATGTAGACGCCCGCGGCGCCAGAAAGTTGCACGCCCCAGGTCTGGAAACGAAAGCACACGGGCGCGTACATGGCATCGGCGATTGAGAACGCGCCAAAGAGGTAGGGGCCGTCCTGACCAAAACGCGCGCGGCAATCGGTCCAGAGCGCGACGATGCGGTTGATGTCCGCCTGCACTTCCGGCGTCGGCGCCCGCGGCGTACGGCGACGGATGTTGCACTGGAAGTTCGTGCGCAGCGCCAGGAAGCCGGAATGCATCTCCGCGCTGACGGATCGCGCGATCGCGCGCGCCGCCGGATCCTGCGGCCACAGGCCGGAATGACGCTCCGCCAGATACTCGCAAATCGCCAGCGAATCCCAGACGTGCAAGTCACCGTCGACGAGCAGCGGCACCTTGCCGGACGGCGAAACCGCGCGGATTGCCGCGTCGTAGCCCGGCTCAAAGAGCGGAATCAGCTGTTCTGAAAAGGCAATTCCAAAATGGCGCAGCACCAGCCACGGCCGCATGCTCCACGACGAGTAGTTCTTGTTGCCAATGATGAGCGTGTAATGCGTCATGGTCGGGACCTCGTTTTGCCGGTGACAGCCGAGAAGCTAAGTCAACATCGGCAAAAAACTAGCCCAAAAATCCCAAACCCTCCGCTTCTTCCCCTGGCGGGGTTTCAGCGGAGGGCTTGAGATGATCCCCCGCTCTCTTCTTATTCACGGTCTGTGCCAAGTGCTGCTGGAATCCATCAAGTCATTGATTCGTATGCTGTTATCTGTATTTTGACGGTCGCCAACTCGCTTTACCACCGCTGATCCCCGCAAGTTTTGCGGGGTTTCGGTGACAAAAAACGGCATTTGTGACAGCCCGCGTCACGACGCGGTGCGTCAGGCGCGCGTCAAACAGCCAGAAGCGCACCGGCAGTACTGGCCAAATCCGCTTGTGAGACGGTCTGTTGCGCGCCATCGCGCAGGTCCTTGAGCACCGCCGTGCCCGCCGTCGCCTCATCCGGCCCCACCATCACCGCCAGCCGCGCGCCGCGCTTGCTCGCGCGTTCCAACTGCTTGCCGAGCTTGCCGCCCGCCAGATCCAACTCCGCGCGCAGCCCCGCTTGGCGCAGGAGCCCCGCCAACTGGATCGCGGTCACCGCCTGCGCTTCGCTGAACACCGTGACGTAAACCTGCACCGCGTGGCTGTCCTTGCTGACAAGCTCCAGCTCCTGCATCGCCGCCAGCAGGCGATCGAGGCCCAGGCTGATGCCGACCGCGGGGATCGCTTCCTTTGTGAACAGGCCGATGAGGCCGTCGTAACGGCCGCCGGACATGACGGCGCCGATGCCTTTGACGCGCGGATCGGTGAGCCGTGTTTCGTAGATGATGCCGGTGTAGTAGTCGAGGCCGCGGGCGATCGTCGGGTCAAAGCGGATGCGCTCGCTCAAGCCCGCCGCACGGACGAGCGCGAGCACTTCGCGCAGTCGGTCCAGACCCGCCGTGTCGACGCTGGCCGCGCTCAACCGGTCGGCCACGCTCTCGATCGTCATCGCGCCGTGGAGGAATTGCCCCACGACCCGTTCCGCTGTTTCCGCATCGATGCCCGCGGTCTCGATCTCCGTCTGCACCGCCGCCGCCGGGATCTTGTCCAGCTTGTCGATCGCCCGAATGCAGGCGATCTGCTGGGCTTTCTCCGTCACGCCCGCCGCCGCGATCAGGCCAAACAGCACATCCCGGTGGTTCAAATGCAGCACCGCGCCGTCAATGCCCAGCGTCTGCAGCACGGAGAGACCGGTAATCAGCGTCTCGGCATCGGCGATCGCGGAATTGACGCCGACGATGTCCGCGTCGCACTGGAAGAACTCGCGGAAACGGCCGCGCTGCGGCTTGTCAGCCCGCCACACGGGCGCGACCTGATAGCGGCGAAACGGCAGCTGGATCTCGTTGCGGTGCTCGGCCACCACGCGCGCCAGCGGCACCGTCAGGTCGTAGCGCAGCGCGACGTGGCGCTCGCCGTGGTCCTGAAAGCGATACAACAGCTTGTCGCCTTCCTCACCGTACTTGCCCGCCAGCGTCTCCAGGTACTCCAAGGCAGGCGTCTGCAGCGGCTGAAAACCGTGGCGCTCAAACGTCGCTTCGATCAAGCGAATCATCGCCTGGCGCGGCGCCATGAGTTCCGGCATGTAGTCGCGAAAGCCCTTCAAGGTCTGGGCTTTGAACAGTTTTTGCGGTTGATCGGTGGCCATCGTGTTCTCGTGCGCAGGGATGCGCGGGGGCGGAGTGTCGCGGACCGGGCGATCGACCGCAAGCGTCAGCCGAGGAGGCGCTGCGATTCTTGCGCGGACTCCACAAGGTGCGCGTACAGGCCGGCCTGCGCCATCAGCGCCTCGTGCGTGCCGGACTCCGCGATCCGCCCGCGTTCCATGACGACGATGCGGTTGGCCTTGCGGATCGTCGAGAGGCGGTGCGCCACGACGATCGCCGTGCGGCCCTGGAACACCCGCTCCAGCGCGCGCTGCACGGCCTGCTCGGTCTCGGTGTCGATCGACGCCGTCGCTTCGTCCAACACGACGATGGGCGGATTGGCCGCGAGAATCCGCGCGATCGACAGCAGTTGCCGCTCGCCCGAGGACAGGTTGCCGCCATTTTCGCTCAGCACGGTGTCCAGCCCGCCCAGGCGCGCGACCTTGGGCGCAAGCTGCGCGTCCTCCACCGCCTGCTCGATCGCCGCGCGCGTGATGCCGGCGCGGCCGAGAGAAACGTTGTCGGCAAAGGTGCCTGAAAACAGCATGACGTCCTGCTGCACCACGCCGATCGCCCGCCGCAGCGCCTGGAGTTGCCAATCTTCCACAGCGACGCCATCGACGAAGATCGACCGCGGCGGCGCGTCGTACATCCGCGCGATCAGCTTGACCAGCGTCGACTTGCCCGATCCGGTCTGGCCGACAAGCGCGACGACCTGACCCGGTTCGACCGTCAGCGACACGTCCGCGCACGCCTGCACCTCCGGCCCATAGCCAAAGTTCAGGTGGTCGATCTGCACGCGGCCCGCGATCTGCGCCGGGATCTGGTCGCCGGACGGCAGCGGCACAGCTTCATCCAACAGGCCGAAGATCCGCTCCAGCGCCGCCTGCGCGCGTTCAATCGTCGCGACCTTGCCGGAGAGTTCGCGGACCGGCACGAAGACGCGCTGGATGTACTGGATGAACGCGATCAGGAGGCCAGGCGTGCCCAAACCGCTGACGACGCGGCCCGCGCCGTAGCCGAGCAGGATGGCGATGCAGAGGCCCGCGACGCCGTCCATGACCGCGTAGAGCGAGGCGTCGTACCAGTTGGAGATGCGGTAGGCGTCGAGGTAGCGGAAGTTGAAGCTGCGGTACTCGTCGAGCGTCGCCTCTTCCCGACCGTGCAATTGCACGATGCGTGCGCCGGCCAGCGCTTCCTGAAAGTGCCCGGACGCAGCCGACATGGAGCGGCGGATCTCCGTCGAGTAGAAGCGCAGGCGGCGGCGAAACAGGTTGACGAGCAGCACGATGAACGGCGCGACGAGCAGGCTCATCGCGGTCAGCCGCACGTCAAACCACAGCATTGCGGCGAGGATGAACAGGATGTCAAAAACGTCGCCGACGATGCCGACGATGCCAAAAGTCAGGACCTCGCCGATGGCCTCGACGTCGGTTGTCGTGCGCGAGAGCAGGTTGCCTGAGGCGCGCGTGTCAAAGAACGCCGAACCCTGCTGCAGCACGTGGGCGAACACGCCGCGGCGCAAACGCTGCAGCGCGCGGTAGCCGGCGCGTTGCAGGGCCCACAGCTGCAGGCCGCGCAGCATGTACTCAGCCAGCACCGCGGCGAGGAAGGTCACCGCCACGCTCGTCAGCGTCCAGCCCTGGCTGGGCCGGTGCTGCAACGCGTCCGTCATGGGCCCATCGACCGCGATCTTCAGCAGCCAAGGCTGCGCGACGCCCGCGAGGCTCATCAGCGGCACGGCGAAGAGGCCCAGCGCGACCCACACGGCGTCGGGTTTCACAAACGGCCAGAACCGCTTCAGCAGCGCCAGGTCATTGAGTTTTGTGCGCTTCTTGGCCGCCGAATCGCTCACGCTGTCAGTCCTTCTTCGCGTCTGCGTCGGCGGGCTTGGCTTCTTTGGGCGGCTCCGGCTCGACCCAGCGAATATCCGCCACATGGAACGCCAGCGCATGTGCTTCGTCCACTTCCGTCAGCAATCCTTCGGCTTTCAGCTTCTGCGTGACGATCGCCACCAGCCACTTGCGATCCGTCGTCCAGTACAGCGTCTTCAGCGCGACCTTGGCCCACACATCCGCGCCATCGTCATGCCGCACCGGCACGTCCGCGATCTTGCCCAGTTTCTGCCGATCGGTCACCGCGAGCACAAAACGCTCGCGCGTCGCCATGAGGCCAAAGAAACTCAGCGTCTTCTCCGCGTCGTTCGCGTCCAGCGGATAGAGCGTGTCTTCCACGCCGGGATCGACGATTTTGAATTTCTTGCGCGTTTCCTTGATGACCTTCTGCGACTCGCCGCGCTGGAACGGAATCAGCGCGCTCTTCTTGGCCGGCTGGCCGGTCGCCACGTCGTAGAGCCGCAGGTTGGTGCCGACGTTGTCGTCTTCCAACTGCACCAGCATCTGCTTGGCGTCCGCAGTGAAGCCGAGCACCGCGAGCGTGACCTTGGTCTCCTGCGCCAGCGCGGGCAGCGACCACAGCAGGCCGAGCACCGCAATCGCCAGAGCGCGCACCCTGGTCAGTCGATTGTGCAAGAGAACGATTCCGCCGACGCGCCGGCCAGATGGACTTTGCGCAGCTTGCTTTCGCAGCAATTGCCAAGGCCGGCGTCTTCCTTGCCGTCCGCGCTGGCCTTGACGTCCTGGACCTTGCCGCCGGCGCCGACGGTGAAGCGGATCTTGAAGTCGGCGACGCCCGCGGATTGGCCGCAGGCGCGCAGGCTGGGCTTTTGCGCCTCGCACATCTTGCGGATGTCGCTGGAGGTGACGCCTTCGCCGATCGTCGCGCCGCGCACGCCGGGGCCGCCGCTGTCGAGCAACGCCATCAGGCGCTTCTTCTCTTCTTCGCTGACCGTCGGGCCCACGGGCGCCTTCGCCGTCGCCGCCTTCCGCGCCTTGACGACCGTGCGCATCTTGGCCGCGAGGTCGGACAACTGCACTTCCTGCTTGGGCTCCTTGGCCTTGGCGGGCTTGGTCGGCTCGCCGGGCTTGGCTTCCGGCTCCGGCTCGTTGCCAATCTCGATCGTCACGCTTGTCTGGTACGGCAGGTTGAACATGCCGAGGATGTTGTTGGCATCCGCGAGCAGTTGCGCCTTTTTCATGCCCTGGTAGCGCATGACGAGGCCAAAACCGATGGCGCCGAGCACCAGCGACGCGACAATCACCGTGATCAGGATCTTCTGCCGTTTGGAGCGCTTGTCCAACCGGAACATCACGCTGAATTCCTGCAGCAGGTTCTGGTATTCCTCTTTGGTCGGCTTGTGCTTGTCCGCTTCCGGCATCGCCAAGGCAACGTGATCGAGGTCGTGGTGCGACGCGAAGAAGCTGTCGCTCTGGTTTTCCGTCTGCAAGTTGTGCAGGTCGGATTCCGTGGCGCGCAGCGGTGCGACAGGCGCAGGAGTCGGCGCGGGAGCAGGAGCGGGTGCGACAGGCGCGGGCGCGGTTGGCGCGGTCGACGCGGCGGTTGGCATCGGAACAGGGGCAGGCGCGGGCGTCGGGGCGCGGACGGGCGCGACGACGGGTGCCGGAGCTGCGACGGGTGCGGGTGCAGCGACGGGTGCCGGGGCCTGGGATGCGCTTTCGGGCCGCGGCATCATCGGCGGCGGACCACCGGCGACGTGCACGCCGCTGCCGGTCCGCAAAAGCGGGCGCAGCTCGAGCACATCGACCATCGGAACCCAGTTGGGCAAGCCTTTTTGCCAGACCAGCGACTGACCGGAAATCGTGCTGATATCCATCAGCTCCGAGAGCTGCAGCGGCGTGAACGGACCTTTGCGGTCGCGACCCACGGCGACGAACCACGTCGGCTCCGCTGGCACAATCGCTGACTGCGGCCGGACGTCGGTCACGAGCACGGGACCTGAGACCTCGGTCGTGGCAAGACGGGCGTCAAGCAAGTCGCCGCCCAAATCGCGAACGATAATCGAAGCCTTGCAGTTGGGGCAACTGATCTGGGCGCGCTGATAGCCGGCCATGCGATCAGGCGGCAACCGGTACATCTTGCTGCAACTTGGACAGGAAAAGCGCACGGAGCGGTCCTCCAGAGATGCCTGGGGCAAAAAAGGGGCACGGCGCTGTGCCGCAGATCCCCATGGTCTACCCGATCGTGCATCGCAAGTCTACCCAGCGTCGCTTTTTCCGCCCCGGGCCTCGGCGGATTGCCAACCCAACCGCAGGCGATTCACGATTCTTCACACTGGCTGCAGAAACGGTCGCCCGGGCGCTTGCCGCCCTCGGGGACGTGGGGTAGGTTGGCGCCGCATCTGCACCGACCGGTTCCTTGGGGGCTGCTCACGATGAAACCTCACGTTGTCCATGGCTTCTGCGTGCTGCTCAGCGCGTTGGCAGGCATGGGCGCGCAACCGGCGTGGGCGCAGACCGTTGCGGGAGCGCGCGTCGATCTGGCGTCCGAGCAGGACGAGGACGAGGCCAAACGTCCGGTGCGACCCTCGGACGCGTTTCCCTTGAACGGCGACGTGCGGCTGGACAACACGGTGGGCCTCGGGACTTTTGTGCCGGGTGAAGCGCGGCGGACAAGCTATGACCTGGGCCTGTTCCTGCGCGCCGGCGTCGTGCTGGGTCACGGCCTGAACATCGGCGCGCTGCAGACGGTCAGCAAGAATCTGGCGAGCAACGCCGATGCCGGCGCCGCGCGGCCGTACGATACGGTCGTGGGCGACACGCTGCTGACGGTGAACTGGTCGCCCACGCACGGCGCCGACGCCGGCAAGCCCAAGCCACTGCTGCTGCCCGGCGGCATCAAGGTCGGCGCGTCCCTGGTGGCGGCGCTGCCGACTTCGCGCGCCTCGCGCTTCCAGACGCGTATCCTGGCGCTGACGCCGGGCCTCTCGCTCCTCAAGCCCGACCTGTTCGGCGGTCGCTTGGCGATTCTCTACGCGTTTGGTTTCACCAAGAACTTCAATCGCTTGACCACAAGCGCCGTCGACGCCGTGAACTTTCCGAGCCTCGCGCGCCCCGATGGCCCCGAGCTGATGTCCGGCCAGAGCGACATCGCCACCGGTCTGCTGAACACCGCGTTTTCGATCCGCAACACGCTGTCGGTGACGTGGTTGCCCGCACCGCGCGTCGCGGTTGGCTTGACGTACGTGCTCTACAACAACTTCAAATACACCAGCTTTGCCAACGACGCCTTCACCAGCGCCAACGCCAAGCCCGGGCGCGGGCGCAGCGATTTGCAGTGGGGCCTCGTGTCGGTCGGCTACACGTTTGACCCGGACCAGCGCTGGACGCTGAGCGCGCTGGCCGTGACCGCGTCGCCCCCCTGGAGCGCCGACAACACCACGCTGCGATTCCCGTTTTTCGATTTCCGTTCCACCGCGGACAACTACACAAGTCTCAGCCTGTCCGTGAACCGGGCGTTCTGACCGCATGCGAGAGAGACCATGAAATTTCTGCATTTTGTGATCTGCGCCGCGACCCTCGCGCTGGCGGCTTGCGCGGCGGATCCGGGCCTGATCGACCGCACGCAGGTCAATCGCACGCAGAAGGCCGACCTCGCCGGCGTCTGGTACGAATTTCAGGTCGTCAGCGCGATGCCGTCCACGGCGGCATTTGGCTTCGTGGGGCAGACCGATTTTGGCGGCAAGCAGGGCAAAGTCATCTTTGACATCCAGGAGAACGCGCTTGTCGTCTATCCGTACGCCGAGGCGGTGGTGGGCGGCGACGCGCAGTGGAACAAGCGCAAGATTCGCAAATACTGGGACGAATCGGTGCGCAACCGCGCCAGCCGGGACGTGCAGGAGTCCGATTTCGTCGAGGTCGTCGTCGGCAATCCCATTGAAATGTATCCAATCATCAGCCACTTCGACGTCAAGCGCGACTACGCGGCGGCGACCGGTGCCCAGACCAACGTCCTGATCGAAAATACGACCGATCGGCCGTGGTGGCAGCGCGACTACGTCCGCGTCGATTGGATGGGCAACACGCTGGCCAACTTCGCGTTTCCGCAGGGTTCGGTGACGATGTCGCCCGTTGACTACTACGTGCAGGGCGACGATCTGGAGAATCCCAATCATTTTTATCAGGATCCGGACGGCGGCTACTTCCATTTCACGCGGCACCTGTTCGGCCAGCCGATGTCCACAGGCGCGTGCAGCCCGTACGCGCTGGCGCCCGGCGATTGTGCCGGTGCGGCGTTTGAAATCCGCGTCAGCTACAAGCGGGCGGACGCACGCCATCTGAATGACTACGAAATCCGCCCGTACCACAACTCCGGTCCGGCGCAGAAGTTCGGCTATTTCCTGGCCGATCGCTACACGTTCAGCGAGGACTACGGCCTGACCTCGAGCGGCCACGACTACAAGGCCGCGCGCTGGAACATCTGGCAGCAATCCAAGACGTTCGCGCTGCCCAAGGACGCCGCCGGCGCGGAGGTGCACACCGCGTGTGTGACAAACGACGACTGCGCCAAGCCGCTGGTCTGCGATCAGCCCGACTGGTTCGTCCCCGGCGCGTGCAAGATTGGCCAACGACTGGATTATGGCGCGCGCAGCATCCGGCCCATCCTCTATCACCTGAGCGCGGACACGCCGGCGGACCACACGCCAGCGGAGTATGCGACGGCAGACGGCTGGAACGACGTCTTCCAGGACACCGTGGCGTGGCTGCTGTTCTGGGAGGACAAATGGCGCGCAGATGGCGCGAAGGACGCCGCGGGAATGCCGACCGGCCAGGTGGGATTCACCGATCCGCAGTCCAAATTCGGCCAGCGGTTCTGCCAGACCAACGCCGATTGCGCGCAACACGCGGTGGCAACGACGGACCTCAACATCAGCGCGGACAAGTTCAACGGCGTGGTGATCGCCGCGGGAATGCCGGGCAAGATGCCGCAGGTCGTGGTTGTGGACGATACGCTCTCGGCGCGACCGCAAGTCACCGCCAGCGGTGCGTGGCTGAGCTTTGTCAACGCGACGCCGGACAGTGCACCGGCGACGCTGACCGTGGGAACGACCCAAGTGCCAGACGTGGCGTTCGTCCCGGGGACGCTGGCCGCCGCCAAGCAGGGCGCGGTGCTGATCGGCGCCGATTTGCAGGCGACGGAAGCGGTGGTCACTGCGGGATCGGCGACGGCCAAGCTGCCCAACCTCGGACTGAAGGCGGGCGAGTCCTACACGTTCGTGTACGTGGGCGGCGACGCGCTCGTGCTGGTGCGCGGCGGCCTGAACATTGCCCAGCTGCGGGCGGTCAACGGCATCGCGCTGAGCGCAACCGCCGCCAAGCCGAGCGCCGGCGAAGACCTGAGCGTCGGCATCGCTGGCGTGCAGAGCGTCGATCGCCTGCCCTACGCCACAGCCAGCGACGGGCTTTTCTACAGCGGCCAGAACCCGCAGGTCGCGTTCATCCGCCCAGGCAGCCGCACGGACGTCACCTGCATGAGCGACAGCGGCGTCGGCGTCTGCGTCGGCTGGAAGCAGGAATTGAGCCAGGCGGACGCCGACAAACGCGCGCAGTTCAAGGCCAGCCTGCCGCCGATTTTTGTGCTGTGCGAAAACGTCTTCACGGCGCAGCGGGATGTCTGCGACGCGCGCGGTGAAACCGGCAAGGCGGGCGCGATGAACGACTGCCGCTACTGGCGGCAGGAAACCAGCGGGTGGCGCAATCCGTGCGCGGACCGGAACGACGGCGGCTGGGTGCGGCACGCGGCGGAGCCCAAGCTCGTCGGCGATACGCGCTACAATTTTCTGTATTGGGTCACCAACATGGAGCCGACGTCGCCCTTGGGCTACGGTCCAGCGGCCGCCGATCCCGACACGGGCGAGATCCAGTGGGCATGCGCCAACGTGTACGGCGCGGCGCTGGTGACGTATGCGCAGTACGCCAAGGATCTTGTCGATCTGCTGAACGGCGATCTGAGCGATGCGGATCTGCAAACTGGCAAGTACATCAAGGCGTATCTGGCCACGCAGGCGCGCTCGGCGCTGAACAAGTCGACTTTCATGGGCGCGGCGGCACCGGACGCGGGTCTGACGCCGACCGAGTCGCTGGTGCAGGCGCAAGCGCGCGCGACGCTGAAGATGAGCGACAAGCTGCCTGGCTTCGTCGCGACGGAACCGCCGACGCCTGAGCAGGAGCAGATGCTGCGCGACATCGCCAAGCCCGCGGGGCTCGCCAAGGTGCTGGACGCCCAGGGGCTGACGTTTGACCCGCAGCTCGCGCTCAACCACTTGCGGCAGATCCAGGGCACGCCGGTGGAGCGCGCGATGATCAACGACGAGGTCGCGCTGACGCTATCCGATGGCGGCGTGCAGCCGGGCGACGCGATCGCGCCGGAGCAGATCGCCGCGCTGAGTCCGACCGGTTGGGCGACGCCGCAGCGCGCCATGGACGAGCACAAACGGATGCTGATGTTGGGTATGAACACGATTGAGCCCGCGGAATTCTACGATCCGGCGATCGTCGGGCTGGCGCAGCGGCTGGCATGCAAGGACGGCCAGGATCCCAACGCGGCGGTGACCGATCCCAAGCAGGTGGACGCGCCGGGCAACTTTCCCAAGCAGTGCTACAAAGGCGACGCGCTGCGGACCGCGCTTTCCGTGGCGATCTTCCGGGCGACGCTGGAACACGAAGTCGGCCACACCTTGGGCCTGCGGCACAACTTCCAGGGCTCGTCTGACCTGCTGAACTATTTTGACCAGTACTTTGACCCCGAGACGGGTCGGCAAAAAGAAGCCGTCGCGTGCGCCGACCTGACCACGCCAGCGGGCACCGTCGCGGCCAACCAGTTCTGCGGCCGCGATTTGTATGGCCGCAACCTGCTCGGTGAAACCTGCGTCTTCAGCCCGTGCCTGAGCGACGACGACTGCCCCAACGGCGCGGCGTGCGCCAAGTCGACCAAACAATGCGTCGACGCCGACGGCGTGAAGACCGGCATGTGCAACGCCACGACGGCGGAGACGCTCGCCTGCACCGACGACGCGGCTTGCGGCGACGAAGGCGTGTGCCGCAAAGGCGTCTGCAACGCCAGGATCAAGTGCACGGACCCGGCGAAATGCGGCACCGGCAACACGTGCGACGGCGGCTATTGCGTTGACGCCCGCACCGGCGCGCCGCAGAGCATCCCGATGGTGCAATCGGCCACGGGCGTCGCCTACAAGTACGTGCCGCGCGCGCAGATGACGCAGGCGGAAATCGACAACCGGCGGATGGAGTACCAATACTCGACGGTGATGGACTACGGCCAGAAGATCCACAGCGATATTCACGGCCTGGGCAAATACGACTACGCGGCGATCCGCTACGGCTACGGCGAATTGGTCGACGTGTACGCGGACACCAGCTTCCTGCGGCAGCGCGTGCTGGACGTGGCCAAGCGCGAGAACGCCAACAAACCGGACATCGCGAAGTGGTCCGTGCAGATGGAGACGACCGGCTGGCAATACGACGTCATCACGCCGCAGCTCAGCATCGTCAGCGATTGGATGCCGCCGGCGTACAACCGCAAGCGCGACGCGGTGCCGGAATTTCTCGTCAATCTGGAGGCGAACAGCGCGTTCAAGTACGGCCGCAACGACATGGACCGCACGTACCTGGAGGTGCCGTACAAGTACTGCTCCGATGAATTCGTCGGCATTTTGGGCTGCAATCGCTTTGACACCGGCGCGACGGCCGAAGAAATCGTCTATCACGCGGGCGAAGCGGTGGAGGAGTACTACCTGTTTGACGCGTTCAAGCGCGAGCGGCAGTGGTTCGCGGCGGGCGGCAATCCGCTGGGCTATATGGCGCGCATCACCGATCGCTGGCTGACGCCGCTTGCCACGGCGGGGCGCTACTACGCGCTGTACAACAACATCCTGCGCTTCTATCCGTGGTTTCCGGCGTTTGACCGGCAGGAATCGGGCTTTGCCCAGATGCGGCGCGCGTCGCAGGCGGCGTTCAGCAAGCTGGCGGCGATGATCGGCTCGCCGGCACCAGGCGCGTATGTCTATGACAAGAAACAGAACCTCTACGTCAACACGTCCTACGCCGAGACCGCGCCGGGGGAGGCGCACGTCACGCTCGGACCGGGCAAGTACCCGTGGACCACGTTCGCCCACGACAAGGGCTACTACTACGCCGATCACCCGCTGTGGATCGGCGCCTATTGGGACAAAGTCGCGGCGATCCAGGTCATGACCAACGCGACGGTGTCGCTGCTGACCGAGTCCGCGGGCGAGCAGTTGCCGCTGTTTCGCGGGACGGCCATCGGCTTCAACACGATCTACCCGCGCGAGCTGATGAAGGTGCTGGGCGGGCTCGTCGCGGGGGACGCCAACATGATCGGAGGCGTCTTTGTCGCCGATCCGCAGAACCCCGGGGAAAAAGTCTACAAACCCGCCGATCCGTTCCGCACGTACACAGCGTCGACACCGCGCGTGCAGCCGTCCATCACCAACCTGACGCTGCGTTTGCAGGCGGCATGGCAGGCGGTGGCCAACCTGCCGGCGGGATTTGACCCGAGCTACACCGATTCCATGGCCGTGTGGCTCAAGGGCAACGGCTTGCAGTACACCGTTGGGACCGGGCAGATCGGCGGGCATGACGCCAAGGTCCAGGTCGTGGAGTTTGAGGATCCGTTTGGCAAGAAGACGTACGTGGCGCCCAAGCCGAACTACGACGCCGACCGGTACTCGCCGACCTACCGGATGCTGCAGCGCCTGAACAGCTGGAAGACCGGCTGCAGCGATGGGGTCCCGTGCAGCGCCGGCGTGTGCGCAGATGGCAGCGCGTGCGCGGCAGAATCGCTTGTCGCGACGACGGGCGCCGTCCAGGACGCGGTCGCAGTGAAGATGAAGGCAGAAATCGAGATTGTCGACGCGATGCGACAGCTCTACGCGATCTACGGCGCGATCGGGGCGGGCAACTGAATGAAAACGCTAAATTACATCCACACGCTGTGTGTCGCCGCGCTGCTGAGCGCGTGTGCCCAGGACCGACCGGTCGTGGACACCGTCCAGCCGAACTACACCGCCAAGCGCGATCTGCTCGGCCGCGAGTGGTACATGCGCACGACCGTTGTCGACACCAAGTTCACCAACGCCCAGTCGTTTCCCGGCGCGATGGGCGGCCTCGCGCGCGGCGTCTTTGAGGTGCAGGAAAAGGCGCTGTTCTTCTACCGGACCTATGAGTTCCTCGCCGGTTCAGAGGCGTACGCGCAGAAGTCCGACACCGATACGCCGCTCAAGGACGCCGCTGGCCAGCCGGTGACGCACGCCGTGCCGCAGGATTACCAGAAGATCGCGTGCACCGCCGACACCCAATGCCACGCCGGCGCACGGTGCGCAGACGGCAAGCGCAGCGACGCCTGGAAGGACGAGGGCGACTGGCAGGGCTTCTGCGTCCACAACGCCCAGGCCTACGTCTACCGCGGCAGCCCGCTGCTGGCCTTTCCCATCACCAGCCACTTTGACATCAGCTACACGTACAGCACGGCGACCGGTGAAAAGACCAACAAGCGCTATGAAAACACCAGCGACCGCAAGTGGTACGACCGGGAATTCATGCGCGTCCAGTGGGGCTTGAACCAGCTCCTCAACGACGACGCGGACGTGCTCGCCAGCGCCGGCGCCAGCGTCGTTTATGCCGGCGACAGCGCGCCCGACGGCGAAGGCTTCCAGGCCGGCGTTGACCGGAAATGCCCCGACAACGCCAGCGACTGCAGCACGCCCATCAGCAGCCAGCAATTCTTCACCTACACGCACCGGCAGATCCTGACCGCGTCGACGATCAAGATGAGCGACGGCACCGCGATTCCCGCCTGCTATTTCTACCCGTACTACGTCGGCGGCGTGTACGACTGCGCGTCGGAGGAATACACCGTCCGCACGTTCTTTCTGGAAGTGCCGCGGTACGCTGACCCGCAGCGGCAGTACGTGGCGCGCGAGATGGACGACGTGGAGCTGCAGAAGTTCGGCTTCTTCCGCGCCGAGCGGCAGGTCTACGACGTCCAGTACGGCAACATTTTCAGCAACGAAGTGCGCCGTGCGGTGCGCCATCGGATTTGGGACAAGTACGTCAAGAAGCCGGACGCCGATGGCGTGTGGCGCGGCGATTTTGACTATGCGCAGATGACGCCGCAACCGATTGTGTACTACCTGAACGCGGACCATCCACGCGCGCTGGCGGCGCAGTCGATCGAGATCGCCAAGATGTGGGCGGAGCCGTTTGCCGCGGTGGTGGCGTTCCAGAAGCCGGGGTTCAATCTGGACTTTCCGATGTTCGTGCTGTGCGAGAACAGCGACGCGCTGGCGCAAGCGGCGCTGGCGGCGGGCGAAAAGCAGGACGATGGCCAGTGGCAACCCGGCCCGGACGGTCAGCCGGCGCCGATCGCCAACGGGACGGTCGCGCAGTGGTCGGGCACAGCGCTGGGCAAGCGGTTCTGCCGCAACATGGACCAAGCGCACGCGTTTGGCGATTTGCGCTACTCGTTCCTGCACGTGGTCAACCAGCCGCTGCAGAACGGGCTGCTGGGCTACGGTCCGGCGGCGAATGACCCGCTGACGGGGGAGATTGTTGCGGCGAGCGCGCACAGCTACGCGTCGGCGATGAAGACGAGCGCAGAGAGCGCGCTGCAGGCGATGGAGCTGGCCGCGGGCATTCTGGACTTCAACGACGTGAAGCGCGCCAGCCAGAACCGCTACGTGACGGCGACACGTGTGGCGCAGCAGTACGACCTGAAGGGTCCCAAGAGCCTGGAAGAGGTGCGCAACCACGTGGCGGCGATGCTGGACCCGGACGTGCGCGGCCAGTTGACCGACCTGGGCCTGGAACCGATCGACGACGCGGGCACATGGGCGCAGAGCCGCATGGCGCACGTGCAGCAGAACGCCCAGCTGGACGCGATGCTGATCGGCGACGACGACGGCCACACGGTGCAGGCGATGTTCAAGCAGTGGCACATTCCGGTGGGCCAGAGCGCGGTGGTGACCGACGACGACCGCAAGCAGCTGAGTCTGGCCAACTGGGCGCACAAGGCGGGTTACCTCAAGCAGCAGGCGGTCTACGACAAGCTGGCGGTGAGCACGCTGCACTTTGCCGATCTGGCCGATGGCGCGATCCTCGGCCTCGCGCAGCAGTACGGCGCGCAGTACGACGAGAAGCTGTGCCAGGCGTATCAGGCGGCCAAGGTCAAGACGGTGATTGCGTGGACGCCTGAGAGTACGCCTCCCGAGGCTTGCCCGACGGCGGGCGCGTTCGCGTCGCTGGGGCTGGGCAAGGGCCACGTGTGCGTGGACATGGGCCAAGGGCCGCAGTGGGCGCGCTGTTCAACGGGGACGCTGGCGGCGCAGCTGCGGGTGGCGCTGAACGACGTCAACAACAACCAGAATCCGGCGGTCGACCAGCAGCATGTGCTGCCGGGACCGTTCTACTCGGACACGACCGATCCAGTTGTGATCGCGACGCAGCAAATTGGCCGCGCCGTGCTGGCGCCGCTGCGCGCGACAATCAAGCTGGCGCTGTGGCAGCAGATCTACCGCGGCACGGCGACCCATGAGGTCGGCCACACCCTGGGCCTGCGGCACAACTTTGAGGCGTCGACGGACGCGCTGAACTACCATCCGCACTTCTGGGACCTGAAGCTGGACGGCAACGGAGAAGTGGCGAACCCGTTTGCCGCGGAGACGGCGGCGCAGAGCCAGGGCAACCTGCGGATGCACATGCTGGCGTCCGTGATGGACTACACCGCGAAGTTCAACGGCAGGTTCCTGGGCGTGGGCCTGTACGACAAGGCGGCGCTGAAATTTGGCTACGGCGACATGGTGGAGGCTTTTGACCACCCGCCAGTGCTCGACAAGTCGCCGGGCGGATACCTGGCGCCGCTGGCGCAGTACCTGCTGACGCCGCAGGACAGCGATCCGGGGACGCTGCTTGTGCAGGACCTCGGCGTGACGGACCTGAACCGGATCAACCGCCGCATCCACTACACGACGCTGCCCAAATACTACGGCGGCGTGGCCAACATGTACGCGCGCCACGACGTGTCCTGGCGCGACATCAAGGGCGCGCCGTGCACGCAGGACTCGGACTGCGGCGGCGACAAAGTCTGCGCCAAGCTCGGGGAGGACAAGTTCTGCGCGGTCAAGGCGACGCGCGCCAGCGAAGTGCCGTTCCGCTTCTGCAGCGACGAGCAGAACGGCCAGACGCCGAGCTGCGCGACCCACGACGAAGGCGCGGATCCGTACGAAATCACCCGCAACGCCTTGGAGGACTATGAAAACTACTGGTATTTCTGGGGCTACATGCGGGACAACGAGATGTTCAACCCGAACAATTACGCCAACCGCGTGCTGCGCCAGTTCCTGACGGCGAACCGGCAGATGCAGTTCTGGGCGATCGATTTTGCCACGTACCAGAAAAACGGCTGGTGGAAGAGCCACTACGGCCAGGACTTTGATCAGGACGTGAACGGCGGCCTGTCGGGCGCGCTGGCCTCGCTGCTGGGCTTCAACACGATGGCGCAGACGCTGGGGCGGCCAAGTCCCGGCTACTATGACATGAACGCGCTGCGTGGCCGGTTTGAGCCGTACAACAACATCGACGCGCAGACATCCGAGCTGCACTGGCTGGATGAGCTGGACGGCGCGCGGCCGGTTTACGCGGCGTGGGGCGGCGGCTACCTGTACCGCCCGGTGACGGCGGGGCAGATCTACGACCGGCTGGCGGCGTTCCAGATGCTGTCCGATCCGACGCTGCCGCGGTTTGTCGGCATCAACGAGAGCGAGGACACGCGGCGGTATCTCGTCAGCTACTTCACGCTGTTTCCGCGGCAGCTGATCAACCTCTTTGGCGGCATCAGCTACGAGGGCATCGACGCGTACGGCTGGATGCTCGTGCAGGGCGACAAGCCCGACGGTTCGGCGGACACGCTGCTTCGGCCGCTTTTTGCCGGCGCCAACGCCAACGCGCCCAAGGCGTGCAAGGACTTTGCCCCGGACGCGCCGCTGAGCGCCAAGGTCGGCTGCCTGAAGTACCGCGTGTACCCGGACCCGCGGCCGACTTTCCCGTCAACGCGGTTCCGCATGCCGCTGCTGGCTTCTGTCTACGGCATGTCGTTCCTGACCAGGAGCTACGACCGGACGTACCTGGACCTGGCGCGGGTGTTCGTGGCCGGCAATCAGGCGCAAATCACGCTGCCGGACGACGTCACGGCGACCGACATCGCCCAATTCACGGACCCGCTGTCCGGCCGTCAGTACGTGGCGGCGAAGATCAGCGACAAGACGCTGAACCCGGGCTACGAGGCCGTGCTGGCGGCGCAGAAGGAACTGGCGAAGTACGTGACGCTGGACAAGCTGCAGGCGGATTATTTGTTCAGCGAGTTTCAGTTTCGGGTGAGTCTTTTGGATCTGGTGCGCACGATGCACGAGGTTTATGAGTATTAGGGCGGGCGGCCGCCGCAGGCGCGGCCGTGCGAGGGGAGAAACCGAGGTTTCTCCCCTCGCGCTCCCCGCTTCCTTGGGACTCGCTGCGCAGGTCGGCTGCGCCTCCCCGTGCTCGCTCGACGCGTTGTGGGGAGGTTGGGCGATCGGGAGGTGAGCAGGCTCGGGTCGGCTGCGCAGGTCGGCCTGCGGCCTCCCCGTGCTCGCCTTGGATGGGCGGCTTGCGCTGCGCGCTCGCTGGAAAGACACGCTTGCGCCGCGCGCTCGCTCGGAAGGCACGCTTGCGCTGCGCGCTCGCTCGGAAGGCACGCTTGCGCTGCGCGCTCGCTGGGAAAGCACGCTTGCGCTGTGCGCACGCCCTCAAATCACCAAGACCTCGCGATGCTTCCCAAACACCTCGCGCAGCACGCCGGAAATCTCCCCGGTTGTCGCCCAGGCCCGCACGCAATCCACGATCTTCGGCATCACGTTGGCGCCCGACTCTGCCGCGTCTTTCAGCGCCCGCATCGCCTGCGCGTGCGCGTCCGCATCCCGCCGCTCGCGCAGCGCGCGCACCCGCGCCACCTGCTCGCCTTCGATGCGCGCGTCGATCTTCTGGATCGGCATCGGCACTTCCTGCTGCGACTGGAACTGGTTCACGCCGACGATGACTTGCTCGCCTTTTTCCACCGCCCTCTGGTAGCGATACGCGCTGTCCTGGATTTCCCGCTGCGGGTAGCCGTGCTCGATCGCCGCGACCATGCCACCCAGCTCGTCGATGCGCGCGAGGTATTGCTCGGCTTTGGCCTGCAGCTCGTCGGTCCACTGCTCAATCAGGTAGCTGCCCGCCAGCGGGTCAATCGTGTCCGCCACGCCCGACTCGTAGGCAATGATCTGCTGCGTCCGCAGCGCAATTTCCACCGCCGCTTCCGTTGGCAAGCCCAGCGCCTCGTCGCGGGAATTCGTGTGCAGCGACTGCGTCCCGCCCATCACCGCGGCCAGCGCTTGCAGCGTCACGCGCACGATGTTGTTGTCCGGCTGCTGGGCCGTCAGCGTCGATCCGCCGGTCTGCGTGTGGAAGCGCAGCTTGCACGATTCGTCGCGCTTGGCGCCAAACCGCTCGCGCATGATCTTGGCCCACAGGCGCCGCGCCGCGCGGAATTTCGCGACTTCTTCCAGGAAGTTGTTGTGGCCGTTGAAGAAGAACGCCAGGCGGTTGGCAAAATCGTCCACGGTCAGGCCGGCCTGGATCGCTGCTTCCACGTACGCGATGCCGTCGCCGAGCGTAAACGCCAACTCCTGCGCCGCGTCGCAGCCCGCCTCGCGGACGTGGTAACCGGAAATGGAGATCGTGTTCCACTTGGGCACGTCGCTCGCGCACCAAGCGAAGAGATCGGTGATCAGCCGCATGGACGGCCGCGGTGGATAAATGTAGGTGCCGCGCGCCATGTATTCTTTGAGGATGTCGTTCTGGACGGTGCCTTGCAGCAGCTTGGGATCGATGCCCTGGCGCTCCGCCGCGACGTACAGGAAGCCAAGCAGCGTTGTCGCCGTCGCGTTGATGGTCATCGACACGCTGACGTCTGCCAGCGGAATCTGCGCCATCAGCGTTTCCATGTCCTCCAGCGACGCGATCGACACGCCGACGCGGCCGACCTCGCCCAGCGCCTGCTCGTGATCGGGATCCAGGCCCATTTGCGTGGGCAGATCGAACGCCACGGACAGGCCCGTCTGGCCGCGCGCCAGCAGATAGCGGTAGCGCTCGTTGGACTCGGCGGCGCTGGCAAAACCCGCGTACTGGCGCATGGTCCACAGGCGGCCGCGGTACATGGTCGCCTGGACGCCGCGGGTGAACGGGAATTGCCCGGGGAATTCCGCGCTGCCGTCGCCGGTGTAGAGAGGCGGGACTTCCTCGCCAGTCGAGCGGCGAAACGTCGCCTGGCGCAGGGCTTTCTTGGTGGCGGGCTGGTAGACGCGCTCCAGCCAGGACGTGTGCGAGTCGGTCATGACCTCACTCCTCAAGCTGCGGTTCACTGGGCAGCTTCGGTTCCTTCGGCGGCTTGGGGCCGTCGTACGGCCTGGGATCCATCATGGCCCAGTCCGCCGGCAGCTGCAGCGGCGCGCCGCCCGTCAGCGCCCAGAAATCCGGCGGCGGCGGCAGCGTCCATGTGCATTGCTGGCCATCTTCCGGGTGGCGCAGGCGCAGCAGCGCGGCGTGCAGGCCAATGCGCGGCAGGCTCAGCGTGTCGCCGTACTGGCGATCGCCCAGCAGCGCCCCCGCCGCCCATGCCAAATGCAGGCGAATCTGGTGGCTGCGTCCCGTCTCCAGCGCCAGCAGCACGAGCGCCATGCGCTCCGCGGCGGCAAAATCCAGCGGCATCACGTGGGTCTTCGCCGGCATGCCCGCCGGGTGCAGGCCCATGCGCCCGGGCGTGATCTCGCGGATCGGCTCGCTGATCGTCTGCTGCGGCACGGGAATCGCCGTGTGCACAAGCCCCAGGTAGCGCCGCGTCGCGCGGTGGTAGCGCAACTGCTCCGCGAGGTTGGCCGTGCCATCGGGGCGCAGGCCGTACATCACCAGCCCTGACACGTCGCGATCCAGCCGGTGCAATTCGCCCAGATACGCCCGCGGATCCAGCGTCGCGCGCACGCGGATCGAGAGCGCGTCGCCCCCGCGCGGCGGCGGCTGCGTCGGCAGTCCCGCCGGTTTGTCGACAATCATCAGCCAGTCGTCGCGGTACACGACGCGCAGTTGGCCCTCGTCGATCTGCGTGCGATCGGGATTGGTGGGCAGCAGCCGCAGCGGTTCGCCAAAGGGCACGGACGTCGCCGCGAGCTGGCATCGGCTGCCGGAAAGGTACACCGCGCCCTGCTCAATGGAGCGCCGCGCCTCGTTGCGGGTCAGCCCCGACAGCGTGGCGAGGACGAGATCGAGGCGCTTGCCGGCCAGTTCAACGGGAACGGCAAAGTCGCGGGCTTGGGCATCAAAGGGGGCTGTCATGGCGTGATCCTCCTGCGGATCGGCGCGCAGGGTAGGCTGTTGGAGGTACAAACGACAAGTGGTTCCGGCGGCGACTTGCAGGGTCGCCAACTTCCCGGCACGATAGAGCAGCGCAGGCGTGTCGCGCTGAGTGGTTTGATTTGTCCCAGACTTCCGCCATCGAGCCCTCGCTCTACGCGCTGGAACCGGAACCGCCCCGCGATCCGCTTGCTGCGGCAACGAGCGCGGAGGACGCGGTCGCGCGTCACCTGGCCGTGCTCGGCCTGCCCATCGATGAACGCGGCCAGCGGCTCATGCGCGCGCTCACGTCGCTGGATGCGGTCGTGCTGGAGAACGCCGGACGTGCCGACGCCGCAGCGCTGTCTGCCACTTTGGTGGAAGAAACCGCGCTGTCTGAATCCTCCGGTTTTGCTGCCGAACCGGTCGCCGAACAGCTGCCCGCGCATTTTGCTGAAACGGAACGGCTGTCCACGATCACGGAAGCGCAAGTCGTCACCGCCACCGCAGCGACGTCCGGCCAGCCCGTGGCGTCCAATGGCGACGTCGCTGAGCAATTCGTGCGCGCCGGCGGCCGCGATCGCCATCAATTCGCCGCGGCGGAGACGATCGTCCTGTCCGGTCCGGACATCAAGCGCAAGATTCGCCACAAACAGTCGATCATGCCGTCCCACATCAGCCAGGTGCTGTACGAGGACATCGGCGCGCTGTTTGAAATCGGCGATCGCGAAGGCGCGCTGGTCTCGCTGGAGCGGCTGCTGACCGTGTCGCCGATTTCTCCGCAGATCGAAACGTTCCTCGCCCATAACGAGGCGCGGCTGCTGGAGTACTACGAGAGCGTGCTGGGGCCGTGGACGCGCGTGGTCAAGCTGCGCGCCGGCGAGCTGGGGATGCCGCCGGCCTACTTCAACTTCGACAAGATGATGCGCGTCGTTTCGCTGCTGGACGGCCAACGGCCGCTCTCGCGGGTGCTGTCAGAAGCGGGCCTGCGCCACATCGAGACGTGCGCGGTGCTGTCGCAGCTGGCCCGGTCGGCGAGCCTGGACCTGAGTCCCAAGAGCTGACCGACCGGGTCGTTGCCGCTGGCGCTACTTGCCGATCTGCGCCTCCAACGCCACCATCAACGCCTTGGCGTCCGCCAAATCCGGCGCGCTGGCGTCGTAAACCGGCAGATCCGCCTGCATGACCGCCACCTGTTCATCGTGCCGCTTGACCGCGCCGTCCAGCAGCGTCTTGGCAGCGTCCGGCGTCCCCGTGGCGGCGATCTGCACAGCGGCCTGCAGGGACAAACCATCCATCATGATCAGCCACGCGCGCCGCACGCCCGCGTTGGCAAAGTACGCGAGGCCGCCATCTGGAATCTGCACGAGCCCCGGCACGCTGACCGGCACGGTGTACTGCGCGGCGGTCTGATCCTTGCTGCTCGTGTAGCCGTAGCTCATCGAGGCCAGCGTCAGGTTCATGACCTGCAGCGGATCCGTGCTGGCGGGACCGGTCAGCCGCGCGAGCACCAAGCCGTTGCGGGAACTGGCGAAAAGCGTCGGCATCGCGACCGGCGGCGCGTTCGGATCGGTCGTCACCGGCGGGTCGACGGGATCGCCCGGCTGCGCGGCCGGCTTCTTGGTGCCGGTGATCTGCACGACGCCGTCTTTTTCCACCCATTCAAAGCCATAGATTTCAAGGACCTTCCAGCCCGCCGCCGGCTTGAATTGCAGCCACAGCTTCTGGGCCACTGCCACAAGCATCGTCTCCAGGTCCTGGACAAACACGTTCTTGGCGGCCTCGGCGTCCTGCAGGAACCACGCGGTGCCGTCGCCCTTTTGGGCGATGCCGGTCATGAGCGCGGGCGAGAAATCCAGGCCGACGCCGACCGTCGAGATGCTGCAGCCCGTCTTGGCCGCCGGTCCGGCGAGCGCAATGATGTCGTTGATGGACGTGTTGCCCACCGTCGGTTCGCCGTCTGACAGCAGCATCACGCGCTTCTGCACAAAGTCGCTGCTGGCCGACTGGCAATCGGCGATGCCCGCGCTCAGGCCGTCAAAAAGGTTGGTGCCATTTGTCGCCTGCACCGCGTCGATCGCCGCGTGCAGCACCGGCAGGTCTTCCGCCATCACGACTTTGCCCGGAAACACGAGCACGGCGCTCTCGCTGAACGTGTAGACCGTCAGGCGCGTGCCCTTGGGCAGCTTGTCGGCCAGCACGTGCAAGCCCGCCTTGACGTACGCCAGCTTGGCGCCGGACATCGAACCGGAGTTGTCGATCACAAGCGTGAGCGACAGCGAGGTCTGGACGTCCTTGAGCGACATCGCCGAGTTCAAACCGAGCTGCAACAGCCCCTCGGCCGGCTGACCCGCCGGCTGCACGACCGCCGCCATCGCGTGCAGCGTCACGAGCCGATCCTTGAGCGCCGCGGGCAGGACCGTGTCGTGCTCGTTCAGCCAGCCTTCCATCGACATGTCGCCGGGCTTGGGGAGCTGGCCGTTCTTCAGCAGCGAACGGAAGTAGCCGATGTCCTGCGCGCCGCCCGGTTTCAGCCCGATCCCCTGATCGCCGCCACCCGCGCTGGGTCCGGCTGTGACGGACGCGTCGCTGGCATCCGCGGAGCCATAGCTGCCGCCCGCATCGACGCCGGGATTGGCCCAGCCGCCGCCGGAGGCATCGGCCGCGCTGGAGTCCTTGGCGTACGTGTTCTTTTGGCCGGCAGTCTGCGCGTCGTCCGCGCTCAGGGTCGCCGTGCTTGCGCCGTCCGTACTGGCGGTGCTGCCGCAGCCGACGAAAAAGGCGGCGAGCGCGAGGACTCGCCAGAAGCCGGCAATTCGGGTGACACTGTTGGGGATCGTTCGGGGTGCGTTCATGGGTTCCTCCTGGCAAGTGCCGCGGTTTTCGCTGGGCGACCCACCGTGTCGATGCAAGAGCCATGCCAGCCCGAGCAAATGCACAAGCGTTTGGAATGCAAAGCGAATGCGTCGCGATCCCGGCAGATTTCATTCACCGCGAGTGTAGGATTTTCCAACATGCAGCATAACGCAACACAACACCGCATCCTGCTCCGCAACGGCCACTTCATCACCGCGGCGGGCCCGGATCGCGGGCCCCTGCGGACGTGGGACGCGCTCGGCTGGCGCGCACACGGCGAGGCGATTGTCGCGTACGACGGCGCGCAGTGGCGCACGCAGTGGCTGGGGCAAGCGGGCGACGCCGCGCGGCCTGGCTATGACGACGCGCTGGATCTGGAGGGGCGACTTGTGACGCCGGGCTGGATCGACTGTCACACCCACGCGGTTTTTGCCGGCAATCGCAGCCATGAATTTGGCCAGCGGCTGGCGGGCGGAACGTACGCGGAGATCGCCGCGGCGGGCGGAGGAATTGTCCACACGGTCGCGGCGACGCGCGCGGCTTCCCCGGCGGAGCTGATGGCGCTGGCGGCGGCGCGGCTGACGGAAATGGCGGCGTGGGGCGTGCGCGTGGTCGAGATCAAGACGGGCTACGGCCTTGATCTCGCAACTGAACTAAAGACGCTGGCGGTGATCGGTGCGCTGCAGCAGCAATTCGTCGGCCGGTTGACGCTTGTCGCCACGGCGATGCCGGCGCACGCGATTCCGCTGGAGTGGCGCAAGGACCCGGACGGCTACGTGGCGCTGGTGTGCGACGAAATCCTGCCGGCGCTGGCGCGGACTGAGGTGCCGGTGCACTTTTGCGACGTCTTCGTCGAGCAAGGCTACTTCAGCGTGGCGCAGGCGGATCGCGTCTGGCTGGCCGCCAAGGCGCTGGGGTTGCGGCTGAAGGCGCACGTCGATGAGTTGTCGGCCACGGGCGGCTTGCCGTGGGCGGTGGCGAGCGGCGCGGTGAGCGTGGAACACCTGCTGTGCACGGACGCCGCGGGTGTGGCGCAATTGGCGGCAGCGGATACCGTCGCGGTTTGCCTGCCCTTGACGTCGGTCTTCCTGCGCGAACCGCTGGCGCCGCTGCGCGCGCTGGTCGATGCGGGTGCGCGCGTTGCGCTGGCCACGGACTGCAATCCTGGGTCGTCGATGACGACAAACCTGCCGCTGGCGATGCAGATGGCGGTGCTGCTGGGGCGCCTGACGCCGCCGGAGGCCTTGCGGGCGGTGACCCGCAACGCCGCGCTGGCGCTGGGCGAGATCGCCGGGCTGACTGGCCGCATCGCGGTGGGCGAGCGCTTTGATGCGACGCTGCTGGACGTCGATCACCCCGACGCGCTGTTCTACGAATTTGCCGCGCCTCCGCGGGCGAATTCCCGGCTGGCCGCTGCGCTGGACGGCCAAAAACTGCCATGAATGCGACAAGCCGACGGGACGTTGTTATGCTGCCCGCAACCGCAACGACATGCGTCGTCGCACCGCCATCTGGATGTTCTTCAGCGGAGCTCGCCATGCCCCCCAACCTGCTGGGTCACGTACAACGAAGCCGCACAGCGCTCGCCCGAGGCGCCCTGACCGTGCTCCTCCTGCTGGCGCTCACGCCCGCGCGCACGTGGGCGGACGAGCCCGCCGCCGAGCCGACCACGCCGCCCGGCGCTGGGTTGACGCCGCCGCCTGCCGTTGATCCCCCGGCGACGCCGCCCGCGTCCCTGCCGCCGACGCAGCCCGAGCCGCCGCAGCCGCCCGCAGAAGTCCCGTCTGCGGTCATGGAAAACAACGTCCACAGCGTGGGCGTGACGCTCAGCTTCTCGACCGGCGCGGGCTTTGCGTATCGCCGGCAGTGGGGTGCGACTTCGCTGCAGCTCGCAGCTTTTGGCGTGGTTACGGACCGCGGCAACTCGACGCTCGTCTCGGGCGGTGCGCAAGTCGCCCAACGCCTGCACGTGTGGCATGGCCCGACCCGCGGCCTCCTGCCCGCCACGTCGGCGCTCCGCGTCCTCGCCGGCCTCAGCTACTTCCTCAACCGCAGCGTCACCAACGATTCCGTGCCGCTCGGCGGCGTCCTGAACAACACGGTTTGCACCGCCCAGAACGGCTGCGTCGCGACCGTCACAACCAACAGCTCGTACTTCAACGGCGGCGCGGGACTCGGCTTCGAATTCGGCGCCATCGACCGCCCCGGCGTATCCATGACTTTGGACGTCGTGCTCACCGCGGCGCTGAAAGACGGCAGTTTTTCATTCCTTTTGCCACTGCCGCAGCTGGCCGTGCTCTACAACTGGTAGGAGGTCGCCATGCCGATTCTGCTTCGCCACGCGCGCACCCTGACCATCGCTTTGCTCCTGATGATGGGCGGCGGCCTGACTGCGCGCCCCGCCGCCGCTGCCGATACCCTCGCCAAGGGCTATGAAGAAGCCATCAGCCAGAACCACCACGGCCTCGGCATCTCCTTTGGCGTTGGCGGCTTGAACGGCATCGCGTACCGCCACTACTTCGGCAACTTCGCGGTGCAGGCGGACGTCTTTCCGCTGATCGCTGACAGCGGCAACTACGTCGCCGTTTTTGGCGGCCTCACGTTCATCGACTACCTCCTGATGTGGAACAAAGCTGCGCGCAGCACGCTCTTTCCGGCCACGTCCGCGCTGCGTTTCGTCGGCAGCACCGGCGTTTGGGTCAGCCGCTCCCAGAGCAACAACATCAGCGTCGCGCAGGCCAATTGCCTCACCGCGGACTGTCAGGCCATCGTCAACCAGAAGGCGGCGGTCGATTATTTCGCGCACGTCGGCCTGGGCCTTGGCGTCGAGTTTGGCGCGATCGCGCGGCCCGGCTTTTCCGCGGCGGTCGACGTGCAAATGACCGTGATGTGGGATCAGGCGGGCTTCTACGGCGCCTATCCGCTGCCGTCGGCGACGCTGATGTACAGCTGGTAGAAGCTCAGCGCGGCAGGATCGCCGCGAGCATCCGCAGCGCATCGACCCGCTGGCCGGTCCACAGCTGAAACGCCCGCGCAGCCTGATGCGCGAGCATCGCCTGACCAAAATACTGCAGGATCCCTTTGGGTTCGCGCCGCTCCGGGTGAATCCGCGCCTCTTCGATCGGCGCCTCGCCCAGCCGCGCGTCCACCGGCACGCCGCGCGCCTGCGCGAGCGCCTGCAGCGGCGTCAGATCGGCGGCGTAGAGCAGATCGACCAGCAGCGGGGGACGCGCCGCCCAAGCGTCCCACGGCAACCAGCCGAGCTGCACGGCGAGATCGGCAAGGACGTCGGACGTCGGCGTCTGGCCGTGGCCGAGCAAGGTCGCGTGCACAATCACATCCACGCCCGCGAGCCCGTGCGGCTCGCCCCACGCGTGCGCAACGGCGGTCCGCGGCCAGACGGTATTCAGGCGATCGACGAGCGCCACCGCAGCGTCGGGCGTGCGATTGGCCACGCGCAGTTGGGCGGCGCCCAAGGCCAGGAGCTCGGCCGCCACCGCCTGCGCCGCGCCGCCCGCACCCAGCAGCAGCACGCGCTTGCCCACCAAATCAACCTGCGCACCCAGGAGCGCCGCCACGAGGCCATGGCCATCCGTCGACGCCGCAACCAGCCGGTCATCCTGCATAAACAGCGTATTGGCTGGCTGGGTGAACACGCCTGCCTTGTGCCGCGCCGTCCGCAGCCACGCGTCAGCGGACTGCAGCGCCAGCGTCTTGAACGGCGTCGTCACGTTCACGCCGTCGAGCTCACCCCGCCGCAGCCGGGCGAACACAGCTTGCGCCGCGCTGGCGTCCGCGCAATCCAGCAGCGCGTAGCTGCCCGGCAACTCCGCCAAAACCAGCGCCTCGGCGTGGAGTCGCGGCGAAAGCGAATGTTGGATGCCGGTGCCGATCAAGCCAAGCCGCAGCCGTTCCGTCATGGCTGCAGCCCGCGCGCGCGGCGATCGGTCAGGATCCGCCGCGTGTCGACCACGTCCTTGTCGATCTGCGCGATCAGCGACGGCAAATCGGCGAATTTCCACTCGTCCCGCAGCCGCGCGACGATGTGCAGGTCCATGGGCTTGTCGTAGATGTCGCCAGAGAAATCCAACAAATACGCCTCTGTGCGCGTCTCTTCGCCGGCGAACGTCGGCCGCGTGCCAATGCTGATCGCCGCGTCGTGAAACGCGCCGTTGACGCCCGCGACGCCCGCGTAGATCCCGTTCCTGGGCAGCACTTGGCCGGGCGCTTCCAGGTTGGCGGTGGGAAACCCAATCGTGCGGCCGCGCGCATCGCCGTGGACAACGTTCCCGCGCAGGCAAAAAGGCCGCGCCAGCAGGTGTTCCGCGAGCTCGACTTCACCGTCCCGGATCGCGTGGCGAATCCGCGACGACGACACGCGCGCGCCATCCCAGAGGACACCGCCAAAAACTTCAACGTGGCCGGCAGTTTCTTCCGCGATCGCGCGCAGCAGTCCGACGTCGCCGTGGCGCAGGTGGCCAAAATGCATCTCCGGTCCGACCGCGAAGGCCCGGCCATGCAGCAGACCGCACAGCCAGTCGCGGGCAAAAACGCCGGCCGGCACCTCCGCCAGAGCGGCGTCAAAATGCAGCATGAACACGTGATCAACGCCGAGAAGCGCCAGATACGCCAGCCGGCCATCGAGCGTATCGATCGCCGCGGGCGCCCGCTCCGGCTTCAAGATGCGCAGCGGATGTGGCTCAAACGTCACGACAACCAGTGGCCCATGCAGGCGATCTGCCTCCGCGCGCAGATGCGCCAAAAGGGCACGGTGACCGATGTGGAGGCCGTCGAAATTGCCAAACGCGACCGCGGACGGCTGCGTGAGGGGCTGAGAAGGAAGCGCGTGACTGACCAGCACTGCAACACCTGATCCCGCGTGGGCGGGCTGCGGATCGGAACCTGAAGAGGTTCGTACGTCAAGTGCAGAAGGGGACTTTTGCGCAACCGATGGCTCTGTTACACTGTGGCTCGTGACGGGCGCTGCGCCAGGATTGGGCGGCGCAAATTGGGGAAAGCGCAAGTCGGTCATCTGACCGCGCTGAAGAAGCCCCGACCGCCTGGATACGAACGGACCGCCTGAACAATCTGGCCCGCTGCCGAGACCGCAACAGTGCGGGACCCCAAAGAACCGCAACACTGCGGGGCTTACGGGGGTGGCGAAGACCAGCAGACGGCAACCGCAAGGCGCTTGGACGGACGGCACGCACTTCAACAGTTGGCGCTTGGGATTCGTCCTGAGCCGTTGTTGAAGATCGCCCACAGTCAGGCCAGGACGCCCGCAGGAACGCGAGCGCCCGCAAGAAAGCCGCCGCGGCGACTGGGCCAAAAAAGCGCAAAGCCCCCCAAACAGATCATCGCCAACGCGCCTGCCGATTCCGCCCGTTTGCCCTCTGAGGAGATTTCAGTGACCCCAGCCCTTATCGACCTGCACGTTCGCCCAGTGCTCAATGAAGCCGGCCAGCAAGATGCAGAATTGCTTGCGGTGCAAGCCCGCGACCACGGCCTCGACGGCCTCGCGGTGATCGCCCTGGACGAGCCCGTGACGTTGGGCGACACCGCCGACGTCAGCCGCGCAACCGGCGTACTGCTGTTTGCCGGCGTGGAATTGGCGACCGACGCCGGTCGTCTGGTGTGCTTTCCGCGCGCGATCGACGACTGGTACCGCGGCGCGGGTTGGCGGGCCTTGCCGCGCGCCAGCGGATCTGACGCCTACGCCGCCGATGCGGTGGTACGCGCGTTTGCCGAGCGCGGTGGCGCCACTGTCGCCATTGCCAGCGCATTTGAAGGCGATGCCCCGGCGCGCCCGGCTGGCCTTGCCGCGCTGGACGTGACGGCCATGGAAGCAGCGCGCCCTGACGCGCATGGCCAGGACGAAGAAGAAGCGGCCGACGACGACATTCTCGCCGGCGGATTGGACGATGCCGCACTGCAATCCGCGTACGCGGGTCGATTGCCGTGCGTCGCGGGTTCGCGTGCGGCGCCGGGCGAGGCGCGGTTTGGCACTGTTGCGACGGTTTTTGCCTCGCCGCCGACGAGCCAGGAGTCGCTTGTTGAAGGCTTGCGCTCCGGCCGCGTGTGGCCGGTCGAGATCGGCGCGCCGTGGGCCGACAACGCGCTTCAGCCGCGCCGCGCCGCGCCCATCGCGCAGCCCGTCGCGAACCAAGCGAACCAGCCGATGCACACGCCGGTGCCGCAGTCCCAGCCGGCTGCCCAGCACAGTGAGCGCCCGCAGCGTCAGGGCCAGGCCCAGCGCAAGAACGGCCGGTACTCCGATCCGCTGGAGCGCCCCGGCGACGCGCGTGGCAATCGCCTGAACCGGGAAGCCCTGCGGCGACGCATCGCGCCCGCGTCGGACGAAGGCAACCAGCCGGCGTTTGATCCCGTGGCGGCGATGTACGGCCTGGACGGCCGCAAGTTCCTGCGTTTCTCCGGCAAGAGCGACATCGAGCTGGATCGCATCAACGGCAACCGTTCCAAGGGCCCCGACTCGAACGTCATGGTGCTGCCGGCGTTTGATGAATTGCGTCAGGAGCGCCAGCACATCAACCTGCTGTTTTGCCAGACGGAAGAGGAAGACGACGAGGAGGATAGCCTCTCGCTCGCGTGGGCGCTCAGCTACTTCCACGACGAAGATGGCCAGCCCAACCGCGATTTCTCGCAGATTCCGTCGGGCAACCAAGGCCGCGGTCAGCAGCAGCAACAGCGCCGCCGCCGTCGTCGCTAGGGGCTTGAGAGCCGCGCCATGGCCGCGTTGAAGCCGGGCCATGAGCTGCCGATGGCTTCCGCGAAACCGCCAATCGCCACGCGGCTGGGACTACACAAGTTGGCGATCGCGGCGGTCATGGCCATCCGGTGATCGAGACCGGGATGGAAGGACGCCGGCGTCGCGGCAAAATTGCCCGCGCTGCCCTTGCCGACGATCGTCAGCCAATCCGCACCGCTCTGCGTAGCAACGCCCAGCATCGTCAAGAGTTCCACGATGGCCGCGAGGCGATCGGATTCCTTGACGCGCAATTCCGCGAGGCCGCGAAACTGACTCGTGCCGTGCGCGGCCGCCGCCGCCAGCGCGAGGATCGGCAGTTCGTCAATGAGCGACGGCACTTCATCGGGCGCAATGTCGGTCGCCTGCAACACAGCGCTTTGGGCGAGGACATCGCCGACCGGTTCGCCGGCAACGGTCGCGGGATGGGCCGTCGCCACATGCGCACCCATGCGCGCCAGCACGCGCAGGAAACCGACGCGGGTCGGGTTGTGCGAGAAACCGCGCACGGTGATCGCGGCGTTGGGGTGCAGGACCGCGGCTACGACGGCGAACGCCGCAGACGACGGGTCGCCAGGCACGGCAAAATCGCCAAGCGCGGGAAGCTGGGCATCCGGACCGCGACCGGCAATCGCGTGCCGCGTCCCCGCGCTGCGCAGCTGCACGCCCAGCCCTGCGAGCATCCGCTCCGTGTGATCGCGCGACGGCAGCGGCTCCTGGACGATCGTTTCACCGACCGCGAACAGCCCCGCCAACAGCAGCGCACTCTTGACCTGCGCCGATGCCACCGGCAGGACGTGGGTCGCCCCGTGCAGCGTCTGGCCCACGACGCGCAGCGGCGGCCGACCAAGGTCCGCGGCGATCTGCGCGCCCATCGCCGTCAGCGGCTCGACGACGCGCGCCATGGGCCGTTTGCGCAGGGACGCGTCGCCATCCAGTTGCGCCGTCAGCCGCGGGTGGGCCGCCAGCAGGCCGATCAGCAGCCGCATCGTTGTCCCGGAATTGCCGCAATCCAGCGGGTGCGCCGGCGTCAGCCAGCCGCTGAAACCCGGCGAATGGACGTGCGCCACATCGTCGGCAATCGCGATCGCGACGCCGAGCTGCCGCAGACAGTGCGCGGTGCCCAGGACATCGGCGCCCGTGCCCAAGCCGGTCAGCACGCTGCGCCCCGTACCCAAGGCGGCGAAGAGCAGCGCGCGGTGCGAAATCGACTTGTCGCCCGGGAGCGTCAAGCTGCCGCGCAAGTGCTGGGCGTGGTTCAGCATGGCCTCCCCCAAAGTGGACGTCAGCGTCAAGTGCGAGCAGCAGCCAGCCGTAAGCCGGGTTCTGTCCCGACAGCCCGTTGCCAGGCTGCCAGTGGTGACCATTCGTCTGCGGACATCGTTGCCGATGCCGTCAAGCGGTCTACCCGCAAGCTCGGGCGAGCCGCCCTCCGGTTCAGGCTTGCGCCCAAACTTTCGCTTGCGATGGGTCCAAAGACCCTGACCTTGCTCCAGATGGGGTTTGCCGTGAGCGATGTCACCATCGCAAACCGTGCGCTCTTACCGCACGCTTTCACCCTTACGCCGCGGATTTCTTGCGAAATCAGGGACGCGGTTTGCTTTCTGTGGCACTGTTCCCTGGGATCGCTCCCGCTGGCCGTTAGCCAGCATCCTGCCCTGCGGAGCCCGGACTTTCCTCTGTCTGTTCTAGCCAGCCAGCGGCCACCTGGCTGCCTGCTGCTCGCCGGTCGACTCTAGCATGTTTCGCGCGGGAAACCGACCGCGCCGCATCACTGCGAGCAGACGCTCAACTCGTACGCGCAATATTGCGTCACGCACGCGGAGCAGTTGCCGCCGGGGCAGAAATTGCCGCATTTGAGGTCGCGGCAATCGAGGAAGGCGTTGACGTCAGCCTGCGCCTGCGCCGTGCCCTGGAGGGTGCAGGCCTTGGCGCACAGGAGGTCGCCGCCGCATTTGCCCTGGCAGTTGGCGATGTCCAGGCACGTCAAGAGTGTCTGGCCAGCGCCGATCGGTGAGAAGCAGCTGACAAAGCTGGTGGTGCACTGCGTCTTGGCGCAATTGACAAGGCCGTCGCCGGTCAAGCCCGCGCAGTTCGCGTCCATGCAGCCCTGCAGCGTGTAGTAGCCCAGTCCGCCGACTTTGCTGGCGTTCTTGTTGCAGCCATCGACGCACGCCGCTGCGCCGTTGCAGCCGCCCATGCAGGTGTTGGTCTGGTTGCACCCGGCGTTGCCGGCGCCGACGCACGCGGCTTGGACGTCAAAGCAGTTGTTGAAGATGCACGCCATCGCGTCGTTGATCTTGCCGGCGACGACGTACGGCTTGCAGATCGCGCTGATGCAGCCCTTGTAGCTTGTGAACTGGCTCTGCGCGCCGCCGCTGCCTTGGGCGAGGCAGCCGTCACTGCACGTCGTGTCGCCGGCGGCGCAGTTGCCGTTGCACGCGACGACCTGACCGCACGTGAGGGTGCCGCCGGTGCTGTTGGCCACGCACGCCGTGCCTTGGCAGGTGTAGCCGCTGCCGCACGGCGGATTGCAGCCGGCAACGACGCCCGTCTTGCATTGCCCGCTCTGGCAGATTTCGCCCGGCTTGCACGCGATCGGCACGCCCCACGAGAGGCATTTGTCCGGGTTCATCTGGCACGTCTTGATCGCGGGGACGTCCGTCAGGCATTCCACAAGGCCCAGCGCTTGGCACGGATCCGGGCAGCCGCACGCGCCGTCGTGGCATTCCTGCGTCGTCGGGCAGGTGAGGTTGCTGCCCCACACGCCGTTGCTGCACGTCTGGAGCGTGGCCTTGTCCTTGCACTGCTTGGCGCCGGATGGACAAGGCCCGGCGTCGGCTGGAGCGGTGTCGGCTGGAGCGGTGTCGGCTGGCGCCGTGTCGGGAACGTCGAGGGCGGCGTCCTTGCTGACGTCAGGCGTCGCATCCACGAGCACATCCTGCGCGCTGTCCCCGGTCGCCGAATCGCTCGTGTCGGCGTCCGACTTGCCAAACGTCACGTCGCCGCTGACGCACGCAACGAGGGTGCCCTTGAGCGGATCGACGCAAGCGCTGACGCCCGGGCAGGCGATGAACTGGCCGGTTTTGGGATCGGTGCAGACAGTTTGGCCGCTGTCGATCCTGGTGCTGCAGCCCAACATCGCCAACGCGAAGATGGCAGTCAGTATCCGCAGCGGGAGCAGGCCTTGCAGCACGTGACGTCCAAAGCCCAAACGAGGCCGGATGACGATACCCGACACGCCGTTTGGCGGCAATGAACTACTTGACCGCAACCTGGAGGGTCAGCTTCTCGCCGCGCAGCATGTAGCACTGCTCCGCGCTGCAGACGCTGAAGTTGCCGGTCACGGTGATCGGCCCGGCGCCCGCGACGAGAGCCTGCAGCGGAATGGTCACGACGCCGTCATTGCCGGTCACCTTGACGTCGCCGGCCTTGGCGGTCAGCGCGTCCTTGGACGATTTGGCGAACGCCGTCGCCTCGACCGTGAACTTGGCCGGGAATTCCTTGTTGAAATGCATGCCGGCGATCGGCTTGATGGTCAGCGCAGCGGAACCTTGACCGCCAGCCTTCAGGTTCACGGCCGGCGCGTGCACGGTGTACTGCTTGTCCGCGGCGAGGGCGGGGGCAGCGGCGATCAGGCTCAGGCAGAAAGTCAGCAGAATCTTGCGCATAATTCCTCTCGTCAGGTTTGCAGTCGGGCCGGACGGCTGGGCCGCCGACCGGCGCATTGTCTGTGTGCCGCAGCCGCTGTCAACGGCAGCCGGTCTCTTGAACGCCCAGGGCCAGTGTTTCATTCACGGATGGCGCGACTTGACGCCGTCCAGCGCTCCGGCCAGCATCGCAGCATGACGGCTGTACCGCACAAGTCGCGCCTTGCTCATCCGCTGCCGCAGTTGGCTGCGCTGCTGTGCGTCTGTGCGGCGGTCCTTGCCGTGCATCCGGCGCCCGCGCGGGCTGCGGACACGCGCACGGCAGAGACGGAACGCGCGGAAGCCAAGGTCATTGAGGCCAAGGCCTTCTTCAAAGCCGCGCTCTATCCGCAGGCCGCGGCCAGCTATTTGCAGGCCTATGCCATCAGCCGCAAGCCGGCCACGCTGTTCAACGCCGCGCGCGCCTATGAAGAGGCCAAGCTCTACGCCGAGGCGATCGCGCTTTTTGACCAATACGCCCAGCTGGCCGACACGCCCGCCGACGGCCGCCAGGAAGCCACCGCGCGCATCGCCCATGATCGCGCGCAACTGACGGCTGCTTCTGCCCACGCGGATGCGGTCGCCGTCAAACACCCGGAGCCAGCCGCGGCGGATGCCAAGGCACCGGAGACGCCCGTGGCAACATCCGAGGCCGAGACGCCGCCGGCTGCGGAGAAACCCATCGCGGTCGATGCGCCGGCGCCGCCGCAGCCCAAGAAGTCCAACTGGGTGGACTGGGCGCTGTTTGCCGGTGGCGATACGCTGGCGGCGCTGGGCCTGCTTGGCTATCTGGGCGCGATCAACTCCGTGAACCAAGCCAACGCCATGGACTTCTCCGCGCTGAACGCCGAGGCGAACTACAAGTCCCAGGTCGCCCAGGCGCGGTCGGCGCGCACGACTTCAGTCGTCGTCGGCGTCGTTGGCGTTGGCCTCGCGGGCTGGGGCGCGTGGCGGTTGTGGGGGCCTGCTGCGGCAACTGCACCCGCCAAGTCGACAGGCTGGTTGATGCCAACCGTCGCGCCCGATGCCGCCGGCCTGGCTTGGGGAGGACGCTTCTGATGGCCCAACGCCTCGCACTCGTGCTGTTGTTGGCCCTCCCGGCCTGCTTGCCCAACACGCTCTCGGACGACGCACTGCGCGCCAAGGTGGCCGACGCCACCGAAGGCAAGGGCGGACCGCTCTGTGGCAACCAGACCGTCGATCAGGCCGAAGGCGAGTCCTGCGACGACGGCAACACGGACAGCTGCGACGCGTGCGACAAATGCCAGGTGCGCACGGCGCTGGACGTCAACGATGCGAAGTCGTTGGCCGGGCTGACAACGCTCGGCGCGGTGCAGTTCGACGGCAAAGAGAACTGGTCCATCGAGGCGTGGTTCTTCGTCCGCACCGCGCCCAAGACGCTGCCGATGCCGTTCCTCGTCGTCGGCGTGCCCGGCACCAAGGCGACAAACGCGCTGGCGTTCACGATGGGCGTCGCGCCGGTGGGCGGCAACGCGGTGGCCTACTGCGGGCTGGAGAAGCTGGCCAAATCAACCTCAATCAGCCCGACAATCGCGCCCAACAGCTGGCACCACCTGCGCTGCGTCTGGAACGCCAAGGATGGCGACATGCGCGCGGCGCTGGACGGCGGCGCGCTCGCCAAGGCGGACAACAAGCTGGCGCTCAAGCCAGTGCCGGGTTTCGATGGCAGCTCCTGGCTGCTGCTTGGGCAATTGCCCACCGCGGCGGCGGGTGGCCTGCAAATCGAGCCGTTTGACGGGCTGTTGGATGAAGTGCGCGCGGCCGTCGGCCCCAACGTCGCCGCCACGCAGCTGTCCCGCCGCTACAGCGCAGAGACGCCGGAGACCGTCGCGCTTTACCACATGGATCCGGCAACGCCCGGGCGTTTTCTCAACGATGCGACGGCCAATCACCTCGACGCCGACCAGATCACGCTGCAGAACACGACGCCCATCAAACGCGACGCCGTGCTGAGTTTTGCCGCGGAAGGTTGCTACGGCTACAGCGCGCTGAACGCCCAATGCCTCGCCAATCCCAAGCCGCCGTGGTGTCCGTAGCCGTCAGGGCGAATCGAACGGCGTGAGGTAGACCTGCACGTCGCTCGCTTTGGCGAGGTCGCTGATCAGCTTCTGCACCTTCTGGTCACGCAGCGCCGGCACCAGATTCTTCTTCAGGTCGGCCAGGATCGCCGGATCCTCCAGGCCCTTGTGGGACGCCGGCACGTACGTGTCCAGCCGAATCACGTGCCACCCGAACGGCGAGCGCACGGGCTCGCGGGTGATCTCGCCCGGCTTGAGCTTGAGCGTCGCCTGCGTGAACGACTCCACCATCAGCGTGTAGCCCTTTTGCTCGGCGTAGGACTTGGTCGGCTCCCAAAAGAACGACACTTCCACGACCGCCGCCTTGGCAAAGCGCGGATCTGCGCCCACGCGGCCGTGCATCTCCTGCACCGTCTGCGGCGGGTTCTCGTTCAGGTAAGCGGCCAGCGCCCGCGCCGTCGGCTCCATCTCATTGACGCACTTGACGGCCGATTCCGCCTCGCTGCATTGGCGAAAATCGCCGGTGCAGCAGATGAGCTGGGCGTCCGTCACAGTGTAGATCTCAGGCCGATCGTAGCTGTGGCGCACCTGTTTGACCGCCCACGCGGCCTTGACGTCGTCGGGCGAAATCTGGTCGGGTCCCAGCTTCGCTTCCATCTGGTCCTGCAGCAGGCGGCCCACGAGCAGGCGCCGCAGCGGCTCCTGCAGCCAATCGCCCCAGAGCGTCTTGGCGGCCGCGTGCGCGAGGATCTCCTCGTCGACGAGCGCCTGCACGATCGCGCGGGGCGGCGTGCCGGCCGGATAGCTTGGCTGGACGGCGTCAAAACGGCTGCGCGCAATGGCCACGCCGTCGACGCACGCGAGCACATCGGCCTCGCGCTGACCCGGCTTGCACGCGCGCGGGGCCCACGGATGGCCCGGCACCACGCCGACCGGCAGCTTGACGTCGCCGACGTAGGACGTCACCGCGGACATCGACTTGTCCTGCAAAGTTGTAGGCTTGCCCGTACAGGCCAGCAAGCCCAGGACAACGACCAGCGACAGGCTTTGACGCAGCAACAGCAAGGATCGCTCCGGGCGCGCCGGCAAAGGCCGACAGATGCGCCATAGTGCCAGCTTTTTGGCCATCGCGGCAATCTCCGGGCGCGATCAGCGCGGCAGGCCGGCCAACTCCACACCCGTGCGCGCCAGCACCCACGTCAGGCCAAGCAACAGCCCGCCACCCAGGTAGTCGCGCAGCGCGATGGCGTCCAGCGCGCGGGCAAGCGGCCAGATCGCCAAAAGCGCCAACGCGATGCCGAGCCATGGAATCAACTGCTTGCCCATCGGCGGGTCTCCAAGCTAACCGGGGCGGTGCCAGAGCCACCACAATCCGCCGAACAGCGCCAGCCACGATAGCCGTCGCCCCAGCCACAACGGCCAACGATCGCCCAACGGACCGCTGCCGTCCAGTCCCGGCAACGCGCCGCGCATCGGGACCAGCCGCACCGCCACCCAGCAGAGCGCCGCGCCCGCCAGACGCGCCGCGCGCGCGGATTCCACCTGATCCGCCGCGACCTCGCCGACGCGCCACGCCAGCGCCAGCCACACCGGCGCGAGCAACAGCACGAGGCGATCGGCCAGCGCCAGCTTGCCGCCTTGCCAGACGCGCGTGAGCCGACGGAGGTCCGCCTCATTCTGGCCCAGGCTATCGTGATTCCACACCGCCCGCAGCAAGCCGAGCAGCAGGATCGCCAGCCACAGCCCCTGCACCGGCCCGGAAGTGCGCGGCCCATGCAGCGCCGGACACGCCACCAGGATGGGCACCAAGCCGCCCAGCGCCGCGCCGAGCAACATCGTCGCCTCGCCGGACGGCACCGCGGCCAGCACCCCCACGGGCGACAGCAGCGCCAGCGCCATGCAGATGCGCCGATCCAGGCCTTCCTCCGGGTACAGGAACGCGAACGGCACCGCGACAACCGTCAGCCACAGCCCCGCGCTCCAGGCGAGCACCGCGCGCAGGGAAACCAGCCGCTGCCACCAAATGTGCAGAAACCAGACATGCAGAGACTTGAGGGTCTTGGCGTAGAAGCGCACCATCAGCGCGCGATGATAGCGAAGCCACAGCGCCACGCCAAAGTCTCGATGCTGCTGCCCAGCCGGTTGCTGGTGCTGGCGGTGCTGTTTTTTGCCGCGATTCCAGCCCAAGCCCGCGACATGACGGGGAAAGGCGGCGTTGGCCTGCTGATTACGACCGAAGGCATGCCGATGGCGGTTTTCCGCTACTGGCGCACGAATCTCGCGCTGGAAGGCCTCTTTGGCTACGTTTCCACGACGCCGGTGCCCGCGCGCGTCACCCGCCCGGACTTGACGCAACTTCGCTTTTCGCTTGGCATTTTGTACCGCATCGCCGACGCGCCCAAGGCCAGCCTCGCCATCGGGATCCGACCCTGGCTGCAGTACACGCTCGCGAGCTACGCCGTGTTCTATCGGCCCGATGTGCCGACCCCGGTGGACGACGGAAGTTGGCGTTTTGGCGCTGAAATTCCGTTGCACGGCGAGCTGTTCCTGAACGATCACTTCAGCCTGATCGGCCACGTCGGCCTGACGATCGACCTCGGCCAGCCGCTTGGCCGTTCAGACGGCGCGACGACGGCGCTCGATCAGGCCAAGGACACAAGCGTGTTGATCGGCGTCCGCGGCGGCTTTGCTGGCGGGGCCGGCTTTACCTACTACTTCTGAAGCAGTTTCATGCACATCGCACTCATTGAGCCGGAGATTCCCGGCAACACCGGCAGCATCGGTCGCGTCTGCGTCGGCACGGCCACGCCGCTGCACCTTGTCGGCAAGCTCGGCTTCGCGATTGATGAAGCCGCGGTGCGGCGCGCCGGCCTGGACTACTGGCACAAAGTGCAGTTGCACCAGCACGGTGATCTGGACGCGCTGATCGCCGCGCTTCCCAACCAGCGGCTGTGGTTTTTCAGCGCCCACGGCAAGACGCGCTACGACCAGGTGCAGTACCGGTCCGACGACGTGCTGGTGTTTGGCCGCGAGAGCCGCGGGCTGCCCAAGGACGTGCTGGACCGCTACGCCGAGCACGGTGTGTTTGTGCCCACGAACGGCGAGATCCGCAGCCTCAATCTGGCCAATTGCGTGACCGCCGTGCTGTACGAGGCGCTGCGGCAACAGGATTTTGCCGGGCTCTGACAACCGCGCCGCTCAGCGCTACGGCAGTCCCGACTTGGGCGAGACGAGCGAATCGGGGTCAAAAGCCCGGTACAGCGACGTCAGCACCACCTTGGCCGCCGGGCTCATCCGCTCGCGCACAGCCTGCCGCCACCGCGAACCGCCGGCAATCGGCAATGCGCCCGCGTCCAGCAGATGGCCCGCGTCGGCCTGGAACGGATGCGGTCCCGGCCCCACCGCCTGCAGCCGCAGCCGCACGGCGTCCGCACCCACCGCCCACGCGCGCTGAACCGGCACGTCGGTGCGCGCCGCGAGCGCGTCCGCCACATCGAGCAGCGCCGGAATGTCGGGCCAGGCCAGCTGCAGCTCCAGCACCGCGCCGTCCGGCCGCGATTCCGGCCAACCCGGCGCTTGCTGCCCCAACCGCACGCGGCGCTCCTCTTCGGCAAACGCCGTCAGCGCCACGCCGAGCGCCGCCAACCGCGCCGTCGTCTCGCGGATCAGCACCGCCAAATCGCCTTCGTCGCGCAGGCTGGAAACCCGCACCGCCAGCGTCGCTGCGCCGCCGCTCTCCTGCAGCCGCAGCGTGTCGATCTGCCGCGCCGCCAGCAAGGCCCGGGCTGCCGACAGCACCGCCAACACCGCCGGGCGCGTCGCCGGGAATGTGCCTTGCGCCCAAGCCGACCACGGCGCGCGGTGCAGCCGGACGGTCAGCTCGCAGACCACCAGCCCGCGACCTTCATGCCCATCCAGCAAACTGAGCGGCGAGGGCAACCCGCGCGCCGCGCTGGCGGTCAGGCCAAACAGCTCCGTCGCCCCCAGCTGCAGCGTGCGACCCGCGCCCGTCACAACGCGCGCCCCGATGATGTCCTGCAGCAGCGTCGCCTCGCCAAGGCCAATCTCACCGCAGTCGCCGCCGGCCAGCATCTGGCCCAGCGTCTCGTCCGGCCACAGCGGCAAACCGCGCACGCACAGCCGCGCCTGGCGCGCCGCCCGATCCAGCGCCTGCACTTCCATGCCCGCGCCCACGGTCGCCAGGCGCCGGCCAATGTCGATTTCCAGCGGCCGCTGCAGCGCGGACACGTCGAGCACAATCGCGTCGGTCAGGTCCTCATCGAGCGGCTGGGGCAGGCGATGCCGCACTTCCAGCGCCACATGCCGACGCCGCGCCACCTGCACCGCGTGTTCCACGTCGAGGCTCGAAAGCGGGAGCACCAGCGCCAGCACGTCCCGGCCACAGCGCAGCCGCGCGCTCTCGCCCACGCGGACGCGCTCACGGCCAAGCTTGTCGATCAGGTCCGCTTGGACCGCCACCACTGCCATCTGGCCTATGCCACCGCGCGGTTCCAGCATGTCCGGCAGCGTAGTCCGACGCCGCGACTTTTACCAGCCAAACAGGTTGGCGTCGTCGATGAACACGCCAGCGTGGTTGTTGTTCTGGCCGTCAACCGAGTTGAAGCGGAAGCGCAGGGTGAACGTCTTGCCGGCAAAGGCGCTCAAGTCGATGGTCTGCTGAATCCACGTCTTCTGCGGCGTCTTGGTCAGGCTGAAGATCGTCGTGCCGGTGTACGGATTGAGCGGCTGCGGGCACAAGTTGGCGCCCTGGAGGAACTGGCAATTGAAGTTGTCCGTCGAGACTTCCAGCGTGGGCAAATCGACGGTCGCACCCTGGCCGGCAACGTCCTCCACGTCCGTGTAGCTCCAGAACTGCAGGGAAAGTCCCGCCGTCTGCGCCGCCGCGTTGTACGCCGTGGCGAGCGTCGCAGTGCCGTTGGCTGCCGCTTGATTGGCGCCGCAGTTGGCCGTCGTGCAGTAGTTGGTGCCGTTGTTGAAATTCAACGTGCACGAACCGGTGACGGGCGCCGGCGTCACGGGCGTCGCATCAATGGCCCATGCCACGCCGTTGCCCTGCGCCGCGCTGAACGCCCACGTCTTGTCGCTGCAATCCATGTTCCAGCTGATGACCGGCTTCAGGCAGAACGGGCTGTGCAAGCAGTCGCTGTCGGCGCAGTCGATCGCGTCGTCCTTGTCATTGTCGATGCCGTCGTTGCAGATCTCGATCAAGCACGCCGGATCAGCGGCGCACGTCAGGTCCGCGCAATCGGTCGCGCCGTTGGCGTCGTTGTCGATGCCGTCGTTGCAGACTTCCGGCGCGGTCACTTCCGCGACGTTGACGTTGTCCACGTACCAGCCCTTGCCGGTGTTGCCCTGGCCAAACGCGGTGCCGAGGTTGAACACGGCGTAGAACTTGTGGCCGCTCACCGCCGGAATCGCCACGGCGACCTTGCGCCACAGCCGCTGATTGGCGTTGGTGGTGCTCAGCTGGAATTGCGCCAACTGCGCGTTGGACGTCGCGTCGTAGAGCGTCACGGTCGGGATGTCCTGGCCGTTGCCGTCCACGTCTTCCCACGTGTCGAACTGCAGCGTCAGCACGCCAAAAGCCGTCGTGGCGTCAATGACCGGCGAGGTCGCGTTGCCGCTGGGCGTCTGGCAGCCCGGGAAGCCGCCGATGACGTCGCAGTAGTTGGTGCCGTTGTTGAAGTTGAGCGTGCACTCGTGCGACGTCTGTTCCGTCGCGGTGCCGATGACGGCGGTCTGATCGACGTTCCACACAACCGCCTTGCCCGCCGGCTTGTCCAGCGTCCAGCCCGCGCCGGCCTTCGCGCAGGTCAGCGCGTCGGAGAACACGCTGCAAGTCGATGCCGTCACGGCGCATTTGCCCACTTGGCAGCTGTTTGTCGTGCACGCCAGCGTGTCATCGCACGCCGAGCCGTTGGCCACTGCCGTGAACGTGCATTTGCCGGTCGTGGCATCGCAGGCGTCAGTCGTGCAGACGTTGTTGTCGTTGCAGACCTGGCTGGCGCCCTTGACGCAGACGGTCGCCGCGCAGGCGTCGCCGTACGTGCACTTGTCGCCCGTATTGCACGGCAGCGTGTTGGCGACAAAGGCGCAGGCGCCGGTCGCGCTGTCGCAGGAGTCGGTCGTGCACGCGTTGGCGTCATTGCACGCCTTGGGCGTTGAGACGCTGCACGTCCCCGCGGCGCACGTATCGCCGACTGTGCAGGGATTGCCGTCGTCACACGTCGCGGTGTTGTTGGTGTGGCCGCACGCGCCGCTCTTGGCATCGCATGCGTCCGTGGTGCAAGGGTTGCTGTCATCGCACGACTTGGCCGCGCCGCCCACGCACTTGGTCAGCACGCACGCGTCGCCGGCGGTGCACGCGCTGCCGTCGTCGCACGCTGCGTTGTTGGCGGTCCAGAAGCACGTGCCGTCGCTGGTGTTGCACTGGTCGTTGGTGCACGGATTGGCGTCGTCGCAGTTGAGCGCCGCGCCTGCGCAGGTGCCGCCGCCGCACACGTCGCCGGTTGTGCACTTGCTGCCGTCGTCGCACGCGATCGCGTTGTTGGCGTGCACGCAGCCCTTGAGCGGGTCGCAGCTGTCGTCGGTGCAGAGGTTGCTGTCGTCACAGGCGACCTTGGGGTCGATCGCCACGCCAGCCTTGCACGCGCCGTTCTTGCAGACATCGCCCGCAGTGCACGCGTTGTTGTCGCTGCACGGATCGGTGTTGGCGCCCCAGAAGCAGCCCTTGACCGGATCGCAGCCGTCGGTCGTGCACGGGTTGGCGTCGCTGCAGTCCGTGGCGCTGCCTTTCTGGCAGGTGCCGGCGAGGCAGGTCGCGGCGGCTTCACAAGCCGTGGCGGAGCCGCAGGTGGTTGCATCGGCGATGGGCGTGAAGACGCAGCCCGTGCCGGGGACGCAGGAATCCTTGGTGCACGGATTGCCGTCATCGCAGCCGACATTGCCGGTGGTCTGGCACGTGCCGCCGCTGCACGTCCCGAGCTCACACGAGTTGCCCGGCGCGCAACTCACGGCGTTGTTGGTCGCGACGCAGCCAGTGGCCGGAGCGCAGGTGTCGTCCGTGCAGACGTTGTTGTCGTTGCAGACCTTCGCGGTGCCCGGCACGCAGGCGCCAGCGGCGCAGGTGTCGTTGAGCGTGCAGGCGCTGCCGTCTTCACAAGCGCCGGCCACGGGCGCGGTCAAGCAGTTGGCGTTCGCGGGATCGCAGCTGTCGGTGGTGCACACGTTGCCGTCGTCGCAGAGCTTGGCGATGCCCGCGGTGCAGACGCCCGACTTGCAGACGTCGCCCGTGGTGCACGCGCTGCCGTCTTCGCAATCGACGGCGATGTTGGCGTGTCCGCACGCGCCGGTCTTGGGATCGCACAGGTCCGCGGTGCAGACGTTGTTGTCGTCGCAGCCGTTGACGGCGCCCGCGCACTTGCTGTTGGCGCACGCGTCGTTGAGCGTGCAGAGGTCGCCGTCATCGCACGTTGCGGCGTTGGCGAGCGCCACGCAGCCTGATGCCGCTTCGCACGCATCGTCCGTGCACGGGTTGGCGTCGTCGCAGACCACGAGCGCCCCGGGCGTGCACGTGCCGGCCGCGCAGACGTCGCCGGAAGTGCAGGCATTGTTGTCCTGACAAGCGCCGCTGTTGGCGGTGTTGCTGCAGGTGCCATCGGCGATGCTGCACAGGTCGTCCGTGCACAGGTTGGCGTCGTCACACGTCTTCAGCGCGCCGGACTTGCAGGTCGAATCGGCGCACACGTCGCCTTCCGTGCACGCGTTGCTGTCATCGCAGGTCACGGTGTTGGCGGCGTGCTGGCACTTCTTGCTGCCGTCGCACGTGTCGTCCGTGCAGATGTTGCCGTCGTTGCAGTCGCCGTCCACTTGGCAGTCGCAGACGTTGCCGCCGCCCACGCAAACGCCCGCGGCGCACGTGTCGCTGCCGGTGCAGGTGTTGCCGTCCTCACACGCGCTGCCATCGGCCGCGGGCGCGAGCGCGCACTGGCCCTCCACGCATTGCCAGGCCTGGCACGTCGTCACATCGCCGGCGCAATCGAGCGCGGTCGTGCAGCCCACCGGACCCACATCAGCGGTCGTCGTCGCATCGTCAGCCGGCGGCACATCTTCGCCACCCGCGGCATCCGTGTCCGCCATCGCGTCATCGCCGGGCGTCGTGTCCGCCGTGTCGCCCGTCGCGGTCGCATCGCCGGGCGCAGTGACATCGGTCCCCGCGTCGGGCAGGAGTGCATCGGGCTCGACTGTGTCGGCATCCGGACCCGGCGGCACATCGGCGTCAGTCGTGGCGTCGGCAGCATCTGAACCGATCGCGTCCGGAACGTCCTTGTCGATCGAATCGGGCTTGATCGGCGCGTCCTGATCCGTCGCGGCGTCCGCAGCAATGACCGCGTCCTGATCGGTGCCTGCGGCATCCTGGCTTTCAAGACCGAGCACCGCGACGTCGTCGCCGCAACCGGCAAGACCGAGCATCGCCGTCAGCGCAACGGAAAAAGACACGATGGAAGACCAGCGACGACGAATAATCATTTGATTTCCTTAGTAAACCGCACTATTTCCCGAACCCGCACGGGCAACCGCAAATACCGGAATAATCGTTGATTCTGGCGTGATTTGGCCCGCGACGCAAGGGAATGGGGCAAGGGTCAAGGCGCGTAGAGCAACAGCAGCGCGGTCTGGCAGACATTGGCCAGGGCGTGATGCGCGGCGGGGGCAAAAACCCCACGACTGCGCTCGGCCAGCCAGGCAAAAAGCAGGCCGGGGAAGAAGACGAGGAGCCGCTGCGGCGCGGGCACGAGCACCAAATGGATCAGCGCAAACAGCGCCGCGGAGAGAATGTGGGGCCAGCCAAACGGCACGCCGAGCAGGCGGCGGCGCACGGGAAAGCACGCGCGGAGGCGGCCGAGCACGTAGCCGCGAAAGAACATCTCCTCGGGCAGCGCAACGACGATCAGTTGGCTGAACAGCCACGGCAGCAGCCAGCCGAGCCCCGGCGCCGCGTGGATGGGATTGTCGAGCGCCTCGCCTGTCGCGGCGGCCATCACCGCGCCGTCCGGCAGCGGCTGACCGCGCGCGTCGCGCACCTGCAAGTCGCGCGCGGCGATCGGCGCAAGCAGGAGGCGGCCTCCCGGCGGCAGCGTGCGCGGCGCACACAGCGGCTGTTCGCTGCACGCGGGCTGCACGAGCACGGCCAGGCGCATGTGGTTTTCCACAGCCAGACCGCGGCGATCGTCCAGCAGCACGATGTGATCGGCGGCGGACGCACCGCGGCCCTGAAAGGCAATGCCCGCGCTTTCAAGCGCCGCGACGCCCAGCCGGCGATGGTGCAGGACGCGAACCTGCAGGACGTCCAGCGCGAGGGCGAAGAGCGGCAAGACGACGAGGCTCACGAGCACGCCCTGGGCCAAACCGCGCCACAGCGGCGCGCGGTCGATGCCCAGTGGATCGGCCAGCGCCGGCAAGCCGCGGCGGACGCCTGAGCGCAGCACCAGGAGCGGCACCGCGACGAACGTCACCGCAGACAACAGCCCGGCGAGCGGCGCCAGCCACGCAACCGCCAGGGCGGCGCGATCAATCAGCCACAGCGCCGCCGCGGCGAGCAGCATCGCCACGGCGATTTCCGCCAAAACTGTGCGTGGGTGTGGATTCACGGGCCTTGGAGCGCCTGCAGGAATGCGCGGAATGCGCCTTTGTGACGCCCCTCGTCGGCCCGCTCAATGTGCATCACAAAGCGCTTGCCCGTCGGCGTGTCCGTTGTGACCTGCAGCAGCTTCCCGGTCAGTTGCACGGTCCGCCAGGCGTTCTCGACGCGCACGGGCAGATGGATGACGATCACTTCATCGAGGTCCGGCGCGTCGCCCTGGGTGACGACGCATGCGAGCTGTTCCGCGATGCCGATCAACTGCCCCGGAATCAGCTGATTCTGACGCAGGAAGGTAATGGGCACGTCAGCGGCAACCAGCATCCGGGCGCCTTCTGGCTTGCGCGGCCGGATCGGCAGGGGGTCGGCCGGATCGGTGCGGTCGGCCGACGGGTCAAACGGCTGGCTGGACGGCAGGCCGTGCGGAGCGACCATCGGGTGGTTGTTGCCAATCGCCGGCGGGCGGACAAAACGGCCACCCAGGGTGTCCTGGGCCACAACGCCTGACGCGTGATGAGCGGTCGGCGCCAGAACGGGGCGCTGCAGGACGTGCGCCGCGGAAGCGCGCGGATCGGTGACCAACCGCCGTTCTCCCGGTGCCAGCGCGTAGACGGGCCACGAGTGCGAGGAATCATCGCGCGTGCCGGAAGACGGATCACCCCGCTCGCCAACGGCGACGGACAGACCGTCGTCCAGGCTGTCAAAAAGCCCGCTCGGGTCTTTTTCCGCGAGCGGCGACGACGGCCGGTTGCGAGTGGCGTCGAAAGCATGCGGCAACAACGCGCCCGACGGGCCACGCGGAACCGCCACCTTCACGGGCGCTTGGGGCTCCAACTGGACGGGATGTTGTGCGGATTGGCGCGCCGGCTCCAGCACCTGGGATTCCCGGGAAGCCACAGCTCCGACGCGGTGCACGGGCGGCGACCAAACACCGAGCGCCTGGTGCACGCTGCTCGGCCGCGTCGGCGCGGGCGGCGTGCCATGCGGGGTCACGCTGTTCGGCTCTTCGGGCGGTCGACCGTCCGCCGCGGGCAGAAACACGTATTCCGCTGAACGCCCCGGCGTCAGGTCCGCATCGCCCTGGACGCTGATGTGCATGACATGACGCAGCACCCAGAACAGCGGATCCGGTCCCGTGTCGCAGCGCGCTTTCTGCCACGCCACGGCGAAGCCGATCGGTCCCGGGCTGCCCATCTGGGAATTGCGCGTGACGATGCCGTGGAAGTTGACGATGGGGCCGTCGCCGCCGCCGGCGCGCAATTCGACGACGACTTCCGCGCCGATCGTCGGTGGATTGCGCGTGGTGAACGAGGCGCCGGTCGGGCTGGTGTCCGTGCAAACAACGTCAAAGCGCACCCGGCCGATGGTGGCCGTCGCTCGGATCAGCGCGGGTTGCCGCGGACTTCGCCGTCTCTCGTCAAACATCGCATCGCCCTGGCCGCAGCCTCCGGTCAAAAGAACGTCGAACTGACGACGCGCCGGAAGGATAGCAGACCACGACCGCGGCGCCAGCGCCCAAAAGGCCGGTCCAAGGCGTTCGTTTCATGCAGCATTTGACCGCTCGGGATCAGGCGCGCTCGAACAAGCCCGCCGCGCCCATGCCGCCGCCGACGCACATCGTCACGATGCCGTACTTGCCGCCGTTGCGCTTCAGGCCGTGCAGCAAGGTCGCGGTCAGCTTGGCGCCGGTCGCACCCAGCGGGTGACCGAGCGCGATCGCGCCGCCATACGGGTTGACCTTGGCCGGATCGATGCCGAGCGTGCGGATGACCGCGAGGCTCTGCGCCGCAAACGCTTCGTTCAGCTCAAAATGGTCGATCTGGTCCAGCGTCAGGCCCGCGCGCGCCAGCAGCTTGGGCACCGCGGCCACGGGACCGATGCCCATGAGCTCCGGCGGCACGCCGCCGACCTGGAAGCCGCGGAAATAGCCGAGAATCGGCGCGCCGAGCTCCTTGGCCTTCTTTTCCGACATGATGACAACCGCCGCCGCGCCGTCCGTCAGGGGACTGGACGTGCCCGCGGTCACCGAGCCATTGGCCTGGAACGCCGGCTTCAGCTTGGTCAGGCCTTCCAGCGTCGTCTCCGGCCGCGGCAATTCGTCCACCGCCAGCGCGCCATCGGGGGTGTTCACGGCGACCAGCTCGTCATTGAACATGCCCGCGGCCAACGCGCGACCCGCCTTCTGCTGGCTCAGGATGGCGAACGCGTCCTGATCAGCGCGGCTGATGTTGTACTTCGCCGCGACGAGTTCCGCGGTGTTGCCCATCGGCATGTAGATTTCCGGCCATTCCAGGATACCGCGCGGGTGCGGCGCAAACTTGAAGCCGCCCATCGGGACTTGGCTCATGGACTCGATGCCGCCCGCGATGAGGATGTCATTGTGACCCGCCTCAATCGCCATCGCCGCCTGCGCCACCGCCTGCAGACCTGACGAGCAGAAACGGTTGACCGTCACGCCCGACACTTCCACCGGCAAGCCAGCGCGCAAAGCGGCAATGCGCGCGATGTTCATTCCCTGCGGGCCTTCCGGCATCGCGCATCCAAAGATGACGTCTTCGATGTCCGAGCCTTTGAGCACTTTGGCCGCTGCCAGCACGCCGGCAATCGCCGTCGCCGCCAGATCTTCCGGCCGCACGCGCGCCAGACTGCCCTTCAACGCCCGACCACACGGCGTACGCACCGCCGCGACAATGACTGCTGTGTTCGACATGGTTCTCTCCAAATGTCCGTAAGGGTTCAGTCTGATGGCTTAATTGCGAAGCGGCTTGCCGGTGGTGAGCATGTGCAGGATCCGGTCCTGCGTCTCCTGCATGCCCGCCAGCTTCAGGAACGACTCGCGCTCCAGATCCAGCAGATCCTGCTCCGTCCGCAGACCGCCGCGCTCGCCGCCGCAGATCACGCGGGCGACTTCGTGGCCGATCGTGCAATCGTGCTTGCTGGCCTGACCGGCGAGCCGGAACGTGTACAGCGCCATGTCAAACGTGGCGATGGCTTCCGCACCCGGCAGGTTCAAGTTGTCCGGCGCGTTGGCGGGACGGTAGCCCTGCGACGCGAGGTTGACGACGAGACGGCGGGCGTCCTCGATCCGGCGTTCCGGATCCACGCTGATGCTGTCCAGGTCGCGGAGGAAGCCGAGCTCGCGCGCGTTGCCCGCGCCCGTGGACACTTTGGCCAGCGCGATGGTCTCAAACGCCCGCTGCAGGAGCGGCAGGCGATCGACCTTGGATTCCGCCGGCACGCCGTTGAGCGAACGGACCGTCAGTTCCTTGGTGCCGCCCGCGCCGGGAATCAGGCCGACGCCCACTTCCACGAGGCCCATGTAGGTCTCGCTCGCGGCCTGCATGCGGCTGGCGTGCATCGCGACTTCGCAGCCGCCGCCAAACGTCATGCTGTGCGGCGCCGAGACGATCGGCGCGTGGCTGTACTTGAAGGCCATGAAGAGGTCCTGGAACATCTTCGTCGCGCCTTCCAGCTCCTTCCACTTGCCTTCGCCGACCAACTGCACGACGAACGCGAGGTTCGCGCCCACCGAGAAGTTGCTGCCGTCGTTGGCGATGACCATGCCGGTCCAGCCCTTGCTGTCGATCTGCTCCAGGCCTTTCCAGCCCATCTCGATGATCTTGTCGTCGAGCGCGTTCATCTTGCTCTTGAAGCAGAGGCAGAGCACGTTGTCGCCGATGTCGAGCAGCTGCGCCGACTCGTTCTCTGCCACGACCTTGCCGGCCGCGCGCACGTCCTTCAGGTGAATGCCCGGCAGCGCGGGAACGGCGATCTGCGTCGCCTTGGCCGTGGTCTGCTTGCCGTCCGAGTAGAACGTCGTCTTGCCCGAGGCGAGCAGCTTCTCCACGATCTTCGGCACCGCGCGGCCTTCCGCTTTCAGGCGGTCGACGACGTTCTGCACGCCAATCGCATCCCAAATCTGGAACGGCCCGAGCTGCCAGTTGAAGCCCCATTGCATCGCGCGGTCGATCGAGATCACGTCGTCCGCGATCTCACCCAGCAGGTCCGCCGCGTAAACCAGCGAGTGCGACAGCGCCTGCCACGCAAACTTGCCGCCGCGATCGGTGCTCTCGACGATGGCCTTGATGCGCGCGCCGGTGTCGCGGATCTTCTTGGTCTCGGCGAGGCACGGGAAATCCGCCTTGATCTGCGGCACGTACGTCTGCGTCGCCGGATCCAGCACCTGAATGTCCTTGCCGACCTTCTTGTAGAAGCCCGCGCCCGCTTTTTGGCCCGTCGCGCCGGCTTTGATGAGCGCGGCGATGACCGGGTGCAGGTTGAAGATGTCGCGGTTCGGGTCGCTCTGCAGGTTGTCGTAGCAGTTCTGGCTGACATGGCCGAGCGTGTCCAGACCGACGACGTCGGCCGTGCGGAACACGGCGCTCTTGGGACGTCCCATCGGCTCGCCGCACAGCGCGTCGATTTCGTCGATGCGGTAGCCTTGGCTGAACGCGATGTTCACCGCGCGCATCATGTCGTGCACGCCGATGCGGTTGGCGATGAAGTTGATGGTGTCCTTGGCGTCGACAACGCCCTTGCCGAGGTCGTCGCGGCAGAACGCCTGCATCTTGGCCGTCGTCGCCGGGTCGGTAAACTCGCCCGCGACGATTTCCACAAGTTTCATGTAACGCACGGGATTGAAGAAGTGCGTGATGAGGAAGTTCTTCTTGAAGCCTTCCGGCTTGCCCTCGGCCATCGTCGCGAGCGGAATGCCAGACGTGTTGGAGGAGATGATGGTGTGCGGCTTGCGGAACGGCTCAATCGCGCTGAACACCGCGTTCTTGATGTCGAGGCGCTCCGTCACCGCTTCCACGATCCAGTCGCACGCGCCAAGCGCCGCGAGGTCGTCCTGCAAGTTGCCGAGCACGATGCGCGAGGCATCAGCCGTGCGCTGGAACGCTGCGGGCTTGAGCGCCAACGCCTTGTCCAGGCCAGACTTGCAGATGGCGTTGCGCGCGGCCTTGGTCTTGGCCGTGCCATCGGCCGCAGGCGCATCCCTGGGAACGATATCGACCAGCAAAACGTCGATGCCAGCCGAAGCGAGATGAGCGGCAATGCCTGTGCCCATAACGCCGGCGCCAACGACACCGACGCGACTGATGCGGTGCTGCGACATGAAGACCTCGTGAAAGCGGAAGAGAGAAAACAGCGCCGGAATCGTCCGACTGCGCGCCAGTTCGACTCAGCAGCGTGCCAAGCGGACCCGGTGGCGCGGCAGTGTAGGCTGGTTGCGGTGTCGTGTCATCTGGGTCAAGCGCGGCGATGACGAAGACGTGGCGAAGCGCGGGTCTGCGTTCAGGGCATCTTGACCGTGAGGTCCTGATCGATGGCGGGTACAGGCAGATCGGTGATCTTTCCCGACGGCCACCACACGCGCACGAGGTCGATCTTCGCGACGGAGCCCAAGCCAAAACGCGCAACGGGCGCATGTTTCGCGCCCCAGCCCGTCGCTGCCAGGACCTGCAGTTCCTGCACGTGGCCCTGCGCCCAGACTTGCACAAGCGCGCCCAACACCGGACCCACGCCATCGACGGCGTGCACATTCAACCAGTGATTGCCCTGCTGCGTGTCATTGCGCCAGACGCCGATCTCGCCGTTGCCGTAGGTGAGAAACAGGTCGAGATCCCCGTCGTGATCGTAGTCGCCCGCGGCGCCGACTGGGCTTGTGAAGTCCGAGATCAGGCCGTTGGGCCAGGGCAGCTTTTGAACGGCGAAGTGACCGCCTTGATTCTGCCCGACGAGGTGATAGCCGGGGAGGAAGATGCTCGAGTCGCCGTCCTCGACCTGACCGACCTTGCCAGGCGTGGTGGCCGATGAAACCGTCATCGCGTAGTCGGGCGAACCGTCGCGGTCCCAGTCTTCGGCGAACGCCGCCCAGTTGACCGTGTCGATGGTGTCGGGCCAGACGCCCCAAGCGGCGCTGGCATCCTCAAAGCCCGCCGCAGTCGCATGGTAGAGCGTCGCGGGACCCCAGTCGGTCACCAACAGGTCGTCGCGGTGGTCACCGTCAAAATCAGCGACCGCGGAGCCCATGATGTGGGCATACGGGCGCATGCCGACTTGCTTTTTCAGCGGTGCAAACCCGTCGCCGCGGTTGATGAACCAGCCGTGCTGGCCAAAATCATCGCCGATGAAGAGATCCGTGTGGCCATCGCGATCGATGTCGTGCGGCGTCACCGTCATCCCAGCGCCCGCGTCCACCGCGAACTTGGCGCTGTCGTCCACCAGCACGCCAGCCTGGTTGCGCAGCACCACGTGCGGAGACGGCGGCGGCGCGCCGACGCAGCAGCTGGAGAGGTCGCTGGCGCCAGCCTTGGTCTGCATGCACGCCGCCGAGGCCACGTCCAGGCAGCACAGGACATACGGCGCATCGGCGTTGCCGCACACGTACTTGCCCTGAATGCCAACGTCGAGATTGGTCGAAAGGTAGACGTCCGGGACGCCATCGCCGGTCAGATCGGTCACGGACACGGACCAGCCAAAAGGATAGACGCCGGGCAGGAACTTCGCGTTCACGAGGCTGCCGGCTTTGGCGCCCGTCAGCTCAAGCACCGCGAGCCCGGGCAAGGTCGTGACGAGGAGCTCAGGGTGACCGTCGTGCTCCAAATCGGCGACTGCACAGTCAAACGGCAGGCCCATCAGCTTGGTGCCGTGCACCTCCACCTTCAGCGTGCCGTTCGACTGGCCACGGGCGATGACGAGCTTGCGACCGCCGATTGGCGAATCCGGGGCCATCAGGAACGTGAGATCCTCCAGACCGTCGCCGTCGAGGTCCTGCCAAATCATGCACCGATCCACCTGCCCGCCCATGGGCAGCGCGAGGACATCCGACGCGAACGTGAAGGCCAGGGGCTTGGCGGCAGTGGGGGCGGGCCAGCCCGGCAACGCGCACTGCCGACCGGGCGGCGGCGCAACGGCGGAGGACCCCGTGATCGGCGGCGCCCACGACGGCGTTGGATCGGGCGGACAGCCGATGGGGAGCGCGACCTCCGCGTCCAACGCAGCCGCGTCAAGCACGTCGCCTTTCGTGTCGGTGGAGTCCGCGGGCGCCAAATCCGCCGCCGGCGTGGCGTCCGTATCGGCATCCTGCAGCGCGTCTACCGGTCCGGACAGTTCCAGCCCGCCAACGTCCACAGTCGCATCGAGGCCCGCATTGCCGCTCGATTGGCCACAACCGCTGAGGCACAGGGCAGCAAGGCATAGCGAAGCCGGGAAGACTTGCATCCCCATGCCACGAAAGTGCAACCCAAATCCTTCGGCCTGCCGCACGCTTACCGCCTGAAACCAGCTACCCGCTTGGTTTGAGGGTCCTTGCGCAGCACACACATGTCAACATAGATGTTTGTGGATGTGACAGGTGAAGGGCGCGCCGCCGTTCCGCGGCGATTCAGTGCAGCCGGTATGCAAGCCAAGTCTTCAATTCTGCAGTCAATTGCTGGGGGATGACGTGGCCGCCCTCATGTGTCGTCAGCGTCGCGTCAAGCCCGGCTTTGCGCAGCACCGCAACGGCTTCCTGGGCCTTTGCGTAGGGCACCATCGGATCGTGGGTGCCGTGGACAAAGCGAACCTGCACAGTGTGGCGTCCGGGCGGCACCTGCACCGGCGCGATCAACATGCCGCCAAAGCACAGCACCGCGCGCACCTGATCGGGATGTGCCGCCACGTAATGTGCCGCGACCATGCAACCCTGGCTGAACCCAACGAGCGCGACCGGCTTCTTCCCCGCCTTGGCCACCTGCGCCGCCACAAGCGCGATCGCCGCCTGCAGCGCGGCCTTGCCGCCATCGGGCGACTGGCGGTCAAACCACTGCGCGCCCGCCATGTCTGGCTTCCACTGCAGCGGCCCGCGCAGAAACTGCCAGTGCAGTTGCGGCCCAAGTCGCTCCGCGACAGACCGGAAATTCTCCGGCGTGTCGCCACGGCCATGGAGCCCGATGACGATGGGCGCGTTGGCATCCGCCACCGGCTGATCGACGACCGGCAGCAGCGCGAGAAGGAGCGTCAGAAGGAGCGTCGACATTCAGGACCTCGCCAGCTGGGACTCAAAAACCGCCACGTCCTGGCACGGCGGCCCGGCCAGATACCACACCCGCGTCGCCTCCGCGTGCACATGCACTTGCGTGTGGCTCACGGTCCCGGCGAGCGGTTCGCGGTGCATGCACACGCCGCGCGGCGCACCGTTCAATGCGTGGCTGGCAAACCACTGGCGCAACGTCGCCGCGATGTCCGGGGTCCTCGGCAGGTCCACCTGCAGCGCGGCAAACTCCAGGTTGCGCGCCGCGCGCACTTCCGCCGCGTCAAAGGCCGCCGACACCCGCAGCAACGGCAGCGCCGCAGGCGTCAGCGTCAACGCCACGCCATCCCACCGCGCGTCCAGGGCGCGCTGCGACGCATCGACGCCGAGCAGGTGAAACGGCCGCGTCTGCGCCAAATGCGGATGTTGCTGAATGCGCGCCGCCAGGTCCGCGAGCGTCGCCGCATCCGCCAGATCCGTCACCAGCAGGCCACGACTGCGAATCGGCGGCTCGGGCTCGCGGACGGCGGCTTCGTAGACGTTGAGCGCGGCCAGCGTCAGGCCAGATGCGTTTGTCGCGAGCCAGGTGCCGCCGCCTTCGGGGTCAATCGGCGCCAGTACCACCCCGCGTTGCTGCGGCGGCAGCGCCGACGGCCGCGACAGCAGTTCATCGCGGTTGAACGCCAGCACGTAGCCGTCCGGCAGCGGCCAGACCACGGTGGTGCACACCTACTGCACCACAAAATCATCGCGGTGGATGAGTTCACTGGCCGGCAGCCAGCCGATCTCCTGGGTGATCTGCTCGGTCCGCAGCCCGGCCGCACGGCGGGCATCCGAGCTGTCATACCGCGACAAACCGCGACCCAACGGCTGGCCATCCGGGTCGACAACCAGCAGCGGATCGCCCACGGCAAACTCGCCCTCGACCCGCTTGACGCCAATCGGCAACAGCGAGCGACCGCCCGAACGCAGCGCGTCCGCCGCGCCCTGGTCCACGTGAATCGTTCCCCGCGGCCGCAGCGACGTCGCGATCCACGAGCGCTTGCCGGTCAACCGCCGCTTGCCCGGGGTGAGCAGCGTGCCGACGTCCTTGCCAGCGAACAGCGCCTGCAGCACGCCCGGATTCTTGCCGCGCGCGATCGCCACCGTAACACCGACCGATCCCGCCTTGCGCGCCGCCAGCAGCTTGGAGTGCATGCCGCCCGTGCCAAAAGCGCTCTTGCCGCCCGACGCGACAGCCAGGAGCGCGTCGTCGTGGCTCTGCCCGTTGGCGATGCGCTGCGCCGTCGCGTCATCGTGCGGATTGGCCGTGTACAGCCCGTCCGTCTCCGTCAGCAGCACCAGGACGTCCGCGCCAACCACGTGCGCGACCTGCGCCGCCAGCGCGTCGTTGTCGCCGAATTTCAGCTCCTCGACCGCGACCGTGTCGTTTTCATTGATGATCGGCAAGACGCCCGCAGCCATCAGCTCCGCCATCACCCGCCGCGCGTGCAGAAAACGCCCGCGGTCGGCCAGATCGGCGTGCGTCAGCAGGATCTGGGCGACTTGCAGGCCGTGTGTTGCGAACAGCTCGCGGTACCGCGCCATGAGCAGCGGCTGGCCAATCGCCGCCAGCGCCTGTTTGCCCAAATTCAGCTTGGAAGCAACGCCCGTGCCCGACGCCACCGCGCCCGAGGACACGAACGCGACCTCCTGCCCCGCGCGCAGCCGGTCCGCCAGCCCGCCGACGAGCGCCACGAGCACCGCGTCGTCCAGCGTCCCGTCGTCGCGGCACAGCACCTGGGAACCCACTTTCACGACGATCCGCTGCGACCGCGCCAGTGCATCGCGCTCCATCTAGCTTTCCTCAATGCGCTCAATGCGCGCGCCCAGGGAAGCCAGCTTCACTTCGATCTTCTCGTAGCCGCGGTCAATCTGGCGGATGTTGTGAATCGTCGTTGTGCCATGCGCGCACAGCGCCGCCATGACCAGCGCCATACCCGCGCGCACGTCCGGGCTCTGCACGCGCTGACCCACCAGACGGCTCGGACCGGCCACGACCACGCGATGCGGATCGCACAAGATGATCTGCGCGCCCATGCCGATCAGGTGATCGACAAAGAACATCCGGCCTTCGAACATCTTCTCAAAGAACAGCACGGTGCCGCTCGACTGCGTGGCCACCGTGATCGCGATCGACATCAAGTCGGTCGGAAACTGCGGCCAGATCGAGTCGTCCACGCGCGGAATGCCGCCCGCCAGATCCTGGCGAATCCGCATGTCCTGCTCGCCGGGCACCAGCACGTCATTGCCGTCGATTTCCGTGCGCACGCCCAGGCGCTGGAACACCATGCGGATCATGCGCAAGTGCTCGGGCGCCGCGTCCTGGATGCGCAGGCTGCCGCCCGTCACCGCAGCCAGACCGATGAAGCTGCCAACTTCCAGGTAGTCCGGACCGATCGTGAAGTCCGCGCCGTGCAGCTTGTCCACGCCGTGGATGATGAGGCGATTGGTGCCAATGCCCTCGATCTTCGCGCCCATGGCCGTGAGCAGCCGCGCGATGCCCTGCACGTGCGGTTCGCATGCGACGTTGGACAGGACCGTCGTGCCCTTGGCGACGGACGCCGCCATCAGCAGGTTCTCCGTCGCGGTCACGGACGCTTCATCCAGAAAGAAATCGGCGCCGATGAGACCCGTGGAATCGAGCTTGTACGTCTCGCCGACCGTCAGCTTGGCGCCGAGCGCGGCAAAGCCGTCAAAGTGCGTGTCCAGCCGGCGCCGGCCAATCACGTCGCCACCGGGCGGCGGCAATGCGCAATGACCCGCGCGACCGAGCAGCGCGCCGGCAAACAGGATCGACGCACGCACGCGGCGACCCAGGTCCGGCAGTTCCGTCGTGCGCAAATCGCGGGTCACGATGCGAATCGCGTGCGGCTCCAGCCACGTCACTTCGCTGCCGAGCTCGCGGAGGATGTCGATCATCACGCGGACGTCGAGGATGTCCGGGATGTTGCGCAAGATCACCGGCTCGTCGGTCAGAAGCGCCGTGGCCAATGCCGGCAACGCCTCATTCTTGTTGCCAGAAACGCGCACGGTACCGGAGAGCGGCACGCCGCCTTGGATGCGAAAGAGGCTCATGTCACACCTGTGGAAGAATCGGGGGAAGTCGTCCGGTCAAAACGGCCGGTCTCAGACAAATGGCCAGCTTGCATCAGGAAGACCTGGCGCGGCGCGGCGACGCGGATGTGCGCGGCGTCCGTCGTTGTCAGGAACACCTGACCACCCAGCTCGTCCAGATAGCCCATCAGCGCGCGGTTGCGCGTCGCATCGAGCTCCGAGGAAACATCGTCCATCAGCAGCACGGGCGGTTCGCCAAAGTCCGCTTCCAGACTGCGAATTTCCGCTATCTTCATGGCCAGAACCAGCGCGCGGCATTGGCCTTGGCTCGCATGCAGCGCGGCGGTCCGGTCGGCAATGCGCAGGTCAACGTCGTCGCGATGCGGCCCGCGCGTCGTGTGACCGCGCGCCAGATCCCGCGGGCGATTGGCAAGCAGGAGCCGCAAGAGCTGCGCCTCGTCCGCCACTTCGTCACGGGGCAGGTACAGGGCATCGGCCAGCAGTCCCGGCGCCGCGATGCGGGCAAAAGCATCCCGCAGGATCGGCGCAAAACGCTGCAGCACGCGCTGCCGACGCAGGATCAGCTTGATGCCGGAATGCGCCAGCACCTGATCGTACGCATCCAGCAGCCCGGTATCGACGTGCGTCGTCTTGTGCTGGCGGAGCAGCGCGTTGCGGTTGGCGAGCGCCTGTTCATAGCGGCGGAGGTCGGCCAGGTGCGCCGGCTCGTGATTGAACGCCAGGCGATCGAGCCAGCGCCGCCGTTCCGACGGCTCCGCGTGCGGCAATCCCAGATCCGTCGGGGCAAACAGCACGACGACCAAACGACCGAGGTAGTTCGCCATCGACGTCGCGCTCTTGCCGTCCAGAAACAACTTCTTCTGGCCGTGGGCGATGCGCACGCCCAGGTCTTCCCGCAGCCCGCGGCGTTCAATTCGCAAGCCGAGCGTCGCTTCCTTCTCGTCAAAAGCCAGACAATCGCTCAACTTGCTCGTGCGAAAGCTGCGCAAGCTCGCCGCCACCGCAATCGCTTCCAGCAGGTTGGTCTTGCCTTGGCCGTTGTCGCCGCTTATCAGGTTGAAATGGCGATGCGGCCACCACTCGATGGTCTCGAGGTTGCGGAAGTGTTCAGCAAAAAGGCGCTCAATATGCACGAGCCATCCAATCTGGCCGGGCTACATGCGCATCGGCATGATGACAAACACGCAGCCGGGCTCTTCGTCGGCATGCAGCAGGCACGGCGAGAACTGGTCAGACAACTCCAGCGTGATGTGCTCAGTGCCCAGCACGTTGCACACGTCCAGCAGGAAACGCGGATTGAAGCCGACCTTGATCTTGGCGCCCTGGTAGTCGGGCAGGTCGATTTCTTCGTGCGCTTCGCCGTCGTTGTGGCTCATCTCAAGCACCATGCGACCCGCTTCCAACTCCACGCGCAGCGGTGAATCGCCGCGCGCTGAAGCCAGCGAAGAGACGCGGCGCACCGCGCTCATGAATTCGCTCGTCCGCAGACTGACCGAGGCATCGCCGCGCTCCGGGATGACGCGGGTGTAGTCGGGAAAGCGCTCTTCAATCTGCCGCACTTGCACGCGGGCCTTGTCGCTGGAAATCACGACGTTGCGACCGACAAACTCAATGCGCGCCGACGGATCCGCGCCCTCAAAGATGCGCTGCAGTTCCGAGGCGCCGCGGTGATGCAGGATCCACTGGTGCTTCTGGCCGTCGTAGTCGCTCACGGTCATCGACCGCTCAGCCTTGGACAGCCGCGTGCCATCGGTCGACACCATGCGGATGCGCACCTGGTTGGCCGGCGCGCCGTTGCCTTCCGGCTCGATTTCCAGCAGCACGCCGTTCAGCGCCGGGCGGTTTTCTTCCTGCGACACGGAGAACAGCGTGCGTTTCAGCATCGTCTCCAGGTGGCTCTTGTCACACAGCAGGCCGCGGCCTTGGGTATCCTCAATCGCGTTGGGCGGAAATTCTTCCGGCGCCATGCCGTTCAGGTAGTAGTACGCCCGACCCGCTTCAATGCGCAGTCGATTGTTCGCCTCAGTCGACAATTGCACCGTCGCGCCATCTGGCAACGCCCGCACGATGTCAAAAAGCGACCGCCCGTTGACGACTGCGGCACCCGGCTCGATGACGTCCGCCGCGACTTCCGCCACGACCGTGACGTCGTATTCCGCCGCCGTGAACACCAAGCCGTCTTCGCTCGCCGCGATGTGCACGTGCGCGAGGACGTTGTTCATCGGCTTGCGGGAAATCACGCCCTGGGCGCGATAAAGCGGCACAGTCAAAGCAGCTTTGTCGATGCGAACTTTCATCTAGGCACTCTCCTGCCGAACACGACGTCTGATGCTCGGCTGACGCGGCGAAGTTGTACTCTGGATGGCCGCAATTGACCAGACCCGCACGCGGCGGGACGCAGGCTCCAGGCAAGTGCAGCACGGGGGTGGATTGAATCAGATGAGATCCAAAGAGGTGCTGTCGCTGGTCCTGTGGATGGCTGTGGGTAGGCGAAATAGCCGTGTGTTGCAGCCAAGTTGTCGACGATCAACCTGTGGATGAATCCGTGGACGGGTGTGGACAGGTCGGCCGTTTGTCCACAGGCTTGGCGGGCTGTCCACAGGCCCGCGTGTTTGTCCACAAAGGCCCAACAGGTTATTCACAGCTTATTCACAGGAACAATCGATCGGAATTTCAACGTTTTGCAAATGATTGCAGGGTGTTGCATGATAGTGAGCGGACAATTGCCAACAAAAACAACGCGGGTACCTTCTCTCACCTGGGCACCTGCACGCCTTCGCGCGCTGCGACGACAGCCGCTTCTTCATAGCCGGCGTCCAGATGGCGCAGCACGCCAAGCGTCGGGTCGTTGGTCAGCACGCGTTGGATGCGCTTGGCGGCTTCGGGCGTTCCGTCAGCGACGATGACCACGCCCGCGTGTTGGCTGTAGCCCATGCCCACGCCGCCGCCGTGGTGGACGCTGACCCAGGAAGCGCCGCTGACGGCGTTGACGAGCGCGTTGAGGAAGACCCAATCGGAGACCGCGTCGGAGCCGTCCTTCATGCTCTCCGTTTCGCGGTTGGGAGAAGCGACGCTGCCACAGTCCAGATGGTCGCGGCCAATGACAATCGGCGCCTTGACCTTGCCTTCCGCGACGAGTTGGTTGAACAGCAGGCCAGCCTTGGCGCGCTCACCCAAGCCCAGCCAGCAGATCCGCGCCGGGAGGCCCTGAAAGGCGATTTGCGGCGCGCCTTCTCTCAGCCACTGCTGCACGCCGGGATTGTCGGGAAAGGCCGCGAGGATGGCCCGGTCCGTCACCGCGATGTCCTCCGGATCGCCCGAGAGCGCGACCCATCGGAATGGTCCCTCCCCGCGACAGAACCGCGGGCGGATGTAGGCGGGCACAAAACCGGGAAAGGCGAAGGCCGTTGCGTGGTCCATTCCGCCCGCCACGGCCTCTGCCCGCAGGTTGTTGCCATAATCAAAAACGTGGACGCCTTGGCCCAGCCACGCGCCCAGGCGCGCGACGTGTTCGCAGATGTCCCGGCGGACGCGGGCAATCCACGCGTCCGGATCCGCCTCACGCGCGATCTGGGCTTGCGCCAGCGTCAGCCCCGTCACGTGGTAGCCGACGAGGGGATCATGGGCGCTTGTCTGGTCGGTCGCGAGATCGGGCAACACGCCGCGCTGCTCCAACGCCCGAAGCAGTTCCAGCGCGGTGGCTTGCACGCCGATGGAGGGCGCTTCGCCCGCCGCCTTGGCCGCCAAAGCCCGGTCAATCGCCGCGTTCACGTCGGTGAACTGCTCATGCAGGTAGCGCTGTTCCAGCCGCCGCTCCAGCCGCGTCGGGTCGACTTCCGCGGCGAGCATCACGCCGCCCGCGAGCGTGCACGCCAGCGGTTGCGCACCGCCCATGCCGCCCAAGCCGGCCGTCACGGTCAAGCGCCCGCGCAACGGCCGATGCGGATCAAAGCCAGGCAGGTGGCCAAAATGCTGGCGGCCCGCTTCAGCAAAAGTCTCGTACGTTCCCTGCACGATCCCTTGGCTGCCAATGTAGATCCACGATCCCGCCGTCATCTGGCCGTACATCATCAGGCCTTTTTGCTCCAGTTCGCGGAAGACCTGCCACGTCGCCCATTTGGGCACCAGGTTGCTGTTGGCGATCAGCACGCGCGGCGCATCCGCGTGGGTCTTGACGATGCCGACTGGCTTGCCCGACTGCACAAGCAAGGTCTCGTCGTCTTCCAGCGTCGTCAGCGCGCGGCAGATCGCGTGGAAGGCCGGCCAGTTGCGCGCCGCCTTGCCGATGCCGCCGTACACAACCAGGTCCTGCCATCGCTCGGCGACGTCCGGGTCGAGGTTGTTGCACAGCATCCGCAGCGCGGCCTCCTGCATCCAACCGCGACAGGAAAGCGTTGTGCCGCGGGCGGCGTGGATCGGTTGTTCCGGCGGATGGTTGTTCATGGCGGGCTCCTGCGTTGGCCGCAGCAAGTGTGGCAGACCGTACGAATCGGAACAAACGTTGGTGCGTTAGCGTTAAGATGGCTCGGTTGGCAGCCGGAGCAGGTGATCATGGACAGGCGGACATTCTTGCGCAGAACAGTAGCCGGTGGTGCGGCGCTCAGCGTCGCGGGCATTGCGGGCATGGCAGTTGCGCAGGGCGGCGTGCGCATTACCCGGCACGATTTGCCTCCCGATCAAGCGCCGCTTCTGGCCCCCGGGCGCCGTCTGCGCGTCGCGCAGCTCACGGACATTCACGTCGGCTGGGGCACCTCCGCGGAGACGCTGCGCACGGCGCAGGTTCAAGCCAAGCTGGTGCGTCCAGACCTGCTGGTGCTGACCGGCGACTACCTGAATCACTCGCTGGCGGAGATCGACACGCTCCGCGCGTGGGTGCGCGGGCTGCCGCGGCCGTGCATCGCGACCCTGGGCAATCACGATCACTGGAGCGGCGCCATGGCGATCCGCCGCATGCTGGAGCAGGAAGGGATTCCGGTGCTGTCCAATGAATCGACCGTGATGGATGTGGCGGGTCAGCCGTTGCGTATCGTCGGCGTGGAGGACGGCTTCACTCATCGCGATGACGTGGACGCCGCGTTTCGCGACGTGTCGCGCCCCGAACAAGCGCTTGTGTTGAGCCACGATCCGATGACCGCAGACAAGATCGCCCGCACCGGCGCCCGCGTCGTGTTGTCCGGTCACACCCATGGGGGCCAGTTCGACATCCCTGGGCTCACGGCCGCGCTCGCGACAGTCGCCGGCATCCGCTACCTCAAGGGCTGGTACATGATCGGCGACACGCGGCTGTACGTGAACTGCGGCGTCGGCTCGTCCGTCGGCGCGGGCCGCAACGGCGCGGCAGCCAGCGAACTTGCGGTCTTCGACGTCGGCTGACGGCAGGAAGTTTCGGGTTCCCGCCGTCAGCCATTGACCGTCGAAACGCTGGCCTTCCGCGACGCTCGCAGGGCTAGCCTTCCGCTACGCTTGACACTGTCATCGCCGAGAGCGTCACCGACGCGTTCGGCGCGAAAGCGGCTTCGCGGACGCGCTGGTCGATCTTCTTGAACAGTTCCTTCTCATCTTTGAGCAGCTGGCGCACTTTCTCGCGGCCCTGACCGAGGCGCTCGCCATCAAAGCTGTACCATGCGCCGACCTTGTCCATGATGCCGGCTTCGGACGCCACGTCGATCAAGTCGCCGCATGCGCACACGCCTTCGCCGTACAGGATGTCGAATTCGTGCTGGCGGAACGGCGGCGCGACCTTGTTCTTGACCACTTTGACGCGCGTGCGATTGCCGATGTTGTCCTCGCCGCTCTTCAACGCGCCGATGCGGCGGATGTCGAGGCGGATGGAGGCGTAGAACTTCAGCGCGTTGCCGCCCGTCGTCGTTTCGGGGCTGCCAAACATCACGCCGATCTTCATGCGCAGCTGGTTGATGAACAGCACGATGCAGTTGGACTTGGCAATGGACGACGTCAGCTTGCGCAGCGCCTGGCTCATCAACCGCGCGTGGCCGCCGACCTGGCTGTCGCCCATCGCGCCTTCCAGTTCCGCCTTGGGCACCAGCGCCGCCACCGAGTCGATGACGATCACGTCGACCGCGCCCGACCGCACCAGCGTGTCGCAGATTTCCAGCGCCTGTTCACCGGTATCCGGCTGGCTGACCAGCAGGTCGTCGGCTTTCACGCCCAGCTTGCGGGCATAGCCCACGTCCAGCGCGTGTTCCGCGTCGATGAACGCCGCAATGCCACCGGCCTTCTGCGCTTCCGCGATCAGGTGCAGGGCGATTGTCGTCTTGCCCGACGATTCCGGTCCGAAGATTTCCACAACCCGGCCGCGCGGAAAGCCGCCCACGCCGAGCGCGATGTCCAGGCCGATGGAGCCCGACGAAATCACGCTGATGTCGCGCGCCGTCGCCGCTTCGTCGCCCAAGCGCACCATGGCGCCTTTGCCAAAGGCGCGTTCGATGGTCGAGAGCGCCGTCGCAATGGCTGCGCGCTTGTCCGTTTCCATCGGTTCGTTCAGGTCTTTCTTGGGCTTGGCCATGGGGTCCTCTCCGCTTCGTTTTGTGTGGCTGTTGGTCTGTCTGTTCGCTGTCAGGTGTCTGTCAGGTGTCTGTCAGGTCTCTGCCAGATTGCTGGCTTTGCTGTCTCTCGCTCGGGTCTGTTCAGTAGTTTGGCAACTTCCGTTCAGGCCTGTACAGATGTTCAGTGATCGTCGCCGATCTGGCAAGTATTTTGCCGCACGCGCGCAAAAAAGCCACGCCTGGTTGGTACAACTGCTCGTGATCACACAAATCATCGACTTGATCAAGATTCCCGAGGCGCGCGGACGCGTTGCGACTTGGTGGGAGATCATGGCAAGCTGCAGTGCCACGAGGTGCCCATTGTGATGTCAGAGCGTCGCCCGCATGACACGGACCCGAGCCCGCCGCGTTTGCCCACGGACGATCCTGCTGTCGAGGCGGTTGAACCGGACGTCGCTGATGACGGCAACCGTACGTTTATCCAGCCTTTTCGCACGACAGTGACGATTGAAGACGCGTCGACCCTCGCCGCGCTGCAGGCGGCGCTGAACGCGGGTGATGTCGAGCGGACCACGCCGGGTCAGCCGATCACGGGCCGGCTGATGAGTCAGTCTGAAGCTCTGGCGCACCTGACGTCGTCGCCTCTGGGTGCGCTGGGCGGCCCGGACGAGGCGCTGCTGCCCGTCGAGGCTGAAGGTCGCTACGTCATCGGGGAAGAGATCGGCGTGGGCGGCATGGGCGTTGTCCGGCGCGTGCAGGATACGGCGCTGCGGCGCGATGTGGCGATGAAGCTGCTCAAGCCGGAACTGCGCGGCGAGGCCGGTTTCGTCGGCGCGCTGCGGCGCGAAGCGCGGATCATCGGCGAATTGACGCATCCGGCGATCATCCCGATTTACGAGCTTGGCGTCTGCCGGGACGGCCAGACCTACTACACCATGCGCATGATGCCCGGACGCTCGCTGGGCGACGTCATCGGCCTGCTGAGCATGGGCGACGCGGGGACCGTCGACGAGTTCACGCTGCGCCGCATGGTGGGCGTGTTCATCCAGATCGCCCAGGGCATGGATTTTGCCCACCGCTCGCGCATCGTCCACCGCGACCTCAAGCCGGAGAACGTGCAGCTTGGCGATTTTGGCGAAGTCTTCGTGACTGACTGGGGCGTGGCCAAGCATTTTGACAAGGCCAATCCGGAAGGCGAGGGCATGATCATCGGCACCGCGGCCTACATGGCCCCGGAGCAGGCGGCCGGCCGCGAGGACGAAGTGGATCAGCGGGCGGACATCTACGCGCTCGGCGTGATGTTGTACGAAGTCCTGGCGATGACGCGGCCGTATCAAGCGGAGACGCGCCAGCAGTGGCTGGAGGCGGCCAAGAACGTGGTGCCGTTGCCGCCGTCCAGCGTGGCGCGCGATCGCCTGGTGCCGGCGGATCTGGAAGCGCTGTGTATGCGCATGCTGGAGAAGCTGCGCGAGCGGCGGCCGCAGTCCATGCGCGAGGTGTGGCAGGCGCTGGACCGTTTTCTGGCGGGCGATCTGGAGCGCGAACGGCGGGCGGAGCGCGCAGAAGTGGCGTACCAGGAGGGCCTGACGGAGCTGGCGCGCTGCGAGCAATTGCACGTGGAGCTGGCGTTGCTGCGCGAGGAGGAAGTGGCGCTCGCGCGCGACGTGCGGCCGTGGGACGCACAGGCGGAGAAGCAGCGGGCGTGGGCGGTGCGGCGGCAGCGGGAGATGCTGGATGTGCTCTACGCGCATTCGTTTGCGAGCGCGAGTGAGGCGTTGCGGCAGGCGCTGACGGAAGACCCGAGCCATGAAGAGGCGCGGAGTCGGTTGATCGAACTCTACTGGCGTCGCCACGATGAGGCGGCGACGGCGGGGGACCACGCGACCAAGCTGTATTTTGCCCGGCAGGCCCATGAACTCGCGCTGACGCAGCGCACCCGGCAGCTGCCCCAGACCGGGACCGTGCACATCCGCAGCCAGCCGCCGGGCGCGCGCATCTACGCGATCCCGTTTGACCGCATTCGCGACACGCTGGGCGCGCCCGATCCCGAGTCGGAGCTGGGCGCGGCGCCCATTTCCGGCCGCGAGCTGCCGCTTGGGCCGTACGTGTTGATCGCGCGGCTGGATGGCCATCAGGACGCCGTCGAGACGGTGCACGTGCGCGCCGGTTCGCAGGATTTTCTGCTGCTGTGCTACCCGTGGTCGTCGGAGCTGCCGACGACGGGTCGCGAGGTCGAGCTCAAGCGGCTTTGGTCGCTGCTGGAAGACGTAGAACTGCGCTCGCGGCCGCTGACTTGCCTTGTGGCCGGCGCGCTGGGCATGGGCAAAAACGTGCTGCTGGACGCGTTCCGTCGGCAGGTGGAGCAGCATCCGGAGAAGCTCTACTTTCTGATGGAAGTCAGCTGCGATCGCCTGCACGCGGATTTGCCGTACTCCACGGTCGTTGAGCTCGTGCGCCTGCGCGCGGGCATTCTGGAGACCGACTCCGCCGAGCAAACGCGGCGCAAGCTGCAGCGCATGGTGGAGCTGGCGTTCTCGCGCATGGGCCAGCGCAAGCTGACCGCGCAGCGGCGCCAGGAAGCCGCAGAAGTCGCGGAGACGATCGCCTCGCTTCCGGCTTTTGACATCACCGAGCCGGGGCGCGCGGGCATGCAGTCCGGCATTGGCCGCGATACGCGCAAGGAGATGGCGGCGGCGCTTGCGCGTTACTTCCAGGCGGTCGCGCTGGCGGCGCCGATGCTCGTGCTCATCCGCAACGCGCAGCACATGGATCCGTCGACGCGTTCGTTTTTTCAGGACCTGCTGGCGGATCTGGGCGGCTCGCCCATCCTCATCGTTTCCAGCTCCACGGAACTGGACGACGTCGAGCCGCTGCAATCGTCCGCGCTGCGCCATCTGGTGCCGCGCCAGCCGCCTTTCCACTTTGACGAACAGCTTGACCTCCTGCCGCTGCCCAATCCGGCTGTGGTGCAGGTGGTGCGGGAGATGCTCGCGGCGCCCGTGAACGCCAAACTGCGCGATTGGATCCAGACGCACGCGCTGGGCAATCCGTTTCTCGCGGGCGAGCTGACGCACCTCCTGGCGCGGCTGGGCGCGATGGATCTGGACAACGCGCAGTGGCGGCTGGTGCGGGAGAAGCTGCCGACGGAGATCCGCCCGGGCGTGGTGGACGGCGTCATCCGCCAGTTGATCGGCACGTTGCCGCCGCACGTCCAACGCTGCCTGTCAGTCGCGGTGGTTGTCGGCGCGGAATTCTGGGCCAACGCACTGCATTTTCTGGGCGTCGAGCAACTCGACGATGCGTTGGAACAGCTGGTGCAAACCGGCTTTGTCGTCCGCAACGCCTCGTGCCGCTACCAGGGCGATCGCGAGTACCGCCTGACGTCGACGCTGCGTCGCCGCGTCGCGTACGATTTCCTCAATCCCAAGCAGCGCAGGGCCTTGCACCGCAAGACCGCCACGTGGATCGCCGATCGCGGCAGAACCGATCTGGAAGAAGGCCTGCGCCTGGCGTTCCATTTGAAGATGGGCGGCCAGCCCGAGGAAGCGGCGCTGCTGTACCTGCGGCTGGCGCGCGCCGCGATCGCCGTAGGTGCTGAAGAAGAAGCGGAAAGGCTGTACACGCAAGCGCACGTGCTCTCCCAGGATCCCGATATGCAGGGCCAGGTGGAAACGGCGTTGCGGGCGATGCGCGCGGCGGTGCGGAGTCGGGTGCTGTAGCGGCTGCACGGTCGGCCTCGATCGATTCTGCTGGCAGTTGCGCATTCAATCCTTGACGCGCGGCGCTGACTGCGGCACAATTCGCACCCCCTGCGCCCCAGTCGGCTTGGTCGATTGCTAGCGCAAGTCTGCGAAACGAGGACTACCATGGCGAGTTATGCGATCTTCAAGACCGGCGGCAAGCAATACCGCGCCGCCCCGGGTCAACAGCTTACGATCGAGAAGGTCGCGGACGCGGACGGCAATGCCATCGCGCGCGGCGCCGAAGTCGTGTTTGATCACGTGCTTCTGATCGGCGGCGACGCCGGCGTGCAGGTCGGTACGCCGCTCCTGGCGGGCGCCAAAGTGCGCGCGCAGGTCGTCGAACAGACCCGCGACAACAAGGTGCTGATTCACAAGTACCGTCGGCGCAAGAACAGCCGCAAGACGATGGGCCACCGGCAGTCGATCACGCGCGTGCGCGTCACGGCGATCGAAGCCTAAAGCATCCGACGCGTTCACACGCAGTCCTAGAACGAGGCAACCATGGCACACAAAAAAGGTCAGGGCTCATCCCGCAACGGCCGCGACTCCAATCCGCAATACCGTGGCGTCAAGCGCATGCACGGTCAGGTCGTCCCCGCGGGCGACATCCTGGTGCGCCAGGTCGGCTCGACTTTCCACGCTGGCAAGGGCGTTGGCACGGGCAAGGATTACTCCCTGTTCGCGTTGATCCCCGGCACCGTGGCGTTCGGCGCCTCCAAGGGCCGCAAGACCGTCTCGGTCTTCCCCGCCGCTCAGGCGTAAGGGCTCGCGCAAGAACGAATCGATCAAGTCCCAGCCGTGTGTCGCCTGGCGTATCGCGCAGCTGGTGCACTGGGCGACCCAGCGTCCCGCACGACGGGTTATTGCTGCACGGCGCCCAGATTGCGCGCTCAGGCGTCAAGCCTGAAGTCGCCGCGCTCCCGGCAATCTCCTTCGCAGGCCGCTGATCCGCACGCTCACCTTGCGCGCGCGATCGCGTGTCGCGTGCTATTTCCAGACCAGATTCGCCGTCGCTGTGAGCCGTTTTGTGACGCGCTCGTGGCAAGACTTGCTTTCGCGGCGCGACACTTGCCGTTGTCGACCCGCGCCGACTGTGCTACAGCCCTTTTGGTGGAAAGCCAGTCTGGCTTGGGTCGCAGCGGGCCCAGACGGAGTGTGCGAATCCGGTGGAATCGCCTCAGGGCAAACCAGAAGTGACGGCCGCGCTGCGGCGCTAGCGGGTGAAGGGAACCATGGCGAATGAAGAGCGACGCGGCGGGAATCCTCCTCCTCCGCATCTGGAAGAAGACGACGAGCCGATTGAAGCGACGCGCGCGATCCGGCTGGACGACTTGCCGCCAGCGCCGACCACGCTTCCGTCTTCGCCCCCGCCAGGCAAGTCGCCTGTGCCACGGCCGATGCCGCGGCCGATGCAGCCGACTGGCGCCGCCGCGCAGGGTCCCCGGCCCGTAGCGAAGCCCGCTGCGATGCCGCCGCCGATTCCCGATCATGACGAAGAAGACCAATCAACTCGCGTGTTTGAAGCCGCAGAGGCTGAAGCGGCCACGCGCGCGATCGACACATCAGCGCTCGCCGCCATGCGCCCGACGGCAAAGTCCGCGACGCCGATGGAGCTGCGGGCGGTGTCCGGTCCGGATCGCGGCAAGATCCACCGTGTGCCTGAGGGCCGGCATCTTGTCGGTCGCGGCTTGGACTGCAACATCGTGCTCGCGGACCCCGCGGTGTCGCGCAAGCACTTCCAGATCGAGCGCAAGGAAGACGAGGCCGTGCTGAGCGATCTCGGCGGCGCCAATGGCACGAGCATCAACGGCGTCAAGAAGCCGCGGCATGTGCTGGAATCCGGTGATCGGATTGAGATCGGCACGAGCGTGCTGGAATTCTTCATCGAGGGCGCCGAGCCCGTCGCGCGCAATCGCCAGGCCATGCCGGAGCGGCAGGCGTCTGCCACGCCGCAGGTCGGCTACGAAAAATCCAAGTCGCGCAAGAAGCTGTTCATGACCGTCAGCGGCATCTTTGCCGTCGTGGCGATCGGTGGCGGCGTGGGCGCGTTCTTTGCGACGCGCAAGTCGGCCCAGGCGCCCAAGCCAGTCGCCGCGCCGGTCCAGGACGAGGGCGCCAACGAAGTGGCCGCCGCGATCGCCAAGGCCAAGGAGCTGATCTCTGACACGCCGCCGGATTTTGCCAACGCGCTGGACATCCTGAAGGCGGCCAAGAAGAAAGACCCGACAAACAAGGAGTTGAAGGAGTTGATCGCGTCGACCCGCAAGGAAGTCGAAGCCGAGGACACCTTTGAAGAGGCCAAGCAAGCGCTCAAGGCTGGGGATTTCCCGGGGGCGATCAGCAAGTTTGGCGAGGTCGACAAGGATACGCAGAAGTATGCGGATGCCCAGGATGAGCTGGCTGCGGCCAAGGAATCCCTGTTCAGCCAGCGCATGACGGACGCCAAAAAGGCCAACGAGACGGGCGATACCCCGGCGGCGATCAAGGCGTTGGATGCGATTCTCGCGCTGGATCCCAATCGCGCGGAAGCCAAGGCGATGCGGGCGCAGCTGGAAGGCGAGCCAGGCGAGGCCAAAGTGGCCGATGCGAAGCCAGGCGCGAAGCCCGCGGAAGAGAAGGCGGGCAAGCCCGAGCCGAAGGTTGAGGCGCTGGCCGGGAAGCCAGCGGCGCATCCCGGCAAGCCGGAAGCGGCTGCCAAACCGGAAGCGGCGACCAAACCGGAGCATGCGGCGAAGCCCGAGCACGCCGCCAAGCCGGAACCCAAGCCCGCGGCGAAGGCGGAAGAGAAGCCAGCGCCGGCCAAGCCGGAATCGGCCAAGGGCGAGTCGGGCAAGAAGGCGGATTTTTCCGCCGGACTGACGGCGTATCACAACCGCCTGTGGACCCCAGCCGTGCAGGCGTTTGACGCCATCGCGGCGGGCAGCAATTCCAAGGACCAAAAGGCCAAGGCGGCGGCGTATTCGGCGGCCGTGCGGCAGGTGGAAGCGTCCATGAACGAGGCGCAGGCCGCGGGCAGCAACGCCAAGAAAGCGATCGCCGCGTGGAAGCAGGCCTACAACGCCGATCGCCGCGTGGACGGCACGCACAGCACCTTCATTGCGGGCAAGCTGGCGGATGGTTATCTTGGTCAGGCCAAGGCCAATCTCGCCGCGAAGAAGTACGCCGATGCATTTGAAGATGCCCAGGAAGCGCTCAACTACCAGCCGGAGAAGGCCGAGGCCAATCAGGTTGTGGACAAGTGCATGCAGCAGGCGGCGACGATGCTGAAAGATGCCAAAGACTTGATGGACAAGAAGAATTATCTGGGTGCGCGCGATTTGGCGCGGACTGTGGCGCACATCCTCCCAGCCAGCGACAAGCGGGCCCAGGAAGCGCAGGAAATTGCCAAGAAGGCGACCGAATTGAGTCGCCAAGACGCGGACTAACATGCCAAAAGACAATGGAATCAACGTACTGATTGCGGAAGACGACCTGGAGATTGCCGGGATCCTGCGCAAGACCTTGGCGGCGGAAGGCTATCGGATCGCGCTGGCGTACGACGGCGAAGAGGCGTTGCGCTCCGCGTTGGCGCACAAGCCGGATCTGATCGTGCTGGACGTGATGATGCCGCAGATGAACGGCTGGGAAGTCTGCAAGTCCCTGCGCGCGCGTATGGAATACAACGACGTGGGCATCCTGATGCTCACCGCGATCGGCCCGAACTTGAACGAGATGACCGCGCCGCTCTACGGTGCGGACGACCACCTCGACAAGCCGTTCATGATTCCCGAGCTGCTTGAGAAGCTCGCGGCGCTGGCGTTGAAGAAGCACAAGCCGGCCGCAGGCGCGACCGCGTGAAGTGTGCCGCAGCGCTCGCTCTCCTCGCGGTGCTTTCGGCTGGCTGTGCGCAGTCGCAAGGCGCGGGTGGTACGACGTATGTGGCGCCCGCTGACGCCGGTGGCGATGCGGCCTTGGCGAATGACACGGGCGCCGCGCCAAGCGACGTTGCGATCGCCGTTGGCAATTTGCCGCCCGGACCCGTGCTCGAGCTCAAAGCCAACAAGGACTACATGGGCGGCGCGCTGGAGGTCATCCAGACGGCGCACGTGCAGTTGGACATCACCGAGTTCGAGACGACCGCGATCAGCGACTATCTGGCGATCCTCGTGGGCGCGCTGAAGGCGGCGCAGGCGCGCGGGGTCAACGTCCGCGTGCTCATGGACGACGAGATCGCCAACAACGCGCTCGTCGTCGCCGACCTCAAGGCCGCGGGCATCAACGCCAAGCTGGACGGCACCAAATCTGTGCGCACGCACGTCAAGCTGATCCGCAGCGAGCAGGGCTTCGTGCTCGGCTCGACCAACTGGTCACAGTCGTCCATGTACTACAACAACGAGACCAACTTCCTGGTGCGCGACGCGGCGGCCAATACCGCGATCGCCGGCTATTTTGAAGCGCTGTGGAACAAGCCGACGGCCATGAAGAAGGTGGCGACGAGCGCCGATCCCAACGTCGCGCTCTACAGCGACGGCGGCTACAAGGGCGTTGTGCAGCCTCTCCTCCAGGCCGCCAAGACGCGCATTCTGCTGTGCACCTACGCCATGAACGTGGACGACAGCGACGTGAAGTCGTTGCTGGCCGACGTCGCCGCCGCGGTCAAGCGGGGCGTGAGCGTGCGCGTGGTGCTGGACCAGTCCCCAGGCGATTTTGGCGATCCCACGCTCAACATCGACGCCGGCGCGTACCTGAAAAACCTCGGCGCCGTGGTGCGCAACGATCCCGACACCGTCATCACCCACGCCAAGTTCATCGTCATCGACGACACGGTGGTGCTCGGCAGCAACAACTGGGGCCACGGCGGCTTTGTCAGCTACCACGAGGCGGGCGTGAAGACGAAGTTCGCCGCTGCGGTGACCGCGGTCGTGGCGTACTTTGAAAAGCTGTGGCTGACGGGCACCGCGGTCTAGCGCTCAAAAGACCTTGCGGATGTCGATGAGCACCTGATCGTCGGTCCGGTACAGCCCGCCTGGACTCAGCAGCGGCCCGCCCGTGAATGCAGCGCCCAGGCCGGTTTGCCAGCCTTCAGCGAATTTCCAGCTCACGCGCGGCAGCGCCGCCCAGTCGCCCAGTGAAATGCCGTACATGCCGCCCGCCTGCAGCGCCCACGCCTGGCTCTCCCCGAATTTCCACTGCGCGCCGCCGGCGATCACGGCCTGATGCCGCGCCATCAGGAAGAGCGGCTGGTCTTTCGGCACGTCAATGGACCACTGGTACGTCGCCTCCACGACAACCGCCAGCGTATCGCCGTGCGTCCACTCCACGCCTGCGCCGGTCATCAGCATGGACGTCACGATCGGCGCGAACTGGTCCGTGAACACCACGCGCCCCAGCGCTGATCCGACCTTGGGCGCATACGCCACGTCGCCGCGGACGATCCACCCCTCGGCCACTTCCACGCTCCATTGCCCGCCCAGTGTCAGGCGCCGCTGCCACTCCGCCGTCGCCAGGTCCAGCGGCCCCTTGCCCGAGCCCTGCACCGCCGCCTGCGCCGCCTGATACTCCGGGTCGCCCAGCAGCGCGACCTGCTTCTGGGTGTCAAAACCCACCGCGGCAATCTTGCCCAGCAGCGTTGCGATGTTGGGATCAAACCGCAGCAGCGGCATCCGGTCCCAGTTGAAGATCGCCGCCACGCCCAGCTCCCAGTCGCCGGTATTGACCAGCCAGCGCGCGCCCATCGACCCGGCGAGCGGCGTCGCGGGCGGCGGCTTGAGCGCCGTCGTGAGCGTGTCGCCCAGTTGCCGATCCAGCCGCAGATCCAGGTGCCGCAACATCTGGAACATACCCTGCGGCAGCGGCGGACCCACGTCCGGCCGCACCACCGCGGTGTCCGTCGCGAAGGGGCTGAAGCGATGCTCCGTGAAAAACGGCTGGAAGATGCCTTCAAACCGGCCACCGCCCAGCGGCTGGGACCAGCGCACCATCCAGTCGGCAAGCAGCGGCGTGTCGTCCGGGTTGAGCGCGCCCAGAATGCCCTGGCTGTAGTCCACGGGATTCCAGATGCGCCACGGACTCTGCAGCTCCAGCGCGCCCCACTGCACGATGTCGCGGCCCACCGTCAGGCGGCCTGGACCCAGATCCCACTGCACGTACGCCTCGCGCAGCTCCGCGAGTTGATCGTAGCGCAGGCCAAAATCCGGAAAATGGCCGTTGACGTCGAGCTTCCACCCGTTGCTGTCGGTCCGCGCCGCTGACGTCCGCTGCCACAGTCGCGCGGCGATCTTCACGCGCATCGTCTCCGACACCGGATGGCGCAGATCCAAATCCAGGCGATTGCGCAGCGTCAGGAGGTCCTCGCCCGGCGCGTCCGCTTGCGTGTCGACGCCCAGCACGCTCATCCAAGTGCCGGAAAACAGCGTCGGCTCCTGCGCCTGCGCGGGCGACGCCAGCAGCGCAAGCACAAACGGCAGCAGCCAGATCGACTGCTTTGTGTTGCCGCGCATCGGACTTTCCGCCATCATTGCTGCCCCTCGGCGCCCGCCGCCATCCCCAGCCATTCTGCCCCGGTGAACGCAATGACGCCAATGAGCCCGCAACCCTCGACCCTGCAACATTCTACGCTGGACGGCTTCGGCGGTCACCGGTCGCGTTTTGACGACATCCGCCTCGTGCATGAGCTGCTGGAAGAACTGCCCGAGCGTCTTGGCCTCCAGCCCGCGATGCCGCCGATGTTGCTGCCGTACTACAACGGCGTGGAGCCCGATGACTGCGGCGTCTCCGGTTTTGTGTTCCTGCCGGGCGGCCACCTGACGCTGCACACGTTCAGCTTTCGCGAATGCTACTTTGCCGACCTCGTCGCGCCCATGGCTTTTGACAACGGCGAACTGACCCGCCTGCTGCGGACCGCGCTGCCGACGCGCAACGTCGACGTGCACACGGCCCTGCGCCCCGAGCGTTTTGACGAAGTGCGCGTCCAGCCCGAGGACGATTTTGGCCCGCACCTGCTGATCAACATTCAGGGCTACACGGGTCCGAACAACATGGACTCGCTGTTCCAGTTGTTTGACAACCTGCCGCCGCGCATCGACATGACGCCGATCATGCGGCCGTACGTGCTGCGGTCCAAGACAGCGAACGGCACTTCGGTGCTGTCTGCGATGACGATGATCGCGGAGAGCCACATCGCGATCCACATCAATGAAGCGACCCATGAGGCGTTCTTTGACATCTTCTCGTGCAAGTTCTTTGACACGACGGACGTGCTTGAGGAGCTCAAAGCGGCGTTCCCGGGCAAGAACCACTCCGTGCAGCTGATTGCCCGCGGTTGTGGCTATCGCACGCGGCGCACGGAGCGCGAGCCGGAGCACGCGCGCACCAAGGCGTGGCTGCAGTCGCGGCCGGGCTAGTTCGGGAGGCAAGAAATGCGCAAGTTGTCGGCGATTGTGGTGATGGCGGCGCTGTTTGCCGCCAACCTCGCGGAAGCGGCGGACGATCCGGCGGCGCGCAAGCTGCTGGACGCGGTCATGGCCAAGAACGCCGCGGGTTTCCAGGCGGGCCAGTCCAAGACCGCGCTGACGCTGCGGCTGGCGTCCGGCAAGGAAAAGACCTGGATGACGCTGGCGCGCGTGGTGCGCAAGGACGGCAAGATGCGGTCGCGCATCACGTTCCTGCAGCCGGCGGAGGACGCGGGCATCGAGCTGCTCATGCTGGAGCAGGGCAAGGGCCAGGCGGCGCAGCAGTTCCTGTGGCTGCCCAAGATGCGGCGGCTGCGGCGGATCGGCGGGTCGCAGCGCAACGCGGCGTTCATGGACACGGACTTCAGCTTTGGCGATCTGGACAGCCACGGGATGCAGGGCGGCGAGACGAAGAAGCTCGGCAACGAGGCGGTGGGCGGCGTGCCGTGCGCGCACGTGGAAGTGACGACGCCGGATCCGGATGAGGCGTACAGCAGGATCGAGCTGTGGATTGACGAGAAGTTGTCCGTGCCGCGGCAAATGACGTTCTACGGCAAGGACGGCAAGCTGGTGAAGACGCTGACCGTGGACGCGATTGACGGCAGCACGCTGAAGAAATTCCACATGCAGAACCACGTGCGCGGATCGACGACGACGGTGGAGACGCGCGAAATCGACACGAAGGTCGTGCTGCCCGACGCGGCGTTTCAGCCTGAAGCGCTGGGGCAGTAGCGCGTGGAGCTGTCGATCTGCGCGGTGTGCCGCAAAAAGCCGGGCGAGGTCTGCGATTCGCTGAAAGACCTGGAGACCGAAGCGCGCGACTGGGCCAAGGCCAGGCAGCAGAAACTGACGGTGAAGCGCGAGCCGTGCCTGTCGGGCTGCATCCAGGGGCTGACGGTGTTGGTGGCGACGGTGGAAGGGTCGATTCGTTGCCAGCGCGTGCACACGAAGGTCGAGCTGCGGGCGATCCTGGACCACGCCGAGGCGAAGATTCACGCGCCGGTGGCGACGCCGGTGGATGGGTTCGTGCTGTCGCGGACGAATTGGGCGGAGTGGGACGCCGAATAGGCACGCTGGCCTGACGGCGCGCCCTGCGGACCCACCTACTCCACTGCGAGCGGCTTGCCGAACGAGGTCGCGTAGCGCTTTGCCAATTCGCCCAGCTTCTGCGGCTGGCCGGCGTCCTTGAGCGCGCGCGCGAGCTCCAGCCAGGTCGGTTCAAAGTCCGGAATGAGGTCCAGGAGCGTCTCCAGATGCTGGACCGCGTCCGCAGCGTCGCGGTGCGATCGTGCCAGCGCCACGAGTCCCTGGTGGGCCAGCACAGTCTCCGGCCACAGCTGCAGCGCCGCATCGCACAGCTTCTTGCCGCGTTGCGCACCGCCCCGGCTATTCAGCGCCAGCGCGCACTGCAGGGCGACGCTGCCCGCGACCTTCGGGTAGTCCCGGTGGAACGCCTCGCCGTCGGGCGCATTCGGCCCTGACAGCGCCGCGCGGGCCTTCTCAAACCGCTGGCCATACGCGGGCTCGTCGTGTTCCGGCAAAGCCCCTGGCTGCAGGCCGACCACCCGTCTCTGTCGGGTAATCTGGCCGCGCAGCGTCAGGCCTTCCGGGGCAAAGCCCAGCTGCGCGGCGATCGTTTCTGCCGCCGTCAGCCGCCCGGCCTCCAGCAGCACGCTCGCAAGCGCGCGCAGCAAGTCGGGTTCCGTCTCGACCGTCGCGTTCGCCAACGCCGCGTCGAGCAGCGCCTCCGCCTCGTCCCGCTTGCCCACCCGCAGCAGCCGCTGCGCCTCAACGACGCGGTTGAAACGCGCGGGCTTCGCCAACTGCGCCGGCTTGGGCGCCTCCGGTCGCACGGGCGGTGCCGCGCCCTCTTGCTGGAACGCGCCCGGGTGCGCCGCGATCGCCGCCGTCCGCGCCGCCTGCCAGGCCGCTTCCGCCTCGCGGCCGGGCTGATTCAGGTGCTCCAGACCGAGCCGAATCACCTCGATCGACGCCGGCGAAAACTGGACGATCTGTGGGTCATACGTCGGCGACATGATGTAGTCGCCATTGCCGTCATGCGGCGAGCCCAGCGTGTGCGCCCATTCGTGCAGCACCAGCAGCGTCTCCGTGTGCAGACGCATCTCCTTCCACAGCTGATCGCGCTCCTTCTCCGGCAAGGCTTCCAGCCGCTTGTCCAGCCAGTCGCGCTGCCGGACGTTCTGCGTGCCGCGCAGGACCATGTGCTTGCCCGGCGATTTCGCCTGACCCAGATGGTGCCAGTCCGTGTTGAAGGAACGCGCGCCGACGAAGCCGAGGACCCAATTGGCGTCGTCCGCCGCGTCGTGTTGCATCAGCGCGGCGAGGCTTGCGTCCAGCACGGCGTCGTCCGGCGTGTCATGTTCCCAAGCCGCGACGCTGTCGATGACGAGTTCCATCCCAAACTGCGCCTGCAGGATCGTGTTGGCGCGTCCGAGCTGATCGCGGATTCGCTGTTCCCAGCGTAGGTTCTGCTTGCGGTAGTCGTTGTTGGCCCACGCGCGTACGTGCAGTCGCCGCTGCAGCGCGGGCCTGGCCGTGTCGGTATTCACATGGAACGAGCGCGGCGCCAGCGTCTCGCGCGCATAGTCGCGCTGGATGTCCGCGGCCGTGCGGGCGCACGATGCTGTGAAAGCGAGCAGCACAAGCAGCGCGAGGAGTCGAGCCCGCATCGGTCCCCTTTCGTCAGTCCCGCTGCAGTCCCCGTCCTGCCGCGCCTTGCTCAATCGGCAAGTGGGCTTGCGGCGCCAGGCAATGCGCCGCCGCGCGGCTTACTTTTTGAACAACGCATCCAGCTTCGCCCGCGCGGCGTCTTCTGGCCGTTCGGTCTTGCCGCCTTCGGGCGCGCCCCAGCTCACGGTCGGTTTCGCCGCGCCGCCGCCGCCAAACATCGCGTCGAGCTTGGCCTTGTGCGCGTTGATCTCCGCGCTGGCATCCTCGCCCACGACCCGGAACTGGAAGAAGCCGCAGAAGTTGCCGGCCTCGCGGTCGCGGATGAACTCGCCCTGGTTCTCGATGCACTGGTTGTGCGCGGAGATGCTCCAGAACCGGCAGTTGCGGCACGAGTGCAGATACGCGCCGCAGTTGGGGCACGTGTCCAGACGGCCAATCTTGACGTCAAAGACCAGTTCTTCTTCGCACTTGTAACAAGCGTTGCGGACTTCCGTTGCGGCCATGAAGCTTTCCCTTAGGCAAAGAGGCGACGGCGCACGAGGATCGCCGCCATCAGGATCAAACCAATTACCGCGCCAGCGCCGTTGCCGCCGCCCGTGCTCGCCGTGCAGCCGCTCTTGGCGGGCGCCGCGCTGTCCGTCGGGGTGGCCGTGTCGCCGGTGTCTACCGCCGTGATGGCGTCGCCGCCGGTGGTATCCGTCGAGCCAGCGTCCACTTCCGCCTTCTTGGCGTAGGGATTGATCGCCGCGTGGTAGTTGTCGGTGTTGTGCAAGTCATGGCCGTGCATCGGCCATTCGTTGATGGCGTCCTTGATGACGCCCTTGCGCGTGCCCCACGCGAAGATCCAGCCGTCGCGCGAGCCAATCGCCACGTCGAACTTGCCGTCGCCGTCCATGTCGCCCACTGCCGGGGAAGCCAGCATCCAGCCCATGGTGTAGTGCGGGAAGCCGATCGGCTCGACGCCCAGGTAGTTCCACGCGTGGATCAGGTAGCCGGCTGAAGCCGCGACGACTTCCGGGTTCTTGTCGGCGTCCAGATCGACGATGCTCGGGTTCGAGAAGAACTGCCAGTCGTCGATGACGCGCGGCCACCCCTGCAGCATCTTGCCGGTCGCGCTGTCATACGCGCCGATCAGGTGGTCAAATTCCGCGCGCTGGCCGCCGGAGGCGAACGTGAGCGCGAAGTCAAAGCCGGCGGACGCCTTGACGAAGTCGATGCCGCCGCCCGGATCGATGTGACCGACCGAGCCGTCGGAGATCAGCACGAACGCCGCGGTCTTTTCCTTGGTGTTGGTGTCCGGACCAAAATTCTTGGCGTTGTTGGAGAACGTCGACGTGCACTTGCCCGCGGCCTTGCCGATGCAATAGGTCTTGCCTTCCCAAGTGAAGAACGTGCCGGCCGAGCCGATCGTGTCAAAGTTCACTTCCAGCTTCTTGTCGCCGTCCAGATCGACGAGCGTCGCATTGCCCGGCACGCCGGAGCCGACGCTCGGCAGCACGTACGCTTGAATGCCGTACGTCGTGACCGGATAGCCCTTGAACAGCGTGCCGTCGCCGTGCATCACGTAGCCGCGCGCTTCGTTCTTGGCCTTGTCGGCGCCAAACACCTCGTTGGTGCCGAGCGCGATGTCCAGCTTGCCGTCGTTGTCGATGTCGCCAATCGACGGCGTAGTCACGATGCGATCGCCCTGGCCCGGCTTGGTCTTGTCGACGACTTCGATCGGGAAGCCCTTTTGCATCGTGCCGTCGTGGCGCCACATGTAGAGCTGCCCGTCCATCGCGCCGACCACGATTTCCAGCTTGCCGTCGCCGTCCATGTCGCCGAGCGACGGTGCCGAGAAGATGCCGTCGTCCCACAGGTGCGTCTCGTCGGCCTTCTTGGAGCGCTCGCGATCGACCTGCACCGGGAAGCCCGGGCGCTTGCTGCCGTCGGCTTCCACGACGTTGACGCTGCCGTCATAGGTCGTGAAGATGACTTCCATTTTGCCGTCGCCATCCAGATCGCCAATCGCCGGCGTGCCGGTGATCATCTCGTGGAATTCCGGCTTCACGCCGCCGTTCTTGCGCAGGCAGCCGGTCTTGTCGGTGCGGAACGCGCAGCCCTTGGTGATGTTGTAGAGGAAGTCCTCTGACAGCTCGCGGCGCAACGGCGACCACACCGGCCAGCCCTTGGGCTCCGTGCCATCGGCCTTGAACGCGTGCACGCGGCCATCGGAGTTCGGCAGGATGAACTCGTCCTTGCCGTCGCCATCGATGTCGAACATCTTGCCGGACGCTTCGATCGACGCCAGGTTGCGGATCGGGAAGCCGGGCAGCAAGTCCGGGTCCTTGAACAGGCCGACGGACTTGCGGAACTCGTTCTTCAACTCAGTGCCGTCGGCGTTCTTGGCCGTGACGCGCAGGCGCAGCGTGAAGCTGTACTGATCGTGATCGGTCAGCGGCGCGGTGAAGTCCACGGCCTTGGCCGCTTCCGCCACGTCCCATTGCGCCAATTCGCCGGCAAACGCCGCGACGTCCGTGCCGTCCTTGATGGTCGTCCAGCCGCTCTTGGGGTCGATGCCCTTGGCGTATTCCAGGACGTAGCTGTACTTGGCGTAGCGCGAAGCCGTGCCGTCCGCGCGCGCACCGACGCGGCCCGTGATCGTGTACTTCGGCGTCTTGGTCACTTCGATCGGCTCAAACCACGTCGGCAGCAGGAGGTCCGCTTCCGGCGGAATCAGCTTGGCGGCGACCATCTTCACCGACGCCGCGACGTTGTTGCGGCCATAGCCGAAGTGCAGATCCCAGCCCGGTCCGGAGATGAACTTCGTCGGATCGTTGGCGGATTCCGGCACGTCGATGTCGTCCACGGTATTGAGCATCACGCCGCGCACTTCCTCCGCGGAGAGCGGCGGGGCCAGCGCGACTTTCAGTGCCGCCGAGTAGATCATGCCCGCGTGGCCCGCGGTGACGCCCGTCGCTTCTGACGAGCAGCCGGTGCCGGGCGAGCTGAGGAACAAGTTGCCGCCATAGTTGGTGCAGTTGTTGAAGTTGAGGAACGTGGTGGAGTTCTTGTCCGACGGGCCGTCAAACACGATCGCGTGCACGTAGAGCGCGTGGTTGGTCGTGCTGGGCGCGTTGTGGTGGAAGGAGAGTTCATCGGCTGCGGAGGCGATGAACACGACGTTGTTCTCGTACGCGTACTCGATGGCCTGTTCGGCGTAGAGCGAGCGGCTCAAGGAGCCCAACGCCGACTGGATGACCATCGCACCGCTGTCGGTCGCGAAAAGGACGCCCGCGGCAAAGTCGTTGCCGTCCGCGACGAAGCTGTCGCCGGCGCGGATCATCAGCGTCGTGCATTCCGGGCAGATGCCCAGCGAGCCGCGGCCGTTGTTGCCTTCCGCGCTGGAGTCGCGCGCTTCGCCGGTGCCGTGGCCGTAGCGCGTGTCGTCGTACGGATCGTTGTCGTTGCGGTAGAAGTCCCAGCCGGAGATGTCGTCGACGTAGCCGTTGCCGTCGGTGTCCTTGCCGTCGGCAAAGTCCTTGCTGTTGATCAGGTCCTCGGGGTCGAGCAAGCCGTTGCCGTTCTTGTCGGAAACGCGCGAGTCGCACGGCGTGCGCGGGACCGAAAGTGGATCTTCCTTGGCGTAATCGGCCATGGTGAACTTGCCGTCGCCGTTGGCGTCAAACGGGTCGCTGTCCTTGTACGCGGCGGTGCGGCACGCGGCTTCGGGCGGCGTCAGTTCGCCGCGGCTCAGATAGAACTTGTTGATCTGGTCGTCCGATTCCCATTTGATGCCGCAGTCGATGACCGCGATGATCGTCTTGCGATCGCCCACCGTCGTCGACCACGCGTCGTTGGTGTGCATGCCGGAGCCGATCGCGCGTTCCACCTGGCGAAAGCCGGGCAGGCGTGTCCACGCTTCCGGAATGAAGGAGAAGTTGTTCCATTCGCCGTCGGTGACATAGACCTTGGGGCCGACGCCCGGCGCGCACTGCTGCACGGTCGCGGTGCCGGTGCCGACGTATTGGCAGATTTGGCCGGTCGCGCAGGTCGTGGTCTCGGTCCACTTGCCGGCGACGCAGGTCATCTGCGCTGAGCCGTTGATGTTGCAGATCGGCGTCGCGCCATCCGCGCACGCGCTGCCTACCGGTACGTAGCTGGCAAAGCCCGGATCGTTGGGCCAGTTGGCGGGATCAAGCGGGTCAGAACCCGGCGCCGGCGGCCATGCAGCGTCAGCGGCAAGCGGCGCAAAGGCGACGACAAAACCCAAGGCCAGAGCGATACGCCGACCTGCGGATGCAAAACGAACCATAGAAACCCTCCCACTCTGGCCGTAAACGGCGCCCACAAACCCACCGTGCTGACGCGCTTCCCCGCAACGTGCAACACGGCGCGGGACGATAGCAGGCTACCCGGTGCGCGGCAATGAATGGCTTCGCAGGTTGCGTAACAGTTTGGTCAGGAAAATGCGTAGGGATCCACGTCCACGCTGTAGGTTACGCCGGACGGCAGGTGCGGCACGACCTCGCGTTCCAGCACCCGCAGACCCGCGTGCAACGGGCGGCGATCGCGGCTCCGCACCAGCGCGTGCCAGCGCCAGATCCCGCGCACCCGCGCGACGCCCGCATACAGCGGTCCGCGCACTTCCAGGCCCAAGGCGCGGGCGCGTTCCACAAGCGCGATCATGGCCGCCTGCGCGCGACTTTCCTCCAGGTGCCGTGTCTCCAGCAGCGCGAGGTGCATGAACGGCGCATAGCCAAAGCGCTGGCGGTTAGCCAGCTCGGCTTGGACAAAACCGGCGTGATCATGGCGCAACGCCGCCTGGATCGCCGGATGATCGGGCATGTACGTCTGCACCAGCACGCGGCCGGGCTTGTGACCGCGACCCGCGCGGCCGGCGACCTGGGTCAGCAGTTGGAACGTCCGCTCGCTGGCGCGGAAATCGGGAATCTGCAGCCCCGATTCAGCGAGCACGATGCCGACGAGCGTCACCGCCGGGAAGTCGTGGCCCTTGGCCAGCATCTGCGTGCCGACGAGCACGTCCAGCTCCTGGCGGGCGAATTTCTCCAGCGTGTCGTGGAGCCGCTGCCCGGCCGCAGTGTCGCGATCGAACCGCGCCATCCGCGCCTGCGGCACCGCCGCCGCCAGCGTGTCCTCGATGCGCTCCGTGCCCGCGCCGATCGCCAGCAGGTTGCGGCCTTGGCATTTGGGACAGCTCGCGTCGCTGGAGACCGAGTGATCGCACAGATGGCAGCGCAGCCGGCCCTGGTTGCGGTGCCACGTCAGCGTGACCGCGCATTCCGGGCAATCCAGCGTGGATCCACAGGTCTGGCAGAGCATGCTCGTGGCAAAGCCGCGGCGGTTGTGCAGCAGGATCGCCTGCTCGCCGCGCTTCACCGTCTCCGCCACCGCCGCCACGAGCTCCTCGGACAGCAGGCTCGGCCGATCCTCCTTCTCGTCGCGCAGCCGCGGACTCTCGCGCAGGTCGATGACCCGCGCCAACGGCAGCGCGCCGCCTGTCGCGCGCAGTTGCAGTTCGGTCAGGTGCAGCTTGCCTTCCTGCGCCAGAAGCATCTCCTCGCAGCCCGGCGTCGCCGAGCCCAGCACGCACACCGCGCTCGCCGCCTTGGCCCGCGCCAGCGCCACGTCGCGCGCGTGGTAGTGCAGGCCGTTCTGTTGCTTGAAGCTGCTGTCATGGCACTCGTCCACGACGATCACGCCCAAATCCGCCACCGGCGCAAACAGCGCCGAACGCGGCCCCACGACGATGCGCCGCTTGCCGCTCGCCACCTGCGCCAACTGGTCCAGCCGCTCGCCTTCCGTCATCGCCGAGTGCAGCGCCGCCACCTGATTGCCAAACCGTGCGCGGAACCGCCGCACGAGCAGCGGCGTCAGCGCGATCTCCGGCACCAGCACAATCGCCCCGCGCCCCTGATCGAGAATGTCGGCGATCACGTGCAGGTACACTTCCGTCTTGCCCGACCCCGTGATGCCGCGCAGCAGATGCCCGGCAAATCGCCGCGCGTGGGTGTCCTCCTGCATCCGGTGCAGCGCCAGCCGCTGTTCCGGCGTCAGCTCCGGCGGTGTGTCCCGCTTCACGTCTTCCCGCAGGCCCATCGGATCGCGCAACACGCGGTCCTGCCACAGCCGCACGAGGCCGCGTTCCTGCAGCGCCTCCAGCACCTTGGTCGGCGCCGTCAGCTTGCCGTTCTCGCCGGGCCGCCGCAGCTCCGCGAGCGACAGCGTGCCGGCCGCCTCCACCTTTTGCAGGATCCGCACCTCCGCCTTGCCCAGCCCATCTGGCCACGGCCGCACGTCGTTGGACGTCACCATCGGCTGCATCCGCTCGGGCGCATCGTCGCCCTCCACGCCGGTGTGGCGCAGCGGTGCGGGCAGGGCCAGACGCGCCGCGGCGCCCAACGGCGCGTGGTAGTACGCCGCGCAAAACCGCAGCGTTTCCAATAAATCCGGCGGCAGCGGCGGTTCCTGACGGTGGACGGCCACGATCGGCCGCAGCTTGCGGGTGTCAAACGTCAGCTCAGCGACCGGCTGCAGGCGCATCGCCAGACCGACGACGAGCTTGCCCTGCAGCGGCACCGTCAGCCGCTGGCCCGGCGTCACGTCCCCCACAAGCGCCAGGGGAATGCCATAGTGCAGCGCATCGGTGTGGTTGGCGACGGCGACTTCCACGGCTTGGAGGAACGTCTGCCCGGCGAGCGTCGCCTGCCCTGCGCGCGGCTTCTCCTTGGCCGGCCGCGCCCGCACCTCAACGGCAATTGGCTGTTCCGACTGCGGTTCCGCCGCGAACAAGGCAATCTGCGGGGACGTGCGGGGCTTGGACATGGCGGCATCCTGCCGTTGCGTGGCGGGAAGGGCAAGCGTAGGCTTGCGCGGCAACGGGAGCGACGACCATGAAGCAGGCGCAAACGGACAAACTGGTGCGGCTGCCGCTCCATACTGTGCTCTGCCTCTGCGCGGCGCTTGTCGCGTGCGGCAATTCCCCGAAAACGGCGGTCGGTGACGCGCAAGGTCAGGCCCCCGGCCCTGCCGCTGTCCTTGCCCCGGAGCACGCGGCGGCGACGCTCGGGGTGCCCCCGCCCGTTGAGCCGACCGTGACGTTTGCCCTGCCGAGCGACGAGGTCGCCATTGACGCGCCGCTGGTGCTGGCGTTCTCCGAGCCGATGGTGCCTCTCGCCGCGCTCGATCAGCCCGCGGCGCTCACCGGCGTGACGCTGGAGCCGGACGTCCCGATTCAGTGGCGGTGGGTCTCGACGGACACCGTCGTGGGCCAGCCGCAGCCGGGGTGGCCGCACGCGCAGACAATGCGCGCCCACCTGGCGGGCAACCTGCAGACGCGCGCCGGTCGCGCGGTGCGCCAGCCGCTGGACTGGGAATTTCATACCGCGCCGCCGCAGCTGCTTTGGAGTTCGCCGGGCGAGGGTGAGTCGTTTGCGCCGCGCGACACCAAGGTGCGGCTGCTGTTCAACCAGCCGGTCGACGTCGCGCAGCTCCGCGACCATCTGACGGTGACCAACGAGGATCCGGAGCAGGCGCTGCCGCCCTTCCAGTTGACGGTGCTCGATCCCAAGTCGCTCGCCGATGACGCCCTGCCGTTTGCGCTGCGCAATCCGCCCGCGCCGATCGCCGCAGGTCAGCTTATCGGCCTGACTTTTGCGAAGCGGCTGCCGGCGTGGCAGCGCGTGACCGTGACGGTGACCCCCGGGCTGGCCGGCAAGGGCGGGCCGCTGGTGTCGACCGCGAGCCAAGAAGTGCTGTTCGGCACGGCAGGCGGCGCTGCGGACCCGGCGGGCGGGGCGCTGGAGCCCTTTGAGCTGCTGCAGGTGACGGGGGACACGGATCAGGACCCGGACACCTGGCGCGCCGCGGAGTTGAAATTCAGCACGCAGATGCCGCCCAGCGATCAGACCAAGCTGCTCAAGGCGACGCCCGCGGTCCTGAACTTGCAGCTGCAGTGCTACGGCGCGACGTGTTCGATTGTCGGCGATTTTGCCCCCGCGACGACCTACACGCTCACGCTCTCGCCGCAGCTTGAGGACGCGCACGGTCGCCGTTTGGGCAAGCCGGTTGCGCTCACGCGGACGTTTGGCCATCGCAAGCCGTCGCTGGCTATCGACACGGACGGCACGGTGATGGAGTTCCAGCAGAAGCCGCACGCCGTGGCGGTCACGCTGCGCAATCTCAAAGCGCTGACGGCGCGGGCGTATCGCGTGCCGGCGGACGCGCCGTGGTCGGTGCTGGCGGGGCTCAAGGTCGATGGACCCGGCTACGCTGCGGCCTTGGCCAAGCTGGGCGCGCCGGTCGAGCTGCCGATCAAGCCGTCGGCCAAGCCGGATGTGCAGGAGCGCCGCCTGCTGGACCTCGACGCGGTGCTGGGCGGCAAGCCCGGGCACGTCTGGCTGGAGCTGGCGACGTCGGACATTGTGCAGCCGCCGGGCCAGCGCTGGCAGCCGTCGGGGCGCGAGGGGCGGCTCTTTCAGGTGACGGATCTGCACATCGCCGCGAAGTCGGCGCGCAACGAGTCGCTGTTCTGGGTCACGTCCCTGCAGACGGGTCAGCCGGTGAGCGGCGCGCGGGTGGAACTCCGCGATGAGAATGACAGCGTCGTGTGGCGGTCGACGACAAACGCGGATGGCCTGGTCACCGGTCCGGGCGGCATGACGTGGAAGCAGCGCAAGAAGGCGATGGCGCGGCGCGTGACGGCGGTCAAGGGCGACGACGCGGCGCAGATGCAGCTGGTGGAGCCGACGCCTTGGGCGCAAGAAGACGGCGGCGAAGCCGATGACAGCGAGCGCGGCTGGTTGTTCACGGACAAGCCGGTCTACCGCCAGGGTGAAACGGTGCAGGTCAAGGGCCTGCTGCGGCTTGTTGGCAAGGAGGGGCTCGGCCTCCCAGCGGCGGGGCGCGACGTGACGCTGCAGTTGCTGGACCCGGCGAGCCACGCCGCCAGCGAGACGCAAGTGCGGCTGAGCGCGCGCGGGACTTTTGCCGCGTCCCTGACACTGCCCAACGCCGGTCGCGTGGGCGGTTGGCAGGTGCGCGCCACGTCGCAGAAGGCCGTGTTTGCCAGGACCGTGCAATTGGCTGTCTACCACGTGCCGCGCACCAAGCTGGACCTGACGCTGAAGGCGGAGCACGTGTCGCGCGGGGATGCGCTGCGCGGGGAAGTCCAGGCGAGTTGGTTCTCCGGTGGGCCACTGGACAAGGCGCCGACGCATGTGACCGCGTCCGGTGGGCCGCAGGGTTACGAGCCGCCCGGCTGGCCGCAGTTCCAGTTTGGCCCCAACACGTGGCAGGAAGACGACGGCGCGGGCGGCACCAATGTGCTGAACCACGAGCTGCGCGGGACGACGGACGAGCACGGCCGCACCGTGTTCAGCGTGCCGACCGGCGTGGCGATGGACCGCTCGCTGCATGTGGAAGTCGCTGCCGCGGTGCAGGATCCCAACGGCCGGGAGATGACGGCGACCCGGGCGTTCTGGCTGCACCCGGCGGCGGCGCTTGTCGGCGTGGGGATTCCGTCGGCGCTGGTCCCGGCGCAGGCGCCGCTGCCCGTGCACCTGATAGCGACCGATCCCCAAGGCAAGCCGCAGTTGGGCTTGCCGCTCACGGTGCGGCTCGTCCGCCGCGACTGGAAGGCGATTCGCGTGCGCGGCATGGCCGGCGAAACGAGCTGGCAGACGCGCTTGGTGACGACGCCCGCTGGGACCTGCGCGACGACAAGCGCCGCGTTGCCCGTGGATTGCACGCTGACGGTGCAGCAGCCGGGCCTCTACGGCATCCAGGCCACCCTTCGCGACAGCCGCGGCCGCACGGCGACGACGACGCGCGATTTCTACGCCACGGGTCCAGACATGGTCTGGGGACCCGATGAAGACGCGCACCTGCTTGTCGCCGACAAGCCGACGTACAAGGTCGGCGACACCGCGCACATCCTCGTGCGCAATCAGGCGCCGGGCGCGCTGGCGCTGGTCACGGAGGAGCGCGCGGGCATCCTCCGCACGCGGCTGGTCAAGCTGGATTCCGCAGCGCCGACGCTGGACGTGGTGATTGAGGCGCGCCATGCGCCCAACGTGCACATCGGCGTGCTGGCCATTGCGGGTCGGCGCAGCGATGGCGCGCTCGGCTTGGACACCGGCGCGCCGGCAGTGCAGATGGAAGCGATTGAACTGACCGTCGATCCGGTCGACCACCGCCTGCAGGTGACGGTGACGCCCGAGCACCGCAAGGCGCTGCCGGGGCAAAAGACGTCGGTGGAAGTGGCGGTGCGCGACGCGGCGGGGCGGCCCCGCGCGGCGGAAGTGACGCTGTGGGCGGTGGATGAAGGCGTGCTTGCGCTGACCGGCGAGGCGACGCCCGATCCGCTGACGACGCTGTACGCGGCGATCGAGCGCGGCGTGGAAGACACGGTCCTGATGGATGTGCTGGTTCGCCGGCGCGCTGGCGAGCTGAAGGGCGATCCGGGTGGCGGCGGCGGCGATCGCGGGCTGACGCGCGCCAATCTGCGGGATGTGGCGTTCTGGCAGGCGGCGCTGGAACTGCCGGCTGATGGCAAAATACGCCACACGTTCACGTTGCCGGACAACCTGACGACCTGGCGCATCATGGCCGTGGCGGTGGACGGTCCGGGCGAGTTCGGCAGCGGCGATGCCCAGCTGGAGGCGTCCAAGCCGCTGATGGTGCAGCCGGCGCTGCCGCGGTCCGTGGCGGTGGGCGATCAGGTTGAACTGACGGCGACGGTCCGCAACCGCCAGGCGTTCCCCGTGACGGCGCAGGTGGACTTGAAGCTGACCGGGCCGCTGGCGCTGGAGGGCGCGGCCGCGGCGACGTTGACGCTGGCACCGCAGCAGAGCCAGGAAGTGCGGTTTCGCGTGCTGGCCAAGGCGGCTGGTCAGGCCAAGGTGCAGTGGCGGGCAACAGCGACCGCGCCGCACCAGGCGGAGGCGACGGACGCGGTGGAAGAAGCGCTGGAAGTGCAGACGCTGCAGCCGGTGGAAACCGTCGCGAGCTGGGCGCAGGTGACCGGCAATCGCATCGACGTGCTGCGCAAGGACGCCAGCGTGCTGAACGATCGCGGCGGATTGCAGATCGCGGTGTCCGGATCGCTGGCGGTGGGTGCGGAGATCGCGATCGCGGCGCTGACGGACTACCCGTACGCCTGCACGGAGCAGCTGGCCTCGCGGCTGCAGGGGCTCCTGGCGCTGGACGTGTTGCGGGGCGCCGACAAGACGGCGCTGGCCAACGTCGCCGGGGATGCCAAGGCGCAGGCGCAGAAGTGGGTCGACCGCATCCAGGGCCGCGCGCAGTTCGATGGCGGCCTTTCGCTTTGGGACAACGGCGAGGCCAACGCCGACGCGACGCTCTGGGCGCTGTGGGTCCTGGCCGATGCCAAGGCGGCGGGTCTGCAAGTCGATGCGGCGGTGCTGCAGAACGCCGCGAAGTGGCTGCACAGCCACCAGGCCAAGGCGCAACAGGTCCAAGTGCTGGCGGTAGGCGCTGCGGTCGGTCTCGCAGATGCCGCGACGGCTGAGGCGTTCTTTGCTGGCCGCGCAGCGCTGGGCGCCGACGATCAGCTGTGGCTGGCCGCGGCGTTCGCGCGTTTGGACAGCAAGAAGCACGCCGCGCAGATCCACACGCTGCTGGAGCCGCTGCTGGCGCAAGTCCGCGTCGATGGCGAGTCGAGCTACCTGCCGACCGCAGCGAGCGCGTGGAACTGGGCGTCGCCGCTGCAGCGTCAGGCGCTTTTGGTGGAAGTGTTGGCGCACAGCCAGCCGGACCATCCCCTGCTGCCGCGGCTGACCCGCTGGTTGGCGCGGCAGCAAGGCGGCCACGGTTGGCGCAGCACCCACGAGAACGCGTGGGCCTTGCGCGCGCTCGTCGCGCAGATGCGCGCGGGCACGCCGCCCACGGGCGATTTCAAGGTCCGCGTCGGCGATCAGGTCAAGCTTGCCGGGCTGGTGACGCGCAGCTTGCACGTCGATACGGTGGACATCGCGCAGGACCAGTTGGCCCAGGGCGACACGCCGCTCCAGCTGGAGCGCACAGGTCAGGGGCCGGTGTGGCTGCGGCTGGCGTACAGCTACGCGCTGCAGACGCCGTCGCAGGAGGCGCGCAATGGCGGGTTACTGGTGCGGCGGCGGCTCTTCACCGTGAGAGGTGAGCCGGTGACCGGGCCGTTGCACCGCGGCGATCAGGTGATTGTGCAGGTGGAGGTGACTGCGGGCGATCGCTGGGAGGACGTCGCGGTCGTCGATCGGCCGGGCGCGGGTCTGGAGCCTGTCGACCTGCAGTTCGCCAACCACGACGCCGGCCTCGCGCAGCGGCTGGCGGCGTTGCAGGTGGATCGGCACGCGCGCATCGCCACGCCGCAGAACACGGAGCTGGCCGGTCGCGAAGTGCGCTTCTTCGCGGACATTCTCCCCGGCACGCAGGTCTTTCGCTACGTCGCCCGCGCCGCCAACCGCGGCAGCTTTCAGGATCTCGGCGCCCGCGCGGAGGCCATGTACCGACCCGACGTCTTTGGCACGTCCGGCGCCGGCACCCTCCACATCGACTGATGCGCCGCCTGACCGTCCGTCGCGGGCTGCTCGCGCTCGCGCTGCTGTGCCTCGGGCTGTGGGGCCTCACGCGCGCGCATTTCCTGCTGCCCGCCGATCCGGGCCAGACGCTGCGACAGCGCTATGGCGCGACGGAGCTGCGCGACGCCGACGGCCGATCCCTGCGCTGGATCTACGGCCCGGACCACACGCGCGCACAGCCGGTGCCGCTCGAGGCCATCTCGCCCCGCTTGATCGCCGCGACGCTGGCGCTGGAGGATCAGCGGTTTTGGCGGCATCCGGGCGTCGACGGCCTCGCGATTGTCCGCGCCATGGGCCAAAACATCGCGCGCGGGCGGCGGTTTTCGGGCGCATCGACGCTGACGCAGCAGCTTGTGAAGCAGATGCAGCCGCGGCCGCGTACGTGGTCGGGCAAGGCCGTCGAGGCGCTGGAGGCGCTGCAGCTGGAGGCGCGCTATCCCAAGCCGGTCATTCTCGGCTGGTACCTGAATTGGGCGCCGTACGGCGGGCTTGTGCGCGGCGTCCAGGCGGCGGCGCGTGGCTATTTCCACAAGGATGCCAAGGACCTGACGTGGGCGGAGGCCGCCTATCTCGCGGTCCTCCCGCGGGCGCCGGGACGGCTGGATCCGCTGCAGCATCCGGAGCGGGCGCTGGCGGCGCAGCGGCACCTGCTGCGTGTGCTCCACGCGTCCGGCGCGCTGGACGCCCAGACCCTGGCGCGCGCCCTGGCCGAGCCGGTGCTTGTCCAGCCGGAGGCCAACGCGCTCCTCGCGCCGCATCTGGGCGATCTGGTGCGCGAGCAGCTGAACGCGCTGTGGCAAATGCGGCCGCCGCAGCTCCTGACCACGCTCCACGCGCCGCTGCAGGATGAAGTCGCGCGGCTGCTGCACGCCCATCTGGCGACGCTCGCGGATCGGCGCGTGGGCAACGGCGCGGTGGTCGTGATCGACAACGCGACGATGGAAGTGCGCGCGATGGTCGGCTCGTCCGGTTACGCGGATGCGGATCGGCTGGGCGCCAATGACGGCGCGCTGACGCTGCGGCAGCCCGGTTCGACGATCAAGGCTTTTGCCTATGCGGCGGCTTTTGCGGCGCCCGACAAACAGCTGACGCCCGCGACGCTGCTGGCCGATCTCGAAGCGCATTTTGCCACCGAGCAGGGCGACTACGCGCCGCGCAACTATGGCGACACGACGGCGGGGCCGCTGCGCGCGCGTGTGGCGCTGGCATCGTCGGTGAACATCGCGTCGGTGCGATTTGTCGAGAGGCTGGGCGTCGCGCCGTTGCTGGACCTGCTGCACGCGCTTGGCCTGGCGTCGTTGGACCGGGCGCCGGAGCACTACGGCCTGGGGCTTGTGCTGGGCGACGGCGAGGTTGCGCTGCTGGATTTGACCGGTGCGTTTGCGGCGCTCGCGCGTCTGGGAAGTTGGCAGCCGCCGCGCTGGCTCGCTGCGGTGCAGTTGGACGCTGGCGCCCCGTTGAACGTGCCGCGGGAACCGCCGCGTCAGGTCCTGTCCGCGACAGCGGCGTTCCAGGTGCTGGACATCCTCGCCGATCCGGTGGCGCGCCAACCGGCTTTTGGCCGCGGCGGGCCGCTTGAAATGCCGTTTCCGGTGGCGGCCAAGACCGGAACGTCCAAGGGTTTTCGCGACAACTGGGCGCTGGGCGCGACGCCGCGCTGGACCGTCGGGGTGTGGGTCGGCAACTTTGACGGCGCGCCGATGCGCGATGTCTCCGGCGTGACGGGCGCCGCGCCGCTGCTGCGCGCTGTCCTCCTGCACCTCGTCGGCGATCAGCCTTCGCCGTCTTTTGCGCCGCCCGCAGGTCTCGTGCACACCGCGATCTGCCCGCTGTCCGGCGGCGCGCACACGCCGCTGTGTCCCACCGCGGTCGAGGAGTGGTTCGCCGCGGGCACGGAGCCGTCGCCGTGCCCAGTGCATCAGGATATCACCCTGGATCGCCGCAATGGCCTGCGCGCCGGGCCCGACTGTGCAGCGGAACACGTCGTTCACGAGGTCTACGCGGTGCTGCCGCCGGTGTTCGATCGCTGGGCGCAGGCGCATCTGCCGCAGCCGCCGGTGGCGTTTTCGCCTTTGTGTCCGGATCCGCGCGCGCCCCTGGCGGTGCAACTGGCGATCGACGAGCCAGCCGCCGGCGCGGTCTACCAGCGCGATTCGCAGCTCCCGGACTCCGTGCAGCAGATCGCGCTCGCCGCCCACGGTCCGGCGCCGATCCGCTGGCAGGTCGACGGGCGCGCGCTCGGCGAGACGTGGACGGGGCAACGGCTGTTCTGGACGCCGCCGCCGGGCCAGCACGTCATCCGCGCGACGGATGCGCGCCAACAGCACGCCCAAGTGCACATCGAGGTGCTGGCGCCGTGACACCGTCCGACGCTAGGATAGCCGCCCCTGGAGGTTCCCATGTGGTTTGATACGCCCGCTCTGCGCACGCTGATTGATCTCGCCCTCGCGGAGGACGTGGGCACGGGCGACCACGCGACGGAAGCCACGCTCGATCCCACACGCATCGGCCACGCATCGGTGCGCGCCAAGTCTGATGCCGTGATGTGCGGCGGCGCGGTGTTTGTACTCGTCATGCAGCGTTTTGACCCGCGCATCGTCGCCCGCGTGATCGTCGCCGATGGCACGCCCGTGACTCCCGGCACCGTCGTGATTGAGCTGGACGGGCCGCTCGCGTCGATCCTGACGGCAGAGCGCATCGCGCTGAATTTCCTGCAGCGGCTGTCGGGCATCGCGACCGCGACGCGGGCCTACGTCGACGCCACGCAGCCGCATCTGGCCAAGATCGCCGACACGCGCAAGACGCTGCCGGGCTACCGCGCGCTGGACAAGTACGCGGTGCGGATGGGCGGCGGTCACAATCACCGGACAGCGCTGGACGCCGGCATCCTCGTCAAGGAGAACCACACGATGGCGGCCGGTTCAGTGGCTGAGGCCGTGCGGCGTGCACGCAACGTGGGTTCCCACCTGCTGCGCGTGGAAGTGGAAGTGGAGACGCTGGCGGATCTGGAAGAAGCGCTGCAGGCCGGCGCGGAAGTGGTGCTGCTGGACAACATGGACACCGCGACGTTGCGGCAGGCCGTTGTGCAGACCGCGGGCCGGGCGATCCTGGAGGCAAGCGGCAACATGACGCTGGCGCGGATTCCGGAGGTGGCGGCGACGGGCGTCCACTTCATCTCGGTCGGCGCGCTGACGCATTCCGTGGAAGCGGCGGACTTTTCCCTGCGCATCCAGCGATGAACGATCTGGCCGCGCGGCTGCCGGGTTTTGCGCCCCTCCTGCATTTTGCGACGTGCGATTCCACGCAAACGGCGCTGTCGGCGCATCTGCAGGCCAACCGCGGGCGGCAGGGGCATTGGCATCTGGCCATCGCCGACGCGCAAACCGCAGGTCGCGGGCGCACAGGCGCGCGTTGGCTGGCGCAGCCGGGCGACGCGGTGCTGATGACGTTGGCGGTTCAATTGCCGCTGCCGTTGGACAAGTGGCCGCGCGCGTCGCTCGTGGCGGGCTTGGCGGCGGCGGAAGTGCTGGGCGACGCGGTGCAGCTGAAATGGCCCAACGACCTGCTGGTGGCGACGGAAGGCTGGCGCAAGCTGGGCGGGATTTTGTGCGAGCGGCTGGAGACAACGCACGGCCCTTGGTGGTTGTGCGGCATCGGCGTGAATGTGCGCAACGTGCCGCCGGAGCTGACGGAATACGCCGCTGCGCTGGAGGGCAACGCCGATCGGGCGGATGTGGCTGCGCGGTTGGCCAACGCCATTCGCCAGCGCATGGATGGGTTTGTCGCGCAGCAGGGGCAATTGCCGCTGGCGGAGTTGCACGCGCGGCTGGCGTTTCGCGGCGCGGTGATCGAGATGCAGGACGGCCTGCGCGGCGAGCTGGAAGGCTTGGCAGACGATGGCGGGCTGCGCGTGGCCGGCCGCGTGGTGCACGCGGGGGCGATTGCGCGGGTGGAGGGCGAGGCGGCTTGGCGGGCAAGACCCCAGCGCTGATCCCCGCGTGCGATCGGCAACTTTTCATGGCAAACTACCGCCCCCGGTCCGGATGACCGCGCCAGACGCTCGAACCCATGGGACTCGCCATGACGACCTCCGCCACGCCTGAACTCCTGCTCGCCATCGACATCGGCAACACCAACGCCGTTCTTGGTATTTACCGCGACACGGAGCTGCTCGATCACTTGCGCATTGAGAGCCGGCGCAACTCCACGGCGGACGAGTATTTCGCGTCGGTGTTCTTGATGCTGCAACAGCGCGGCTTTGCGTTTTCGGCCATCCATCAGGCGATCATCGGCTCGGTCGTGCCGCAGTTGACCGGCGTTTTTGAGGAAGTCTGCCGCCGCGGCATTGGCAAGGCACCCGTCATCGTCGGTCCGGGCACGCGCTCCGGCATGCCGATCCTCGTCGACAATCCCAAGGAGGTGGGCGCCGACCGCATCGTCAACGCGATCGCCGCGTTTGAACGCTGCCAGAGCGCCTGTATTGTCGTGGACTTCGGCACCGCGACGACTTTTGACGTCGTCGACGCCAAGGGCCGCTACCTCGGCGGCGTCATCGTCCCGGGCATTGGCATCAGCGCCGACGCGCTGTTCACGCGCGCCGCCAAGCTGCCGCGGGTTGAAGTGGTTCGGCCACCAAGCGTGATTGGTCGGACCACAGTCCAAGCCATCCAGTCCGGCCTTGTCTACGGCTACGTCGCCCTCGTGGAAGGTCTCGTCACCCGCCTGCAAACCGCGCTCGGCGAGCCGTGCAAGGTCATCGCGACGGGCGGACTCGCGCCGCTCATTGCCAAGGAAACCGAGAGCATCGGCGAAGTGCTTGAATTCCTGACGCTGGACGGCCTGCGCATGGTGTACGAGCGCAACCGCGACGAGACGCCCGAGCCGGGCGTTGTCCGCCGGGGACACAAGGCGTGAACGAAAGCGTCGCGCTCATTGAACTCTACGCGTCCATCCAGGGCGAATCGACGCACGCGGGGCGCCCTTGCACGTTCGTGCGCCTCGCCGGCTGCCCGTTGCGCTGCACGTGGTGCGACAGCACGTACACGTTTGGCAAAGGCGAGAAACGCCCGATCCGCGACGTGGTGCAGCAAGTGCTGGATCTTGGCGTGCCGCTGGTGGAAGTGACGGGTGGCGAGCCATTGGCGCAAAAGACCGCGCCGCTGCTGCTCAAAGCGCTGTGCGACGCCGGGCTGGAAGTGCTGCTGGAGACCTCCGGTGCGTACCCGTTTACGCAGCTGGACCCGCGCGTGACGGTGATCGCGGATCTGAAGTGCCCGGCTTCGGGCGAGTCGGCGCGCAACCTGTGGCCGGAGCTGGCGCAGCTGCGGGCCCACGATGAGCTGAAGATCGTCGTGGCCAACCGCGTGGATTTTGACTGGGCGCTGGCGGCGCTTTCCGGTCCATTGGCCGGCTGTCAGGCCAAGGTGCTGTGGTCGGCGGTGGCGGGGCAAGTGCCGCACGCTGCATTTGTGACGTGGCTGCTGGCGGCAAAAGCGCCGGGACGGCTGCAGCTGCAGCTGCACAAGATCATCTGGCCGGACGTCGACAAAGGCGTTTGATCTCAGAGGTTGTGAATTCCTCGAATTCCCAAAATCCTTGCGTCTGTCGCTGATCCAGCGACCAAGAACCGCCTGCAGTGAATTCAGTTGGCCGTGGCCAAAGTGCACAGGCCCGCCGTGCCGCCGCTGGTCGTCGGGACGCACTTGGCGGGCGAGAGGCAATCCGGGCCTTTGCTGGGATCGCTGTCACACGCCGCGCTGTCCGCGGCAAATGCCTTGCACACGCCGGCTTTGTCGGTCGTCGCGGCCTTGATGCACGTGCCGAGCGGGCAGAACGCCACCGCGTCCGTCCCGGTGACGCCGCACGCTTCGCCGTTTTTGGCGGTGATCGCCGCCTTACAGTGGTGGGTGCTGTCGCAGAAGAGGCCCAAGTTTGTCGCGCAATCGGCGGCAATCTTGTCCGTCGCGTCGCATCCCGCCCCGACAATCAGGCCTTTGGCTTTGCACGCGCCCATGGCGGTCTTTGTCGCGCCGACGCACGACAGCTCTGGACCGCACCGGTGGTCCTTGTCGCATGCGGCGTCCGCGGGGAGCGGCGCGAAGCACACCGACGCGCCGGCGGCGTTCTTGTTGCACTCCAATCCGCGGCCGCACGACGTGGTTTCGCAGCTGTCCCCGGCCTTGGGCAACGGGGCGCAGACGCCCGCGACGGCGTTGGCCTGGAGGGTGCACCACGTTGTCGCGCATTGGCCCGAAGCGATGCACGCCTGGCCTTCCGTCAGCGCGCCGGGCAAGGGGACGCAGGCGTCGGTTTGGATGTTGAGCGCGCGGTCCCAGCAGCTCTGGGTGCCGGCGACGTCCGCGCACGCCTGCACCGTGTTGGCCGTCTGGCTGGTGCCGCTGGCCGCGAGGTTGGTTTGGCAGGCGAGCAACTGCCGCGCTTCACACGTCGCGCCGTCGCCATATGCCGATTGAATGCCGACGCTGTTGGTGCAGCTGGCGAGCACCGCGCACCGCGCTTTGACGAGCGCCGCGCACGCCGCATCGACGCTGGGGCCTGATGCGCCAGCGGTCGTCGCCGCGTCGCAGCCGGAAAGCGCCACGAGCGTGACGGAAAACAGGGCCAATGAAATGCGCATGCAAACCTCCACCGCAGCTGCGGCACGACTTGGACACCGTGGCGCGGCTGAAGTCAAAACGCCAGAAACCGCTGCGTCGGGTCCGCGCCGTGAGGTTGGCCAGATCGGCCAATTGGCATAGCATCCGCCGCACGATAGCGGCGCACGGCAGCGCGGGACGGGGAACGAGCGATGAAGCGACATGAAGGCACGCACCCGCGGCAGACGCGCATCGTCGCGACCATTGGCCTGTGTCAGGAGCCGAGCTACGCGCAGTTTCTTGAAAAGATTACGGAAGCTGGCGCAGACGTGCTGCGCATCAACATGAGCCATTGCGACGCGGACTACGCCAAGGAGACGGCGATCCTCGCGTGGGCCAACCAGCCCGTCGCGAGCCTCTCGCCGCCGCCGGTCGCAGTGATGGCCGACCTGCAGGGGCCCAAGTCCCGCATTGGCAAGCTGCCGGACGACGGGCTTGAGCTGCTGGCGGGCCATCTGGTGCTCCTGGTGCCCGACGGCGTGACGGTGCACTGCGCGCCCAATCCGGACGGCAGCATGCCGCCCTGCATTCCGCTGCCGCAGCCGCTGGGCCAGGGCGTGATGGCGTCGCTGCGGCTGTTGATGGAGCAGAAGCCGGATCTGCGCCCGAGCGTGCTGTTTGGCGATGGCGACATCGTGATGGAAGTGTCCTCCCTGGAAGCGGAGTACGTGCGGTGCGTGGTCGTCGCGCCCGGCCTGCTCGGTTCGCGCAAGGGCATCACGATTCGCGAGATCGACCTGGATCTGGATCCGTTTCCGGAGAAGGACCAGCGCGACCTGCTGTTTTGCCTCGAGCACGGCATCGATTTCGTGGCGCTCTCTTTTGTGCGCACCCGCGCGGACATCGACCGCGTGCGCGCTTTCATCCACGCGCACGCCAAGCCAGGCGAGCGCGACGTGCGCCTGATCGCCAAGATCGAGACGCTCGCGGCAATTGAGCACATCGACGGCATCCTGCAGGCCAGCGATGGCATCATGGTGGCGCGCGGCGATCTGGGCCTGCAGCTGGGCGTGGAAGAGGTGCCGCTGGTGCAGAAACAGCTGGTGGTGGCGGCGCGGCGGCACGGCAAGCCGGTGATCGTGGCGACCCAGATGCTGGAGTCGATGATCACCAACCCGAGCCCGACGCGCGCGGAATCGACGGACGTGTTCAACGCGATCGTCGACGGCGGCGACGCGGTGATGCTGTCCGGCGAGACGAGCGTGGGACTGCGGCCGTACCTGGTTGTCGCGACGATGGACCGCATCACCCGCAAGGCGGAGGCGTGGATGCACGACATCCACAAGCGCACGCCCAAGAGCCCGCTCTCGACGTTTGACAGCGAGACCGCGACGCACTTGCACCGCATCAACGAGGCGTTTTCCGCGACCGCGGTGCAATTCGCCGAGCACTTGCCGGCCAAGGCCATCGTCTGCTTTACCCGCACGGGCCGCACGCCGGAGCGCCTGAGCCGCCACCGGCCGAGCGTGCCGTTGCTGGCGTTTTGCGCGAGCGCCCGGGCGGCGCGATCCCTGCTGCTGTATTTTGGCGTCCATCCGGTTGTGATGAGCGGTTTTGACGCCGACAAGGAGAAGCTGCACCGCATGGTCCAGGCGGCGCGGGAAATTCTCTATCGCCAATACGGCATGACCCGCGGCGACGCGATTGTCGTCACGGCCGGCATTGACTGGCCCAAGGGCGGCACCAACGCGCTCCAGGTGTTGATTGAAGACCACGCGCTCGCGGCCGGCAGCGCGCTCCAGGGCGGCGACGTGCCGTGGTCGACCGCGATTGAGTTCCCGGTCGGCAGTTGAAACGGAGGTCTGATGCGCTGGTGGCTGGCCGTGATCCTGACGCTTTTGCCCGCCGCGGTGATCGCGCAGCCCGTGAGCACGGTGGAAGCGGATCAGACGATTGATCTGGTGCGCCAAGGTCAGATCGAGCTGCTGCGCCAGGAATTGCGCAGCAAGCGCGCGATGGCGATCGTCAACGCCGAAAATGAGAACCATGTGACGCCGCTGCTGGCCGCCATCGAGTCGGACAAGCAGGAGATCCTGGAGATCTTTCTGAATGTCGGCGGCAATGCCCAGGACCCGCGCATGCTGATTGCGGCGGCGGAACGCGGCGCAGCGGCGATTGTGGAGAAGCTGCTGGCACACGGCGCGAGCGCGACGGCGGCGGATTCGCGCGGCTGGACGGCGCTGCACGCGGCGTGTCAGGCGCGGTCGGCGCAGGTGGTGGCGCTGCTGCTGCACAACGGCGCCAATCCGAACGCGGAGGCCAAGCCGGACAATTGGCGGCCGATTCACGAAGCGGTGTGGCAGCGGGCGCAGGCGGTGCTGGATGTGCTCCTGGCCGACAAACGCACGCAGGTGAATGCCGCGGACGCGCTTGGCTGGACGCCGCTGCACTTGGCGGTTGAGGCGGACGCGTTTGGCCCCCTTGGCGCGGGCGCAGGTCCCCACGCGCTGGTGGGTGCGCTGTTGGCGCGGGGCGCAAAATCGGAGGTCGCATCGGGCCTCGGGGAGACGCCGGTGAGCCTGGCGCGGGCGCTGGAGCGCGGCGAGGTTGTTGACATGCTCAAGGCCGGCAAGCCGGAAAACGCCAAGGCGGCGACGCCGGATGGCCTCTTTGCTGGCGGCGGACTTGGCTGCTTGCGCCTGAGCAACGGCAACCTCTCCTGCTGGGGCGACGTCAGCGGCCACGCCAAACCGACGCCGATGCTCCGCTTGGGCCACGTGGAACGCGTCGCCATCGCCCACAACCATGCCTGCGCGCTCAGCCGCGGCACCAGCGGCGCGAACGCCGTGCGCTGCTGGGGCGACAACGCGGAAGGCAGCTTGGGCGTCGGCAGCAACCTCGTGACAATCGACCGGCCCATGCCGGTTCCCGGTTTGCGCGACGCCATCAGCATTGGCGCCGGCCGGGGCTTCTCCTGCGTCGTGCTCAAGGACGGTTCAGTGCGCTGTTGGGGCAGCTCGGCCGCCGGCATTTGGCTGGGCGCTGCGCCGGGCAAGTCCGGCCAGCCCGTGACGATCGCCGGCCTGAACGGCGCGGTTGCGGTCGCCACGACGGACAACTCAGCATGCGTGCTCGACAAACCAGGCCGCGTTCGGTGCTGGGGCCACGGCGCGCTCGGCCAGCTCGGCCACGGCCAACTGCAGGACAGCGCGACGCCGGTTGACGTCAAATTGCCCGGGCCCGCGCTGGCGCTTGTCGCCGGCAGCGACCATTTGTGCGCGCGGTTGCAGACGGGCCGCGCGGTTTGCTGGGGCAGCAATGATCTGGGCCAACTCGGCAACGGCGCCAGCGTTTTTGAAGGCCGCGTCCAGGATGGCAGCGACCGCTCGCCATTGCCCGTCGCCGTCGTCGGCATCGCCAACGTCACGCAACTGGCGGCGAGCGGCAGCCAAACGTGCGGCATCGTGGAAGGCGCCCGACCCGGCGCGCTCTGCTGGGGCGGCGTAGCCGACAGCTTGGCGGAAGCCGACGTCAGCGGCATTCCCCGCATCGCCCAAACCGGCGCCATCCGCGCGCTCGCCGTGAGTCCGCAGAGCGCCTGGCTTCTGGACGCTTCTGGACTCTTCCTGCACTGGGGCATGCACGGCAAACAATGGCTGAGCCGGCCAATCCTTTGGCGTTGAGTTTGGCGCGGCGCCGGACCCTTGCGTTACATCCGTGTGTCATCATTAGTGCGAGCAAAATCATAAGGTTGCCATGCACATGACACGCCGCGTTAGGAATCGCCGCAACGCGCTGCGTTACCGCTGGACGTAACGGGCGCGCAATCGTACAAAGGCGTCGCCGCGCGTCATGCCGGCGGGACCGCACGACGGCCGAGAATGGATGGCGATGGCTGAAAAGATGTTGAAATTCGTGAGCTTGTTACGTGAACCGGGCGCCAAACGGCCGGCCGCGGAACGTCGCGCGGACTTCCAGGAAATTCAAGAAGAACTGCCGGTTTCCAACGCGGCGCGTCAATCGTCGCGCTGCTCGCAATGCGGCGTGCCGTTCTGCCAAACCGGCTGCCCGCTCCACAACCACATTCCGGACTGGCTCGCGCTGGCCACGGAAGGCCGGCTGGAAGAGGCGTGGCAGATTTCTGCGCAAACCAACAATTTTCCGGAAATCTGCGGCCGCATCTGCCCGCAGGATCGCCTGTGCGAAGGCGCCTGCGTGCTGGAAATGTCGGCCCATGGCGGCGTCACCATCGGCGCAGTCGAGCGTTTCCTGACCGAAACCGCGTTTGAGAACGGCTGGGTGAAGGCCGTCAAGCCGGCGCAGGAACGCGAGAAGACGGTGGGCATCATCGGCGCGGGACCGGCGGGGCTCGCTGCGGCCGAGGAGCTGCGGCGCGTGGGCTGGCAAGTCACGGTCTATGACCGCCACGACCGCATTGGCGGTTTGCTCGTGTACGGCATTCCGTCCTTCAAGCTGGAGAAGCACGTTGTGGCGCGGCGCGCGGACTTGCTGCGCGAAGCGGGCGTGACTTTCCACCTGAACTTTGCCGTCGGTCGCGATGCGACGCTCGCCGAACTGCGCAAGAAGCACGATGCGATCCTGATTGCGACCGGCGTCTACAAGGGCCGCGCGCTGCACGTGCCGGGCGTGGGCCTGCCGGGCGTGTTGCCGGCGCTGGACTACCTGACGACAGCCAATCGCGTGGATCTCGGCGATCCGATCGCCGGCTTCGCGGACGGCACGCTGAACGCCCACGGTCGGCAGGTCGTCGTGATTGGCGGCGGCGATACGGCAATGGACTGCGTGCGCACGGCGATTCGCCAGGGCGCGGCCAAGGTCACGTGCCTGTACCGCCGCGACAAGCAAAACATGCCCGGGTCGGCGCGCGAAGTGCAGTACGCCGAGGAAGAGGGCGTGCAGTTTGAATGGCTGGCGGCGCCGCTGGCGTTCCACGGTGCGGAGGGTGTCGCGGCCGTGCACGCGCACCGCATGCGCCTGGGCACGCCCGATGCCACCGGTCGGCAAGTGCCGGTGGAAGTGCCGGACTCGGAGTTCACGCTGCCGGCGGATCTCGTCGTCAACGCGCTGGGCTTTGAGCCCGAGGATCTGCCGGCGATGTTTGGCGAGCCGGCCCTGCGGGTCGATCGCCACGGCACGCTGGAGGTGCAGAACTTGCACACGAGCCTCCCGGGCGTGTTTGCCGCGGGCGACATTGTGCGTGGTGCCTCGCTGGTGGTCTGGGCGATCGCCGATGGCCGTCAGGCGGCCGGGCAGATCGACACGTATTTGCAGGCTAAAATGGCGATTGCGCCGCGCGCCGCGCTCTGATCAGCGACCGCGCCTCATTCCTTCGACACGCGAGCAGAAGCCATGGAATCCGACCAGATGCAAGCCGAACGGGAAATTGAACTCTGGCAGCAAAATGCCAAGTTGCTGGACGAGAACGGCCTCTACGACCCGGAGAGCGAACACGGTTCGTGTGGCGTTGGCGTCGTGGTGTCCCTAGACGGCACGCCGCGGCGGGAAGTGGTGACCGCGGCGATTGAAGCGCTGAAGTGCGTCTGGCACCGCGGCGCCGTGGACGCCGATGGCAAGACGGGCGATGGCGCCGGCATTCACGTGCAAATTCCCCAGCCGTTTTTCCGCGACCACGTGCTGGCAAGCGGATTTGAGCCCGGCGCGGGCAAGATGGCCGTGGGCATGATCTTCCTCCCGCGCACGGACACGGCCGCGCAGGAGCGCTGTCGCGTGCTCGTCGAGCGCGAGGTCATCCGGTTTGGCTACCGCGTCTACGGTTGGCGGCAAGTGCCTGTGCACACGGAAGTTATCGGCGAAAAGGCCAACGTCACGCGCCCGGAAATTGAGCAGCTCATCGTCGGCAACTTGAAGGGCATCCCGTCGAGCGAGTTTGAGCTTGAGCTCTACATCATGCGCCGCCGCATCGAGAAAGCCGCGCACAAAGAGAACATCCGCGATTTCTACATCTGTTCGCTGAGTTGCCGGTCGATCATCTACAAGGGCATGTTTGTCGCTGAGCAGCTCACGGCGTTCTACCCGGATCTCGCTGACGAGCGGTTCATCAGCAACTTTGCGATCTTCCACCAGCGCTACTCGACCAACACGTTCCCGACGTGGCAGCTCGCCCAGCCGTTCCGCGTCATTGCCCACAACGGCGAGATCAACACGCTGCGCGGCAACCTGAACTGGATGATGGCGCACGAGACGCGGCTGGAACACGCCCGATTTGGCGCGTACATTGAGGACTGCAAGCCGATCGTCACGGCGGGATCCTCGGATTCAGCGGCGCTTGACGCGGTTTTTGAAGTGATGACGCGCGCAGGCCGCCACCTGCCGACCTGCAAAGCGATGCTGATGCCGGAAGCGTGGTCGTCGCAGAGCTCCATGTCTCCGGAACTCAAAGGTTTCTACACGTGGTCCAATGCCGTGATCGAGCCGTGGGACGGTCCGGCTGCGGTGTGCGGATACGGTGGTCGCTGGGTCGTCGCCGGCATGGACCGCAACGGCTTGCGGCCGATGCGCTGGACGCTGACCAAGGACGGCCTGCTGTTTGCCGGCAGTGAAGTCGGCATGGTCCGGCTGGAAGAAGAACGCGTGCTGGAGAAAGGCCGCCTGGGTCCGGGGCAGATGCTCGCGGTGGATCTGGAAGGCAAGAAGTTCTACCGGGACGCGGAGTTGAAGGCGCACCTGGCGAGCCTCTATCCGTACCACGAATGGGCGCGCGACATCACGCCGCTTGATGCGCTGATTCGCCCGGGCACCGGTGAGCCGACGCACCTGACCGCGGAGGAGCTCCGCGTGCGTGAGGCGAGCTTTGCGTGGAGCCACGAGGATCTGGAGCTGATCCTGCAGCCGCTGGTGGCCGACGCCAAGGAGGCGATTGGCTCCATGGGCGACGACACGCCGCTCGCCGTGCTGAGCGACAAATACCGCGGCCTGCACCATTTTTTCCGCCAGAACTTCGCGCAGGTGACGAACCCGCCGCTGGACAGTCTGCGCGAGCGGCGCGTCATGTCGATCCGCACGCGGCTGGGCAACTTGGGCAACATCCTCGCTGAGGATCAGACGCAGTGCCGGCTGTTGCAGCTGGAATCGCCGGTGCTGTCCAACGCCGAATTTGCCGCGATGCGCGCGTACATGGGCACGACGGCGGTGGAAATCGACGCGACTTTCCCGGTCAGCGGCGGCACCGAGGCGCTGCGCGATGCGCTGCAGCGGATGCGCGAAGAGGCGGCGCAGGCGGTGCGCGATGGCCGCGAGCACGTGATCCTGAGCGACGACCAACTTGGCCCGGAGCGCGCGGCGGTGCCGATGATCCTCGCGACCGGCGCGGTGCACACGCACCTGCTGCGGCAGAATCTGCGGACGTTCACCTCGCTGAACGTGCGCAGCGCGGAATGCCTGGACGCCCACTATTTTGCCGTGCTGATCGGCGTGGGCGCGACGACCGTCAACGCGTGGCTGGCCCAGGAAGCGATCGCCGACCGCCACAAGCGCGGGTTGTTCGCGCCGTTGACGCTGGAAGCGTGCATTGGTCGCTACAAGAAGGCGATCGACGACGGCCTGCTGAAGATCCTGTCCAAGATGGGCATTTCCGTCATTTCCGCCTATCGCGGCGGCTGCAATTTTGAGGCGCTGGGCCTCTCGCGGACGCTCGTGGACGACTACCTGCCGGGCATGCCCAGCCGGCTGTCGGGCATCGGCCTCTCGGGCATCGCCGGCATGGTCATCAGCGAGCACAAGAAGGGTTTCCAGACCGGCATCCTGCCGATCGGCGGCTTTTACCGCGCGCGCCAGGGCGGCGAACGCCACGCGTGGGATGCCGATGCGATCCACCTGCTGCAGACGGCAGTCGCGACGGATAGCCTCGCGGCGTTTCGCAAGTACTCGCAGACGCTGCGCAATCGTCCGCCGGCCAACCTGCGCGACCTGCTGGACTTCAACCCCAAGCATCCGCCCGTGCCGATCGACGAGATCGAGTCGCTGACGTCCATCCGCAAGCGGTTCTTGACGCCGGGCATGTCGCTGGGCGCGCTGAGCCCTGAAGCGCACGAGACCCTGAACATTGCGATGAACCGCATTGGCGCGCGCTCGGATTCGGGCGAAGGCGGCGAGGATTCCGCGCGTTTTCGGCCCTACGCCAATGGCGACAATCCCAACTCCGCGATCAAACAGGTCGCCTCGGGGCGCTTTGGCGTGACGATGGAGTATTTGCAGCGCTGCAAGGAGATCGAGATCAAGATCGCCCAGGGCGCCAAGCCCGGTGAAGGCGGCCAGCTGCCGGGCTTCAAGGTGACGGAGATGATCGGTCGGCTGCGCCATGCGACGCCGGGCGTGACGCTGATTTCGCCCCCGCCCCACCACGACATCTACTCGATCGAGGATTTGGCGCAGCTGATCTATGACCTGAAGCAGGCCAATCCGGATGCGCGCGTTTGCGTGAAGCTGGTGTCGCGTTCCGGCATCGGCACCGTCGCGGCGGGCGTGGCCAAAGCCAAGGCGGACGTGATCCTCATCTCCGGCCACAACGGCGGCACGGGTGCTTCGCCGCAAACCTCGCTGCACTACGCGGGTTTGCCGTGGGAGCTGGGCCTTTCCGAGTCCCATCAGGTCCTCACGCTCAACCGCCTGCGCCACCGCATGCGCCTGCGCGTGGACGGCGGCATTCGCACGGGTCGGGACGTCGTCGTCGCGGCGCTGCTGGGCGCGGAGGAATTTGGCATTGGCACGGCTTCGCTCGTGGCCATGGGCTGCCTGATGGTGCGGCAATGCCACAGCAACACGTGTCCCGTCGGCGTGTGTACGCAGGACGAGACGCTGCGCGCCAAGTTCGAAGGCACCGCGGAGAAGGTCGTCAACCTCTTCAGCTTCATTGCGGAAGAGACGCGCGAGATCATGGCCAAGCTGGGCATCCGCACGTTTGACGAGTTGATCGGCCGCACGGACTTGTTGAAGCAGGTCAGCCGCGGCTCCGCCCAGTTGGACGATCTGGACCTGAATCCGCTGCTGGTGCAAGCCGACGCGGGCGGGCTGCCGCGCTACTGCGTGCTGGAAGGCCGCAATGAAGTGCCGGACGGCCTGGACGGGGAGATGCTGAAGGACGCCGGGCCGCTTGTGCAGGACGGCGAGAAGATGCAGTTGCAGTACACCGTGCGCAACACGCACCGCGCCGTGGGAACGCGGCTGTCGGCGATGATCACGCGCAAATTTGGCATGACCGGCCTGAAGCCGGGGCATGTGACGGTGCGGCTGCTGGGCTCGGCGGGCCAATCGCTCGGCGCGTGGGCGGTGCAGGGACTGAAGCTGGAAGTGTTTGGCGACGCCAACGACTACGTCGGCAAGGGCCTGTCCGGCGCGATGATTGTCGTGCGGCCGCCCGCGGCGTCGTCCCGGCCGAGCGAGCAAAATACGATCATCGGCAACGTGGCGCTGTACGGCGCGACGGCCGGCATCCTGTACGCCGCAGGTCAGGCGGGCGAACGCTTTGCCGTGCGCAACTCCGGCGCGACTGCCGTCGTGGAAGGCTGCGGCTCCAACGGCTGCGAGTACATGACGGGCGGCGACGTCGTCATCCTCGGTGAAGTCGGCGACAACTTTGCGGCCGGCATGACCGGCGGCACGGCGTGGGTCTGGGATCCCAACCAGAAGCTGGCGGAGCGCACCAACCACGAGACGGTGCTCTTGATGCGGCCCGACGAAGCGCAGACCGCGCGGGTGCGGCTGCTCATCGAAGACTTTGTCGCGGCGACCAACAGTCGCTACGCCGCGCAGATCCTCGCCGATTGGGCCCACGTGCAGACGCAATTCTGGCGCGTATGGCCGCGGGAGCTGGCGCAGCGGGAACTCACCGCGGTTGCGTAGCGCTTGCTCCGGCCATCGATTGTACCCCACCATACGCCCGCGTCAGGCCACACGCAGCTGACGCAGGAGCTTTGCATGACGATCCGCCACGACTGGTCCCTGGATGAAGTGATCGCGCTGTACGAGCAGCCGCTTTTGGAGCTCGTGTGGCAAGCCGCGGCAGTGCACCGCCAGCACCACGATCCGCTGGCGATCCAGCGCAGCACGCTGCTGTCCGTGAAGACCGGCGGCTGCAGCGAAAATTGCGGCTATTGTCCGCAGAGCGCGCACCACGACGGTCCGGCGCGCAAATCCCAGGGCATGATGAGCCTGGACGACGTGCGGCTGGCGGCGACGCGCGCCAAGGAATCGGGCGCCTCGCGGTTTTGCATGGGCGCGGCGTGGCGCGAGGTCAAGGACGGCGCGCAGTTCGACAGCGTGATTGAGATGGTGGAGACCGTTTCCGGGATGGGCCTCGAAGCGTGCGTCACCCTCGGCATGGTCACCGCGCCGCAAGCTGTTCGGCTCAAGGCGGCGGGGCTCACGGCGTACAACCACAACCTGGACACGTCGAGCGAGCATTACGGGGCGATCATCTCGACCCGCACCTACGAGGACCGGCTGCAGACGCTCGCCAACGTGCAGCAAGCCGGGCTGCAGGCGTGCTGTGGCGGCATCCTCGGCATGGGCGAGACGGCCAAGGATCGCTGCATGCTGCTGCAAACGCTGGCCAGCCTGGACCCGCAGCCGGAGTCTGTGCCGCTCAACGTGCTGGTGCGCGTGCCGGGCACGCCGCTGGCGGACGCGCCCGATTTTGACCCGTTGGAGCTGGTCCGTGCGGTCGCCTTGGCGCGGCTCCTGATGCCCAAGTCGCGGGTGCGGCTGTCCGCGGGTCGCAGCGATCTGAGCCGCGAGGCCCAAGCGCTGTGCTTCCTCGCCGGTGCCAATTCCATCTTCTTTGGCGACCAACTGCTGACGACAACCAACCCACAAGTCGCCGCCGACGAACAGCTGATGCGCGACCTGGGGCTGCACGCGGCATGACGGCCCAGGCGCGTTTTTTGGCTGACCTGACTGCCGGCCTGACCGAGCGCGCGGCGGCCGGGCTGCTGCGGACGCTGGCTTTGCCGGCGGGCATCGACGTCACGTCCAACGACTACCTTGGCTACGCAGCGGATCCACAGATTGCGGCGCAAACGGCCGATTTCGTCCGCACGCACGGCGCAGGTTCAGGCGCGGCCCGACTGCTGCGCGGGCATCTGGACCTGCACGCGCAGGCGGAAGCGGCGTTGGCGGCGTATTCCCAGCGCGAGGCAGCGCTCCTCTTCAGCTCCGGCTGGGCCGCCAACACCGGACTGTGGCCCGCGCTGGCCGGCAAGGGCGACCGCGTCTTCTCGCACGGCGCCAACCACGCCAGCATCATCGACGGCCTGCGCCTCAGCAAAGCGGACCGCGCGATCTTCCACGACCTGCCCCAGCTGCAGCAGTTGTTGCAGGCGCCGCGCCCCGGCCGGGCGTTCGTCGCCGTTGAATCCGTCCAGTCCATGTCCGGGCAGCTGACCGACGTGGCGGCGATCTGCAAGTTGGCCGCGGCGCACGACGCGCTGGTCGTTGTCGATGAGGCCCACGCGACCGGGCTCTATGGTCCGTACGGCGCGGGACGGGTGGCCGAGCTCGGGCTGCAAGCCCAGGTGCTGTGTACGGTGCACACCGGCGGCAAGGCGCTGGGCGTGAGCGGCGCGTGGGTTGCCGCGCCACAGCCGTTGATCGGCCATTTGCTCAATCATGCCCGCAGCTTTATCTACTCCACGGCGGTTGCGCCGGCGATGGTCGGTGGGCTGCTGGTGGTGCTGGCGCGCCTGCGTGCGGACGGCGCGGTCGTGACGCAGTTGCACGCCAAGGCGGGTTGGCTGCGCGATCGCCTGCACGGGGCGGGACTGGATCTGGACGGGAGCGCGTCGTGCATCGTGCCCGTGGTTCTTGGCGCACCGGAGCGCGCGCTCGCCGTCGCCCAGCAACTGCGCCTGGACGGCTTTGATGTGCGCGCCGTGCGGCCGCCGACGGTGCCTCAAGGCACCTCGCGCCTGCGTCTCGTCGTGCGCGCCCCGTTGGCAGAAGCTGATCTGCGGCGGCTGGCCGATCGCGTCCTCTTCCACACCAAGGCCTGAATGCGCGGCGTTTTCGTCACAGGAACGGACACGGATGTCGGCAAAACGCGGGTCTGCGCGGCGTTGCTGGCGGGCGCGCCGGCGGCGTGGCGCTACTGGAAGCCGGTGCAGACGGGACTGGCCGACGACGCGGGCGATACCGCGACGGTGCGGCGGTTGGCGCGATTGTCGGCCGAGCGTGCGCCGGACGTGGGCGTGCGCCTCGGTCCGCCGGTGAGCCCGCATTTTGCCGCCCATCAGGCCGGCCAGTCGATTGAGATTGCGACCCTCGCGGAGACCGCGCAGCTGGAGCTGGGCGCGGATGACTTCGTCGTCGTTGAAGGCGCTGGCGGTTTGCTCGCACCGCTCAACGATCGGCACACGATGCTGGACCTCGCGCGCGCCCTGGGCTTGCCAGTGCTGGTTGTGGTCCGCGTGCGGCTCGGCGCCATCAACCACGCGCTGCTGACCGAGCGTGTGCTGCGGCAAAGCGGCGTGACCGCGCTGGGCTTTGTGCTGTCGGGCGCAGAGGACCCGTCCCTGGAATCCGCGCTGGCGGCGCACGCGGTGTTGCCGGTGCTGGGCCGATTGCCGGAATGTCCGCCCGACACGCCGCTTGCCGCGTGCGGCGAATCCCTGCGGCTGGCGCTGCTGGAGCACCTGCCATGAGCCTTGCTGATCGCGATCGCGCCGTTGTCTGGCACCCGTTCACCCAAGCCGCGACGTCGCCGCCACCGCTGCCTGTCGTCGCCGCGCGCGGTTCCTGGCTGCAGTTGGCTGACGGAACGCAGCTTTTTGACGCCATCAGTTCGTGGTGGACCTGCCTGATCGGCCACAGCCATCCGCGCATCGTCGAGGCCATCGCCGCCCAAGCCGCGCGCCTGGACCATGTGCTTTTTGCCGGCTGCACGCACCCGGGGGCTGTTGAATTGGCGGAGAAGCTCGTCGCGCGGGCGCCCGCCGGCTTGGCGCGGGTGTTCTATTCGGACGACGGTTCGACCGCCGTTGAAGTCGCGCTGAAGATGGCGGTGCAGTACCACGCGCAGAACCGCCAGCCGCAGCGCACGCGGTTTCTCGCCTTGGAGGCGGGCTATCACGGCGACACCTTTGGCGCGATGTCCGTGGGCGATCCGACCGACTACGCCGGGCCGTTTGCGCCGCTGTTGTGGCCCGTGGCGCGGATTCCGGTTCCGACTGTGGACGGCGACCCGCTCCTGACCGATGCCGACCTGGCGCCTGCGCTCGCCGTGCTGGATGGGCTGCTGGCGGCGCAAGGGGAAACGATCGCTGCGGTCATCGTCGAGCCGCTGATCCAGGGCGCGGGCGGCATGCGCATGCATCCACCGGCGTTCCTGCGGGCGGTCGCGGCGCGCGTGCGGGCCCACGGCGGGCTGGTGATCGCCGACGAGGTCATGACCGGCTTTGGTCGCACCGGCGCGCTCTTCGCCTGTGACCGCGCCGGGCTCGTGCCGGACCTCCTGTGCCTGGCCAAGGGCTTGACGGGCGGCACCTTGCCCCTCGCGGCGACGCTGGCAACTGACGCGGTGTACGCCGCGTTTCGCGGTCCGGATGCCCGCACCGCGCTCCTGCATGGCCACAGTTTTACCGCCAATCCGATCGCGTGTGCCGCGGCGCTGGCGAGCATGCAAGTCGCTGAAGACGAGCAGATCCTCGCCAACGCGCAGGCGCTGCACGCGTTCTACGGCGATTTTCTGCCGCGCTGCCGCGACCTTCCCGACGTGCGCGCGGTGCGCTGGCTGGGCGGCGTTGGCGTCCTGGAATTGCAGGGCGGCGGCTATCACGACGCCGATCGATCGCGGCGCATCCGCGATGCGTGTCTCGCCCGCGGCGTGCTGATCCGCCCGCTTGGCCCGGTGCTGTACACGATGCCGCCGCTGGGCTCGGCGCTGTCTGACGTGGCGGCTGCGTGGGACGTGATTGCGGCTGCGGTGGCAGCGCACACCTAGCGAGGGCTTGGCCTACGCGGGCTCAGTCCCGTCGGCCGGGTCGCCTTCTGCCGACTGCGCCAGCCACACCCGCGCGTATGTGCCCGCCTGCGCCAGCAACTGCGCGTGGGTGCCGCGCTCGGCGACCTTGCCCTGCTCCAGCACGACGATCTCGTCGGCCGCCGCGAGCGCGGACAGCCGGTGGGAAATCAGGATCGCGCTCGTGCCCTTCGCCGCGATATCGGCCTGGATCGCCGCCAGCAGCTTGGCCTCGGTGTCGTGATCGACCGCTGACAGGACGTCGTCCAGGATCAGCAGGCGATACCCGCGGTAGAACGCGCGCGCCAATTGCACGCGCTGGCGCTGACCGCCGGAAAGCGTCTGGCCGCGCTCGCCGACGACCGTCTCCAGGCCTTGGGACAGCCGCGCGATGTCGCCAGTCAGGCACGCTTTCGCGACTGCCGCCTGAACGCGCGCGTCGTCGATGTCCGCTACGCGATCGATGTAGCCAATGTTCTCGCGCACCGATCGTGAAAACAGGAACGCATCCTGCGGCACAACCGCCACGGCTTGGCGCAGGTCGTCGCGTGCCACGGCCAGCAGGTCCACGCCGTCCAGGGCAATCGTCCCCGCCGGCGGCAAATGCAGCCGCGCGAGAAGGGAGACCAGCGTCGATTTGCCCGAGCCCACCGCGCCATAAACGCCCAGCACCTTGCCCGGCGGCAGGTCCAGCGTCAGGCCATTGAGGACAAACGGCGCGTCGGGCGCGGCGTCCGGATGGCGGTAGCACAAGTTGTCGATGCGCAGGTGGATGCCGCGTCCGCCCGTCGGCAGGGGCGTGTCGCCCAGCGGCATGTCCGGCGTGAGTTCAATGACTTCCCACACGCGGCGCAGGGACACCATGCCGCGCTGCAGCACGCCGATCACCCAACCGCCGCTCGCCAGCGCGCCGACGAGGATCGCGACGTAGGAGGCGTAGGCCGCGACGTCGCCCAGCGTCATCCGGTTCTCCGCGACGTGCTGGCCGCCGATGAGCAAGAGGAAAAAGATGCAGACGTTGCCCACGACTGCGACGATTGGCATCAGGAACGTGCGTACGGCGACGACGCGGAGGTTCAGCGAGGTGAACGCGTCGTTGTCGACATCGAACTTGGCCAAGAACGCGTGCTCTGCCGCTGCGCCCTGCACGACCGTGATGCCTTTGTACGTCTCCAGCACGGTATTGCTCAGCCGGCCGAGCGCCTGCTGCGTCTCCGTCATCATGCCAAAGGTCCGCGCAACGCCGACGCGCAGCGCCACGACCGCGATCCCCAGCGGCAGCACGCAGTACAGCGTCAGCCACGCGTCGGTGTGCACCATGCGGATCAGCGCCCACGTTGCGGCGACCAGGATGTTGAGCACCATGATGGCGGCAAAACCGACGAACGCCCGCACGTACGTCGCGTCGTCGCCCGCGCGCGCCATGATGTCGCCGATGCTCCAGCGCTTGAAGAACTGCGGGGACATGCCCAGCAGGCGCTGCAGCATGTCGTTGCGGATGCGGAACTCGATGGCGCGGCCGGGATTGAAGAACAGGATGCGCGAGAACGTGCGGACGAAGATGACAAGCACAGCGGCGGCGGCAATCAGCCACACCAGCGGCCGCACGGTATCCATCGTCACGAGCTGCGCGGGCTCAAGCGCGGGCAGCAGCGCGTCAAAAGGCAGGAGGTTGCGCAGCGTGTCGAGCGCCGTGAGCGCGTCGAACACGTCTTTTTGCAGCGTGGGAATGGCGACCGTCAGGCCGATGGTCGCGACCAGGAAGCCGAGACCCGCGGCGTAGATGAGCGCGTAGCGGCGGGCATAGCGATCGAGGAAAAGGCGGAACATGGTGCGCAAGCAGCCCGGGGCGTGGGCGGACGCGCGACTGTACCCGGCGCGGGAGATTTGGCAACGGCTGACGGCAAAACCGCGTGTGCGGTGAATGGCCTGCGCGGCGCACGGCTGCAGATCCGTCTGCGCAAGACGCGGAATTGCCGCGACAACGCCGTCGCTTGACGGGCCTTGTGCCGCCGGTGAGACTGCCGACACGGGCCCCGTCTCGCGCGCTTGTGGCACGCGTGCGTTTGGCGACTGGCGATGGGCGATTGTGGCAAACGAACCGGAACAGTACGTCCCAGCCCAGGCCTCGCCAGCCGGCATCGCCGCGCTTGACGCGCTGGTCTGGCGCGCGGGACATCGCGCGGTGGCCGTGATCGGCGCGAGCAAGAACGCGGGCAAAACGACGGCGCTCAATGCCCTGAGCGCGGCGCTGGCCGGGCGCAAGGAACGGGCAGGGCTGTGTTCCGTCGGCGTGGATGGCGAAGCGAGCGACGCGTGGCTGGCGACCCCCAAGCCAGCGGTGGCGGCGCATAAGGGCGCGCTCGTCGTCACGGCGCTGCAGGCGCTGCACGCGGCCGATGGCCGTCTCAAGCTACTCCAGACGCTGGATTTCACGACCAGTCTGGGGCCGACGGTGCTGGCGGAGGCGCGCGTCGCGGGTCCGGTGATGCTGTGCGGCCTGGCGCATCGCGGCCACCTCGCTCAGGCGATGGCGGCACTGCGGCGGGCGGGCGCGGATCGGCTGCTCGTCGATGGCGCGTATCACCGGCAGGCGGCGGCAGATGCGGCGGGCGTCGACGCGCTGGTGCTCGCGGTGGGCGCCGTGCTGCCGCTGGCGGACGCGGTGCCGACGCTCCGGGCGCTGGCGACGCCCCAGGATCGCGACGAACCGCAGACGCTGGACGTGGTCGGCGGCTTGACGGATGCGCGGCTCAGCCAAATCCATCTTGCCGGCGTCGCGGTATTGCGCGTGGCGAGCCAGGGTGCGGTGCTGCTGAGCGCCGCCGGTCACGCGCGCCTGGTCCGTCTGGGCATTGCCCTGACGGCGCGGCAGACCCGGCCGCTGCTGTGCTTGACGGCCAATCCGCATCAGCCCGATGGGGCGCAGGCCGCGGCCGCGGACTTCGCCCAGCAGGTGCGAAGCTGGGCCGCCGAACAGGACGTGGATGTGCCGGTTGTCGACGTCGTCGCCGGCCTGCGCCGTGATGGGGAGAAAGCATGAGCCAACTGCTGCGCCACCTGCCGGCCGTGGAGACGCTGCGCCAACAGCCGCCGCTTGTCGATGTGCCTGAGGCGCTCGCGGTGACGCTGGCGCGCGAGGCGATTGCGGCCGTGCGCGCGCAGGTGGCCGCCGGCGCGATCGCGACGGCTCCGGCGATGGCGTTCGCGCTCAAGGTGGCGGTCGCCCAGCGGGTGGCCAAGCTGACGCAGCCGAGCTTGCGGAGAATTCTCAATGGATCCGGAATCTTGTTGCATACCAACGCCGGACGTGCGCCGTTGGCGGCTGGCGCGATCGCGGCGATCGCCGACACCGCCCGCGGTTACTGCAACCTCGAGTTGTCGCTGGACGACGGCCGGCGCAGTTCGCGCCAGGACCACCTGAAATCGCTGCTGTGCTGGCTGACGGGCGCTGAAGACGCGCTCGTCGTCAACAATGGCGCCGCGGCCGTGCTGCTGGCCCTGCACGCGCTCGCGGCGGGTCGGCAGGTTGTGGTTTCGCGCGGTGAGCTGGTTGAGATCGGCGGCGGTTTCCGGATTCCAGAGGTCATGACGGCGGCCGGCGCCGCGCTGCTGGAAGTGGGCACGACCAACCGCACGCATGTGCGCGACTATGAGAAGGCGCTGACCCGCGACAAGAACCACCAGATCGCCGCGCTCCTGCAGGTGCACCGCAGCAATTTCGCGCTTGTCGGCTTTACCAAGACACCGGATTTGGCCGAGCTGGCGGCGCTGGCCCACGCCCACGATCGGCCGCTGATCGTGGACGTCGGTTCCGGCGCGCTTGGCGGACTGTCGGCGGCGGTGCACGGCGCTTTTGAGCGTGAGCCGCTGGTGGCTGACGTCCTGCGTCAGGGTGCGGATCTGGCGCTTTTCTCGGGCGACAAGCTGGTCAGCGGTCCGCAGGTTGGCATCCTGGTTGGCAAACGCGCGTTTGTGCAGTTGGCCGCGCAGAGTCCGATGGCGCGGGCGCTGCGGGTCGACAACCTGACGATCGCCGCGCTGGAGCACGTGCTGCGCAGCCACCTGCTCGGCCACGCGTCGACTGAATTGCCCGTGCTCGCGGCGCTCGGCCAAAGCCAGGAAGCCGTCGCGCAGTGGGCGGAACGCATCGCCCAGCGCATGCGGGATCGGCTCCCCAATGTCTGGCGCGTCGCGGTTGAGCCCAGTGAAGCGCAGTTGGGCGGCGGTACGGATCCGCTGGTGCGGCTGCCGTCGTCGTCGCTCGTGCTGCAGCGCGAAGGGTGGACCGGTCCGGCGCTGCAGGCGCACTTGTTGGCGGCTGCGGTGCCGGTGATTGGCCGGGTGCGCGGCGATCGCCTCTGGCTGGACGTCCGGACGCTGCTGGCGGGCAGTCACGGCGCGGCGGAGACCGCGGTTGCGGACGAATTGCTGGCCAGCGCGGAGCCATCGCCAAGGTGACGCAGATCCTCCGCAACTTCTGCGCGTCAAAGACCGGGCGGTGGTCTGCAAGATTGCGTCCCCCAACCGCTTGCGCCATACTGTCAGCCGGTTTGTCTTGCCCCTCAGGAGGCACCCTTGAAAACGCCGCATTTTTCCGATTTTGCCTCCCTGCTGAAGTTGCGCATGACTGCGCGGCTCGTCGCCCTGCTGGTGCTGATGGCCGCCGCGCTGTCCGTGCCCGCCGCGGCGCAAGCGCAGACCAAAGGCAAGGGCAAGGGCGCCCGCACGCTGACTTTTGAAGACGACGTCATCGAGACGGCGTACATCAAGCCTGAGGGCGGCGCGATCGACGTGAAGCAGAACCAGCGCCAGAGCTTGATTCGCATTCGCACGAACTTCTTTGCTGAGCTTTTCCGTTCGGCGGAGGATCTGTAGACGATGGCCAAGAAGAGCCGGACCGCTGGCACGCCCGCGAACCCCCCTGACGCAGCTGCAAGTAGCGCCGCGACGCGCACTGATTTGCCCGCTGCCGGCTTGCCGGACGACGCAACCGTGATGCTCGACGTTGTTCCGCTGCCGGACGACGACGGTCCGATCCCCGGCGACGATGCGACCCAGATGCTGCAGGCCGTGATCCCGCCCGTGCTGGCCGCCGCGCCGATCGCCAAGCCGCCCGTCGCCAGCAAGCCCGCCGCGCCAGCGAACAAGCCCGCGCCGAAGTCCAGCGCGCCTGTCCGCGACCCGTTTCCGCAGCCGGCCGACGAGCCGATGACCGGGCCGCTTGGCTTGGACGTCCGCATGTTGTGGCGCGGCGATACCCACGCAGCGCGCTTCTTTCCGCGCCCGGTGCCCGTGACGCTCGGCGAGGATGGCACGTTTGCCCTGCCGCCTGACGCGATGGGCAAGAAAGAGCACGAAGTCACGCTGCTCGTTGAACCGCACGCGACCGCGGGTTTTGCCCTGCGGATCGACAATCCCAACGCCACGGGCAACCTGCTTGTCGATGGCAAGAGCTACGATCTGGCGGCTATCCGCGCGGGCACTGAGAGCCTCAAGGGCCCGGCCATCCCGATTACGGCGACGACGCACGCCTACATCCAGTTTGACGAGTTCACGTTCCTGCTGAGCCGCGCCGCCGTGCCGCCGCCGCCGCCGGTGAGCCTGTGGGACCGCGAGAACACGATTTTTCTGCTGTGCCTGCTGCTGGCGCTGGCGTTCATCGGTGGACCGCTGTTTGCCGGTTTCAACTCGGCCGAGTTTCGCAACCGCGCCAAGCTGAGCTACCTGGAGCAAGTCGAGCAGGATCTGCGCAAGCCGGAGACGATCGAAGTTCTCATCCAGGAAGAAAAAGCCAAGGAAGAGAAGCCCGAAGAGCTGGCCAAGGAAGCGGACAAGAAGGAAGCCGAGGCTGCGCCGCTGCAGGCGCCCGCGCCCAAGGAAGAGAAGAAAGCCGAGCAGGTCAAGGACGAGCTGGACAAGCTCAATGAAGAAGACCGCAAGGCCAAGGTGACCGACATCGTCAAGGACGAGCTGGCCAGGAACACCGCGGCGATTGACGACGCCTTGAAAGATGTGGGCGGACCGTCGACGAAGCTGTTTGCGGAGGATGACGGTTCGAGCGGTCAGCCGATCGCCGGCGTGGCGGCGGATTCCAGCGATCGCGCGGCGGGTGCGTTGGGCGGTCCGGGCGGACGGCGTGGAGCGGGCGATGGCTCGGAGACCGGGCGGCAGGTCGCGTCAGGCTTGGGCAAAGACGCCAACGCGGGCGGCAAGGACCCGAACCTGGAAGTGCACGAGAAGAAGCAGAGCTTGGTGCGCGTCGGCGGCAGCGTGGGCGACACGGCGGGCGAATTGCCCAAGGCCGTCATCCGCGCCTACATCGCGACGAAGATGGGCGCGATCAAGGCGTGCTATCAGAAGGGACTGCAAAGCAATCCGGACCTGAGCGGCAAGATCAAGGTCAAGTTCCTGATTCAGCCCAACGGCGCGGTCAATCCGGCCAAGGTCGACGAATCGACGATTGGCAACGACAGCGTGGAAAGTTGCGTGTTGAACAACGTCAAAGCATGGAAGTTCCCGCAGGCCAAGGGCGGCGGCGTGACGACCGTCGTGTATCCGTTCGTGTTCGCATCACACTAGGCGCCTGAAGAGGTGCGGACTTCGGTCATTTCTGGGGAGGTGTCGATGTTCTTGCGCGCTTTGCCCCTGCTGCTCGTCACCGCGCTCGCGGTCCTTCCAGCGTGCGATGACACGGAGAAGCGCTTTGTCGCGGCGAGCAACCTGGCCGTGGAAGCGCTGGAACACGATGACCTGACCCGCGCTGAGAAGTTCCTGAATGAAGCGCTGCTGTTGCGGCCAACCGACGCCGAGACGCTGTACTACCTTGGCGCGCTGCAGCTGAAGCGCGACAAGCCCAAGGATGCGGCCGATGTGCTGCAGCGGGCGGTGGCCGCGGACCCGCAATTCGCCGACGCGTGGCTGAATCTGGCCAAGGCGCGCTACGACCTGCACGACGCCAAGGGCACGCTCGAGGCGGTGCAAGCGCTGCTGAAGCTCGATCCCGGGCATCCAAACGGCCACATGCTGGCGGCGCGCGTGGCGATCGATTCCAAGGACCGCGTGACGGCGGACAAGGAGCTGCGCGCGGCGATCGCGGGCGATGCCGGTTTTGCCCCGGCGTACGTGTTGCTCGCGCAGGTCTATGGCGATGTTGAAGCTTTTGAAGCGGCGCGCGACGTCCTGACCGAAGGCCAGCGTTTTGCCCCGCAGAGCGTGGAGATCCAGGAAGCTCTGGGCCTGACGTGGCTGGATCTGGGCCGCCCGGACCGCGCCAAGACCGTGCTCGCGGCGGCGGCGGCGCATCCCAAGGCGCGACCGGGTCTGCACCTGAATTACGCCAGCGCGCTGTTGCAGTTGGGCGAGAAGGACGCGGCGATTCAGGCGCTGCGCACGTTCATCCTGCAATCGCAGGGCACCGCGCACCAGAACGACGAGGCGGTGCAGACCGCCCTGCGGATGCTGCGGCACTTGAAGGGCTCCTAGGCGTGTGTCGGAGAACCTCCGACACATTCCGCCCAAGCCGCGGCTGCGGCTTGGCAGCGGCGTGAAACCACGCGAATTCACTTCGCGGGGTTCTTGCGCCGATGACCCAAACACCGAGCTGGGAGCCGGTCGGAACCATTTTCCGACAGGCTCCTGGGCCCGCAGCTATCGGAGACAGTTCATGCTTTGCATTCGCACCGGCGTCGCCCTCTTGGCGTTGACCGCCCTCGCCGCTTGCGGCACCAGCACCACGAGCACGACCACCGGCGCGGATGCGATCGACGACGCCAGCACGGCGACGGACGCGACTGGCACCGATGCCGCCACCGGCACGGATGCGACAGCCGACATCAAGGACGTCGCTACCAAGGACGTCCCCGCGCCCAGCTGCGCATCCCGCGTAGGCGCGTACGCGATCGACGGCACGTGCACCGGCGGCGCTTCCTCCATCACGTTTGGCTGCATGCTGGCCAAGGACTGCGAACTCACCTGGGTCGGCGACTACCGCGCGTGGAGCGGCCCGCTCAAGGGCAACGACTTCACGCTCGCCAGCGCGGACGGCTCGGAGAACTTCACCGGCAGCTTTGATTCCGCCAGCACCGGCTTCTACCACTACGACAACGGCGGCCTGACCTGCGATGCGACAATCGCCTACGTTGATCCGACCGCGGCGGACAGCCTGTGCTGCGACGTCTTGACCAATGACTGCAAGAGCGGCGATGCCTGCGTCGTCGTGCAGGAGACCGTCAATACCGTGCCCGTCCTGACCACCGGCTGCGTGCCGCTGGCCGCAAGCCCGACGGCCGAAGGCGCCGCTTGCACCCAGTCCGCGACCGAAACCGGCTGCTCGGTGGGCAACCTCTGCGTGCGCAACACCGGCAGCACCGGCGCGGACGGCACGTGCCAGCACCTCTGCCAACAGGTCAGCGACTGCAAGGGTGGCCAGCAGTGCGACATCGTCGCCGACGCGCCGCGCGCTGGTCTCTGCGACAAGGCGTGCGCGCCATTTGCCGATGAAGCCGGCGGCGACGCGTGCCCCACCGGCCAGAACTGCCTGCCGACGCTCATCTCCGGCGACAAGTACGCGCGCGCCATCAGCACTGCGTGCGGCAACGCCGGCACGGCGACCGCGGGCCTGAAGTGCGGCAATGGCGTCGCGTGCGGCCTTGGCCTGGTCTGCGTGAAGAGCGCGTGCACGCCGATCTGCGACACGAAGCACGCCTGCGCCAAGGGCACCTGCACCGGCTTTGGCCTGCCCAACGCCAGCAGCACGCCGGCTGGATTTGGCTACTGCCAGTGAAGACGCTGTTGGGGCTGCTCCTGCTGCTCGTCGCGCAACCCGCGGCGGCTTGGGATCAGTACCGCACGCTGCCGCCCGGCGACAACGGCGAGCCGCGCGGCTGTGGGATTCGCTGGGCAGCCAACGAGGTCCCGCTGGCGCTTGAAGCGACGCCGTTGGACGGGCTGGTGACGGTCGACATCCAGGCCATCGCGGCTGCGTCTGGGGCGACGTGGCAGAATGTGCGCTGTGGCCTGTGCCAGGTGTGCCAGAACGGCCAGGAAGCGCCGCAAGCGTGCGCGCTCAATCCGCTGGGACTGCAACTGCGGTGGTTGCCGCGCGGCAAGCCCACGGTCATCGGCGCCACGTGCACGAGCGTCAAGTCGAACGGCCTGTGCGACACCGTTTCCGGCAACGGCAACTGGGTCAACATCGTCCACGACAAAGAAGTTTGGCAGGCGCAGGGCGTCAGCAGCCTCGTTGTCGCGCTGACCGTGCTGACCTACGACCGCACCGCCGGCGAGATCCGCGACGCCGACGTGTTGCTGGACGATTGGGGCCATGACTTCTGCGTGGCGCCGGATTGCACGTCCGGGGAATACGACCTGCAGAGCACGCTGACGCATGAGTTCGGCCACGTGCTGGGGCTCGATCACACGACCGATCTGGAGGCGACGATGTACGTCGGCGCCGACCCGAAGGAAAGCAAGAAGCAGACGCTCAATGACGACGACATCAGCGGCATTTGCCACGCCTACCGCACCACGTGCTACGCCTGCACGGACGCGCCCGCGCCGAGCGGCTGTCAGGCCGGCAGCATGGGCAACGGCTGGAGTCTCCTGCTTTTGGCGCTCGTTTGGGCTAGAATCCGCCGCGCGCGCAATTGACTTTGCCGGCCTCGACCGATAGAAGCCGCAGCGGTCTTTTTGGGCCGTTTTCGCTGGGAAGTGCATGACAGAATTGTCCCAATCCGCAGAAGACCACCTCGACGTCGCGCCTTCCGCACCGACGGCCGATCCTGCGCCCGTCGCGGATCCCGCCGCGCGCCGCGCCATCCTGCCGCTGCTCGCGCATCCGCTGGATATTGCGCCGTTTGAGCCCGGTCCGCGGGATCGCCTGATCCGCTGGCTGGCGATCGGCGCCGTGTTCTTTCTCTACGTGCTGAACTGCGGCTCGTTTGGCCTCTGGGATCCGTGGGAAACCCACTACGGCGAAGTCGCCCGCACCATGTACGAGAGCTACGACTGGGTGAATCCCTGGTGGGGCTACCGCACGCAGATCGGCACCGAGCCGATTGGCGGCGAATGGTTTTACTCCAAGCCGATCTACATCTTCTGGTCCGAGCTGACGTTCCTCAAGCTCATCGGCCTGACCGACTGGGCGCTTCGCCTGCCGCAAGCCCTGCTCGGCGCGTCGATGTGCTCGGCGATCTACCTGGCGCTGGAGCGCATCGTCTCCCGGCGCATGGCGTTGATTGCCCTGGCCGTCACCGCACTTTCGCCGTTCGTCTACATGGTCAGCCGCCAGGCGCAGACGGACAACCCGTTCGTCGCCACGCTCACCATTGGCCTCTGTTTCTTCGCCCTGGCCATCTTTGGCAAGCGCGAGCAGCTCACGCCGCGCGGCTTCCTCGTTGCGACCCTCGGCTTCCTTGGCTTCCTCGTGCTGAACGTGGTGCCGCAGCTCGTCATCATCTCCACGGACCTGTATCAGGCCAACGCGGGCCAGGGCTTGACCGGCATCGCCGCGTGGGGCGACATCATCCAGCAGAACGGCGTGTACCACCTGCTGTTCTACGTCCCCGTGTTCCTCGCCATCGCCGCGTCCGTGCTTCTCCCCGTGTGGCAGCAGCGCAAGACGCCGGAAGGGTGGGATCTGGCCTTCCGCGACCGTTGGCTGCGCAAGTACCTCCTGCTCTGCGGTTTCATGCTGTTGGCGCAGGCGACGTACGCCAAGGGCCTGCTGGGCTTCATGCTCCCGGGCGCGATCCTGCTCGTCTACCTCGCCGTCTCGCGGCAGTGGGGCCTGCTGGCCAAGCTGGAGTTGGCGCGCGGCGTGCCGCTGTTCTTCCTGACCGTGCTGCCGTGGTACGTCGCGATGTTCTGCCGCCACGGCATGCCGTACTACCAGCGGTTCTTCATCCACGATCACTTCAACCGCGTCGGCGCGGGCGTCCACCAGATCGACACCGGCACGTTCGAGTATTTTGTCGAATGGCTGGGCTACGGCCTGTTTCCCTGGTCGGCGCTGGCGCCTTTGGCGTTGATCGCCGCGGTGACGTCGATCCGCGCGGATCGCGATCTGCCGGGCGATGCGACCCATGCGCAGTCCACCGCCGGCACCGTGCAGCACTGGAAAGCCTTCTTGTTCACGTGGTTCCTCATTTCCTTCCTCGTCTTCACGGCGAGTTCCACGCGCTTTCACCACTACATCCTGCCCGGCGTGCCGGCGTTGACCGTGCTCATCGCGTTCCTGCTCGATGAAGCGCTCGACGATCGCCGCCCGCGTTCGCGCCTTGTGATGCTGCTGGGCCTGCTGATCTTTGGCGCCGTGGTTGTGAACCTGCTGGGCGATTACCAGAACCTGCGCAACCTGTTCACGTACAAGTACGACCGGCCGATGCCGGAGAACATGCCGTTTGACATGAACGGCGTCATCAAATGGAACCAGGATCCGGTCCCGGCGCAGACCTGGGGCGAGGCGCCGTTTGGCCGCCACGTGGGGCCGATGGTCGCCAACATCCTGACCATCCAGTGGTTTCGCTTTGACACGTTCATTCCGGTCGCAGCGTCCCTGGGCGGCGTCGCGATGCTGCTCCTGCTGTGGCAAAAGCTGCGCCGCGTGGGCCTCTGGCTGATGACGGCGACCGCGGCGCTCGTGGCGTTTTGGGCGCTGAATTACTACATGCCGTCGCTGGCGCCGCACTGGAGCCAGAAGTACCTGTTTGAGGCGTACTACGGCGACTGCCACCTCCACCCGAATCCGCCACAGATTACGGAAGCCTATACGCCGCTGCTGTCGCGCGTGGGCCTGGGCGCGATTCCGGAGTTCCTCGACAGCCGCACCAAGCGCGTGTGTCAGGAAGACATCGTCAGCTGGCTGATCACGTGGCGCGGCGAGACGTTCTATTCCAACAACGAGATCCGCCCGCTGAACAAGGCCACGCAGCTGGAGCCCTACCTGAAGGACTTCAACCACGGCAAGAACTTCTATGCGCTCCTGGAACGCGGCCGCTTGAACGGTTTTGAGTCCAAGGTCAAATCCGAGTCCAAGAAGCTGCGCGACGCCAAGACGCCCGGTTTTGACAAGATCAAGGACTGGGATTGCCGGCTCATCAGCAACGATTCCGCCTATTTTGAGCTGGCCAAGTGCATGTTGGAGGAAGGCGATCCGGCCGACCTCAAGCCGTCCGTCAAGCCGGCCAAGCCGCGCGCGCCGGTCAAGGCAGACAAAGACGATGAGGCGAGCTCGCCCAACCCCAGCTTCTGAAGAACGCGGTTCGCCGCGTTGTCAGTAGCCCACGGCCGCGTCATACTCATCGCGGTTGTCGTTTGGAGCGATGTTCGTGGCAAAAATCTGCCCTAAATGCCATGCCACCCAACCCGACGGCGTCGAGTATTGCCCCGTTGACGGCACGCACCTGCAAGTCCCGCCGCATCCGGTTGCCGCGCCTGCGCACGGGCCCTCGGGCGACCGGCAGTTTCAAGCGACGCTCGTGGGCGTGGGCGGCGATCAGGCCCAGAAGCTGGCGGCGGCGCTTGATGCCCATGAACACGAAGGCGCGGCCGATGCGACGCAGGCGTTTGACCTGAGCGCGCTGCAGCGCCCGCAGCTGGTGCGGGTCGTTCCGCCCCCGCCGCCGCAAAAGACGATTCCGCCGATCCAGCGACCCGTCACCAGCCAATTGAAGCCCGTGCCTGCGCCGATGCGGCCGGTCTCCACGGGAGTGCCCGTTGCGCCTGTTGCGGCATTGCCGCCGGCAGCGCCGGTCGCGGTGACGCTGGCCAAGATCATTGAGAACTCCGGCGCGCTGCCGACCAACCTGGCGGTCGCGCGCCTCTGCGACATCGCCGAACTGCTCACGCGCGGCCGGCCGGCGACCGCCCTGACGCCCGCGCACGTGGCCTACGGCGACACGACGGGGAGCGGCAAGCCGCGCTGGACGGAACGCGGCCAGCTGGACCCCGGCTACCTCGCGCAGTACCGTCCGCCGGATCTGGAACAGGGCGCGACTCCGGCGACGGACGTGTACATCCTCGGCTGCCTCCTGTTTGAGGCGCTGACGGGGAAGGCGCCGTTTCGCGGCAAGACGGTCGAGGAGATCGCCCGCAAGCAGGCGATGGCCGCGGCGCCCGCCGTGCGGCAAATCAGGATGGATTGCGACCTGCCGCCGGCGCTGGAAATTGAGCTGCAGCGGGCGCTGAAGAAACGTCCGGGCGATCGCCATCCGTCGGTTGCGGCGTTTGCCGAGGCGATTCGCCATGCCGTTCGCGAAGACGACCGGTCCACGACGGCGCTCGACGTCAGCGAGTCTGCGTACCTCCAGGCGCTGCTGCAAGGTGGCCAGGCGCCGGCGCAGCAGTCCAATGGCACGCCGTGGCCCCCGGGCGCGCCACCGGTCAAGGCGCTCGTGCCGCCTGCGCCGCTTGCCGCACCGCGCGCTCCTGTGCCGCAGCAGGTGGCTGAACTCGCGCCGCCGCCGCCCGCCGCGCGTCGCACGGGCTTGGTCCTCGGCCTTGTCGCTGCTGGCGTCGTCGTGATGGGCGGCGGCGTCTTTTTGGCCCTGCGCGGTGGCACGCCGCCTGCCGTGTCGCCCGCCGTCGTCCCGGTGCCGCCGCCCCAGCCCGAGGTGGCGCAGCCCGATGTGCAGTCCGCGCCCGATATCCAGCCCGACGTGCGCGACGTCGCGGACGAGCCGGACGTGCAGGTCGAGCCGGACGCCGACAAGCCCAAGCCCAAGCCACTGCTGCACAAGCCGGAAGTGAAGCCGCCGGAGAAGAAGCCGGACGAGAAGCCGCCGGAAAAGAAGCCGGATATCAACCGCCCGCCCGTGTTCTAAACCGCCCGCCGGCACTGCGACCACGCCACCATGCCTGACGCGTATTTCTCCCTGCCGCGATCGCTCAAGCCCGCGGTGTTTTTTGAACGGCACCTGCCGACGTTGCCGCTGCGTTTGCCGGCGATCTCGCTGCCTGATCGCGTTGTCTACCACGTGCACGGCGCGGGCGTGTGGTCGGTGGCGCTCGTCGAGGGCCGCGTCGACGTGCAGCCGGGCGTCGTCGGGCCCATTGGCCTGCAGATCAGCGCGACCGAGGCGCATTTTCGCGAAGCTGTGACCGGCTCCCTGCGGGAACGGCAGATTGAAGTGCTGAAGCGCCAAGGCCAGCCGGTGGAAGTGCCGGACCTGCGCGGCCTGCGCGTGGACGTGGCGCGCCTGAAGGCGGCGATCGCGGTGGGCGGCAGCATTGCGCTTGTGATCCACGACCGTGAGTACGGCGATCGCTACCGCTACGTCCTGACGATTGGCGCGGGACCGGCGGCGTATGAGAAGGCGACGACGACGATCGAGGTGGATGCCGACGACCTCGTCGCGCTTGGCGCCGCCCGAACACCGCCGATGGGGGTGCTGGTGAGCGGGAAGCTGCGGCTGGCGGGCGACATTGGCCTGCCTGGGCGGCTGCTGTCGGCGCTGCTTGGCCCTTAGCGGCGACTACGGATTCTGGGTCGCCGCGCGGCACATCGCGCGCAGCGCACTCGCCTGGGGCGCAGGCAGATCGACCGGCGCCCACGTCACTGCCGCGGGATCGACGTGGAAAAGCGCCGTCGCAAAAACGCACGCGGCCAGATACGTGCCGGCGACAACCGGATGCGATCCGTCGTCCTGATAGAGATTAATTTCAGGATGTTGTGTCAGCGTCAGCAGCCACGCATCGCCCACCGGCACGCGCACGCCGGCATTTTGCACCGCCGCCTTGTCGTAGCCGTCGTGCAGCAGCTTGGCCAACGCCTGCGGCGTGCCGCCCGTCCACGCCTCGCTGTATAGCGCGTCGCCGGCCTTGCGCGGCCACGTCTGGTAGAACGCCACCGCCGCGCCCACTTGCTTCGCGTCCTCGGCGAGCGTCTTGGCGCTGGCGAGGAAGTGGGTCAGGTCCGCTGCCGGTTCCACGGATTGGCCCTGCAGCACCACGTACGTCCAGCCGCCCTGGCCGATCGCCGCGACCGCCTGCGTCTGCGCGATCATCACCGCCAGCGTCGCGCCGCCTTGCGTCACAGCGGTCGGGTGGATTGTCACGCCGCCAGCGTGCGCGAACTGCGCCGTCATCGTCGGCAAATCGTTGACGTACGTGTAGCTGTTGCCGATGAAGAGCACGTTGGTCGGCGCGGCAACCGTCACATCGCCAGGCAGCGCGTCGCTTGCGCTCGGCGCATCCGCCAGGGCGGCCACTTCCGCGTCCTCGCCCACATCGGGTTCATCCGCCTGGACCTCGGCGTTCGCTGCTGGCGCCCTGTGGCACGCCGCCACCGCGACAAGCGCGGCAATCCACCGCCATTTTCCGCGTCCCACCATCAGTAATCCCGCTCCCGCGCGGCGCGGAACACCTTGCCGGCGTTCTTGCATTCCTGCCGCGCGGCAAATTCCAGGTGCCGCGTCGCCAGCGGTGCGCCTTCCGCCGCCGCTTGATACGCCGCCCGCAGCACCGCGTTCTTGATGTGACCGCCGGACAGCTCAAAACGCTCGCCGATGTCGTCCCAGTCGATCCCGTCGTCCACCGGGCACGCCTTGGGAATCAGCGTCTGCCAGATGTGGGCGCGGTATTCGCGCTCCGGGAACGGAAAATGCACCTTGAAGCCGATCCGCCGCTGGAACGCCTTGTCGATGTTCTTCTCCAGGTTTGTCGTCAGCAGCACGATGCCTTCAAAGTTCTCGATCTCCTGCAGCAGGATGTTCGTCGCCATGTTGCTGTAGCGATCGACGGATGAATCCACCTTCGTACGGCTCGCGAACAGCGAATCCGCCTCGTCAAACAGCAGGATCCCGTGCGCCGCGCGCGCCGATTCAAAGATCTTCTCGATGTTCTTCTCGGTCTCGCCGATCCACTTGCTGACAACGCGCGGAATGGAAATTTGGAACAGCTGCTGGTCCAGTTCATGCGCCAGGATCGTCGCGCACAGGGTCTTGCCCGTGCCCGGCTCACCGGAAAACAGCGCGATCAAGCCCTTGCCGGTCGACATCTTCTGGCCAAAGCCCCAATGATGCAGCACGGTTCCGCGGTGCTTGGCGGCGGTAAACAGCTCCTCGATGTCCTCGCGCGTCTCCGGCGGCACCACGAGGTCCGCCAGCGTCAGGTCGTACTTCCGCCGCACCGCGTATTCGTCCAGGCTCGCGCGGATCTGCTCCTGGCAGGCGCGCCGCAGGATCTCGTGGGTGAGGGTCGGGTGGAGCGGATCGGCCGCCATCGCGCGGTTGACGGCGACCTGCATGGCGTTGCGGATGAGCGCGCCCGGAAACGCGTATTGGCCCGCGAGCGCTTCCACGTCGCAGTCCGCGGCGATCGCCACGCCTTGCGGCTTGTGCAGCCGGAAAATCCTGGCGCGCTCGATGGCCGCGGGCGTCTCCAGCAACAGCCGCTGCACCACGAAGCGATCGACGAGCGAATCCAGCGAACCGGTGTCGCGCGACGTCAGCACGACGATCCCGGCATGGCCGGCAAACGCCTCCTGCAGCAGTCCTAGCCGCGTCGAGCCCTTGCCGCACAGCGTGTCGACGCCATCCAACACCAGGACCGCGTCGCCGAGCCGCGCCTGATCCAGCGAGCTGTAGAGGTTGCGCGCCAGATCCGCGTCGTGCTGTTCCGCCAGCCGCATCGCGTCGATCTCCAGCAGCGGCTTGCCGAGGTGCTTGGCCAGCGCGTGCACAAGCAGCGTCTTGCCCGTGCCCGGCGGCCCGGAGATCTCCACGACGAGCGCCGCCGGCAAGCCAAACGGCGCGTTCTGCGGCGTCTTGGCCGGCCGCGAATTGTGCTGTTGCAGCAGGCTCAGCAGCGGCTCGATCGTCCCCGCTGGCAGCACGACCGCGTCCAGATCGACCGTCGGCCACGAAAACGCCGCCATGCCGGCCATCGACGTGTCCAGCAAACCCTGTTCGCCAAGCAGCAGCTGCATCGCCCGCGGCGCCGGCACGATCTCCTGGCCCAGCAGGTTGTCCGCGTTGCCGTCCCGCGGCCGGTCCATCGCGATCAGCCGCGCGGCCCGCAGCGGGCCATCGGGGGCAAAACGCGCGCGCACTGCCAGCCGCTCGACCGGATCCTGCACCAGAAACTCGAGGCACAGCCGCACGTCAACCGCGTTGGCCAGCAGGTTGTCGTTGAAGCGCGCGATCGCGTCGCGCATGTCGACGTCGACGTGCGGGGCCACAGCCAGCGTCAGGATTTGCTGGTCCAGGGCGTCCAGTTGGTGCTGTTCCGCCAGCGCCGCGATGGGCAACTGCAGGCCGAGCACCAGCGCCTCCGCCTCCACGTGCGCCAGCGCCTCCGCCAGCGCGTTCACTTCCGCGCGTGCGGGATCCGCTGATTGCAGCGCCTCGTCGTCGGTCAGACCCGCCGCGCGCGCCTGCCGCACCTGCGTGGCCAGCATCAACCGCGTGCGCAGCAGGCGACACGCCGTCGCCAGCCACTGCAGGCAAAGGCGCAGACGGGTCTGGGCGTCGGGCAAAGACGGCATCCTATCCTGAGGGGCGCGAAGGCCGCGCCGGTGCGATGGTAGCGTATGCGGCCGACGAGGTCAGCCCGGTGTTTCCGTGCGCGGCGGGGCCTGACGCGGAATCGGCGGCGGCGGCGCCTTGGGCAGCGTGTTCAGTTGGTTCATCGCCATCATCTCGCGCATTTGCCGCTGCATGCCTTCCGTTGAACCGTCGAGGAAGATCACGTTGCCCTTGCCCTGTTCCGCAAAATGCTTGAGCGATTCCGTCCACATGAAGAACAGCAGAAAGCCCGGATCCAGGCCCGCAGCCTTCATCTGCTCCACCGACTGCCGCACGCCCTTGGCCATTTCCTCGCGGAACTGCGCCACGCCCTGGCCCTGCAGCTTGCTCGCCTCCCGCTGCGCTTCCGCGGAAATCTGGATCGCGCGGCCCTCCGCTTCAGCCGCCTTGGTCTTGGTAATCAGCAGCGCCTGGCCCTCGTTCTCGGCCGCCGCACGCATGTTGGCGGACGCCACGACTTTGGCCATGGACGTCATGATCACGTCGTCAAACACGATGTCATTCATCTGCAGGTCGATGAGGTGATAGCCCCATTCCTCCAGGCTCGCGTCCAGCTGCGACTTCACTTCATGGACGATTTCCCGCCGCAGCCCGAGGATCTCCGACTGCCGCTTGGTCGCGACAAACGAGCGCACGCTGCCTTCCACGGTGCGGATCATGGCCTGCATGAACGAGCGCTCGTCGATGAACTTGAACGCGACGTTCTTGATCGTCTCCTCGTCCTGGTTCAGCACGGCGTAGAGCAGCATCGCCTTGAAACCGACGGTCGCCTGATCGGCGGTGATGGCCTGGAATTCCAGCTCGACGGAGCGATTCTGGATGGAAATGCGCCGGTAGATCGCTTCAATCAGCGGCAATTTGACGTTCAAGCCGGGGCGCATAACGCGGCCGTACTTGCCGAACATGGTGATGACGGCGACGGTGCCCTGGCCGACCGTCACGAACGACGAGAACAGCACGACGAGACCGACGACGATTGCGAAGCCTAGCAGCGGGATCATGACGCCTCCGGAGTGGGCGGCGATCGTACGCCGCTTGACGGAGGTTGGCAAAATGCCAGCAAAAATGACCGCGGCGACCTTCCGGGGGAGCACAATCCCGGAGGGTCGCCGCGTGACCTCGACGGGCGAGGCCGTTCAGTCAGGACGAGCGCCTTACGGCAGCGTCGCCTTGACGTCGATCTTGAGGACCACGCCGTCGCGGATCAGGTTGTCCGGCATGCCGGCGTAGACGATCCCGAAATCCTTGCGGTTGATCGAGAATTCGGTCTTGCCGGAGATGTCCTTGCCGGCCACCGCGATGGTCGCCGGGAACTCGACGTCCTTGGTCACGCCGCGCAGGGTCAGCTTGCCCTTGATGGTGTGGGTCGCGCCGTTCGGTCCGCCCGCGGCGATTTCCGTCGAGGTGAAGGTCGCGGTCGGGTACTTGGCGACGTCAAAGAAGTCCGGGCTCTTCAAGTGGCCCTCGAGCTTCTCGCGCATCGGGTTCTCGTCGGTCGTGAACAGGCTCGCCGTCTGCACGGTGAAGTCCAGGTGGCCGCCCTCGGGCTTGCCATCCTTGAGCGCGACGGTGCCGGTGAACTCCTTGAAGTGGCCAAAGTGCGAGCCGGTGACCTTGGAGCCGATGAAGTCGATCGCGCCCGTGAGCGGCAGGGCAGCGGCGGGGGCAGCGGCAGTCGGCGACGGAGCAGCAGCAGCGGCGACTGGCGCGGGAGCCGGCGCGGGCTCAGCGGCCTTCTCTTCCGGGGCAGGTTCCGAGACCTTCGCGGCCGGGGCGTCCTTGGACGGATCCTTGGCGCAACCGGAAAGCGCAGCCAGCGCGGAAATGGAGGCAACGAGGATCAAAGAGCGATAGAGGGACATGACGGGATCTCCAGTGCGAAAGTGGGCGCTTTGGGAAAGGGTTGCCCGCGCAAACGGCGGACAACAGGAAACCAAGGCGAGTGCGTTGAGTCGCATCCCTAAGATAGCGCCCTGTCCCACAGGATCAAGGGCCAGAAGCGGGAAGCATCGTTTCTACAGGCGAACAATCGCGCGTGGCCCCGTGGACTTGTTCTCGTTGGCGCGGTTCTAGCGGCCCTGGAACTGCGGCGGACGCTTGGCGAGCAGCGCAGCGACGCCCTCCTTGGCGTCGTCGGTCTCCACCGTTGCGGCTTGGGCAAAGGCTTCCCGCCACGCCGCCGTCCGCGGATCCCAGCCCAGACCCTGGTAGATCGACTTCTTCATCATCCGCACCGCGATCGGCGCGCTCTGGGCGATCTGTTCAGCCAGCGCCATGGTTTCCGCCAGCACCTGGTCGGCCGGCACCGCGCGCAGGAACAGGCCCATCGCCACGCCCTCCCGACCCGAAAACAGCCGACCGGTGAACAGCAGCTCGCACGCGCGGGGCACGCCGGTCAGCCGCGGCAGCAGGTAGCTGATCGCCATGCCAGCGTGCAGGCCGAGGCGGGCGAAGTTGGCGCCATACTTGGCGTCTTCAGCGACAATCCGCATGTCGGTCATCAGCGACAGGCCAAAGCCGCCGCCGACCGCGTGACCTTGCAGCGCGCCGAGCACCGGCACTTCCACGTCGCCCAGGGACAGGAACGGGTCGTACATCGCCGCGGATCGTTCCGGCGACACCAGATGCCCACTGTCGCGCTGGATCTGGCTGCGGAAATCGGCGCCCGCGCTGAAGCATGCGCCCGTCCCGGTCAACACGACGCACCGCACGTCCGGCATCGCCCGTACGTCCCGCACCGCCTGGGCAAAGCCATCCAGCAGCTCCGGCGTCATGCTGTTGCGGTTGTCTGGCCGGTTGAGTTGCAGGATCGCGATCGGGCCTTCGCGGCGCAGGAGCACCGCGGCGTCGGACGGTTGCGCGTTGTTGGACTCGGTCATCTCAGCCTCTTTCAGGTGCGGACAAGGTGGCGCGATGCGGGGCAAGCGGCGGACCGCGATCGCGCGCGGGAGTGTAGCGCGGCGCGCGCCCGCGGCAAAACGCCAGACGAAGCGGCCGACGGGGCAGCGTGCCATTTTCGCGCATGGGCGGTCGGTCGGGTGGATCGCATGAGACCTTCAGCCGACCCGCACCAAGCGCAGCGTTCAGCACAGCCCGGTGCCTTCAGTTCGTCTCGGCGACGAGCAGGATCAGCGCGACCCGCCCGTCCTCCCGCTGCGCCGCCGCCACGCCCAGCGCCCGCGACGCCGGCAGTTTCACCGCGTCCGGCCACTGCAATTGCGCCAGGTCCGCCGTCACGGCGGTCCACACCCGCAGCCGGCCATGCATCGCGTGCCGCTCCTGCGCCAGCGCCAGCGCGCGGTTCGATGCGTCCTGCAGCTGATCGTTGACGGCAAACGCCAGCGCCTGATCGGCCACATCATCCAGCGCCGCGTCGCCGGCAAGTTCGGGCAAATCCAGGTCGTGCCGCTGCGCCGCCAGCTGCCGACGCACCTCCGCCACAGCCGCTTCAGGTGTCAGGTGCGGCGTCGGGCGGGCAAAAAGCTGGGTGACCCACCACCGCATCCGCCCTTGATCGTCCTCCGCGCCCGCCACGCCGATGCCGACGTGTGTCAGCTCCGGGTCGAGGATATTGCGGCGGTGGCCCAGGCTGTGCATCAGACCCAATTCCGCCTCAAAGATCGACGGGTTGTGCGCGACGTTCTCCGCCGATGCGATCGCCAGGTATTTGGCCTTGGCCAGCCGATCCGGGTGCATGCCCGTCGTCGGCGATACGTGGCCAAAGAACTTGTTGTCCCGCATGTCCGCGCTGTGCTCTTTTGCGATGTCGGCGAGCGCCACGTCCCAGGACAGGTGCGGCACCTTGTGCTTCTGGCGATCCGCGTTCAGCAGTTGCATCGCGTACGCCGCAGCGGCGCTGGCGGTCTTCAGCGCCGATTCGTCAGGCGGCAGTGTCGCCTCGTACCGCGTCGGCAGCGGCTGGCCCACTTCCACGCGCACTTGCACAAGTTTGCCCGGGCCGTCCGGACCCTCGCCCACGACCTGCAGCTCCACCGCGCCGGGCATGTCCTCGCCACTGACCGCGACTTCCAGCCGATCGCCCGTCAGTTGCACGGGCAGCTTGTCCAGCGCGCCATTGGGCCGCAGCACCAGCGCTTCCAGGTTGCGCCATTGCGCGCGCAGCCGTCCGCTGAGCCGCCAACGCTCACCGAGCGCGACCCGCCGCTCCATTGGATCCACGTCGATGCCCAGCTTGGTGCCAACCACGCCGATGTGGCGCATGAGGCTGGCGCCGGGCTGATACACTTCGCCGATGCCGAGGTGCAAAAGGCCAGCGCCGGTCGTCGAAGCATCGAGCACCGCGCGAATCGCCTGTCGCAGCGCGGATTCGGCGTCCGAGTTGCTGCGCAGGTGCTGGAACACCGTGTCAGCGGCGATCGCGCCAGACGACGTGGTCAGGAACGTGCGCACGTCCGACGGCGGGTCCATGCCGAGGTTGCTGAACTGGTAGACGAATTCGCGTGCCGCGCGGCCCAGCGACGGGTCAAATACCGCCCGGCCGTGGCTCTCCTCGCGCACGAGCCGCCCGTAGAACTCGTCATTGCCGTCCGTCTTGACGCTCAGGTAGCGCGGCGCCGGCGGCTCGGTCAGCTCGATCATCACCTGCTGGCCCGGGGCGAATTCCGGTGGCTGCGGCGCGGCCACGTTGGCCTCCGTCTGACCCTCCGGCGATGCCGGCATCCCGCCGCGAATGCGCGGTTGCCGGAGCGGCGCGGCTTCCGGGTCGTGCAGCGCCGCCACGGTCGGCGACCACAGCCGCGCGCCCACCAGCACGAGCATCCCAATGGCCATCAGCATCACGACGAAACGCTGCAAACGCACCCTCCGCTACCGCACCTGCAGGATGATTTTGCCGATATGCGCGCCCGATTCCATGCGCGCGTGGGCCAGCGCGGCGTCTTCCAGCGCAAACACCTGATCGATGACGGGCGCGATGATCCGCCGCGCCAAAAGCGGCCAAACGTGCGTCTGCAGCGCCGCGGCGATCGCGCTCTTGAACGCCACGGGCCGCGACCGCAGCGCTGATCCGGTCAGCGTCAGGCGCCGCCGCAGGATCTCGCCGGCCGGAATCTGCGCCTTGTTGCCGCCGAGCGTCGCGATGATCACGATGCGGCCGTCGTCAGCCAGGCAGGCGATGTCGCGCTCCACGTAGCTGCCGGCGACCATGTCGAGGATGACGTCGACGCCGCGGCCTGCGGTCCATTCCTTTGCGACGGCGACAAAGTCTTCGCTGTGGTAGTTGATGGCCCGCTCAGCCCCCAGCGCTTCGCACGCTTGGCATTTTGCCGCCGTTCCAGCCGTGACAAGAACGCGCGCGCCCATGGCTTTGGCCATCTGGATCGCCATCACGCCGATGCCGGAGCTGCCGCCATGCACCAGCAACCACTCGCCGGGCTGCAAACGGCCGCGGTCAAAGACGTTGCTCCAGACGGTGAACGCAGTCTCCGGCACGCCGGCCGCCTCCGTGAACGTCCAGCCCTGCGGCACGGGCAAGCACTGACCTTCGGGCGCCACGCACGCGTCCGCGTAGCCCCCGCCCGCGACGAGCGCGCACACCGCGTCGCCCAGCTGCCAGCGCGTCACGCCCGCACCGAGCGCATCGATCACGCCCGCGACTTCCAGACCCAGCACGGCGGTCACGCCCGGCGGCGGCGGATACAGCCCCTTGCGCTGCAGCACGTCCGGCCGGTTCACGCCCGCCGCGTGGACGGCGATGCGCACTTCGCCCGGCCCCGGCTCAGGCAGCGGCCGCTCGGCGATGCCCAGCACTTCGGGCAGCCCGGGCTCGCGGGTGACAATGACACGCATCAAGCACACCTCCGCCGGACAAAATAGCACGTCTTGCGGCGATGCGTTGTGGCGTCTACGCTCCGGCGAGCTCAGCCCGAGGCAGCCGATGTCAGAGAACGCCGTCCAGAAGAAAACTTGGCTCCCGCCGATTGGCTCGCGCAACTACTACCTGCTGCTCGGCGCGGTGGCGATCCTGGTGCTGGGGCCGCTGGGCGGCATCACCGCCGCGTACATGAACTTCTCGCTGGGCTTTTTCGTCGGCGGCCAGGTGCTCGCCGGCATTCTCGGCTCCGCGGTCACCTTTGGCTACGGCGCAGAAGGCAAGCACGGCGCCAACTACATGCAGACCATGGCCGCGTCCGTCAGCGGCATGGCCGGCATGGCGGTGCTCATCCAAGCGATGGTCTGGCTTGGCCTGCCTGAGCCGCCCGCGTGGCACCTGATCCTCTACTTCCTCTGCATCGGCATGTTCGGCGTCGGCGTCGGCATGCTCTACACGCCGGTGCTCGTCGACCGCATGCAGCTGACCTATCCGTCCGGTTTTGCCGTCGCCAACATCCTGCGCGCCCTCACCGATCTCCGGCTCCTGCGCCGCTCCATCGGCCAGCTCGCCAGCGGCACCGTCGGCGGCATCGTCGTCGGCCTCGCGAGCACGTACAACGCCACCGTCGAGGCCAGCGGCATTTCGGCCGCCAACATCGGCGCGGGCATGATCGTCGGCTGTCGCATCGCGGTTTCCGGCGCGGTCATGGGCGCGGTCGGCCTGTGGCTGACGCCGTGGTTGAACGAGATTGGCTGGCTGGAACCGGGCAAGCCGTTTCGCAAGATCGGCTTCATCATCGCGCTCGGCATGATCATGGGCGCCGCGATCGTCGACTTGACGCTGATTTTCCGGCAGGCGATCGCCCGCTTTCTCGATCGCCACAACCTCGCGCCGCAAGCCACCGAGGCGTGGGCCAAACGCGACATGCGCCGCCTCATCGCGTGGGTCGTATTCTGGGCGCTTGCGGTCATCGTCGTCGCCACTCAGCTGATGCACACGCCGCTGATGTTCGTGCTGATCGCCATCGGCCTGGTGTTCCTGTTCGTGCTCATCAACGGCATTTCCTGCGGCATTTCCGACTCCAATCCCATCTCCTCCGCGTTCGTCATCACCGTCTTCGTGCTCGCCACAGTCGGCCTGACCGACGCGGGCACCGGCCTCATGGCGGCGTCCATCCTGCTCATCTCCACAAGCGTTGGCGTCGACATGCAGCAGGACCGCTCGACCGGCTGGCGGCTCGGCACCAACCGCAACATCCAGTTCCGCTTTCAGGTCATCGGCATTGTCATGGGCGCGGTGATGTCCGTCGTGCTCGCGCGGCTGTTCATGCGCGCGTACCCGGTCCTGCGCGCCAACCAATTCACCGGCCACGTGGCAGGCGCGGAGAAGTGGGGCAGCGCGATGACCTACAAATTCGTCGGCGCGCTGGATGGCCTGGCGCACCCCAATCCGCACGTCATGAAGGCGCTGGGAATCGGCGTGGCGGTCGGGCTCGTGACGGAAATCGCCCGCAAGGCGCTGAAGGGCCACGCTGGCTGGCAGACCTGGATCAAGACCTCCAGGGCCGGCTACGTGACCGATTTGGCCCTGGATTGCGCGATCCTGCCGAGCCCGTACGCGTCCAGCTTTGGCGGCTTCGTCGAGTTTCCCGTCACACTCTGGTACGCCGGCGGCGGCGTCATTTCCAGCGTGTGGCAGACGATCCTGGAGCGGCAGGCCAAGAACGTGCCGCAAGAGGACGACCTGCCGGAGGACATGAGCGTGACGAGCCTCGTCGGTGGCGGCTTCATTGCCGGCGACTCGCTGGCGGCGCTGGGGATGGGGATCTACGGGCTGCTGCAGACCATCGTGTGACGGCTATTTCACCAGCGGATAAGCGGGCTTCGCCTCGCCCTGCGTCAACTTCACCAGGTAATTCGCCCGCACGTTGTTCCACGTCTGCGTCGTCAGGCTGCCGTCGGGCCAGCGCACTTTCACCTCGTCGATCGCGCACGCGCTGCCGAGGCCAAAGTGCAGGACCAGCTCGTTTTGCTGGCCGAACAGGCCGTAGCCGCCGCTGACTTCCGCCATTTGCGTTACGCCGCCCGCTTTGACCCAGACGTGCGCGCCGATGGCTGAGCGGTTGCTGCCGCCGGTGCCTTCCAGCTGGATCTGCACGTAGTTGCCCGGCGCCAGGTCATTGCGGAACACGTGGACTTCCTCAGTCTTGAAGCATTCTGACGGCGACAGGTTGCAGCGCATCGTGCTGTGGCCGAGGACGACGTCCAGATCGCCGTCGCGGTCAAAATCCGCCACCGTCGCGCCGTGCGAATGCTTGAAGTCGATGCCGAGGTCGATCGGCACCTCCTCAAACGTCCCGTCGGCCTTTTGGTGGAACAGCAGCGCGTGCGTCCCGGGGTAGTCGGACGACGCGATGAGCACGTCCTGCCTGCCGTCGTTGTCAAAATCGAACACCGCGCCCGCCATGTCGCCAACATCGTCCGCCTGGCCATTGGCCCACGTGCGCTGCAGCCCGGACACGTCGCCGTGGAGGTGCGTGAACTGCGGAATGTCCTTGCCGCCATCGTTGCGGAGGATGCGCGTCGGATCGGACGACGGTCCGACGTCCGGGTGCACGATCGTCCCCTCCACCAGATCGAGATCGCCGTCGTTGTCGATGTCCGCGCACGTCAGCAGCCCGGTATTGCCACCCAGGCGGTAGGGCTTGCGGTCGGTCGGATGGTTCCAGCGGTAGGTGCCGCCAAAAGCCGCCTTCAACTGCACGCAATCCACTTCCGGCGGGCCGCACTTGGCGCACTCGTCCGCAGTCGGATTGTCGTGGCAATAGCACTGCGCGTTCACGTTGGTCGTCCAATCGTCATTGTCGTCGCGGTCCAGATGCGACTCGTGCATCTGCTGGACAAACCGCGCGTTGCCGTCGCCCTTGAAGCCGCCGTGCCAAAACGTGTTGAAATCGCGGCCATAGCTCGTCGTCAGGAGGTCGGGCTCGCCATCGTTGTCCACATCGCACGCCGCGGTGCACCACGTGTGATGCGGCGCCGAACCTTCTTCCACGTGGCTCTGCGTGTAGGTTGTCGTCGCGAGGCCTTCGGCCACCGTCGTCGCGAGGAAGTCGCCGGCGCCGTTGCCCTGCACCAGTTGGTCGGGAATCGGCGTGCTGCCAGCGCCCCACGTCATGTAGCCCAGCCACAGGTCGAGCTTGCCGTCGCGGTCATAGTCGACAAAAGACGCCGACCCGAGCGAGCGCCGCAGATCCTTCGTGGCGAAAGACGCGGTCGGCGGCAGCGAAAAGTGGCCCTTGCCGTCGTTCAGCATCAGCTCGGAGCTGTCCTGCTTGAACTGGTCCTTGGTCTGGTCGCTGAGCATGCTGTTGCCGCAGAACATGTCGACGTCGCCATCGTTGTCGGCGTCGCCGAACACGACGATCTGCATTTCCCGCCCGTCAGCGCCGTCGCGCGTCGTCGTCAGACCGGACGCCTTTGTCACGTCGCTGAACTGCATTCCTTTGCTGCCCGTCACGTTTTTCAGCAACCAGATCGAGCGCTTGCCCGGCGTCCAGTCTTCGCGCTTGCCCTGGCCTGATGCGCTGCGAATGCTGAGATCGGGGAACGAGTCGCCGTTGATGTCGGCCGCGGAGATGCTCGTGCCGGTGACCTGCGTGACGTCGACGGAGAACGCCAGCGGGGTGACGTCGCTGAACGCCTTCTGGTCGGACCAGATGCTGGCCGCGCGGCAGAGGGCGGGCGGGGCGCCGAGGAAGGGGTCGCTGGCGTCGTCCGTCGTTTCTCCGCCGCTGGGCGCAGTGTCGGTGACGCTGGCGGCGTCACTCGTGCCCGCGGCGGTATTTGCGCCGCACGCGGCGACGCTGCAGGAAAAACTGACGATCATCAAAAGTGGCCTGCGCATCGGCTTAGTCCTTGAGCGAGAAGGGCGTGAATTGGGTGTCGGTGTCAAAGAAGTCCTCGTTCTCGGCGCGTTTCAGGAAGCCAACCAATGCGTAGGTAATGGGCGTCATGACCACCTCGACGCAGACCTTGAACACCCAGTTGAACGCGATGACCTGAAACATCGTTTCCGTAGACCAAGCGGCCGCGAAGGCGATCGGGTAGAACAGCAGGCTATCCACGCCTTGGCCAACGGCGGTAGACCCAATGGTGCGGGTCCAGAGCCACTTGCCCTGCGTCGCGACTTTCATCTTGGCCATGACCCAGCTGTTGATGAAGTCGCCCGCCCAGAACGCAAGCATCGACGCCAGGACGATCCGCGCCGTGTTGCCAAAGACGGTCTCCAGGCCAGGCTGGATGATCTTGTTGTACGGTTCTGATGGGTTGAGCGGCAAGTGGATGACGACCCAGCTCATCAAAGTCGCGAAGATCATCGCGGCAAAGCCGGCCCAAATCACCTTGCGGGCGCGGGCGTAGCCATAGACTTCGGTCAGGACGTCGCCAAAAACGTAGGAGATCGGGAAGAAGACGTTGCCGGCACCGAACACGAGGTTGTGACCAAAGAAGTCGATGGCACAGGACTTGCCGGGGCCGATCATGTTGGAGCAGAGCAGCACGGTCACGAACGCCGCCATGAGCAGGTCGTAGAACCGGTAGTGGCGCCCGCGGACGGGGTGGCTTGGCAGTGGCGTCATCCAGGGGCTCCAGCAAAGGTCGGGTGTCATGGTGCCGCAAGTTGGGCAACGCCACAAACGCTGCGTCGCGCGTTCGCGTTGCGGGGTCACATTCCTTGACGTAGCATGATGGAGCGCAGCCTTGCGCCGTTCGCTTTCAGCTCATGCAAGACTTCAGAAATCCCCGCATTTTGGTGATTGACGATGAACCGCTCATCGGCGGCCTGATCGTGCGCGTGTTGGGCACGGCCTACACCGTCGTCCCCGTGCAGCACGGCAAGACCGGCCTCGACCTGCTGGCCGCCGACGATGACTTTGACCTCGTGCTGTGCGACCTGATGATGCCTGGCCTGACTGGCATGGATGTCCACGCGGCGCTTGAAGCGCGGCGCTCGCCCCACGCGGCGACAATGGTGTTCCTGACAGGTGGGGCGTTTGCTGGCCACGCTGGCGAGTTTCTCGGCCGCGTGCCCAATCCGTGCCTGGAGAAACCGTTCCTGGCGGAGGAGCTGCGCGCTGCTGTGCGTGAGGCCTTGGCGGCGCGGCGTCCGGCGATGGACCTTGTGCAGTCGCCGTCCTAGCCGAGTCGCGCGCTACTTGCCGAGTGCGGTCTCGATCGCCTGAATCGCCGCTTGCACGGCCGGATCGGTCTGCACCAGCCAATCGATTTTCTGGCAGGCATGGATCGCCGTCGAGTGATCGCGGCCGCCAAACGACCGGCCGATCTCCGGGAACGACGCCTGCGTGTGCTTGCGCGTCAGCCACACCGCCACCATGCGCGGCACGACGACGCCCCGGTGCCGCTTGGCGCCCTTCAGATCGGTGACGCGCAGGCCATAGTGCTGCGCCGTCACGCGCTGGATGACTTCCACGGTCAGGTGGCGCGACGGCAACTCGATGATCGGCCCGAGCGCGGCGCGCGCCAACGCCAGGTCGATCGGCCGCTTGCCCAGCCGCGCGTGGGCGTACAGCTTGTGCAGCGCGCCTTCCAACTCTCTCACATTGTTGCGCAAGTGGTCGGCGAGGTAATAGATAACGTCCAGCGGCACGTGGTGATTCTGCGCGTTCGCGCCGCCATCGGGCTGTTGGGCGTTGTGGGATTGCTGCGCCGCGCTCGCTTGGCCGTTCGCCGCGTGTTGGGCCGCGCGTTGCCGCAGGATCGCCACCCGCAGATCGCGATCGGGCGGCGAGATGCCGGCGGTCAGGCCGTTCTCAAAGCGCGAGCGGAGCCGTTCATGAAAGTCGTGCAGTTCGGTCGGGAAGCGATCGCAGGTCAGCACGATCTGCTTGCCGGCCAGATACAGCGCGTTGAAGGTGTGGAAGAACTCTTCCTGGGTCGCGGCCTTGCCTTGCAGGAACTGCACGTCGTCCAGCAGCAGCACATCGACGTTGCGGTAGAACGCCCGCACGTCCACGCGCACCGAGGCATCGCGCGATCGCATCGCCGCGATCGTGTCGTCAGCGAACGTCTCCGCCGGCACGTAGCGCACGCGCAGATTGGGGCGGCGCGCGGCGATCGCGTTGCCAATCGCATGCAGCAGGTGGGTCTTGCCCAAACCGACGCCGCCGTACAGGAAGACCGGATTGACGGTCTCGCCCGGGTGTTCCGCCACCGTGCGCGCGGCCGAGAGCGCGAGCTGGTTGGACTCGCCTTCAACGAAATTGCCAAACGTGAAGCGCGCCACCAGGGAGCTGCTGGCCTCCAAGGTATTCCCGACGTCCACGGCTTCAGCCACCGTGGCGTTGGCAAAGCGCGGATCGGCGGCAAACAGCGGATCGGCGGCGTACGCGGCGTGTACAGCCAAGTGTGCGGCGGCAAAAGGCGCCGGCAAGTCGGCCTCAGCGTCCTGATTGCCCAGGTCTTCGGCGACGCGCAGTTCGATCGGCGGCTGGCCAAGGCCATTGGCTTCGATCGCCCGGCGCAGCGGCGCAAGGTGCTGCAGCGCAATGACATCGCGAAAGTGTTCGTCCGGCACTTCCAGCACGAAGCCGTCCGCGCTCGCGGCGTGGACGATCACCTTGTCAAACCACGCGTCGACGACGGAGCGGCGGGTGATCGTGCGCAGCCGGGCCAGCGTCGCCTGCCAAACGACGCGATCGTCGTCGGTAGCCTCGACAACGCCCGCCGGCACAGCCTGAGCCTCGCGCGGCAGCGCAGTCGTCTCAGGCAGGTTGGCGGGGCGAGTTGGCATCAGACGGGTGGCGCTCGGGTTCAGGCTTCGGCTTCAAGACACAAGCGTATCCAGCAGCCAGGCACTCGCCTGGGCTGCGCTGATCGGACGCGCCACAGGCTCCCCGAGCGTTGTGTGCTTCGGCGAGGTCTGCCCGCATTCAGTAGGGTCGTTGTGCGGCGACGGGGCGGAGGCCAAGTCGGGCGTTGCTGGTGCTTGCGGCGATCCCAGCGCAACGGTCAGCAGCCCGGGACGTGATCCCCGTTGGAGGGGGGGCGTCGCCTGACCCTTGGAAGGTCGTGCGCTGCCAAGGCCGGCTGACGAGGCGATAGGTATCGCGCTGCCCGCAGGTCGACAAGGGGGACGGCCAAAGTTTGCCGTCTGGAGGCTGCGCGCCACCACCTAACTACCTGAACAGACTGGTCATATAGGTCGTGCGTTGACAATTCGCCAGACGCCCCGTTGACACTTCTGGCCGCAGAGACAGAGGTAACTCGCTGATGCGGCGCATCATTGCCTTGGCGTTTGCTAAGTCTATGAATTCGCGTTGTATTGTTAGATGCCTTGAGAATCATGGGGTTGTCGCGCAGATGTCACACGCCTCTCACCGCGCGATCGCTATGGCGATCGTTTTGCCAGCGTATGGCGATCCGGGGCGGCGTGCGCCGGCGATCAAGGGACTCGCATTTTCCGCCAGTTGGTGTAAACTTTCGCCCCCGCTGCTTTTGCAGATGTGTGCTGAACGAACGCCCAGTTGGAATCTCAAAGTGAGCTGACTGTGTTCTTTGGCGCCAGCAAATGCCGCGACAACCCATGAACCGAGGAACGTAACGTGAAGAAAGGTCTAGGCAATCCCAGCAAAGTCTCCCGTCTCCGCACCCACGGCTTTCGCGCCCGCATGGCCACCAAGAATGGCCGCGCAGTGCTGAACCGCCGCCGCGCCAAAGGTCGCCTGCGCATGTCGGTCTCGACGAAGTGATCGCGCCGTTGCCGCCGGTTGCGCCGAATCTTTCGGCACCGGATGGCGAGACACCGGCGCCACGCGGGTCGTTTCGTCGCCACAACCGGTTGCAGCACAAGCTCGATTTCGACACGGTCTTTCAGCGCGGACGGCGGGCCCAAGGCCGCCATTTCAACCTGATCGCCTGTTTGGTTCGGGATCCCGACGCCCAACCGCGTTTGGGTCTGGCCGTGGCCAAAGGCGCCGGTCACTCGCCGGCGCGAGCGCGCTTGCGCCGCCTGACGCGTGAAGCGTTCCGGGCGATCCGGCCCGCCTTGCAGCGCCCGGTCGACCTGGTGGTCAGCGCGCGGCAGCCGTGGCCTAATGCGCAACTGGCTGATGTCGTTGAGGAACTGTTGTTTCTCAGCAAGAAACTGCGCCTGATCGCCTGAACGGAGTCGGCCACCTTGACGACCGCGCCTCTCTCGACACCGTCTGATTCGCGTGTGGGTCGTCTCGACTACTGGCTGGCCTTGGCGTTTTTGGCCGTGATTCGCCTCTACCAGCGCACGCTGTCGCGGCTCCTGCCGCCCGCCTGCCGCTTTGAGCCGAGCTGTTCGCACTATGCCGCCGCCGCCCTCCAGCAACATCGCCTGCCGCGCGCGCTTGCGTTGACGACGTGGCGGCTGCTGCGCTGCCAGCCCCTGTGCACCGGCGGCTGCGATCCGGTCCCGCCGGGTCCCTGGAATGGCCGCTGGCTCGCCGTGCCGGCCTCGAACGCATCGTCCCGCGTCACCGCTTTGGCGGGCGCCCATTCCCCGCCCATCGCCATCCGTTCGCACTGTGAGACTCCGCAATGACTGCCATCCGATCCAGTTTCCTGATGATGTTCGCCTTGTTGGCGATCCTGCCGGCAAAAACGGCGCGCGCCGATCTGGCCGCCGCGGTCACGCCGACCGTGGCCGCCGTCAAGCCGTTCGTGGCGACGCCGGCTGGACCGTGTCGTCCCGGCACGCCCGGCGTGAAGCTGAACAGCGGTGAGGCGATCTGGACCCTGTCGCCGTGCTCCGGTGCGCTCGAGTCGATCCACCTGACTGCCGCGCAATTTCGCGTTGCCGCGCGGCCCGAGCCAGCCGGTCTGCCGGCGTGGGCGCGGGGCAAGTACGCCGCCGGCCAGCTCGATTTGGTGCCGACGTGGGATGCGCCGTGGGATCCCTACCAGGACACGATCGTGCAGGCGCTCGTCGGCGGCCAGGCGTCCGTGAAGATCCAGCGCAAAGAAGGCGCAGCGACGACCGTCCAAAACGTGCCGAGCATGCAGGCGCTGCAAAAAGCCGAGCCGCAGTGGACGGTGCTGCGCCAGGATGCGACGCAAGTGGCGATGATCTGGCCGGATCCGCAGAAGGTGTCGGCGCCGCTCTACCTCGTCAAGACGTGGAAGCCGGCGGGCAAGAGCGCGGCGGGCGCGGCCCAGCCGTTGTCGCTGGATGTGGAAGTGGCGGTGTGGAACGTCAGCGGCCAGCCCGTGCAGTTGACGCTGCAGTCCCAGGTCAGCAGCTTTCAGGATCCGACCGCGGGTTCAGGCGGCTTGATGGGCATGTTCTCGGCGCCGCCGGACAACAAAGGCGCGGGCCTGTGGCAGGACGGCGCGCTCGTGCATCAGGATCTGGCGGGCTTGAGCAAGGCCGATTTGCCGGATCGCCAGCGCACGGGCAAGCCCGACTGGTTTGGCGTCGACTCGCGCTACTTCCTGCTGGCGACGATTCCGCAGAACGGCTACGACGCCAAGTCGACGACGCTGCTGGTGCCGCGCGGTTCCGGCGGCGTGCAGGCGCAGCTGACGACGACCGCGACGACGATTCCAGCCGCGACCTGCATGCCCAGCTGGTACCAGAAGGCGTGGGGCGGCGTGGCGTGCGCGGACGACAAGGGCGCGGGCAAGACCTGGAGCTACCAGACGTACGCGGGGCCCAAGCAGCTCGATGCGCTGAAGAACGTCGGCCACGATCTGGTCGGCAGCGTGGATTTTGGCTGGTTTACGGTCATCGCCAAGCCGATGATTTGGGTCCTGCGCTGGGCTTACGACATGACGGGCCTGTGGCCGTTGGCGATTCTCATCCTGACGCTGCTCGTCAAGGTGCTGTTGTGGCCGGTGACGGCGCGCAGCATGAAGTCGATGAAGAAGATGCAGCAGCTCAAGCCGGAGCTGGACAAAGTGCGCACGGAGCTGGAGGCGAAGGCCAAGAAGCTCGGCCAGGACAAGGCGGATCCGCAGGAGCTGAACCGGGCGACTTTTGACCTGTACAAGAAGCACGACGTCAATCCGCTGGGTGGCTGCCTGCCGATGCTGCTGCAGATGCCGGTCTACATCGCGCTGTACCGCACGATCAACAGCTCCGTGGAACTGTTCAACCAGCCGCTGTTTGGCTGGGTGACGGACCTGACCGCGAAGGATCCGTACTACGTGCTGCCGTTGGTGCTTGGCGGCGTGATGTTTGCCCAGCAGAAGCTGACGCCGCAGGCCGGCGGCGACCCGACGCAGCAGAAAATGATGCTGTATTTCATGCCGATTCTGTTCACGGCGATGATGCTGCAGTTGCCTTCTGGCCTGACCCTGTACATTCTGGCCAATACGGTGCTGAGCGTGTTGCAGACCTTGTACGTCAATCGTTCCGTCAAAGGTTCGTAAAAGAAAGAGGAAATCATGTCTGAGCAGGAACTGATTGCGACCGAAGCCCCCGCTGCGGCTGAAGACGATGCGTCCGAGGAAAGCAGTGCGCCCAAGCAACACGTGTCGTTGACCGAGAAGGTCGCGATCGCGCAGGAGACGGCGCAGCGGCTGTTTGAGCTGCTTGGCGCCAAGATGCCGACGGTTGAATGCCGTGCGGACGAGGATCAGGTCATCGTCCAGCTCTCCGATCTCGACCCGGCGCTGCAGCCGCAAGGCGACACGCGGGTGCTGGAGTCGATGCAGTTCATCCTCAACAAGGCGATCAACCGCTTTTCGATGGACCGCACGCGCCTGTCGCTGGACACGGACGGTTTCCGCCGTCGCCGGCCGGAAGGTCTGGACAAGGTTGCGGCGGCGCTGGCGGAGAAGAGCAAGCTGCTGGGCAAGTCGCTGGCGATTGGTCCGCTGGGCCAGGGCGATCTGCGGTTCCTGACGGCGCAGCTTTCCCGCACGCCGGGGCTGGCGCTCGTGCACCACGGAGCGCCGGAGCGCCGCCGGTTGGTCATCGCGCCCAAGTCGCTGCTGGCGGATGCGCCGCGCGAACAGGATAATGGCGGGGAAGAAGCACGCGGTGAGGGTGTTGGCGGCCATCGCCGTCGGCGTCGTCGCCGCTAGACATGCCTGCCACGGGCGGCCATCAACCCCGGGTTGGCGGCTGCGCGCGGCCAAGGCAAACGGTCCCTTCCAGGCTCCAGGGAGCGCGGTCGGGGACTCGCGTGGGCGCTACTTCTTCAGCTCGCCCAGGTACGCGGACAGGTCGTTGACCAAGCCGCTCATCGACTTGCCGAACTTCTGGTCGTCTTCGCCCCACTGGACGATCGCCTGTTCGCGCTCATCTTCCTTGGCTGACTTCAGGCGGTCCACGAGCTTCTTGGTGCTCTCCGCATAACGGCTCAGCGTCGTCTGCAGCCCCTGGTGAATGTCGCCGAGCTTGCCGTTGGGCACCTTCTCCGCGCTGGCAGCCTTGTTCAGCTCTTCAATGCGCGGCAGCAGGCTGTCGCGAAACAACGGCAGCATCTGCTCCGGGTCGCTGACCTGGTACAAATCCTCGCGCGCCTTGTTCATCCCGGTCAGCGCAGGCTTGGCACCCTCAAGGAACAGCTTATACTGCCGCACGTCGTCGAACTCGTGGCTGCCACAGGCCGCCAGCGTGAGCATGCCGACCGTCAGCAACGCCATCAGGCAGCGATGGACGAACCGGAAGTGCGTCGATCGATCGGTCGAAAAAGAGCGATTTTGCATGTTCTCATCCGCGCGGACTTGCATTGGCGCCCGCCCAAGGTCCAAGGTACGCCCAAGGTCCCAGTTACCTTAGCCCAGCACCGCTGCCGTGTCGAGCCAGCGCGCCGTTTCCCCCTTCGCATTTTGCCCGCCGCCCGGGCGCCCTCCGAGGAGATTTTCAATGGCCGTCCCGCCGATTTCGCCTTTTGGCATCCACCACATGGCCGTCCAGTGTTTTGACCTGCCGGCGATGGCGCACTTCTACGAGAAAGTCCTGCGCCTGCGCGTTGAGCGGCGTTGGCCCGCCGATGACGGCAGCGATCGTTCCGTTTGGCTGCGATCTGGCAATTCTGTCATCGCGTTGGAGCGCTGCGCGCTGACGCCCGTGCCGGACGAATGGCAGTCTGACGAACCGGGCTTGCACCTGCTCGCGCTGGAAATTGCCTGGCAAAACCGCGATACGTGGCTGAAATGGCTGGCACATCAGGAGGTTTCGGTCGTGTTCGAGTCGGCTTGGACGATCTACGTCCACGACCCCGAGGGCAACCGCATCGGCCTCTCGCATTTCCCGTTCACCGCCGACGGTCAGCGCACCGCCTAGCCAAGAACTGGGTGATTGCTTGCCGTTTCCTGCAACGCCCCCCTATGATACCGTGCCCGAGCCACTGTCTGGCACGGAAACAGTCGCTTCTGGAGGACCTGTCGCATGACAGATCAGCGGATTGCCCAGCGTTTCAGCGTGCATGCTACTCTTGAGGAGAGCAAGCTCGGAACCCTGTTTTTGACTACCGACGAAGAGCGGGGTGCGCCAGCGCTGCTGCTGTTGCTGGCGACTGCCACGCAGTCGGACGATGCGACCCTGCAGGCGATTGTTGCCGATCAGCTGACGGCTCCGCACGTGTTGGCGACCTATGCTTTTGGCCGCACGGATGAGGCCGCCTGGCTGGCCACGGATGCGCCTGCGCTGACGGCCGATGCTGCGACCTTGGAAGCGGTGCTCAAGCGCCGCGACCGTCTGGAACTCGCACAGCTCCTGCGGCTGGCTGTGGCGCTGGCGCGCGGCGTGGAAGCGCTGAGCACCGGCGGGAAACAGCATTTGGACATTCAGCCCAATCGCGTGTGGCTCGACACGGGCGCGCTGACGACGGGCGCGCCGCAGCTGTTTGGCATCGGCTGGTGGCGGTTGCTGCCCGCGTACAGCACGACGGCGAGCGCTGAGGCGTTCTACGGCAATCCTGAGTACCTGGCGGCGGAACTGTGCAAAGGCCAGCCGGCGAGCGCGACCGCGGACGTGTATGGCGCGGCGACGACGCTGTGGGCCATCGCGGCCGGCAAGCCGCCGTTCCCCTCCAATCAGCCGCTGATGGCGCTCAAGCGTCAGGCGGTTGAGAAGCCCCTGCGCCTCGATCTCGTCAAGCCGGCGCTGCAGGGCGTCAAGGATCTGCAGGCTGTCGTCGCCGAGGCGCTGGACAAAGAACCGGCCAAGCGCCCTTCGCCCACCGCCTGGCGCGCGCTGGTTGAGGCGCTGGCGGCCCAGAAGGCGGCCGATGTCCTGGACCAGTCGCAAGCCCCGACGGCTGCGGCGCAAGCCCCAGCTTCGGTCGCCGCGCCGGCACCAGAGCGGATCGCGGACGCCCCGGCGGCAACGTCGCCGACGCCTGTGGACCTGCGCGGGACCATGCAGTTCACCGGCGCCGACGTCGCGGCTGCGCTGGCGGCGGCCGTGGCTTCCGCTGAAGGTCCGACGGCCCAGGCCCCGATGGACGACGCGGCGGCGTTGGCCTCCTTGCCCGAAGTCCTGGCTGCAGGCGCCGAGGACGGCGATGACGACGATGAGGGCGCGGAAGGCGCGGAGGGTGCGCCACGCCAAGGTCGCCGCCGCCGTGAGCGCCGAGAACGCCAGACGGTTGCCGGCATTGGCATCGCGGCGGCGCTGGCGGAAGCCAACCTCGCCGACCAGAAGTCGGGTGGCCCGGGCCTCGCGGGTCTCACCCCCAACAGCACGCCGAGCCTGACCGGCATCGCGCGGCCCGACAGCGCGCCCGCCGGGGCGCCGCCGAGTCCGCTGTCCGCGGTTCCTGCGGCCCCCAGCAAGCCGACGCCGCACGGCAAAAAGGTCGACGCCGCGCCGCCGAAGCGTCCCGATTCCCAGGCGTCGCAGAAGGTCATCGTCAATCAGCCGGCCAAGGGCCCGTCCAATGCGGCGGTTGCCCGCACCGGTCGTTCCTTGACCGTGCAGCTCGCCGAAGGCGCGTTCTTTGACGAAGACGCGGTGGCGCCCAGCGCGGCGGCCGACCTGGGTGACCAGGTTCCGCCGGTCCCGCCCAAGGAAAAGCTCAACCGCAAGGCGCTCCTCGCGATCGCCACTTTTGCCGCGCTGATGCTGGGTGTGTCGTTGTGGATGTCCCAGCATTCGCCGCTGCCCGATGGCCCGACGCAGCCGGAGACCCCGCCCGCGACCGACGAGGCGGCGCTTGAACCCGCAGCCGACGCCACGACCGCTGTGGCCGCGCCCGCCGTTGAACCGACGCCCGTCGCGGCTGCCGCGGCGCTGACGCCGACTGCCGTTGCGCCCGCGCCGGTTGAGGCAGCGCCCGTCAACACTGCGCCCGTCAACACCGCGCCCGATGCCGGCAACGCCGCTGACACCGCCGTCGCACCGGCGCTGGTGCCGATCGATGCGGCGCATCAGGCCGAAGTGCAGCGCTTGGTTGCGGAAGGCAATTCTGCGCTCATGACCAAGGATCCGGTGACGGCGTTGGCCAAGGCGCAGGAAGCCCTCAAGGTCAATGCCGGCCACGCGCCCGCGTTGTTGCTCAAGGAACAGGCGCAAAAGGGCGTGGACGCGGCGATCGCCGAAGCGAAGGCCGCGGAAGCCAAGGCTGCCGAAATCAAGGCTGCGGAGGCCCAGGCGGCTGCCAGCAAGGCGGAAGCGGATGCGGTAGCCAAGTCCGCTGCGACCGCCAGGCGCGAACAGAAGGCGCAGAGCAAGCGGGAAGCGCAGAAGGCGGCGGTCAGCCGGGCGCAGGCGCTGAAGGCGGAACGCCTCGCAGCGGCCAAGGAAGCGTCAGCGGCCAAGGCCAAGGCGGCGCGGGAACGCGCGGCGGCCAAGAAAGCCGAGAAAGACACGCCCGCCAAGAAGACCGACAGCCCGGTCAAGAAGACCGACAGCGAAGCGACGGCCAAGAAGAGCGACAAGGAAGCGTCCACGCGCGCGCCGCGTCCGGACGCGCGGCCGGTGGAGAAGCCGGTCGATGACGGCAATTCCGCGTCGCAGGAGGCCAGCAAGTTCGCCGCGCTGGCCCAGAAGGCGAGCAAGGCCAAGTTGAAGGTCCTGTATCTGCAGAAGGCCGTGAAATTGGACCCAGCCAACGCGGGCTACAAGTCGCAGCTCAAGGCGGCGGACGAGCAACTGAAGACGGAAGGACCGTAAGCGTTTTTCGCTCCGGGCCACACGCTTGCATCCACCGTCGGCGATGTTCACCATGCAGGCTGCCACCGCGATGACAAGGATGTCAGGCGGTGCAACGGCCAAGCGGCGTGCCGGACGGGGCTGGATGGCTGATCGACCTCGCGTCAGGCACAAGAAAACGCTGATAATTCAGCGACTTGTCGGCTGTTTCGCGGCGATTGCCGGACGCGCTGGCACGGTTCATGCACAACCTCAGCCCGGTACGCGGCAGCGGCAGTCGCTGCACACTGGGTGGTTGATCGTGTTGTCCACATGCCTGCTGACCAGCTGTGTCGTGCTTCCCCCGACTGCGGATCCCCCCGCTGACGTGCCACCGCTCTTGAACATCGCCCAGGTGACGCCGGTCCTGTTCACGCCCTTTGAGATCGACAAGCCGCTGGCGGGCATCGACTTCAAGATAGAGAAGCTGGCGACGCAGAGCATCGATCCAACAAGCCTGCACTATTACTGGTATTTTGACTGGGACGGCAGCAATCCGATGCTGGACATCTTTGCGGTGTGCCAGAGCAAGCCGACCTGCACGATCTTTGTCTGCGATCACGCCTACAACAAGCGGGCCGATCACACGGTCCTGGCGGTGGTCAGCTCCGCCGCGCAACTGGATGGCGCCGTGACGCCGACGGACTTTCCGCCCAACACCGTGTACGACGCGGTCGAATGGCGGATCGACAACAAAGGCAGCTGCCCTTAGCGAACATGCGGCAAAACTGGATCGCTGCGCGGCGATCCGTAGGCTGCCGCCCGACGATCGCCCCTGAAGGCAAACGCAAGCGGCTGAGATGGCCCGAGGAGAACGACGGTGAACCGGTCAACGATGGCAATCTGGACATGGCGACGCCTGCTGGCGAGCGTGCTCGGTTTGGCCGCGTTGGGCTGCACCGCCGCGGATCTCCCGGCCGGCGAATGCGCCGTCGATGCCGACTGCGTCGCCGGCTTGAAGTGCTACGAGAGCCGGTTCTGCGTCGCCGCCAGCGTTGCCGACACGCCCGTCGTCATCCGCGTTTCGCCGCCTTCAGACAGCGGATTCGTCGTGGAGCAGTTCAAGGTCACGTTGACCGGCGCGAGCCAGAACGAGCCGCGCAAGTTCGTGTTGACTGAACCCGCGGTCGTCCGCGGCACCGTCACGCAGAAGGGCAACCTGCTCTCGGCATCGATCCCCGGCACGCTGCTCGTCACCGCGCCGGGCGACGTGGAAGGCCGGGAGCTGACGTTCCAGACGACCTCCTTTTCCGCGCTCAAGCGCTTTCCAGGCAGTGAGACGGCGCAGGGCTACGAACTGCGCGTCCAGAAGGGCCACGATTACGCGCTGGCGTTCTGGCCGCAGTCCGATGAGATTCCGCCGCACTATTCGACTCTGACCGCAGGCGATTCGATCGACCAGTGGAACCTCGTCCTCCCGGCGGAGTCCGAGCTGAAGACGCTGACGGGGCGCATCGTCGCGGGCGAGGACAAGCCGGTCGTCGGCCTGAGCGTGTGGCTGCGCGACGGCGATGGCCAGGCGTGGTCGACGCGCGGCAAGACGGACGCCAAGGGTCAGTACGCATTCAAGGTCGACCCGACGGCGCCGCCCGCGCGCCTTGTGTTTGCCCCTGACGCGAGCGTGCCGCCGGCGGACGCGGGCGTGATCCTGCCGTCCGGTGAAGTCGCCGCGCCGCTGGAGGTGACGACTGTAACGGGCGAACTGCCGGTGATCCACCTGGCGGAATTGCCCACTGTGACGACGACGATGCTGCACATCCGCGGTCCCGATGGCCAGCCGGTGGCGGGCGCCGCCGTGCGCTTGACGATGAAGCTGGCGGACTTGCCCGATGACGTGACGCTCGCGCGGCTGAGCGCCGACTGGGACGCCGTGACGGACGCGACGGGGACTGTGCGGTTGCTCGTGCCGCCGCTGATCGGCGATCTGACCGTGATGCCGCCGCCCAAGTCGACGGCCGCGCGGCAGCAGCAGCTCGCCACTTCGCTGAAGCCGGGCGATGTGACGATCGATCTCGTGTCGCGCATCCGCGTCACCGGCACGGTCACGGACTTTGCCTCGCGCAGCGTGGCCGACGCGGAAGTGACGCTGCGGGAAGTGGAATCGGATGGCGAGGCGCCCGACACGGATGGCGACGAGGCGACGTTTACCGTCAAGCCTGACGCGGCGGGCAATTTTGCGGTCTGGGCCGATCCCGGCAAGTACGCCGTGTGGGTCGAGCCGCCGCCTGGTACTTCGCTCGCGCGCGTGATGGCGCGGATTGACGACGTGACCGCGGATACGGCGGCAAACCCGTGGCACCTCGTGCTGCCGCCGCCCATGGTGCTGGCGGGCGAGGTGCGCGGTCAGTCCGGCGTGGCGCTGACGGGCGTGCAAGTCGATGTGCTGGCGGTCAAAGTGCAGACGCCCAATGGCACCGGCAGTCGGCGCGGCGGCGACACGCAATTGGGAAGGAAGCCGTCTGGAACCGTGGTGCTCGACAGCCATTTGCTCGGCTCGGCGCTTTCGACCAGCGATGGCCATTTTGAGGTGCTGTTGGCGCCCGGACAGGTTGCGACGGAGTAGCCCTTGCCTCGCGCAATCCGTCGTCCTTTCGTAAGGATCCCGCGCCGTCGTTGACGAGTGCGCGCGGCCATGCCAGAAAGCCGCTCGCACCCCCGTTCAAACGGTGCCGTCACCTGAGGTCCTCATGCACAAAGTCGTCATCATCGGTGGAGGCCCCGCGGGTCTCACGGCCGCTATCTACACCGCCCGTGCCGATCTGAAGCCGATCGTCTTTGAAGGCGGCTTCCTGCCGTCCGGCGAATTGATGATGGCGGGCGGCCAGCTGATGATCACGACGGAAGTCGAGAATTTCCCAGGTTTTCCGGAAGGTGTCACCGGTCCCGAACTCGTCGAACGCTGCCGCACCCAGGCGCAGAAATTCGGCTCCGAACACCGCGATGAAGTCATCCAGGAAGTCGATTTTTCCGGCTTTCCGCTGCGCCTCCGCACCGATTCCGGCTGGCTTGAGACGGCGACGGTCATCATCGCGACCGGCGCCAACGCCCGCTGGCTGGGCATCCCCAGCGAGCAGACCTACCTGAACCGCGGCGTTTCCGCGTGCGCGACCTGCGACGGTGCGTTCTTCCGCGAGAAGAACGTCCTTGTCGTCGGCGGCGGCGACACCGCGATGGAGGAGGCCAACTTCCTGACGCGCTATTGCCCGACGGTCACGATCGTCCACCGCCGCGAGAGCTTCCGCGCCAGCCGCATCATGGCCGAACGCGCGCTCAAGAACCCGAAGATCAAGGTCGAATGGAACGCTGCGGTGGACGAAATCTACGGCGACGGCAAATTCGTCACCGGTGCGCGGCTGAAATCGACCGTCGATGGCTCCACGCGGGAAATCGCGTGCCAAGGCGTGTTCGTGGCGATCGGCCACCAGCCCAACACCGTGGTATTCAAGGATCACATCGACTTGCATGAGACCGGCTACGTCAAGCTCCACGGCTTGACCCAGACCAGCGTCCCCGGCGTGTTCGCCGCGGGCGACGTGGCCGACAGCCGCTACCGCCAGGCGATCTCGGCGGCGGGCATGGGCTGCATGGCGGCGCTCGACGCTGAAAAGTTGATTGAGCAGTACGCCAGCGAAGGCAAAATGCCGCACTGACTTGCGTGTCGCACGACCTGATCTTTTTGTCAGTGGCTACAGGTCGACGAGCTCGACGGCGGCCTTGCCGACCGGAAAGAACAGCCCGCCGACGCGCTGGAAACGTTCAACCGCATCCGTGGCGAGCAGGTCGATGTGGCCGTCGCCCGGCTGTGCTGGGCCAAGCATCTGCACCAGTTCCTGGGCGATCGCTTCCGCCGAGTCCACAAGCGCAACATCGCGGTCCAGCAAACGCCCAAGTACGCGCTTGAGCATCGGCTTGAAAACCGGATAGTGCGTGCAGCCGAGCACCAGCGTGTCGATCTTGCGCGCGCCGGCATCCGCCAACCACGGCGCGAGATAGGCCAGCAGCGTCGCTTCCGTCGCCGGATGGTCAAACCAGCCCTCTTCCGCCAGGCTGACCAGCAGCGGCGTGGCCAACGAGTGCACGCGCGCGTTGCCGTCCAGGGTCGCAATCGCGCCCGGATACGCACCCGACGCGATCGTCCGCTCCGTGCCGATGATGCCGATGTGCCCGGTCTTGCTGGCGCGCACTGCCGCCTCTGCTCCCGGCTCGATCACGCCGAGCACCGGAAACGGATACGCGGCACGCAGCGCCGGAATCGCACAGGAAGACGCGGTGTTGCATGCTACGACCAGCGCATCGACCGGCACTTCCACAAGTTTTTTGGACGCTTGGAGCGCGTACCGTTCGACCGTCGACGCGCTCTTGGTGCCGTACGGCAGCCGCGCGGTGTCGCCGAGAAAACGCAGATCAACCCACGGCAGCGCCGCGTGCACCGCGCCGAGCACCGTCAGGCCACCGACGCCAGAGTCAAAAACCGCAATCCGACGACGTTGGGGGGCGTTTGCCATGCGCGGCAGTTTGTGCGGCCGGGGATCAACGGTCAAGTCCGCATCGGCGAGGCTCGACAAGCCCGCGTTGGCGTGCTTACTTGCCTCCGCCGCGGCGGACCGCGTTGGACGAGAACATGGCGCAACACGACGACGATCTGCCTGACGATTTCCGCGACGAGGAGAAACTTCTCGATGATGGCGAGGAAGGCCTTGATGACGGAGAGGATTTTGACCTCGACGACGTCTGGGCGGACGGCGAAGACGACGCGGAGGAAGACGACGAGGAAGACGACGCGCTGGCCGAAGTGCGCCACGCGGAAGAGAATCTCGAGCCGTGGGTGCCGCAAGCCGGCGAGGCGACGGATCCGTTTGCGGATCAGCCCGAGGCTCGCCAGCGCGCCTTGGCGCCGCTCCTGGATCGCGGTGGCCGCAACCTGACGTGGTCGTCGCTGCGGTTTTTGCGCGGCACGGGTGACGAGAAGCTCGATCTCATCTTGTCGCTGCCCGATCCCGCGCGCGCCGTGCAGGCGATGGCGCCGGAAGAGTTTGTCCTGCTGATCAAGGAAATTGGCCTGACCGACGCGGGTGACCTGCTGGCGCTGGCCTCGCCGCGGCAACTGCAGACGACCCTCGATCTGGATGCATGGCTGGCGGGCGAGCTGGACACGATGGCGGTTTCCGAATGGCTGATGACGGCCGAGGACGCCGGCAAGGACGTTGTCGATCGCTTCACCGCGGCGCAGGACGATGGCCTGCTGAGCTTCTACTTGAGCCAGTCGCTCAACGTCGTGATCCTGACGGAAGACGACATGGAGGGCGACTATCCGGACGACGCGGAGGTGTTCACTTCGCCGGACGGCGCGTTCCAGCTTGTCGCCAACGCCGACGATCCGAACTTGACGGCCGTGCGGCAGGTGCTCGCGTCCGTGTGGCGGCAATCGGCGGCGCGCGGGCGGGCGTTGCTGTTGGCGACGCGCTGGGAGTTGCCGGCGCAGCTGGAAGAGGACGTGTTGCAGTTGCGCAACGCGCGGCTGGAGGAGATTGGCTTTCTGGATCGCGAGGAGGCGCTGCAGCTTTACGGCTACCGCGACGCCCACGCGTGGAAGGCGGCGCTGCATGCCCGGTATCGCGGCACCGCGGCGGCTGAGCCGGAGACGCTGCAGCCTTACCTGCCGGAGGATGTGCCGGTGCGGCTGGGTCTGGCGCTGCGCGAAGTGCGGGACACCGGCTTCCTGGGCCGCGTCATGGCGCACTTGCCGGAAGCTGAAGTGGTGCGGATGCGCCTTGGGCTGGTCCGGCTGGGCTACGCCGTTCAGTCCGCGCGTGCGGAGCGGCCGTCGGCGGTGGATGAGCTGAGTCGCTGGAGCCGGCATGCCCTGATGACCGCGTCGCTGGCGCTGGAGTTCCTCAGCGACGCCGACGTGACGTACGCCGGCCTCCTGTTGACCGTCGCGTCGCTCAAGGACCTGTTCACCGCGGGCCACAGCTTGGTGCTCGTCGAGGCGCAGCGCGCCCGCAAGCTCCGGCAGCAACTGGGCGGCAGCACGGGAATCGATCGGCTGGAGCCGGCCGATGCGCAGTTGGTCCGCGGCCTGACGCTGGCTTTCCCGCAGTATGGCCGCGACAACATCAGCGAGCCGGTGGCGACGCTGGACGAGCTGGCGGTGATCCGGCACCAACTCGCGGCCGTGGTTGCGGTTGTGCGGATGGCCCAGACGCTCTCGGGCGGCGATCTGCCGTCGACCGCGCCCGTGCCGCTGCGCGCGCTTGTGGGCACGGCGATCGCATGGCAGCTCGTGACGGGCGTCCCGCAATTGGCGCCGCTGGACCGCGCGACGTTCCAGGCCTTCTTGCAGCGCGGTTTTGACGGCCCGCGCGGGAATAGGGTTGTGCGCAACGACCTGCGCCAGGCGTTGATTCGCGCGCTGTTGACCCGGCCGGATCTGGGCGACGACGACGTTGTCGCGCTGACGGCCTTCCTGGAGACGACGCTCGATCGGCTCGCCGACGAGCTGGGCGGTCTGGATCCGGAGAGCCCGATCGATCTGCGCTACGTCGGCGAAGGTCTGCGCGTCGCGACGCCGGATTGACCGCCAAAGTAGACCAATAACTCGACAGCGGAGCGCGCCGCGGCACACTTTGGCCATGGACGCAGACATCCACGCCTTTCTCCGCTACATCCAGACTGAACGCCGCCTCTCCGCCCATTCCCAGCGCGCCTACACGCTGGACCTCGAGCACTACTACGACTGGTGCACGGCGGCGGACACGTCCACGCGGATGGCCACGCGCGAGCACGTGCGCGAGTACGTGATGGACCTGCACGAGAAGCTGGCGCCGGCGTCCGTGGCGCGGCGGCTGTCGGCGCTCAAGAGCTTTTACCGCTTCCTCATCAGCTGCAATCGCCTGGATGCCAGCCCGGCCGACGGCCTGCATGGACCCAAGCAGGCCAAGCTGCTGCCCAAGATGCTCAGCGTGGACGAGATGATCGCGCTGCTGTCCCCGCCGCTGACCGGTCAGGAGGGCGATCCGCTGCTGCAGCTGCGCGACCTCGCGATCCTGGAGATGCTCTACGGCGCGGGCCTGCGGGTTTCTGAACTGACCGGCTTGGAAGTCGTGCACGTCCAGCTGCCCGATCGGCTGGTGCGCGTCCGCGGCAAGGGCAAGAAGACGCGCATCGTGCCGTTTGGCACCAAGGCGCAGGACGCGATGAAGCGCTATCTCCCGGCGCGGCAGGCGCTGCTGGAACGCTGCCCGCTCGGGCTGCGCGCGGATGCGGAGAAGGCGCTGTTCCTCAACTGGCGCGGGAGTCGGCTGACGGCGCGGAGCGTCGCGCGGATGCTGGAGAAGCGCTGCCTGCAGGCAGGGCTGCACAAGACGACGCATCCCCACGCGCTCCGCCACTCGTTCGCCACGCACTTGCTGGACGCGGGCGGCGACATCCGCGAGATTCAGGAGCTGCTGGGTCACGCGCGCCTGTCGACGACCCAGCGCTACACGCACGCGTCCATGGCCCACCTGATGCGCACGTACGATCGCGCGCATCCGCGGGCCAATCTCGATCACGCGCCGCAGACTGAGGCGGTGGAGGCCCTGCCATGAAGCGTGTCCTCGCGTGCGCCTTTGCCCTCTGCTTTGCCGCGCCGGCCTGGGCTGCGACGGCTGCCAGCGAAGTCGGTGGCGGTTTTGATCTCGGCCTCGGCGTCATCGACAGCGATTTCTACGCGCTGGCCGACGCGTCCGTCTTCTACCGGTCTGAGAGCCTCCAGCTCGGCGGGCATCTGCCCCTGCGCCTGATGCTCACGGGCGACGACGGCGTGCGGATCCGCCGGCAAGACTGGGACGAGATCTCGGACGTCACGCGCCTCCTGCGCTATCTGGATTGGCATCCGAGCGACGAGGTTCACCTGCGCATCGGCGAGCCGACCGGGGTCACGCTGGGCCACGGCGCGATCGTTGACCACTTCTACAATGCGACGGATTTGGACCACTACAAGACGTCCATGCGCTTCAGTTGGCAGGATCCGCGGTTTGGCCTGGAGGTCTTCAGCAACGACATGGTGCGCTGGGAAATCCTGGCCGCGCGCGCCAGCTTCAAGCCGCTGGGCGGGACGACGTCCTGGGTGCGCGATCTGCAGGTGGCGTTGACGCTGGCTGTGGATCGCGCCGCGCCGACGGGATCTTCGGGTGGCTTGGACGAGACGAACCAGCCCATCGTGCTGCGGTCGCCGATTTCACTCTATGGCGTGGATGCCGACATTCCGCTGTGGCGCGGTGCGCAACGCCAGGTGCTGCTGTACACAGACGTCGTGGGCATGCACCACAGCCCGGCGTTTGCCGAGGCCATGGGGCAAAATACCGGCGGCTGGCACTTGGGCGTCCGCGTCCAACTGCCGGCGATCGCGCCGAACACCGATCTGACTGTCCGACTGGAGGGCGTCTACATGGGGCACGGCTACGTGCCGGGCTATTTTGACAACCTGTACGAAGTCGAGCGTTTTGAGGCGCAAGCGGCGCAAAACACCGACCAGCGCACCAAGGTGGCGTGGGCGGCGCAGAACAACGCGCCGTTTGGCTTGCGGGGGCAACTCGATCTGGTCGCGGAAAGAGGTCTGCGCCTGACCGTGCTGGCGGCGCTGCTGGGCGACGATGGCCTGAGCACGCAGCTGTGGCTCGCGACGCCGGAGTACGCCGGCATGACCCTGCGCGGGCATTGGGGGCAGCAGCACCTGCAGTCGACAGCCGACATGCGCGCCATCGCCCGGACCGCCGCGCTCGCGGAGTTGCGGTACCGCATCGGCGCGGCGCTTTCCGTCGTCATGCAAGCCGGCACACGCTGGGAGGCCAAGGACGACGGCTACGCCGCCCGCCGCGAATTCATCGGCGCCGCCCGCCTCGAGTGGAAGCTGTGAATCAAGTCGCGCGCGGGTGCGTTGTGCGATCAGGTGCATCGCTGTTTGACGCAGTGCGTTAGAACAGGCAGGCTCAGGAATTCGCCTGCGGACTTGATCGTCTGCGGCCGATCGCGGATGCTTCCGCGCCCGGGCACGGGCAATCCCGGGTAAACACAGGTTCTGGAGGTCTGGAAATGGCGGTTCTTGAGCATTTGGCAAAGCGCGTTCTCCCGGCAGCGGCCATCCTGTTGTGCGCTGTGGTCGCGCAGCCAGCGTCGGCGGCCGACCGCGCGGAAGCCCTGCTGTATGTGCTCACGCAGGTCGATCTCGGCGGTGTGACGGTGCCGCTCATCGTGCCCGAATTGCAGAAGCAGTTGACCGATTCCGGCATGGCCAACCGGCCGCAGAAGGCGTTTGAGATGCTGCGCGCGCGCTCGCCCAAGGCGTACGGCGCGACGAGTCTGCGCATCAACTCGGCGACGTCCGCGACGATCGTCCTCGACAAGGTGGCCGACGCCGATCAGGTGCTGGCCGAGACGTTCTGGACGCTGGGCGCGCAGGGCTATTCTGATCTGACCGCGCCGCCGGACGTGCAGGGGCCGCTGACGGTGGAGAAGCTGAGCTACGGTTCGGCCGCGCCGGTCGTGTACTCATGGGATCTGCTGCGTTTTCACGAGTCGCCCTCGTCCCTGCAGTTTGCGATGGCGCTGATTGGCGGCCAGGCGATGCCCGCGGCTGAAGCGCTGAAGCGCCTGCAGCGCGGCGATGCGGGTGCCCGCAAGGATCTGACGGCGGCGGTGGAAGGCCAGGCGATGCGGCCCAAGCTGGCGATTCTGGACGCGATCGCGGATGGCGCGACGCGGACGGCGTTCAAGCTCAAGGCGGACGACGCCGTGCCCGGCTTGAAGGATCGCTCCGTGCAGGTGCGCGGCGCGGCGCTTGACGCCGTGATCGCGGCGGGTTTTGCCGGCCAGAAGACCGTGGTGACGGCGCTGGAAACGCTGATCGAGAACGACACCGACGTGGAGCTGAAGCTGCGCGCCGTGAAGGCGTTGTCCAAGAATGGGCCGACCAAGTACGCGGATCTGCTGGAGTCTGAGAAGCTGAAGACCGGCACGGCGCAGGAAGCGCTGGAAGCGGTGCACAAGCTGAGCAAGTCGTCGCAGACCAAGATCGCCGCGCCGGCGCTGGTGGGCGCGCTGTCGCACTCGGACGCGGTTGTGCGCGATGCCGCGTTTGCCGGTCTCGTCGAGATGAAGCAGTACGACCTGCTCTATGCCGCGATGGACGGCGATCAGCTGTCGGCGAAAATGCGCGAGCAGATCGCCAAGGTGCTTGTCGACAACGGCTCGCCGGCGGCGCAGGACGCCTCGCTCCTGTACCTCATCACCAAGGGCAGCGCGGACGGCGCGATTCTCGCGGCGCAAACGTATGGCAAGCGCGGGGCGAAGACCGCGTCGCCCCAGCTGATCGACGCGCTGAAGCACGATTCTGCGGAAGTGCGCGGGACCGCGGCGCAGGCGCTGGCGACGCTGAAGGACGAGCGGGCGATCGTGCCGTTGGCGGATGCGGCGGCGGCGCGGGCGCGGGACAAGGAAGTGATGATGAAGGCGGCGGTGGAGATCCTCGCCAGCCTGCGTCTCGATCAGGTCAAGCAGTTGGCTGACAGCAAGAACACGGACGTGCGGCAGATGGCGATTCGCGCGCTGGCGGATTTTGCCAAGGGCAGTCGGCCGAAGCCGGACGTCGTGGCGATTCTGCAGACGGCGCGGAAGGATACCGACCTGAACATCAAGCGCTCGGCGGTGTACGCGTTGGCGCGGCTGCAGGACGACGGGATTGCCCGCGATCTGGCGGAAATGAAGAAGGATCCGGACGCGGAGATTCGCCTGCAGGTTGCGATGGCGCTCGGCGCGGCGAGCAACAAGTTCACGGAAGCCGACGATTCGCTGGCGGAGATGGTCAAGGACACCGACAAGAAAGTGCGCATCGAGGCGATCAACGGCCTGTCCAAGCGCAAAGCGATGGCGGCGGTACGTGGCCTCATCGGCTTGGTGCAGCAGCCCGATCCGGAAGTGAAGCGCGCCGTGTTCAACGCGTTGCTGAACCTGCGCGACGCTTCAAACGCCGATCAGCTGCGGCCGATCTTCCGCAAGGGCATGGAGTTCAAGGATTCCCAGGTGCGCGCGACGTGCGTTCAGGCGCTGTCGGACAAGGTCACGCTGGACGATATTGAGGCGTTGCGGCAGGCGGCGTTCGATCCGTCCAAGGACGTCAAGATCGCGGCGATCGCGGCGCTGCTGTCGACCAAGCGTCCGGAAGTGATGGATCCGATCGCCAACTTCTTCTCCGACAACGACATGGCCGTGCGCGAGAAGGCGATCGACGCGCTCTGTGGCATCGATCCGGGCGAGTCGGCCAAGGCCAAGCGCACGTACCTGAAGGACGCGATCGACTCCGCGGACATGCCCGAGGCGCTGAAGACCAAAGCCCAGGCGTGCCAGAAAGGGCTGTAGCCGTTCAGTCGATTGCCGCAATTTCGCGCGCTTGATGGCCGGACCGTGACCGCACCGCGCGGAAACCGTAAGCTGCGCGTCCGGCGACTCCCGCCTTCGGATCGGCATGCACGACCTCGGCACCGCGCTCCTCTACTGCGCCTTCTTCGCAACACTCGCCACTGGCGTCCTGGCCTATGGCGGCGCGGCGTTGCGCTCGCCCGGCATGCTCGCGGCCAGCCGCCATGGCCTGCTGACGACGTGGCTCCTTTGGCTGGCCATGGGCGCGTGCCTGTTCTACGGCTTGCTGAGCCACGACTTCTCCAACAAATACATTGCCGCCTACACCGATCAGGACATGCCGCTCGCGTACCTCCTCGCCGGCTTCTGGGGCGGTGAGAAAGGCGCGCTCCTCTTCTGGACGATCGCGCTCACCACGTTTTCCGCCGTCGCCGTCTTGCGCAACCGCACGCAATCGCAGGTCTTCCTCGGATGGGTCACCGGCATCCTTGCGACCTCCATCCTGTTTTTTGCCGTGCTGATGGTTTTTGAATCCAATCCGTTTGAGATTTTTCAGGCCGGCGCGGGACCCGATGACGGCAAGGGCATGAACCCGCTGCTGCAGAATCCGCTGATGGCGATCCACCCGCCGAGCCTGCTCACCGGCTACATCAGCTTCACCGTGCCCTACGCGTTTGGCATGGCGGCGCTCATCACCGGGCAGCTGGACAGCCAATGGCTGCGCGACACCCGCAAGTGGACGCTCGTGTCGTGGCTGTTCCTGTCGCTCGGGCTGATTCTCGGCGGCGCGTGGGCGTACGAGGAGCTTGGCTGGGGCGGCTTCTGGATGTGGGATCCCGTCGAGAACGCCGGGCTCATTCCGTGGTTCACCGCGACCGCGTTCCTGCACAGCGTGATGATCCAGGAGCGCCGCAACATGCTCAAGCGGTGGAACGCGGTGCTGGTCTGCCTGACGTTCCTGCTGACGATCTTTGGCACGTTCCTGACGCGCAGCCAGCTCATCGACTCCGTCCACGCGTTTGCCGATTCGACCCTCGCCGGCTATTTCCTCTGGTACATGGCCGTCATCACCGTCGTTTCCGCGATCGCCATCGGCGTGCGGTGGCGCGCCTTGCGTGCGGATGCCGAGCTCGATTCCGTGATGAGCCGCGAAGCGTTCTTCGTGTTCAACAACGTGTTGCTGGTCGGCTGCGCGTTCGTCGTGCTGTGGGGCACGCTGTTTGGCCAGATCTCGGACGCCAAGGCCGTCCAGCAGCTGTACAGCGCGTTCGCGGGGCTGGTCGGTCACGTGGGCATCCATCTTCAGCCGCTGACCCAGAAAGTCCAGTTGGGCGAGCCGTGGTTCAATCAGGTCATGACGCCGTTGGGCCTCATCATCCTGCTGCTTACCGGCGTGGGTCCGCTGATTTCCTGGCGGCGCGCGACGCGCAAGAATTTCGAGAAGAACATGGCCCGGCCTCTCGTCGTGTCGGCGCTGATCACGCTGGCCGTGGCGCTGTGGTACCTCGGGCGCGCGACGTGGATCGCGATGGGCGCGGGCGCGCTGGCGTTTGGCCCGGCGGTGCAGGAAGTGCTCGCGGATCTGGGGACCCGCGAGTGGTACGGCGCGGCGACGATCTGGTTCGCGGCTTTTGTGTTCTGGGCGATCGCCGTCGAGTTCCACGTGGGCACGCGCGCCCGCCAGCGGCTCCACGGGCAGAGCTATCCCATCGCGCTGGTGCTGCTGACGCTGCGCAACAAACGCCGCTATGGCGGCTACATCGTGCATTTGGGTGTGGTGTTCTGCTTTCTGGCGTTCGCCGGCAACGCGTTTCGCACCTACCAGCCGGAGATCGCACTGCATCCGGGCGACAAGGCGGAGGTCGGCGACTACACCCTGACGTTCGCCGCGGCGAGCGACTACTACGAGGCGGACGGGGCGTACGCCGCGCACCGGGCGACGATGCTGGTGATGACGCGCGATGAAGCGGTGCCTGAGCCGGCGATCCGCGCCGTGGAAGCGCTGTTGCCGCCGGGCACCAAGGTCGAAACGTTTCCAGGCCAGCCGCGCGTCGCGGTGACGTTCGCCGAGGTCGCGGCGGGCAAGAAGTTCGCGTCGCGGCAGTTTGTCGGCACGCTGGGCAAGGCGATTGGCATCCTTGGCGCCGACAAAGCCGATCCGCGCGTGCTGCACCTGCAGCTGGGCAAAAATCTGCTGGACGTTGCCGCGATCTCGCCGCAGGTGGTGATGGCGTTCCTGGGCGACATGCGCGACTGGGCCAAGGAGGCGGCGCCGGAGCCCGTCGATGTGCGCACCAACAAGGGCCAGATGAATTTTGACCTGGCGTTTGCGACGCCCGCGGGCCTCCAGGCGTTCCTCGCGGACTGGCACGCCGGACCGTGGCCGGGGATGCGCTACGTCGGCGTGAACACCCACGTCACCGTGCCGGGCGGCGTGCGTGTGGACTGCGTGCCGCTGGGCGTGGGGGAAGTGCTGGAGCCGGAAGTCCGCTTCTACAAGAAGCACGCGTCGCCGACTACGGAAGTGGCCATCCAGTCGGCGTTTTCGCACGACCTCTACCTGGCGATGCGGCCGGCGCAGGGCCAGAAATTCATCCACCTGCTGGCTGTGGTGTTCCCGTTCGTGTCGTTCCTGTGGCTGGGTGCGATCACGATGCTGTTTGGCGCGGTGGTGGCGATGCTGCCCGCGCGCCGCAAAACCGACGACAGCGACGAAACCGCTACTTCAGGCCGCGCTGAAACGTCACCTGCTGCAGAACCTGCGACCGCGCCGGCTGCTGACTGAGCGCCTCGATCACGTCCAGCTCCTGACACAGACCAAACGGCAGGTGCTGGTCGTCCGCCCACGGCGCCGGCTTGGCAAACAGCGCGATCTGCGACGACGCCGTGTTCGCCTGACCCAGCGAAACCAATGACAGCGTGCCGGGCTTGTCGTGCCGCACGTTCAGCCGCAGCACGTCCGCGATGTGAAACCCGGCGCCGCCCGGGCCTTTCTGGCTCGGATCGCCGGTCACCGCCCAGATGCCCGGCAGCGCGCGCTGAAACGGCAGGCCGTCGTACAGCGGCTTGTGCTGCCACGTGCCATCCTGTGCGCGCCACGCCCGCTTGCCGCGCGCCAGCCCGACGAAGTGCGCCACGAGCTCAGGCACTTCCCGCTCCAGCAGCAGGCAATGCACGGTGCCCTGACTCGTGTGCAGCACGGCGTAGAGCGCGCCGGCGCCCTGCAGTTCCGTCGTCGCTTCCGCGAGCGTCAGCGGCTGATTCTGCGGGTCGGCTGGACCGGGATCGGCCGGATGCCACGTTGCGGTGTTGGCCGCGTCCAGCCGCCAGTGGCCCTGTTGCAGATAGAACCACGCCGTCCGCGCGAAGCCCCGCTGCTGGCTGATGAGGCCCGCCCGCCCGCCGTCCAGCTGCACGCGCGCAAACGGCCCGGCGATTTGCGACTGCAACGTGACCGGCAACACCGCCAGCGCGCCGTTGGGCTGGCGCAAGCGCGTGACGGACGCGGGCGTGAGCAGATCCGCGATCGTCGCCATGCCCGCGGGCGTCGCCCGGGCGCGCAAGGCCGCGACAACTTGCCCCAACGGCTCCAGCGCCGGCGGCTCCGTCTGGGTCGCCGCCCACGGCAGCGCGACGCTCGGCTGCGCAACCGGCTTGGCGACGGGCGCTGCCGGCTGGGGCGTCGTCGTCGGCTGGCGCTGACAACCCAATGAGCCAAGAAGGAGCAACAGCGCGATGCGGTGAGTCATGGCGTGAAGGTACGATCGGCGGTCGTTCTGTGCAACGCGGCGGGCGCGGTGTAGGCTCAGCGGCTGGAGGCGGGCGTGGCGACAACCCATACAGTGCTGGCGATTGATCCGGGTTCGCGCAAGCTGGGCTGGGCGGTCGTGCTGCGCCGCGGTCAAACGCTGGAACGGCTGGCCAGCGGTACGCTGCGGATGGACGTGAAAGCGAGCGTGCCGGAGCGGCTGGGCGTGATCCTCACGGAATTGACCAAGCTCTTTGACCTGTACAAGCCCGACGCGCTGGCGATTGAGGCGGCTTTTGTCCACGAGAATGCCCACACGGCGCTCGTGCTCGGTCAGGCGCGTGGGCTGCCGATCGCCTTGGCCGCGGCGCGCGGGTTGCCGGTCGCGGAGTTTCCGCCGGCGACGGTGAAACGGATGGTCGTGGGCTCAGGTCGGGCGGAGAAGCATCAGGTGCAGGAGATGGTCAAGCTGACGTTCCAGCTCGCCGCGGCGCCGCAGGAAGATGAGGCGGACGCGCTGGCCGTGGCCATCACCTATCACCGCCAGCCGCTGCCGATGGCCGCGGGCAACGATCTGACCGACGCGCAAAAAGCCTGGCTGGCGGCGACCCAAGCCAGCAAACGGAAATCCGCATGATTGCATGGCTCTCAGGAATCACCCGCTGGCTGGGCGGCGATCACGTGGTGCTGGACGTGCAGGGCGTGGGCTACCAGGTCTTTGTCCACGAGCGCGACGCGGAAACTACGCGCCTCAACGAGCCGCTGGTCCTGCACATCCGCATGACGGTGCGGGAAGACGCGCTGACGCTCTACGGCTTCAGCAATCCGGCGGATCGGGAGGTCTACGACGCCTTGACCGCCGTGCCGGGCGTTGGACCCAAGGCGGCGATGGCGCTGCTGTCGACGTACACGCCGGGGCAGCTGGCGAGCGCGATCCACCGCCAGAACGCCGCGGACTTGACCAAGGCCAAGGGCGTGGGCAAGAAGCTCGCGGAGCTGATCCTGCTGAAGTTGAAGGACAAGTTGCCGGTGGCGTTGGAGGACATCCTCGCGATCACGGCCAAGCCGCGGGCGGGTGACGACCCCGTGGCGAGTGAAGTGCTGAGCGCGCTGCAGAACCTCGGCTACCGGCCGAACGTGGCGCAAGAAGCGGTGACGCAGGCCCGCGCGCTGCAACCGGCGGCCAACTTTGATGCCTTGCTGCGGGTGGCGCTGGCGTCCCTGCGTCGCCCCGTTTCCTGAGCGTAAGGAAGATTGTTGATGCGCGATGACGACGACGTCCTGACTCCCCTGCCGCAAGTGACGGATACCGCCGATCGCGCGCTGCGGCCGCGGGCTTTTGCCGACTATGTGGGCCAGAAGGCGGTGCTGGACAACCTGCAAGTCTTTCTGGCGGCGGCCAAGGCGCGCGGTGAACCGCTGGATCACATGCTGTTTTCCGGGCCTCCTGGTCTGGGCAAGACGACCCTGGCCAACATCATCGCCAGTGAGATGCGCGCCAATCTTGTCGTGACGTCCGGGCCGGCGGTGGAGAAGAAGGGCGACCTGGCGGGCATCCTCACGGGGCTGCAGGAAGGCGACGTGCTGTTCATCGATGAAATCCACCGGCTGTCGGCTGTGGTGGAGGAGAACCTGTATCCCGCGATGGAGGACTTCCGCTTCGACATCGTCGTGGGCGATGGCCCGCACGCGCGCACGGTGAAGCTGCCATTGCCGCGGTTTACGCTGCTGGGCGCGACGACGCGCACGGGGCTCCTGACCGGACCGCTGCGCGATCGCTTTGGCTACGTGGCGCGGCTGAACTTCTATTCGCCCGAGGAGCTGGCGATCGTGCTCAAGCGATCGGCGCTACTGCTGGGCATTCACCTGGAGCCGGGCGGCGCGGCTGAGATCGCGCGGCGTTCCCGGGGCACGCCGCGCATTGCCAACCGGCTGCTGCGGCGCCTGCGCGATTTTGCCGAGGTCAACGCGACGCCGCGGATTACCCGGGAGGTGGCCGCGGCTGCCCTGCAGATGCTGGAGATCGACGAGGCGGGCTTTGACCCGATGGACCGCTCCTACCTGCAGAAGCTGACGCAGCTGTTTGGCGGCGGGCCGGTCGGCGTGGAGACGCTGGCGGCGGCGCTGGGCGAACAGCGCGACACGCTGGAGGATGTCTACGAGCCGTACCTTGTGCAGCAGGGCTACGTGGCGCGGACGCCGCGTGGTCGCGTGGCGCTGGCGGCGGCGTGGCTGCATCTGGGACTGCCCGTGCCGCACAAGAAAGACGACGACTCCGGTCAAGGCAACCTGTTCTGATGGCCCATCACCCTGCGGTCAGCGGCAAGGATGGCGATGTGCGCTTGGCCGTGCGCGCCCAGCCCGGCGCCAAGGTCAGTCAGGTGATCGGTATGCACGGCGATCGCTTGAGGATTGCCATCCACGCCCCGCCGGTGGACGGCAAGGCCAACGCCGCCCTCTGCGCTTTCGTCGCCGAGTGGCTGGGGGTGCCCAAACGCGCGGTGACGTTGGGCGCAGGCGAATCCTCCCGCGACAAGCGCCTCGACGTGGCCGCCGATCTGGCGCTGGTGCTCGCCCGCGTCGCGCCCTTTGCGCCGCCGCCTTGAGGGCGCCGCCGAGGTCTGATTCGCGCACTTCCCCACTGGCCCCAGCCAAGCTATACTCCCGCCTCTGAGACCCTGCGCGAGGTGCCGTTCGTGACCAGCCAGCTTGTGAACCTGACCAGCCAGCGTAGGAATGCGATGGGGCAGCCTGTGAATTCGCTCCGCCGCTCGCTGCGGCCGGCGGTGCTGTGCCTGCTCGCCGTTTTGCTCGGCGTGGCCCTTCTCCCGGCTTTTGCCTCGCCCGCGTTCGCGCAGGCGGCTCGCGGACCGGCGATCCAGAACCCTGACGTTGCGGCGGCCAAGGAATTGGTCACGGATGAGCGCTATTACGACGCGTTTTCCAAGCTCGCCGATCTGGTGCCGACGATGGCGCCCGACGATCCGGACAAGGCGCTGGGTCAGTTCCTGCTGGCGCGCGCGCTGTTTGGCCTCAATCTGTATCAGTCGGCGCTGCGCGCTTTTGACGCCGTGCAGGTGACGCCCGAGCATCCGCTGTACCGCGAAAAGATGCGGTATTACCTGCAGATTCAACGCAGTGTGCCGGGCGATCTGGCGACGGTTGAGCGCTTGATCGACGCGCCCGAGGGCACGTTGCGCAAGGACGACGCGGACGAAGTGCGCTTTCTCGTTGGCCGCTACTATTTCTCCATCGGCGAGCAAAGCTACGCGCTGGGCCATGGCCAGTGCAACGAGCAGTGCAAGGACTCGTTTGGCAAGGCGATCGGCCAGCTGACCGCGCTGCGTCCAGCGGCGGGCGAGACCTACCTGAAGGCCAAACATCTGCTGGGTGTGACGTTTGTGTACCTGAATCAGGCGCAGCCGGCGCTGGAAGCGTTCAAGGATCTGCTGCGCTTTGAGGAGCAGGTCGGCAGCCCAAAATACTACAAGCAGTACAAGGACCTGGCGTCGATGTCGCTGGGCCGGCTGTTCTACTCGATCGGCCAATTCGACACCGCGGTCAAGTACTACGATCGCGTCGAGGAAGGCACGTCGCAGTGGCTGGACTCGCTGTTTGAGCTGGGCTGGACCTACTTCCAGCTGAACCGCGTCGATCGCGTGCTGGGTTCGCTGCACACGCTGAACTCGCCGTATTTTGAGGATCGCTACTATCCGGAAGGGCAGGTGCTTGAGGCGCTGATCCTGTTCCGCACGTGCCGGTTCAAGGAAACGCTCGTCACCGTCCAGCGCTTTTTGCGCGACTACAAGCCGTTGAAGAAAGAGCTTGATGCGCAGCTTTCCGGCCAGCGTTCGGACGCCGAGTTCTACGACTATCTGGCGATGCTGGCTGGCCAGAAGGCCAAGCTTTCCGTGCAGTTGCGGCGGATTTTCAACGCTGCGCTCAACGACAAGCACCTCCAGCGGTCGTTTGGCTCGGTGCTGTTGGCCAACACGGAACTGGAAGGTTTGGAGAAGCTGGAGCGCAACACGACGGCGTCCGCGGCGGCCAAGCAGCTGTACGAGGACATGGGGCGCATTCGCGCGGTCATGGTGTCGGAAGCGGGCGGCCTGGCGCGTGCGCGTCTGACCCGGGTGCGCGAGGATCTGACGGAAATCATTCGCCAAGGGCTGCGTATCAAGTACGAGTCGATGAAGGCGGGCCGCGGTTCGATCAGCGGCAGCGTGCGCAAGGACATGGCGGACACGGCCTTGGCCGTCAGCGAGCCGCGCGAAGAGGACTCGGAGCACGTGGTGTGGCCGTTTGACGGCACCTACTGGAAGGACGAACTGGGCGGCTACACGTACGACACACGGTCGCGCTGCACGTCCAACGAGCTGCCAAAGGAAGGCGCGAACGCGTCCAAGCCCAAAGGCAAAGGCGCTGCAGCGTTGAAGAAAGCTGGCGCGGGCGGGGCGGACAAGGCGGACGCTGCGGCGCCGGCCAAGGCCGCGCCTGCCAAGGCGGACTGGGGTGACGATCCCGCGCCCAAGAACGACAGTGCGCCCAAGAACGACAGTGCGCCCAAGAACGACAGCGCACCCAAGACCGACAATGCCCCGAAAACGGAGAAGCCGTGATGCGCAAGACCTGCTTCCGCCTCATCAGCTTTCTGATCGCCGGCGTTTTGGCCGTGCCGGCCATGGCTCAAGCGCCCGGCAAGGCGGCCCCAAAAGACGAAGTCACGACGTTCAAGCGCGCGGCTGAGCCCAAGAAAGACGAAGCCAAGCCCGACGACAAGAAGGCGCCCGGTCCCGGCGCGCCTGAACAGCGGCGCTCCAAAGAGAACAAGACCATCCAGGACATCGAAGACGAGCTGGCGATTCTCGGCGAATTGCTGGAAATCGAACGCGGTTCAGACACGGAAGCCGACACGCTGCTGGAGCTGAGCTACGTGCTGTGGGATCGCGCGGAAGCGTACGAGATCGACGCGCACGATGAAGACCTGGAAGTCGGCATCTCCCGCTGCGAGGCCAGTGGCGACAAGGCCGAGTGCCGTCGCCTGAAAGTGCAGCAGGATCAGTGGCTGGAGAAGTCGCGCGCGGCCAAGCTGGACGTGATCAACCACTTGAAGCGCATTGAGCGCAACTTCCCGCGCTACGCCAGCCTGGATGAAGTGCTGTACTCGCTGGGCTTCCACCTGGCGGAAATCGACCGCGCCGGCGAGTCCGTGGACGCGTACATGCGCCTCGTGCGCAAGACGCCGAAGTCGAAATTCCTGCCGGATGCGTACCTCGGCATCGGCAACTACTACTACGGCAAGAACCAGGGCGACGAAGCGCTCCGCTGGTACAACAAGGTCATCGAATTCCCGGATTCCAGCGTCTACGGCTGGGGCCTCTATTACGTTTCCTGGGTGTACTACAACCAGCAGAAGTGGGAGACCGCGGTCAACAAGTTCCTGCGCGTGTTGGACTATTCCAAGAAAGAGGCCAACGGCCGCGTGACGTTCACGGAAGACGCGACCCGTTACCTGGTCAAGTCGTGGGCGGAATACGGCAACCCCAAGAACGCCAACGCGTTCTTCCACAAGGTCGCGGAAGGCTCGGAAGTCCTGTTGATGGAAGCGCTGGCGCGTCACTACATCGACGTGTCCGAGTTCACGAAGTCCAACGTTGTCCTCGACGACCTGATCGATCTGGCCAAGGACGACAAGCGTTTGATCACGTTCATGGTCCTGCGCCTGGACAACTCGTACAAGCTGCACGATCTGGATGCGACGGTGTTCTCCGCGACGATGGTCGGCAACGCGCTGCGGCAGGGCGCCGAGGCACCGGCGCGGCTGGAACTGCTGATGGCGGAGATCGCGTCCACGCTTCACTCGGAATACGAGAACACGCTGAACATGCCGACGCTGGAATCCGCCGAGAAGATCTACCGCGTGTACAGCGAGCACTTCAGCAACGGCGAGCACGGCTACGACATGCTGTACAACCACGCGTTGGCGCTCTTCCAGTTGGCGGACAAGGCTTCGCGCGACACGGAAAAAGCCCGCAAGGGCAACAAGACGGCGGAGACGGCGGCGCTGCAGGCGCGCGCGAACGAGTATTGGGAATTGTCGGCTGGCGCCTATGAGAAGGTCATCGACAAGGATGCCAACGGCAAGTATGCGGAAGCGGCGGCGCACCGCGCGTTCATCGCGTACTACAAGCTGGAGCGGCTGAACGCGGAAGTGCAGTCCAAGAACCTGGACGATGCCGACCTGCGCCCCATCGCGCTCAACAACAAAGAGCAGCGCGTGGCTGCGGGTTGCGAGCGCTACATCACCATCGCGCTCAAGCACAAGTCGACGGAAGACGTGCCGGAAGCGCTGTTTGTCGCCGGTCGCCTCTGGTACCAGCACAACTATTTCCAGAAGTCCGGCGACCTGCTGGCGACGATGCTGGATCGCTATCCGGAACACGAGCTGGCTTGCGATGCCGCGCGGTTGGCGCTGTCCTCGTTCAACCTGAATCAGGACGGCAAGAAGCTGATCCTGTGGACGGACAAGCTGCTGGCGAGCAAGTGCAATACCGGCAAGCTCGCGGAAACGTTGACGGAAATCAAGTCCAACGAAGAGTACAACAAGTGCATTGAGTTGAAAGAACAGCCGGTGCAGGCGGCGCAGTGCCTCGTCAAGTACCAGCAGACGTTCCCGGACGCCAAGCCGGCGCCGCGTGCGCTGATTGGCGCGGCCAAGTTCTACCGGCAGGCCAAGCGCCGCGAGGACGAAATCGCGACGTACCAGAGCTTTGCCAAGGCGTATCCCAAGGACGAGCGCGCGGGTCAGTCGCAGTTTGAAATTGGCGAAATCTATCGTGAATCCGGGGCGTTTGAAGACGCGGCGGCGGCCTACGAGGCGTTTGTCAAAGCCTATCCTGAGCACAAAGCCGTGGCGGAAGCGCTGGACAAGTCGCAGGCGATCCACGAGAGCCTCGGCGCGTACGACAAGGTCGTGGAGAGCGGTGAGCTGTTCCTCGCGCGCTGCGCCAAGGACGCCAAGAACAAAGGCTGCGATGAAGCGTCGCGCGCGGACGTGGCGTACAAGCTGACCGTGCAGTACCAGCAGAAGGGCGACTACAAGGGCGTGATTCGCGCGTCTGAGAAGTTCCTGAAGCGCGGCTTGAACGTGCCGGATCACCTCGCCTTTGCCGCGATGGTGAACACGGGCTCGGCGCAGTACAAGCTGGGCCAGGGCGACCGCGGCAAGAAGCTGTTTGATGAAGTGCTGGCGCGCGCCAAGGTGCTCGCGGAAGCCAACAAGATGGGCACGCTGGATCCGATCGGCAAGGACGCGGTCGCGCAGGCGGTGTTCATGCTCGGCGAGCTGGAGTTCGACAAGGTCAAGGCGATCAAGACCAAGGCGAAGGACGTGAAAGCGGCCGCCGATCTGGTGGCGACCAAGGCGAAGGCGGCGACGATTGCGGACAGCTTCTACATTCAGGTGGAAGATTCCAAGAATCCCCGCTGGGTGGCGGCTGCGGCGAGCCGGCGCGGTCGGATCCATCAGGACATCGCAACGTCCATCACGGAGCTGCCGGCGCCGCCGCAGTTCGCGAAGAGCGAAGAGCTGAAGTCCGAATGGGCGAGCCAGCTGGCCGAAAAGGCCGCGCCGCAGAAGGTGATTGCCACGGAGCGCTACCGCGAAGCCTTGAAGAAGGCCGCGGAAGTGTACGCGTTTGACAACTACTGGGCGGAAGCGCGGGACAACCTGAAGACGCTGGACACGAAATTCGCGGAAGTCTCCGACATCAAGGAGCTGACCGTGGAGCTGACGCCGTACAAATGGACCGACGCGCAGAAGCCGACCGACGCCATCGCGGCGTCCCGGCTGAAGTTGTACGAGCTGGGCGCGGAAGCGGAGAACGCCAAGGCGTCGATTGCGGTCGAGACGGCGAGCGGCGACGTGGTTGTGGACGCCGCCCCCGCGGGTCCGTCGGCGTTGGCGCAGGCGTACGAGAAGATGGCGCTCGCGCATCACGCGCTGGGTCAGGAGCGCAACGCGATCCTGGTTGGCGCGGTCGGCATGAACAAGGCGCCGGAGCTGAAGAATTCGGCGACGTTGCAGAATGCCCTGGGTCTGGCGCACCTGCAGCTCGGTGAGACGCAGAAGGCGCTGGAGCGCTTTGGCAAGGCAGCGGACGCTGACCCCAAGGCGACGGAGCCGCTGCTGAATGCGGCGTCGGTGACGGTGCGCAACCTCGGCTTTGACAAGACGGTCACGCTGCTGGAAGAAGTGCGCAAGCGCGATTCCTACAACTACTGGGCGCTGACGACGCTGCCGGTGGCCAAGCGCCGCGTGAGCGACGATCCGGTGGAAGTGAAGAAGTCGCTGGCCTACTTTGATGAAATCGCGGGTGATCCGGCCAATCCGCCGCGTCCGGAATGGAACTACAACCGCTGCGTGATTGCCCAGGCTGTGCTGATCAGCGGCAAGCCGGAACTGAAGCAGGCGCTTACGTATTGCGAAGATGCGCAGAAGAATCCGCCCAAGGGCATGGAAAAAGAGCTGAAAAAGCGCGTGGACGGCCTGAAGGCCACCATCGAATTTGCCCAGTAGCCGTCGCAGAATTGCGCGACCGGCCGGGAATTGGCGATTGTGAAGTTCTATAAAGAAGCGCTTGCGATCGCGAGCGGCGATAGGTACGTTTCCCAAGTGCTGTCGCTTGACGGTGCAAGAATCGCCGACAGTACCGCTGGATTCTCGCGCGCGCGTGGATTCTGGCTTGAGCTGGATGGCCGCCAATGGTGCCCCCCAATTTCTCATCCCTTTGCCCCGGAGTCTCCATGTTTCTGCACAAAGCCCCCCTGCTCCTCGCCATGATGGCCGCGGCCCTGACCGCCGCAGCTTGCGGCTCGACTGACGGCACTGGCGGCACCGGCACCGGTGTGTTCACCGACGCCAGCAACGCTGACGGCACGCTGAACGCCGACGGAACGGCTGAAAACGATGCCACGACGGCCAATGACACGACGGCTGGCACCGACGCGGCGATTGGCGTCGACACCGCGGATACGGCCGCGGGCACGGACGCTGCGGCCGGCACGGATGCCGTGAGCACGGATACGGGCCCGAACATCGACAACCTGCCTTGCCCGTCCGGCCAGACCTACAACGGCGGCACCGGCAATGACATGGAGCCCGGCAACACCTGCATCCAGTGCCACGGCCAGCAGGGCGGCCCCACGTACAAGATCGGCGGCACCGTCTTCCGCAACCTGATCACTGAAACCGGCTGCTACGCCAGCGGCAAGGCCGGCAGCGTTGTGCCGCCCGCGACCTACACCGTGGAAATCACCGACGCCAACGCCAAGGTCTTCAAGACCACGACGTCGTCGCTCTCGGGCAATTTCCACATGTCCAGCAAGTCGATGTCCGGCTTCACGCCGCCGTACACCGCGCGCGTGCTCGACGCGGCCGGCAACGCCCGCAAGATGTCGGGCAAGCAGACCAGCGGCGACTGCAACTCGTGCCACACGGCCGCCGGCGCCCAGGGCGCCCCGGGTCGCATCGTCGCGCCTGACGCGCCGTAGTTCATTCGTCTGTTCTCGATCGGGACCGGCTTTGCAGCGTGCCACGGCGCGTCGCCAAGCCGGTCCCGGCGTTTTTGCCGCATCGCATGCTGAAGCATTCGCCGCCGGTTGCGTTCTGCTCACAGGTTCGCTACTCATGGCGACCGCGGCGGCACCGTCGCCAAGGAATCCCGATGCGCAGAATCTTGCCCTCCCTGCTTCTTCTCGCGCTCGTCGCGCTCCTGCCTTCGTGCGAAATGCTGGCGCAGCTGGAGAAGAATGCCGGCCCGCTCGCGCAGGGCGTCAAGCCGCTGCTGCCCAAGGTGACGTATCAGGATGCGACGCTCGTGCAGGCGCCGTCGCAGCACCTGATGGCGGCGTATTTCTGCCCGCAAGTCGTACCCGATCCGTTTGGCGTGCCGGGCGTGGCGCGACTGGCCTGCAGCCAGGCGTTTGGCCCGCAGCCAAGTCCGCAGCAGATGGCGGTGGCGTTTGACCTGCGCTTCATGGTCGACAATCCCAACCACTTTCCGATTCCCGTGGCGGAAATGCTCACCGCCGCGACGGTCTTTCCGGCCAACACGAATACCGCGCTGGGCGCTGCGTGCGTCGTGTTCTGCGGCGCGAATCAACCGGGCTGCACCGGCCATCCGGGGCCGAACTCGTGCAAGGCTTCCAGCCACGACATCCGCTCCGTGCAGGATTTCCAGAACGCCGCGGTCAATTTTCTGGTGTCGAGCGGCATCCACGCGCTTGCGGGCCAGAAGCCGTCCTTCCTGATGCCGCAGGTCGTGTCCGATGGCCACATCCAGTTCACCGCGCGGTTCACTTTCGGCCCGGATGCGCTGTTGACCACGCTGCGCGAAGTCGCCAAGCAGGCGATTGGCCAACTGAAAGCGGGCCAGCCCGTGCAGTTTGAGATTCCCTACCGGCTGCAGGGTACGGTGTGGTTTGACGTCGGATCGCTGGGGCGCGTCGCGGTCGGCTTTGGTCCGGCCGACGGCAAGTGGGTCATTCCGACGGCGAGCTTGGTGCCGTAATCCAAGGGAAATCGTCCCGAGGCTTGCCAGTAGCAGCCGTCGCCGCTAGCCTCTCGCGCCCGGCACCTGCCGCCGACGAGGCCTCCCATGCGCGCCAGCCAACTCCATCAGCCCACCTTGCGCGAACCGCCCAAGGACGCAGAAGTCATTTCCCATCAGTACCTTGTGCGCGGCGGCTACATCCGTCGGGTCGCCGCGGGGATCTACAGTTTCCTGCCGCTCGGCGTGCGGTCGCTGGAGAAGGTCAAGGCGATCGTGCGCCAGGAAATGAACCGCGCGGGTGCCCAGGAAGTCTTCATGCCGGCGATTGTGCCCGCGGAATTGTGGCAGGAATCCGGCCGCTGGGACTTCTATGGCCCGGAACTGCTGCGCATCAAGGACCGCAAACAGGCGGACTTCTGCGTCGGGCCGACCCATGAAGAAGTCGTCGTCGACCTGGCGCGCAAGGATCTGCGCAGCTACAAGCAGCTGCCGGTCAATTTCTACCAGATCCAGACGAAGTTTCGCGACGAGATGCGGCCGCGCGCCGGCCTGATGCGCGGGCGCGAGTTCATCATGAAGGACGCGTACTCGTTTGACGCGTCCGTTGAGGGCGCCCACAAGAGCTACAAGGTGATGTACGACGCGTACCAGCGCATCTTCACGCGCTTGGGCCTCGATTTTCGCGCGGTGGAAGCGGACACGGGCAACATCGGCGGCTCGATGAGCCACGAGTTTCAAGTGCTCGCGGAGTCGGGCGAGGACAACATCGTCTCCTGCGACACCTGCGATTTTGCCGCCAACGTGGAAAAAGCGCCGCTGCCCGACAACGCGTTCGCCGCGATTGATCCGGCCATTGTGCCCGCGCACGCGATCGAGACGCCTGGCACCAAGACCATCGATTCACTGTGCAAGCTGCTGAGCATCCGGCCGCAGGACACGATCAAGGCCGTGCTCTACATGGCGGACGAACAGCCGGCCGTGGCGTTTGTGCGCGGCGATCGCGAGGTCAATGAGGTCAAGGTCAAAGAGGCGCTCGGGGCCAAGACGCTGTTCCTCGCGGAAGCGGAATGGTTTGCCAAGACGACGGGGCTGCCGCCGGGCTACATCGGCGCGATCGGCACGGGCGCGCTCAAGTGCGTCCTGGACAGCGAGATCCGCGCGATGCCCAAGGCGGTGTGCGGCGCCAACGAGAAGCAGAAGCACACGGTCGACGTCGTTCCGGCGCGCGATCTGGCGGATGCGACGTACGCGGACCTGCGGATGGCCTTGCCGGGCGATCCGTGCCCCAAGTGCGCGGGCAAGCTGCGCGCGTTCAAGGGCATTGAAGTCGGCCACGTGTTCTACCTCGGCCAGAAGTACTCCAAGTCGATGAATGCGACGTTCCTGGCGCAAGATGGGACCGAGAAGCCTTTCGAGATGGGCTGCTATGGCATCGGCGTGAGCCGCATCCTGTCCGCGGCCATCGAGCAGAACAACGACGCGCGCGGCATTCAGTGGCCGGTCTCGATCGCGCCGTTTGAAGTCGCCGTGCTGGCCGTCGATCCGTCCGATTTGGCGGAGAAGCTCTACGCGGATTTGCTGGCCGCGGGCATCGACGTGGTGCTCGACGATCGCGAAGAGCGCCCGGGCGTCAAGTTCAACGATGCGGACCTCATCGGCTATCCGCTGCAAATCATCGTCGGTCGCAAGGCTGCCGAGGGCATCGTTGAAGTAAAAATCCGCAAGAGCGGCGAGCGGTTGGAGATGAGCACCGCGGATCTGGTGGCCAAAGTCGTGAAAGCGATCGTCGACGCGCGCATGGGCACAGCGATCCAACTGGGTGCCGCATGATGCAACCGCTGCCGCGGCTGGCCATCGCGTTTGACGGCCTGAGCGTCGAGCCGCTGGAGTCGATCCTGGACGAGCTGCACGGTCTGCCGGTGCTCGCCAAGGTCGGCCTGTCGCTGTACACCGCGGTCGGTCCGTCCATCGTGCACCACATGCGAATGGCCGGTTTCGAGGTCTTTTTGGACCTGAAGTTCCACGATATTCCGCATCAGGTGGGCCTCGCGGTCGCCGCGGCGGTGAAGCTGGATGTCGCGATGCTGACGGTGCACGCCGCTGGCGGTCGCGCGATGCTGGAGGCGGCGGCGCAGAGCGCGGGCGGCAAGACCCGCGTCGTGGCCGTGTCGCTCCTGACGAGCCTCAGCGCCGACGACCTGCCGCAGATCGGCATTGACGGCGATGTGCAAACGACGGTCGCCAAACGCCTGGAACTCGTGCGACAATGCGGCCTTGCCGGTGCGGTGATGTCGCCGCATGAACTGCACCTGACGCGGGAGTTTGCGCCCGCGTTCATCCGCGTTGTGCCTGGCATTCGCGCCACGGCTGGCGGGGACGATCAGGCAAGAACGGCGACCGCGCGTGAAGCGGCCGCAGCGGGCGCGACGGTGCTCGTTGTCGGGCGACCGGTCCTTTCCGCGGCCAATCCGCGCGCTGCCGCTGAACAAATACTAGCAGAAATCGCTGCTTCTGGAGTTTCCTATGTCCCCACGCGATGATCTGCCCCCCGACGATCGCCAGCCCGCTGATGGCCGGTCCCGTTTTGAACGCCCCACGCCGCGTCCGCCGCAGCGTCCCGCGGGCAACCAGGCGCACCCCGGCACGGTTCGCCGCCGTCCGGAGGACCGTCCGCCGCGTCCGGAAGCGCCCGCCGCCGAGAGGCCGCGCGAAGAGCGCCCGCGTGATGACCGTCCGTACAGCGATCGCCCGCGCCAGGATCGCCCCCAGGGCGACCGTCCGTACAACGATCGCCCGCGCGGTGATGGCCCGCCGAACCGCGATCGCCCGCGGTTTGACCGTCCGACGACCATGACGTCCCGCAGTCAGCTGCCGCCGCGGGAAAACCGCCCGCGCCGCGAGGATCGCCCGGCGCCGCCGCCGGACGTCGTGAGCGGCCTGCACGCCGTGGAGGCCCTCCTGCGCTGGCAGCCCCAGCGCGTGCAGGCGCTGTACCTGTGGGCGACCGACGCGCGCGTGCTGGCGCGTCTGCAGCAGCTCGCGCAGGCCGCGAGTGTGCGCGTGGAAAACGAGCCGCCGCGCGGCTTTGAGCACGAACAGGCCAATCCGCAGGGCGTGGCTGTGCGGGTGACGCCGTTTGAGTACGCCGATTTTGAACGCATCATGCCGCTGACCGGACCGGCGGACGGCACCCTGATTTTGTGCCTCGACAGCATCACGGATCCGCGCAACTTGGGCGCAATCCTCCGCAGTGCCGCGTTCTTCCGCATCACGGCGGTGATCCTGCCCCAAGATCGATCGGCGGAAGTGACGCCGCTTGTCGAGCGGATCGCAGAAGGTGGCGCGGCGTCGGTGCCCGTCGTGCAGGTCGTCAACCTGGCGCGGACGCTGGGCACGCTGCGGGACCGCGGTGTGGAAGTCGTCGGCACCGCGCTGGATGGCGCAACTGGCGATTTGCGCACGTACAAGTGGGCCAAGGCGACGGCGCTCGTGCTCGGCGCAGAAGGCAGCGGCATCCGTCCGCTGGTGCGCAAGAACTGCGATCAACTCGTGACGCTGCCCGGCCCGGAGCAGATGCCGTCGCTCAACGTCTCGGCCTTTGCGACGTTGACAATGGCCATGGTTCGGGGGAGTCAACCCGCCCCCGCGTGACAATTCGGCGTCTGGAACCGGACGAAAGCCTTGACACAAAGCGCTCTACAGGGTATACAGACGGCCCCCAAAGGGGCCCGTTGTGCACGGTCCACCCCTGAGGAAGTAGCAAAAAGTGGTGTTGAAACAGCGACCTGGGAGTCAAATCCCGCTGTTTTCGACCGATTTAGGTGATCACGCGAAGCAGTTTTGCTGTCGCGCGTGTCGCTGTGGTCGGTCGAGAAAGCGAACCTCCCGTTGCCGCTGGCGTAGCTCAATTGGCAGAGCAGCTGATTTGTAATCAGCAGGTTGCGGGTTCAAGTCCCTTCGCCAGCTCTGTGGTTGTGGTCCTGCGTGGCTCGGCGCACCCGATCGGTCTTTGGCCGACGGTTCATACGGAAGCTTGCCCGAGTGGCTAATGGGGGCAGACTGTAAATCTGCTGGCTTACGCCTACGGTGGTTCGAATCCACCAGCTTCCACCCTGTCGTTTGTTTTGGAGGGGGCCAAACGCCCCCCTGCCACCCCCTGGTCCTTCTGCTCCGCTGTGCGCGGGGTCGGCGACAGGGTGACGCGGGAATAGCTCAGCTGGTAGAGCGTCAGCCTTCCAAGCTGAATGTCGCGGGTTCGAATCCCGTTTCCCGCTCTGACCGAACGTTCTCTCGCAGGCCTGGCCTGCACACGGGGCGCACGAGGTCTAAGCAGCTTGGGTAGCGGCAAAAGCGCCCACGTAGCTCAGTTGGTAGAGCACTTCCTTGGTAAGGAAGAGGTCACCGGTTCAAATCCGGTCGTGGGCTCCGAGCGCTGTGTTGACTCTGCAAGCCGCCTTTACGCTGGTCGTTGACCGGCGACAGGCGGGCGAACCGGAGGCAGAGGCGCCCAGAGACCGACTTACCGCGACAGTCCGTCATCAAGATGGGCCTGACGCGACCAGACGTACCCGGCAACGGGTGCAAACAGCCAGACGGCAAGCGCCCGAAGGCAAAGAAGCTGCCGACTTCCGGGTCGGATGGCAACCACGCCGCAAGGCAACCAACAGGCGGGTGCCTGTTTGACGACCAACGCCACACGCATGGCGGGAGGACCCTGACAATGGCCAAGGCCAAGTTTGAGCGCACCAAGCCCCACGTGAACGTGGGAACCATCGGCCACGTCGACCACGGCAAGACCACGTTGACGGCAGCCATTACCAAACACCAGGCAGCCAAAGGCTTCGGTAAGGCCAAGTCGTTCGACGAGATCGACAAGACCCCCGAAGAGAAGGCTCGCGGCATCACGATCTCGACCGCTCACGTGGAATACGAGACCGCGAAGCGCCACTACGCGCACGTCGATTGCCCGGGTCACGCCGACTACATCAAGAACATGATCACCGGCGCCGCCCAGATGGATGGCGCGATCGTGGTTTGCGCGGCGACGGACGGCCCCATGCCCCAGACGAAGGAGCACGTGTTGCTCGCTCGTCAGGTTGGCGTTCCGTCGATCGTTGTGTACCTGAACAAGTGCGACATCGCCTACTCGGATGATCCCGCGGGCGAGCTCGTTGACCTCGTCGACATGGAGCTGCGCGAGCTGCTCGACAAGTACGAGTTCAACGGCGACGCCGCGCCGATCATCCGTGGTTCGGCGCTGCAGGCGCTCCAGGGTGAGACCACGCAGTTCGGCACGCCGTCGATCGACGCCCTCATGGACGCCCTCGACAACTACATCCCGGACCCGATTCGCGAACTCGACAAGCCGTTCATGATGGCCGTCGAAGACACGATGACGATCTCGGGCCGTGGTACGGTCGTGACGGGTCGTGTTGACCGCGGCACCGTCAAGGTTGGCGACGAAATCGAAGTGGTGGGCATTCGCCCGACGCAGAAGACGACCGTCACCGGCATTGAAATGTTCCACAAAACGGTGGAGCAGGGTCAGGCGGGCGACAACCTCGGCGCGCTGCTCCGCGGTTTGAAGCGCGACGACGTCGAGCGTGGCCAGACCCTGTGCAAGCCGGGTTCTGTTACGCCGCACACCGAGTTCGTGGCTTCGGTCTACGTGCTCAGCAAAGACGAAGGCGGCCGTACCAAGCCGTTCTTCAAGGGCTACCGTCCGCAGTTCTACTTCGGTACGGCCGACATCACCGGCGACATTGATCTGCAGCCGGGCGTCGAAATGGTCAAGCCGGGCGACCGCGTTGACCTGATCGTCAAGCTCATCGTGCCCGTCGCGATGGAGACCGGTATGCGCTTCGCCATTCGTGAAGGCGGCAAGACCGTCGGCGCGGGCCTGGTGGCGTCGATCAACAAGTAAGCGCGTCGCGCAAGCGACACAGCGATCCGCCGGGGTCACAACGCTCTCATTGCGAGGGTGTGGCCCCGGTGGATCGCCTGCTTGCGAGGCGAGAAAGACCGGAAGGTTGTCAAACCTGAAGGTGTCCCTGGAGGCTCAGTCGCCTCCCCGTTCGCATCCCGACCCTCGAGTTCGGGACATTTGCTAGAAGGAGTCCGTGATGGCCGCCAGCAACCGCAGCATCATCCATCTGGAGTGCCAGACCTGCCGTACCGCCGGCATCCCGGGCGTTTCGCGTTACACGACCACGAAGAACAAGAAGACCACGCCCGGTCGCTTGATGCTCAAGAAGTACTGCCGCTTTGAGCGGAAGCACACGGAACACAAGGAAACGAAGTAGCGGTTCGTTCTGCCCACAGCGCGCTTCGTCTTTGGCTTCGGCCGACGAGACGGGTGCAGCTGCAAGGCGGAACAAGGCGGGGCGGCGCAGGCGTACTTGAGTACGTCAAGCCGACCCGACGCCGTGACAACGCCGCAGATGCGCCTGTATCGGCGGATCGAAAGGCCAGTAGCTCTAACGGTAGAGCGGCAGACTCCAAATCTGCGGGTTGTGGGTTCGAATCCCGCCTGGCCTGCCCCGCTCGCAACCACCGGTCCTGAGCCGAATGGCGTGTGAGTCCAGTAAGCGCTCCGTGCAGGTCCCAGAAGACCGCGCGCAGCTGAATCGGAAGGAGAGAGCGAGATGAGCCAAGAGCGCATGGTCAATCTGGCGTTCGTTGCCGCGGCGTTGCTCGTGTGGTTCCTGAGCGGGCACCTGTTCGCAGGCTTGTTCGATCTGGTTCGGCCGGAGTGGGACGCGGGTATCATCGGCCGTGAATTCCGTCTCTCGAACCTGCTCGGCGTGTCGGCTGGCATCGTCGGCGGCATCGCGCTGTGGAAGAACGAGAAGCTGTTCCAGTTTGCCCACGAAGTGGCGGGCGAACTGCGCAAAGTGACCTGGCCGTCCATCGCCGAGACCCGTCTGCTGACGACGGTGGTGATGGTGACGACGGTGCTCGTGTCGCTGTGCCTGTGGGTCTTTGACTCGCTGATCAGCGTGATCACGCGGTTCATCTACCGCATCTAGTGCTGCTGACGCGTTCGCGGACGGCCTCGGCTGGCGAACGAACTCGGTACGCGGGAACGACAGGGAAGAAACATGGCGGGCAAGAATCATGACTGAGCAGCTCCAAGAAACGATGACGACCGAAGCCCCTGTGGCTGTGGCCCGGAGCCCGCGCAAGCGCTGGTTCATCGTCAACACGTATACCGGCTCGGAAAACGTGGCCCGCGCGAGCCTTGTCGAGCGCATCAAGTCGGAAGGCTTGGAGCAGTACTTCGGTGAAGTGCTGGTGCCGACTGAAAAGGTCGCTGAAGTGCGTGCTGGCGTGCGTCGCGAGTCCAAGCGCAAGTTCTTCCCGGGCTACCTGCTTGTGCAGATGATCCTGACGGACGAGAGCTGGCACCTGGTCAAGAACACCCAGAAGATCATCGGCTTTCTCGGTACGGAGAAGGACAAGGCCAAGCGCCCGAGTCCCGTTCCGGACTCGGAAATCCAGCGCATCCTCGGTCAGCTTGAGACAAGCGAAGTCGCCGCCAAGCCGGTCGTCAGCTTTGACGAGGGCACGGAAGTGCGCGTCATCGACGGCCCGTTCGCCAACTTCTCCGGCACGGTCGCGGAAGTCAGCGCGGACAAGCAGAAGCTCAAGGTGCTGGTGTCCATCTTTGGCCGCGCGACGCCGGTCGAGCTGGGCTTCATGCAGGTTGAAAAGATCGCCGGCCAATAGGTCGATACGGACAATCGCCATCGTGGCGGTTTGAGTGCAAGGCCGAGATTGCCGGCCGTTTGAAGCACGACGCAGCGTGACAGTCACGCGGCGCACCAACAGGCAATCGGGAAGTGAGTCATGGCAAAGAAGATCACTGGTTACATCAAGTTGCAGTTGCCCGCCGGCAAAGCGACACCGTCACCGCCCGTCGGTCCGGCGCTCGGTCAGCACGGCGTCAACATCATGCAGTTCTGCAAGGCCTACAACGCGGAAACGCAGGCCCAGGCTGGCATGGTTATCCCGGTGGTGATCACGGTCTATTCCGACCGTTCGTTCACCTTCATCACCAAGACGCCGCCCGCGTCCCGCTTGCTGCTGAAGTACGCGAAGATCGAGAAGGGCTCGTCGGTTCCTAACCGGGACAAAGTCGGCAAAGTCACCAAGGCTCTGGTCGAGGAAATCGCCAAGATCAAGATGCCTGACCTCTACGCCACCAACTTGGACACCGCACGCAGCACCATCGCCGGCACCGCCCGTTCGATGGGTATTGACGTGATCGGTTAACAACCCCTGACTTTTTCAGGCTGAGCTCGCACGGCGAGCCGGCCTGTCCCTGAGGACACCATGGCCAAGCATTCGCGCAAATACAACGCCGCGCTCGCCCGTTTCGACCGGCAGAAGCGTTACACCCTCGACGAAGCGATCCAGATCGCCAAAGACAACTCGTTCGCCAAGTACGACGAAGCGTTTGAAGTCGCCATCAACCTGGGCGTCAACCCCAAGCACGCGGACCAGATGGTTCGTGGCGCGGTGGTCCTGCCCAACGGTACGGGCAAAGTCAATCGCGTGCTCGTGTTCGCCAAGGGCGAAAAGGCCGCTGAGGCTCTGGCCGCTGGCGCCGACTTCGTGGGCGACGACGAGCTGATCGAGAAGGTCAAGGGCGGCTGGTTCGACTTTGACACCTGCATCGCGACCCCGAACATGATGGTCGCGGTCGGTAAGATCGGTAAGGCCCTCGGTCCGCGCGGCTTGATGCCGAACCCGAAGGTCGGCACCGTGACGTTTGACGTCGGTGCGGCCGTCGCGGCTGCCAAGGCCGGTAAGATCGAGTTCCGTGCGGAGAAAGCCGGCATCATCCACGCTGCCGTTGGCAAGCGTTCGTTTGAGTCGGGCAAGCTGCGCGAAAACATCGCCGCCCTGGTCGAAGCGCTGGTGAAAGCCAAGCCGTCTTCCGCCAAGGGCACGTACCTCAAGGCCCTCACCGTGACGACGACGCATGCCCCGGGCGTGCGCGTGGATCCGGTTCTGATGGCTGCGGAATTCCGTCTGGCGTAAGCCATTCGGTCCCTGCAAAGCTGTGCGCTTTGCGGGAAATCGGTCTGTCGTCGCAGCTTGCGGCGATGGACGACCAGGTTCCGGCTCCGCGCGGGGAGACTTCCCCTCCAGGTCCGGAACTGCGTCTGAGAAGTCGGCTGCTGAACGCGTGTCCACCGGGCACAAACGCAGCGTTAAGTCCGACGGAGACGTGTGGTGAGCAGAAAGGGACGGTTCACGGATGGCGACATCCCGCGGACCTGACTCCTGGATGCGACGCGGCTTCGGCTGCGTCACGCATTGCCTGGCAACGGTGCCCGGCGTGCACCACGGTGTCTGAAGTGAGGCGGTCAAAGGCCTTGTTTCAGAACTCCACTCAGGCTGCAAGGTAGTTTGACCCGACACGGTCCATCGCAAGGTGGACACAGGAGATCAGCATGAACAAGGCTGAAAAACAGGATCGGGTCGACGCGCTTCGCCAGCAACTTGCCGGCATCGACGCTGTGATTGTCGCGGAATACCGCGGCATGACCGTGGAACAGATGCAAAGCCTGCGCACTGCGGTGCGTAGTGCCGAAGGCAAAGTTGTTGTGGTGAAGAACACCCTTGCTCGCTTGTCGGTCAAAGGCACCTCGCTTGAGGCGCTCTCTGACAAGCTGGTGGGGCCTGTGCTGATGACCTTCGGTCCCGACGTGGTCGGTCCGGCCAAGGCGATCGTCAAGATTGCCAAGGACGTCCCGAACCTCGTGATTACCGGTGGTGCCCTGTCTGGCAAAGCGCTCAGCGCCGCGCAAGTCAAGTCACTGTCGGAACTGCCGGGACGCGACGAACTGCGGGCTATGCTGCTCGGCACCTTGAATGCCGTCCCAGCCAAGTTCGTCGGTACGCTCGCTGCTTCTCCGCGTTCCATCCTCAACGTGTTCAACGCACGTATCGAGCAGCTGGAACCCAAAGTGGAAGCAGAAGCGGCTTAAGGTTCAGCAGGTTCTGCGTCGATTGAATTGAGTGAACTAGCGCATCCGGCACAACGCCACGATGCCAAGGCAATCCAGGAGTTTCCCATGTCGATTTCTCGCGATGATCTCATCAGTCACCTGTCCGGTCTCACCGTTCTCGAACTCTCCGAGATCGTGAAGGCCCTTGAAGAAAAGTGGGGCGTGTCCGCCGCCGCTCCGGTCGCGGCTGCTGCTGCTGGCCCGGCTGCTGCCGCCGCCCCGGTTGTGGAAGAGAAGACCGAGTTCGACGTCATCCTCATGGATGCCGGCGCGAACAAGATCAACGTCATCAAAGTGATCCGCGAACTGACCAACCTGGGTCTGCGCGAAGCCAAGGAACTGTCCGAGAAGCCGGGCGCCGCGGTCAAAGAAGCGGTCTCCAAGGCCGATGCTGAAGGTTACAAGAAGAAGCTGGAAGAAGCGGGCGCCAAGGTCGAAATCAAGTAATTTCGCCAAGGCCCTGTTTTTCCCCCGGGCGTCTGACGGTCACTGCGCGTGACAAGTTGGGCGGCTGGATGGTTCAGAAGGCACCCCTGAGCGGACGGAATCGATTCCGCCGCTCAGGGGTTTGCCAGTTCCCGTCCTCAGAAGTCCTGCCGCTCCAGATTTCGCTGGAATGAGGCTGGAAGGAGAAGTTATACGATGGCTCGCACCGCGATGGACCTCCGCGTCCGCAAATCGTTCTCCCGCATCAACCGCGTGGTCAAGGTCCCGGATCTCATCCACGTCCAGCGCCAGTCGTACGACAAATTCCTCCAGCGCAACGTTCCCGCTCCCCAGCGTGAAAACGTCGGTCTGCAGGCGATCTTCTCCTCGGTCTTCCCGATCCAGGACTTCAACAAGACCGCGAGCCTTGAGTTCGTGTCTTACCATCTCGAAGAGCCGAAATACGACGTGCTCGAATGCCGCGCCCGTGGCATGACGTTCGCCAGCCCGATCAAGGTGCTCATCCGCCTCGTCGTGTTCGACGTCAGCGAGACCGGCATCCAGTCGGTGCGCGACGTCAAGGAACAGGAAGTCTACTTCGGCGAAATTCCGCTGATGACGGACGCCGGTACCTTCATCATCAACGGTTCTGAGCGCGTGATCGTCAGCCAGCTGCACCGGTCGCCGGGCGTGTTGTTTGAACACGACAAGGGCAAGACCCACGCCTCGGGCAAGCGCATCTACTCGGCGCGCATCATCCCGTATCGCGGCTCCTGGCTGGACTTCGAGTTCGACCACAAGGACACGCTGTACGTCCGCATCGATCGCCGCCGCAAGCTGCATGCCACCGTGCTGCTGCGCGCGCTCGGCTACTCGACCGAGGATCTGCTCAACTACTACTACGACATCGAGACGATTCGCCTGATCCCGGGCGACAAGCTGCGCGCCATGCGTTCGCTGAACTTCGATCTCCTGGACGGCCAGCGCACGACGGATGACATCACGCATCCGGGCAACGGTACGTTGTTGTTGCACCGCAACCGCAAGTTCACGCCGCGCGTCATCAAGATTCTGCGCGACGCGGGCATCAGCGAGCTGGAAATGCCCGCGGACCAGATCGAAGGCAAGGTTATCGCGACCGACGTCATCGACATGGAGACGGGCGAAGTCCTGTTTGAAGCGAACCATGAGCTGGCGGCCAACGACGTCAAGAAGCTGCTGGATCGCAACATCAGCACGTTTGAAGTGCTCTACATCGATCGCCTGAACGTGGGTCCGTACCTGCGCGACACGCTGGCCAAGGACGTCGAGGACGTCCAGAAGCGCAAGCGTCAGCCGACGACCGAGCAGGCCATCGAAGACATCTATCACCACCTGCGCCCGGGTGATCCGCCCTCGGCCAACCAGGCGAAGAACTACTTCAACAACCTGTTCTTCAACGAACAGCGTTACGACCTGTCGGACGTCGGCCGCATGAAGGTCGAGTACAAGTTCGCGCGTCGTAAAGCGTTGATGGCGCTCAAGAAGCAGGGTTTGGTTCGTCTGGAAACGGTTTCGATGCGCCGCGATCGGTCTTTTGACCTGTCGAGCCCGGGCAACGACTACCGCAACTGGCGCCTCGAATTCTCGATGTACACGTCGGGCCAGAAGATCAAGTCGTTCCTCGTCAAGCTGGACGCCAAGACCTTCCCGGACATGAAAAAGGTCACGCCGAACGAGCTGATGGCGCACCTCTCCGGTGTGTTCTCGGTGGCGGACCTGACGCGTCCGGAGTCGGTCAAGCAGAGCGATTGGGCCCTGGGCTTCCTCGTGCGCGGTGCGGACGGCAAAGAACAGCACGTCTCGTGGAAGATCGACCAGAAGGCGTTTGCCAACCCGCAGCAGGCTTTGCCGAGCGAGCTGGCGGCGGCGCTGCAGGCGGCTTGGGCGGACAGCGCGTTCATCGGCGTGTCGTTGGATGCCAACGGCGAGCTGCTGGTCAAGGCGACCGAGAAGGGCGCCGAGCTGGCGGTGGAATCGCATGACGTCCTGCGTCAGCGCCTCGACCTGCCGGGTGGCGTCTTCCAGCCGGAGATCCGCGTGTCGACCGGTCTGATGACGGTTGGCCTGTCGGAAATGCGCACGGTGTTGATCATGCCGGTGCGCGGCAACCGCCAGTCCAAGATTGAAGTGGCCGGCAATGAAGAGCTGCGCAATCGCCTGGGCCTCGCCCCGGTGGCGCCGTGCTTCACGCTGACGCGTGCGGACATCCTCCGCACGATTCAGTACCTGTTGGCGCTCAAGAATGGCCGTCCGGGCTACAACATCGACGACATCGATCACCTGGGCAATCGCCGCGTTCGCGCGGTGGGTGAGCTCATGGAGAATCAGTGCCGCGTGGGCCTGGTGCGCATGGAGCGCGCCATCAAGGAGAAGATGAGCATCGCGCAGGACATCGAGACTTCGATGCCGCACGAGCTGATCAACGCCAAGCCGATGTCGGCCGTCGTGCGCGAGTACTTCGGTTCTTCGCAGCTGTCGCAGTTCATGGACCAGACCAATCCGCTGTCGGAAGTCACGCACAAGCGTCGTCTCTCCGCCCTCGGGCCGGGTGGTCTGACGCGTGACCGCGCGGGCTTTGAAGTCCGCGACGTGCATCCGACCCACTATGGCCGCATCTGCCCGATTGAGACGCCGGAAGGTCCGAACATCGGTCTGATCGCGTCCTTGGCGACCTATGCCCGCGTGAACGAATACGGTTTCATTGAGACCCCGTATCGCGAAGTGGTCGACGGCACGCCGCAGGACAACTACGAGTACTACTCGGCGCTGGAAGAAGAAGAGCACATCATCTGCCAGGCGAACGCGAAGCTGGATCCCAACGGGCATCTGTCCGGTACGTTCCTCGATGCGCGCGTCAACGGCGAGTTCAAGCAGGTCGCGCCGAAAGACGTCGAGCTGATGGACGTCTCGCCGAATCAGTTGGTGTCGGTCGCGGCCTCGTTGATTCCGTTCCTGGAGAACGACGACGCCAACCGCGCGCTGATGGGCTCGAACATGCAACGTCAGGCGGTGCCGCTGCTCCGCACGACGTCGCCGCTGATCGGCACGGCGCTTGAGCGCACGGTCGCGGCGGATTCCGGCGTGACGGTCGTGGCCAAGCACAACGGCATCGTGGTGAACGTCGATTCGACGCGCATCGTGGTGAAGCGCGATGGCGATTCTGACGACCCGAATGCCTCGACGGACATCTACAAGCTGGTCAAGTACACGCGCTCCAACCAGAGCACGTGCGTCAATCAGCGTCCGATCGTCCGCCGCGGGGATCACATCACGGAAGGCGACGTGATCGCCGACGGTCCGGCGACGGATCGCGGTGAGCTCGCGCTCGGCCGCAACGTCGTCGTCGCGTTCATGCCGTGGGGCGGCTACAACTACGAGGACTCGATCCTGATTTCCGAGAAAGTGATCAAGGAAGACTTGTTCACCTCGATTCACATCGAAGAATTCGAGTGCGTGGCCCGCGACACCAAGCTGGGCAAGGAAGACATCACCCGCGACATCCCGAACGTCTCGGAAGAGGCGCTCAAGGACATCGACGTCAGCGGCATCATCCGCATCGGCGCGGAAGTGAAGACGGGCGACATCCTGGTCGGCAAAATCACGCCCAAGGGCGAGACCCAGCTGAGCCCGGAAGAGAAGCTGCTCCGCGCGATCTTCGGTGAAAAGGCCGGCGACGTGCGCGACACCTCGCTCCGCGTTCCGCCGGGCGTCGTCGGTACGGTCATCAACGCCAAGGTGTTCACGCGCAAGTCGGAAGCCAAGGACGAGCGCACGCTGGAAATCGAGGAAGACGAGAAGTCGACGCTCTTGAAGGACATGGGCGACGAGGTGCAAATCCTCGCCGACTCCACGTACGAAAAGTGCGCGCGGATTCTCGCCGGCCAGAAGACCAACTCCAAGGTCGTCAATGACCAGGGTGAGGTCGTGTTCGCCAAGGGCACGGACCTGAACGAAGCCGAACTGGGCAGCTTGCCGCACAAGCTGTACGACGACGGCGATCGCTTCAAGGTTCCGAACGTGTGGCGCGACATCCGCGTGAACGACAAGGATCTGCAGGCGCAGCTCGGCGGCCTCCTCGATCACCTCGAGGACAATGCCAACCAGACGCGCTTCTACTTTGAAGAGAAGATCAAGCGCTTCGTGCGCGGCGATGAGCTGCCCCCGGGCGTCATCAAGATGGTCAAGGTCTACGTCGCGATCAAGCGCAAGCTCCAGGTCGGCGACAAGATGGCTGGCCGTCACGGCAATAAGGGCGTCGTTTCGCGCATCCTCGCGGAGGAAGACATGCCGTTCCTGCCCGATGGGCGTCCCGTTGACGTGGTGCTGAACCCGTTGGGCGTCCCGTCGCGTATGAACGTGGGTCAGATTCTGGAGACGCACTTGGGTTGGGCGGCGCGCTGCCTGGGCCTGAAGCTGCATGACGCGGTCCTGTCGGGTGCGTCCACGGACGACATCCGCAAGATGGTCAAGCACGTCTTTGGCGCGCCGGACATCGACAAGCTGATCGACCAGCTGACGGACGAAGAGCTGCTGCGCTTCATCGACGACAACAACGAGGGCATTCGCTTGGCCTCGCCGGTGTTCGACGGTGCGACGGAAGCGGAGATTCGCGAGCTGCTGGAGCGCGCAGGCGTTGAGACGACCGGTCAGACCGAGTTGTTTGACGGTTGCAGCGGCGAAGCGTTCGACCAGAAAGTCACGGTCGGCGTGATGTACGTCCTCAAGCTTCACCACTTGGTCGACGACAAGATTCACGCCCGTTCGATTGGGCCGTACTCGCTCGTCACGCAGCAGCCGCTGGGTGGTAAAGCGCAGTTCGGTGGTCAGCGCCTCGGCGAAATGGAAGTGTGGGCCCTCAAGGCCTACGGCGCTTCCTACGCGCTGCAGGAATTCCTGACCGTCAAGTCGGACGACGTGATCGGCCGCACGCGCATGTACGAGAGCATCGTGCGCGGCGAAGGCAAGCTGGAACCCGGCCTGCCCGAGTCGTTCAACGTGTTGCTGAAAGAATTGCGCGCCTTGGCCCTCGATGTCGACCTGCTCGACAAAGATGGTCAGCCGATTCCGTAGCCGGCTTTGCACCCCCGCGAGACTGCGCGTCGAGCGGGAGCGAGCTGAAAGTGTTTGTGCGCCAGTGCGAAAGGGACCGTTACCCGTATGGGCGGCGACTCGCTTGCGAGGCTCCGGTCCGGCCCTCAGGTCGGACCAGGGCCCGGTCCCCGCGACAGCGGGGATTCGCCAAAACGGTCAGACCTGACGCCACTGTGCCCCTAGTCCCCATTTTCCCGTGAGGTTTCTATGCGCGAGATGCTGCACTTCTTCGAAATGCCCAAGAACCCGCTGAACATCAAAGCTGTTCGCGTGGGCCTGACTTCGCCCCGCAAGATCGCCCAGGAATGGTCGTTCGGTGAAGTCAAGAAGCCGGAGACCATCAACTACCGGACCTTCAAGCCGGAACGCGATGGCCTCTTCTGCGCCAAGATCTTCGGGCCGGTGAAGGACTACGAGTGCAACTGCGGCAAGTACAAGCGCATGAAGCACCGCGGCGTGGTCTGTGAGAAGTGCGGCGTGGAAGTCATCCAGTCCAAGGTCCGCCGCGAGCGCCTCGCGCACATCAATCTGGCGACGCCCGTTGCGCACATCTGGTTCTTGAAGAGCCTGCCGTCGCGTATCGGTCACTTGCTCGGCATGACGCTCAAGGACCTGGAATACGTGCTGTACTGCGCCAAGTACGTCTGCCTCGGCGCGCTGAAGCTGCAGGTTGAGCGCGGCAAGGCCGGCATCAACGTGTTCTACATTCCGCGTGAGCGCCGGGCCGACCTGATGGGCGAGCTCGAGAACATGCAGGAACAGAGCGAGATGGGCAAGATCGTTGCCCGTGGCACGCGCGACATCCAGCGCGGCACGCTCATCAACGAAGAAGACTACTACGACGTCCAGGGCGGCATGGTCATCGAGCGCGTCTCGAAGGACCTGAACACGCAGTGGCTGCCGGAAGTGGGCCCGCTGGTCCCCGGTCGCATCCTGTCGACGGAAGACTACGAGTACGTCATCGATACGCTGGGTGAATTGGCGCTGGATGCCATGCCGGCGACCGACTACCTGAAGCTGGAAATGGGCGGCGAGGCGATCCTCGAGCTCCTGACCTACATGGATCCGGGTCGCGTTCCGCCGGACAAGCCCCGCTGGCCGGGCGATGGCGTGGACGTCGAAACCCTCGACGATCTGGCCAAGCGCCTGCGCGCGGAAGTGAACCTGTGGGAAGAGAAGACCGACGCGCTCACGAAGCTGTCGGGCGAAGCGAAGATCAAGAAGACCGGTAAGCGTCTGAAGATCGTCGAAGCGCTCCGCTCCTCGGGCAACAAGCCGCAGTGGATGGTCCTGACGACGATTCCGGTGCTGCCGCCGGATCTGCGTCCCCTCGTTCCGCTGGACGGCGGCCGTTTCGCGACGTCGGATCTGAACGATCTGTACCGCCGCGTCATCAACCGCAACAACCGTTTGAAGCGCCTGCTCGAACTCGCCGCGCCGGAAATCATCGTGCGCAACGAGAAGCGCATGCTGCAGGAAGCGGTCGACGCGCTGTTTGACAACGGCCGTCGCGGCAAGGTCATCACGGGTCCGAACAAGCGCCCGTTGAAGTCCCTGTCGGACATGCTCAAGGGCAAGCAGGGTCGGTTCCGCCAGAACTTGCTCGGCAAGCGCGTCGATTACTCGGGTCGTTCCGTCATCGTCGTGGGTCCGGATCTGCGCTTGCACCAGTGCGGCCTGCCCAAGAAGATGGCGCTCGAACTGTTCAAGCCGTTCGTCTACGCCAAGCTGGAAGAACTCGGCTACGTGACGACGATCAAGTCGGCCAAGAAGCTCGTTGAAAAGGAATCCGCCATCGTGTGGGACATCCTGGAAGACGTGATTCGCGAGCATCCCGTGCTGCTCAATCGCGCGCCGACCCTTCACCGTCTGGGTATGCAGGCGTTTGAGCCGATCCTCATCGAGGGCAAGGCCATCCAGCTGCACCCGCTCGTTTGCACGGCGTTCAACGCCGACTTCGACGGTGACCAGATGGCGGTTCACGTGCCGTTGTCGCTGGAAGCGCAGATTGAAGCGCGCGTCCTGATGATGTCGACCAACAACATCCTGTCGCCCGCGTACGGCAAGCCGATCATCAATCCCTCGCAGGATATCGTGCTCGGTCTGTACTACATGACGCGTGAGTCGCCGTACGTCGCTGGTTCGGGCAAGCTTTTCGCTTCGCCGGAAGAAGTGCGCGCGGCGTATGACGCCCATGAGCTGCACCTGCAGGCCAAGATCCGCTGCCGTATTCCGGTGTGGGCGACGGGCTCGCGTGAAGGCGACGCGCCGACGCACCGCGACACGGTCGAGACCACCACGGGTCGCGTCCTGCTGTCGGAAATCGTCCCGCACGGCGTGCCGTTCTCGATGTACAACCGCGAGCTGGGCAAGAAGGAACTGCAGAACCTGATCGACGAGGTGTACCGCGCGGCGGGCTCGAAGAACACGGTGCTGCTGGCCGACGCGCTCCGCACGGCGGGTTACACCAACTCGACCAAGGCCGGCCTCTCGGTTTGCCTGAGCGACATGACGATTCCGGCGGCCAAGCCGGCGTTGATCGAAGCCGCCCAGAAGACCGTTGCCGACATCACGACCCAGTACCTCGAAGGTCTGATCACCGACGGCGAACGCTACAATAAGGTCGTCGACACCTGGTCGGACACGACGGAGAAGATCGCGAAGGTCATGATGGTCGGTATTTCGACCCGCAAAGTGACCAACCCGGAGACCGGCGAGGTCCACGACACCAAGTCGCTGAACCCGGTGTTCATGATGGCGGACTCCGGTGCGCGCGGCTCGGCTCAGCAGATGCGTCAGCTGGCCGGTATGCGCGGTTTGATGGCCAAGCCCTCGGGCGAGATCATCGAAACGCCGATTACCGCGAATTTCCGCGAAGGTCTCTCGGTGCTTCAGTACTTCATCTCCACCCACGGCGCGCGCAAGGGCCTCGCGGATACGGCGTTGAAGACGGCGAATTCCGGTTACCTGACGCGCCGCTTGGTCGACGTGGCCAACGACGCGGTCATCACGGAATTCGACTGCGGTACGCTGGACGGCATCGACATGGACGCGCTCGAGGAATCGGGTGAAGTCATTCAGCCGCTGTCCGACCGTATCCTCGGTCGCGTGGCGCTGGAAGACATCGTTGACGCCGACGGGAACGTGCTCGTGGAAGCCGACCAGGTCATCGAAGAGAAGATCGTGGCGCGCGTCGATGCGGCGCACATCCGCAAGGTCAAGATTCGCTCGGTGCTCACGTGCCGCAGCCAGACGGGCGTTTGCGTCCTCTGCTACGGTCGTGACCTCGCCCGCGGCAAGATGGTCAACATCGGTGAAGCGGTCGGCGTTATCGCCGCCCAGTCCATCGGTGAGCCCGGCACCCAGCTGACGATGCGCACGTTCCACGTGGGCGGCGCGGCGTCGACCAACCGCGATCTGCCGCAGCACCGCGCGCCGGTCGAAGGTATCGTCAAGTTCCGCGATCTGCCCTTGGTGGATCCGTTGGACGGCGGCGGCAAGGTCGCTGTGGCCCGTGGTCACCTGCTCGTGACGCTGCCCGGCGTGCCCGAGGATCGTTGCCCGGCGTTCGCCATCCAGGCGGGCGCGCGCGTGAAGGTGCTCGACGGCCAGGCCGTGAAGAAGAACGACCTGCTGGCGGAATGGGACTCGGGCTTTACGCCGATTCTCACGCACATCGGCGGCAAGGTTCGTCTGTTGGACGTCGACGAAGGTCTGACGATGAAGGAACAGCTGGACGAGACGACCGGTCTCGCGCAGAAGTTCATCATCGACTCGAAGGACCCGGCGGTGCGTCCGCGCGTGGCGATTGTCGGCCCGGATGGCGAAATCCTCCGCAATGACCGCACCGGCGCGCTGGCGCAGTACAACCTGCCCGTGGGCGCGAACCTCGTGGTTCACGAAGACGGTACGGTCAAGCCCGGCGACGTGCTGGCGAAGATGGCGCGCGATCAGGCCAAGACCAAGGACATCACGGGCGGTCTGCCGCGCGTGGCGGAATTGTTCGAAGCCCGTCGGCCGAAAGACCACGCCATCATGGCGGAAGTCGACGGCATCGTGAGCTTTGGCAAGGGCGTCAAGGGCAAGCAGCGCGTCATCGTGACGCCGGAAATTGGCCAGCCGCGTGAGTACCTCATCGGCAAGGGCAAGCACTTCACGGTGGCCGAGGGCGACCGCGTGCGCGCCGGCGATCCGCTGATGGATGGTCCGCTGAACCCGCATGACATCTTGCACGTGCTCGGCATCGAGGCGTTGGCCAAATACCTGGTGGACGAAATCCAGGAAGTGTATCGCCTCCAGGGCGTGCGCATCAACGACAAGCACATTGAAGTGGTTGTCCGCCAGATGCTCCGCTGGGTCCGCGTGACCAAGACGGGCAACACGATGTTCATGGTCGACCAGCAGATCCTGAAGTTCCGCTTTGATGAGGAAAATCAGCGTGTGATGGCCGAGGGTGGCAAGCCGGCGAGCGGTGAACCGCTGCTCCTGGGCATCACCAAGGCGTCGCTGTCGACGGAATCCTTCATCGCGGCCTCGGCCTTCCAGGAGACCACCAAGGTGCTCACGGAAGCGGCGTTGTCGGGCAAGAAGGACTTCCTGAACGGCCTGAAGGAAAACGTCATCATGGGTCGCCTCATCCCGGCTGGTACGGGTCTGAGCGCGTACACCACGATGGAAATCGAGACCGCGGCGGGCGATACCACCGGCCTGGACTCGATTGGCAGCTACGCGGGTGGCATGCTGTAAGCAGCAAGCGGTTCGCAGGTAGAAGACAGCAGGAGGGCCGTTCTCACGCAAGTGGGGGCGGCCCTTCTGGCTTTTTGCCCGTGACTTTTGGCCCCGGCAGGCAGAAGCTGGGGTCATGACACAGAAAAATTGGCCCGCGACAGTTCTGATGTTGGCTGGATTGGCGCTCGGCGCGTGCGGGGCTACGCCAGCGCCAGCGGGTGAAGGCGCGGCGGACGGCGCGGTGTCCGATACTTATCCCATGCTCTGTCAGTACCCGCTGAGTGCGCTGGCGAAGTTTCTGCCGACCCTGACCATCGACGAGGCGACTGCCGCTGCGCAGAAGCACTGCCAAATCCAGACGAACAAGAACGTCTTCCGGGCGACGTGCGCGGATGGTCGAACCTTCGTGACGTGGAGCGGCGGCTACGGCGGCGACACGTGGTGGTTCGACGCGACTGGCAAGCTCGTCGGCTACCGGTATGCCACCGACTGGGTGCACGACGGCATCTGCCTCGACAACGTCTGGGGCGAGATGTTCACCTGCGACGGACTCATCACGACCGGCGCCATTTGCCCCACGCCGACGGACGCGTCGGACACCAGCGACACGGAGCCCGACACCGTTGACGAGGGCTCCGACGCTGCGCCCGACAGCCTCGACGTCGCCGCAGACATCCCCGCCGAAAGCACGGTCTGCGCCTCCCAAGCGGATTGCGCCGCCGACAAGTGGTGCAACTACACCGGCTGCGGCTTCACGATGGGCCAGTGCGTCGCCAAGCCCACCGACTGCGCCGGGCAATTCGCGCCCGTCTGCGGCTGCGATACCCACAGCTACGACAGCGCCTGCCACGCGCAAAAAGCCGGCAAGTCGATTGCCGCCTACTCCGCGCCGTGCCTCGGAAGCGGCTGTGCCCCCGCGTGCGCGAGCGGCTACACGTGCGTGGATTGCGCGTCCGCCGGCGTCCAGTGCCTCGCGCCCGGGCAGCAGTGCGTCGGCGGAAAGTAACAAAGTTCGCGCGCCGGCAAAAAGTCCCGCGGCAAAAACCGCCAACGCGCGAATACCTTCTTGCGCGGCATTTTCCGCGCCCGGAGGTTGCCATGGTTCGTTTCCTGACTCCCCTCATGCTCGTGCTTCTGGCGGCGTGTGCGACGGCCCCGCACGCGGATGCTGATGTCGGTTCCGCGGATGCGCCCGCGCAACTGCCGCTGCCGGTGCACGTCGCAATGCCCGCCAAGCCGCTGTTTATCGCGCCGCAGCCGACGCCGGGCCTCGTTGCGCTCGCCAACCTGAGCCAGCAGCAGCCGACCGCGGTGGTCAAGGCGGCGCTGGAGAGCGCGGTGCAGGGGCTGCTGTACACGAGCGAGTCGGACTATCCGTTTCAGGTGTTTGTACTGCCAGGCGCGGGTGCGCCCCACGTGACGGCTTGGAACATCAAGCAGAAGGTGGCGCCGATCTACGTGCCGCGCCCCGAGACGCTGCCGCTGGCCAAGCGCGCGGTGGAGGCGCGGACGCTGTCGACGCTCTTCAAGAACTACGTGGTCCCGCAAGATTGGTGGGGCGACGACGAGAAGGCGCGCGCGCCCAAGTTCCAGCAGTTGAAGAAGCTGCTGACGGCGCAGCTCCGCTACGTCCACGTCTACCGCGTCGGGCCCAAGACGCCGTGGGGGCTGTCGCCGGATATCGACGTGTTCATCGTCGGCACGACGGCGCAGGGCGACCTGGTCGTGCTGTGGACGGTCGCGATCGAGACCTGACGCGCGCTATAGGCCGACAAGCGCGAACATCGCGCCCTGCGGATCCTGCATCTGCACGATGCGCGCGCCACCGGGCACGGGCATCGGGCCGTTGAGCAGCTTGCCGCCGGCGTCCTTTGCCCGTTGCAGCGCGGCGTCCAGATCCGCGACCATGATGTAGTAGAGCCACGCGGAGACCGGCATCTCCGGCGGCCGGCGGAACATGCCGCCCATCTGCACATCGCCCACGCCAAAGAGGATGTAGGTCCCCATCGGTCCCATGTCCATCTCGCCCAGCTTCTGCCAGCCGAACAGCGCGGTGTAAAAGGCGAACGCGGCGCTCGGGTCGCTCGTCGCCAGTTCGTGCCAGTTGAACGCGCCCGGCTGACGCGCATCCCGCGGTGCCGAGGGCTTTTCCGGCTGGTGGATCGCAAACGCCGCGCCTTGCGGATCGGCGACAGCAGCAAAGCGCCCCGTTCCCGGCAGATCCATCGGGCCAAAATGCACCGCGCCGCCCAGCGCCTGGAGCTTGACGAGCGTTTCGTCCACGTTCGCCACTTCCACGTAGCCGACCCAGTACGGTGGCACGCCCATCGCCTTCACGGGTTCCGGAAGCTGCATCAGGCCACCCAGGTGGCCTTGGCCGTCGCGGATGTGCGGGTACGCGTGCGGCCCCGTCGTCGCGCCGTCAAACGTCCAACCGACGACTTGACCGTAAAACCGGATCGCGGCGTCCATGTCAGTGGTGTTCAGTTCATACCAGACAAACTTGCCGGGGCTGGGACTCATAGCGGTTCCTCCAATTGCATTTGTGGTTCAATTCGCGCGCGGAATCATGAAGCGCACGCTGCCATCGGGCAAGTGCAGGCCGACAAATTAAGTCGAGCGCTCGTCTTGGGTGCGCGCCCTGAGCAATTATTTAGCTGCGGCCGCCACGGCAGCCTGCAACGCCTCGCGGGTCTGCGCCCCTGGCAGGTCGCGCACCACCACGCCCGCGCGCGAAATCGCAAACGTGTGCGGAATGCCCCAGACGTTGAGGGCGCGGTGCGCCACGCCATCCTCATCCCAGACCACCGGCAGCGTCAGGTGATGGTCCGTCAGGTACGCAGCCACTTCCGCGCTGTCGTCACCCGCGACGGTCAGTACCGTGAAGTCGCCGCCGTGCTGCGCGAGTTCTTGCCAAATCGGCAGCTCCTCCCGACACGGCGCGCAGCTCGGCGCCCAGAAATGCAGGAGAAACGGCTTGCCGCGGTGATTGAGCGGTCCGTCCAGCGTCCCCTCATCCAGCCCCTTGGCGGCGATCCGCGGCAGGGCAAAGTCCGCGACGACTTCGCCCTCCTTGCCGCTCGCCTCGTGCGCCGCGGGCCGCAGCGCGATCGCCGCCAGCAGCGCGGCCAGCACCGCGCCCGTCAGGCCCACCCACTTGGCACGTTGCCAATTCACCTAGCGACTCTCCGTTGGCTTGTTGTGCGGTTCGCGCTGCAGCTTCTCCAGCTGTTCCTCCAGCCGCTTCACGCGCTCCTCGACGGGCAGCTTGCGGCCCAGCTCGCCTGCCGCCTTGCGCATCATTTCAGCCGTGCGGAAGAACACCTCGCGATCCGCCGCCGCCAGCAGCGGGCCACGCGACGCCGGGTCCGCCAGCACGCCCAACGCCTGCGCCGCGTGTTGCCGCAGTCGCAGGTTGGACTCGTGCAGGACGCCTTCCAGATACAGCCGGATCTTCTCCCGCTGCGGTTCATTGCGCACCGCCCAGGCCGCCAGCGCCGGCAACGCGCCCTCGCGCAGCGGCTTGGCGTTGCCGACCTGCGCCAACTGCCACAGCAGGTTGGCGTCGCGCGGATCGCCGCTCTGCCCCAGCAGCGCGAGCGCGTGCGTGGCCAGCGTGTCCCGGTGGCTCGTCACCGTCGCAGTCTCCCGCAGCACGTCGCGCGCCAGCTGCCGGTCAATCTTGTGCGCCGCAGTCATCGCCCCCCGCACCACGGCGTAGGACCGGTCCTCCCGCAGCGCGCCCATCAGCTCCGGCCACGCCGCTACATCGTGGAGGTCGCCCAGCGCCAGCGCTGCCGCCGCGCGCACCAGCGACTCCGGATCCTTCTGCAGCGCCCGCACCAACGCCGCGCGGACTGCAGCGCGCTCCGCCTTGGCCAGTTGTTCCACGGCCGCCGCGCGCACGTGCCGCGCGGGATCATCCGCCAGCGCGCGCAGCAGCGCGCTCACCGCCACCTGGCTCGCCAGTTGCTTGCCCAGCGCTGTCACGGCCTGCAGCCGCACTTCCGCCGTGCTGCCGTGGTCGCGCATCGCCACCAGATCGTCGACGTCGGCCTCCAAAGTCCAGTCCACAAGCAGGGAGAACTCCGGGTCGATCTCCACCGCCGTCGGCCGCGCCGCCGTCGTCAGCGTGTAGTCCGCTTTGGTCCCGTCCAGGCGCACTTTGGCCAGCACGCTGGTGTCACCGGTCTGAATGCGCAGCGGAATCTGCAGGTCAAAAGCCGGCTGGCCATGGCCGATCTTCTGCTTCTGCTCAAACGCGATCTTCAAGGTCTTCTGTGGAGCGTCCCACGTGATCTTCGCGGTCAGCGTCGGATGGCCCGCTTGGCGCACCCAGCGGGTGAAGAAGCCGCGGAGGGATTTGCCGGACGCTTCTTCCATCGCCTGCTGAAAATCCGCGGTTTCCACACTGCGTGGCCCCGCTTTCACGTAGGCGGCAATGCCGGCAAAGAACGCCTTGTCGCCCAGCTGCCGGCGCAGCATGTGCAGCACCAGCGCGCCTTTCTGGTAGGTGTGCCGGTCAAAAAGTTCGTCGGAATCGCGATAGCGGTCGGTGACGATCGGCCGCACGTACTCGGCAGCTTCGGCCAGATAGGACGTGCGCGCATCCGCGAGATCCTCGTCAAAGCGCACGCGTCCCAGCCGCTTCTCCGTGACCATCAGGTCAAAATAGCTGGCGAAGCCCTCGTTGAGCCACACATCGGCCCAGGTCCGGCAAGTCAGCCAGTCGCCAAACCACTGGTGCGCCATCTCGTGGGCGATCAGGCCCTCGACCTGCCAGTCCAACTGATCGCGCACGTCCGGAATTGCCCGATCCGTCAGCGTCGTCAGCGAGACATTTTCCATGCCGCCAAAGGAGAAGTCGCCCACGACGACGTGGCCATAGCGGCCCCACGGATACGCCATGCCGGTCAGTTGGTTGAGCGTGTCCAGAATGTCCGGCGTCACCGCAAACGCGCGGCGCACGTCCTCCACCACATCCGGCAGCGCCCAGGTGCCCAGCGGCGTCGTCGGATGCGGATGTTCCACAAGCACGAAAGGCCCGGCGGCGAGGTTGAGCAGGTAGATGGGCGCCTCGGCGCGAAACGCGTACTGCGTCGTCGCCACCTTGTCGTTCACGGTGCGGCTGAGCTGCACGCCATTGGAGAGCGCCCGCCACGTCGCCGGCGCCACGATCGTCACGGTCCACGAGAGCCGCTCGTCCGGATCGTCGGGGCACGGCAGCCAATACCGCGCCTCCTCCGTCTCGCCCTGGCTCCACACGTGTTGCGGTCGCTGCGGCGCGTCGGCGTCCGGCTGGACGAACGTCAGGCCGCGCTTGGGCTTGGCGCGCCACTTCAGGTCCAGCTGCCACGCTCCCGGCGGCTCGGTCTGCGGGAACTCAAAGCGCAGCCGCCCATGATCCTTGGTCGAAGGCGCCGGCACGCGCTTGCCGTCCACCAGCCACGCCGCTTCGTCGGGGCCAAAATCCACGGCATCCAGCAGCAGTTCCGTCGCTGGCTGGCGCAGCACGCCGCTGTAGATCGCGTGACCTGCGATCTGCCCGGCGGGATCGATCGCCACTTCCAGATCCAGATGCTGGACGTCGACCGAGCGATCCGCCGGCTCATGCCAGGGCTGGCTGTCGTCCAAAAAACGCGTCGGCGCAAGCGGATCGCTGTAGGCCTCCGTCGCAAAGAGTGCAGCAACCAGCAACCAGACGCGCATTCCAACCTCCGGCGGAGCAGTGTGCAGCCCGGAGGGGCGATTGACAACCGCGCTTTGCGCGCCGGGAGCGTGAGGCAAAACTTGTGCTCGTGGACGCTTCCAGACGGCGAGCGTCTTGACAAATAGCTGGGTCAGCAGCATTCTACCGGCCCGCTGGCGGTGCGTCCGTTCAGCCAAGGCAGGCCCGGCCTGCAACAAGTTCGGGGTGTAGCGCAGCCTGGTAGCGCACTTGCTTCGGGAGCAAGGAGTCGCAGGTTCAAATCCTGTCACCCCGACCATCATCTGGCCAAGCAGCCGTCCAACAGGACCCGCTGGCGTCAGGTACCACGGCCCGTGAGTCAGCCGATTCACGGGCCTTGTTGTTTTTGTCGCCAGCGATTGCGTGCTATTTTCTCTGCCGCAGCCGCCCGGCGCTGCAAGGAATTGGCCATGGCGCTCCAGCCCAAGATTCTCTATCAAGACGACGCGTTGATCGCCCTCGACAAGCCATCGGGCTTGCTGTCCCACGGCGCGGAAGACGTGCCATCGGCGCTCGTTTGGCTGCAGGCGCACGTCGCCGCCAAGGGCGAGGATCCGGCGCAGATCTACCTCGTCCACCGGCTCGACAAGGAAACGTCCGGCGTGCTGCTTTTTGCCCGCAGTGAAGAAGCCGCGCGGCTGGCCAACGAGGCCTTTCGCGAGCGGCGCGTCCTCAAGGTCTACCTCGCGCTGACTTCTCCCGTCCCCGGCCTGCGCTGGCAGCGCGCGGATTTGCAGCTTCGGCCGCGCAAGATCGGTGGCGGTGAGTTCATGGTCGTGGTGCCGGAAGAGGGGCTGACGGCGGCGGCGGAAGTGGAAGTGCTGGGGCGCGGTCGGCGCTTTGGCCTTGTCCGCGTCATTCCCGAGCAGGGGCGCAAGCATCAGGTCCGCGCGACGCTGGCGGCGCTGGGTGCGCCGATTTGCGGCGATTTCCTCTACGGCGGGCCCATCGTCAAGAAGCTTGCGCCGCGCACGATGCTCCACGCCCGCGCGCTGGAGTTCAAGCATCCCATCACGGGCGAGCACTTTGCCGTGCGCGCCCCGTTGCCGCAGGATTTTCGCACGTTGATCGCCGAGGACGGCGGCACGCTGCCTTCCGATCTCGACCGCCGCCACCGCACGGCGCCGCTGACCGACGATCGCGCGCGCAAGCCGCCGAGCCAAGTCGCCCAGCAACGCCAGAACGATCGCCAACGCGCGCAGGCCGCGCTCGTTGCGGTCCCGCGCGGCGTGCCGGGTTTCCGGCCGACTGTGAAGCCCAAGGCGCCGCGGCCGCCGCGCTAGAGGCGCAATCCGCTATTCGAGATAGGCGGCGCGCACTTCCAGCAGCTGGTCGAGGCACTGCTCAAACGCCGCCACGACCTTGGGATCGAAGTGCCGACCGCGTTCGCGCTGGATGTGCGCCACGGCGTCGTCGACGCTCCACGCGTCCTTGTACACGCGCGGCGTCGTCAGCGCGTCAAACACGTCCGCCAGCGACACGATGCGGCCGACCAGCGGAATCATCTCGCCCCGCACCGCGTTCGGATAGCCCGTGCCGTCCCACTTCTCGTGGTGCGCCAGGGCAATCTGTTCGGCCATCTGCAGCAGCTTGGATCGCGAACCGGCGAGGATCCGCGCGCCGATGCTCGGATGCTCCTTCATCTGGTGCCATTCGTCGTCGGTCAGTCGACCCTGCTTGAGCAGTACGGAGTCGCGAATGCCGATCTTGCCCACGTCGTGCATCGGCGCCGCCAGCTTGATCAGCGCCTGATCCTCGACCGTCATGCCGAGTTGCCGCGCCAGGACTTGCGCGTAGCTGCTCATGCGCTCGACGTGCTCGCCGGTATCGCCATCGCGGTATTCCGCCGCGCGCGCCAGGCGCATCACGGTATCGCGGCTCGCCTCGAGCAGTTGGGCATTCACGCCGCGCAGCCGCTCCAGCGCCGCCGTCAGGTCCGCCGTCCGCGCTTCCGCCATTTCCTCCAGCCGGAGATTGGTCTGGTGCAGCTGGATTTCCGTGGAGATCCGCTCCGCCGCCACCCGCAGCACCCGCAGCCGCGCGCTGGCACCGATCCGGTGGTTCATCGAGACCTGCGCGTCGTGTCCCCACGCGTGCAGCGCGCCGAGCATCTCGCCGTCTTGACTCTGCAACGGCAAACCGACGTAGGGCAGCGTGGCCGGGTGTTCGCCTGCGAGGACGCCTTCCGATTCCTCGATGACCAGCATCTCGCCGCGGTTGCACAGCTCTGCGTGGCGGCGATCGACAACGGAACTGCCGCGTCCGCCCGATTGGCGGTGCACTTCAGCGACCGCGCGCGGCTGGCTGGCCGGACCGAGGGTCACAACGACGTGCGCCATGCCCATCCATTCCGAGACGCGGCGGGCCAGCGCCTCCAGCACTTCATCGGTCGAGGCGTAGGCCTTGGAGAACGTCGAAAGCTCGAACAGCGCGTTGAGGATGTCGCGATCGCGCATGGCGTGGGCACTCGAGCGGTGCACCCGCACGGCAGTCCGCACGCAGACTTCCAGATCCAGGGCGTTGAGCGGCTTGTCGAGCACGTCGTCCGCGCGCGTTGAAATGCAAAGCGTCTCGCGCAGCGTGTCATCGGGCCGGACAATCAGCACCAACTGCGGGCGCGTGCCGTCGCCGCGAATCCGCCCCAGTACGTCGGCCAGCTTCTCCGCGTCGCGCGCCAGCGGCGCATCGGCGTCAATGACCAGCAGCTCCGGCCGCAACTCACCCAGGCGCTGCGCCAGATCGTCCGCGGTTTGCGCGTGCATCAGCAGGTGACCCAACGGCGTGGTCACCGCCGCAAGCGATTGCAGCAGCTCTGGACCGTTGGCGACGACGAGAATGCGGGCTTGGGCGGACAAGGCGACCTCAAAGCGGAAAGCGCGCCGCCAGCATAGCTGGACTGGGCAGCGACGCAAGCGCTGTCCCGCCATGCCACGGATCTGCGGCAAGAATCGACTTTCACGGCACTTCTTGGGCAAACCGGACGGCCGCGCGTTTCCCACCGCAGCGCGGTTCGGTATACTGTCCAGGTCGGCGCCAACGCCGGAGCTGTCGCGCGGAGCCAGGATGCCTTGTCGCAGTCGTAATGCAGCATTTTGGCTGGTCTGTTTGCTGTTGACGCTGGTGCTTGGCTGCGCCAAGGACGTGACGGATTACCCGACGCTGCGGTTGGTGGTGAGCAGCGAGCCGCCGTTGCAGCCGGGCGCGACAATCGCCGCGCTGCAGCTGTCCCTCCGCTCGCCCGATGGCACGACGCTGAAGTTGCCGGCGCTGGGCAAGGAATCCGAGCTGACGTTCGCCCTGCCGGCGGGCCGCAACATCGTCACGACGCCGTACACGATCGACGTCGCGCAGCCGCCCGGGAGCGCCGGGTTCGTGGAATTGCGCGTGCTGGGCGTGGAGAAGAAGCAGGTGTTGACGGCTTGGACCGGCCGGATCGACACCCGCGTCACGGGCGAGCTGGCCGTGACGTTGCGCGCGCCGCAGCCGAATTGCGACGCGGACGGCGATGGCGTGCTCAACTGCAAAAAGGCGGGGTGCTGCGAGAGCGAGTTCACGCCGACCGACTGCAACGACGATCCCGCAACGGGCTATTCCTCCAGCCCGTTCAACTTTGAAGACCCCTGCACGCAGTGCGGCAACGGCTTGGATGAGGACTGCGACGGCACCGACATTGCCTGCGTCGACACCGACAAGGACGGCGTGCCGGACTGTCAGGAGACCGCGTGTCCGCCCGGTGCGACGAGCGACCCGGCGATTTACCCCGGCGCGACTGAGGTGTGCGACGGCAAGGACAACGACTGCAACCTCGTCGTCGACGACGCGTTGCCGACCGCCAGCGACCCCAGTCCGACCCACAAAGCCGGCGACGCGTGCGGCGTGGGCGCATGTGCGGGCGGCCAGTGGCAGTGCGACCCCACCGGCGCCAAGAAGCCGATGGTGTGCTCCACGGACAGCCAGAAGGCCGCCAAGGAAGACTGCGACAACAACATCGACGACGACTGCGACGGCCAGATCAACCAGGGCTGCGCGCTGCTGGACATCGACGGCGACGGCGTGAACAACGACGTTGAAAAGGCCAAGTGCGCGTACAAGTTTGCCATGTATCACGCGGAGTTCTATCCGCCCAACGCGCCGGAGAAATGCTGTCCGGTGGGCGCCGTGGACCCGACGCTCTGCGACACCAATTGCGACGGCAAGACCACGCCGTGCGACCCGACGGACAAGGACGGGGACGGCTGGCCGGCCAAGAAAGACTGTGACGACACCGACCCGCTGACCTACTTTGGCGCGCCGGAGAAGTGCGGCGACGGCAAGGTGCAGAGTTGCCAAGGCAGCGATCCGCCGTGCGATGCCAGCGACAAGGACGGCGACGGCTGGCTGGCGCCCGCGGACTGCGACGATACCGACAAGGCGATCAACCCGGAAGCCAAGGAGTTGTGCAACGGCAAGGACGACAACTGCAACGGCATCATCGACGACGGCAACCCGGAAGGCCTGGACGCGGCGTGCGGCAACCTCAACGGCGAGTGCGGCCACGTCGCCGACGCGTACGGCAAGACGACCGGCGTCTCCGTGTGCAAGCACTACAAGTTCGGCCAGCAGCCCAGCGACGCGCTCGACTGCGCGACGGGTTTTGACGGCAAGTCCGGCACGTGTGTCGGCTGCGACGGCGACCAGCGGCCCAAGGCGGAGCTGTGCAACGGGAAAGACGACGACTGCAACGCCAAGACCGACGAGCTGTTCCACTACACCGAAGAAGACGGCAGCAAGCTGGCGATTGGCGCGTCGTGCGACGGCGTTGGCGCGTGCGGAATGGGCGTCGTCGAGTGCATGAGCAGCGGCGCGGCGGCGTGCTCCAGCGACGCCAACGGCTCACAGCCGCAAAATGGCCCGGAGACGTGCAACAACCTCGATGACAACTGCAACGGCAAGACGGACGAGAACCTGAAGACGGTCGCCGACTCGACGTGCCAGAAAGTCGGTGTGTGCGCCGCGGCGCTCGACAAGATCCAAACGGTCTGCAGCGCCGGCGTGTGGACCTGCGACTACAGCGAAGTGCCCGGCATTGAAATCTCCGGCACGGCCCAGGACGCCTGCCAGCAGGGCGATCCGGGATGCGCGTGCGGTTCGCCATTTGGCTGCCACAAGATGGTGGAACTGAGCTGCGACGGCTTGGACAACGACTGCGACGGCAAGACCGACGAGGACTTTGACTACACCGATTTTGACGGCATCACGCTGCGCAAGATCGGCCAGCCGTGCCTCACCGGCGTGTGCAACGGCGGCAACGTGGTGTGCACGGGCGATCAGTCGGGCGTGACGTGCTCCACGCTCGGCAACGTCAAGACCGAGCAGTGCAACCTCCTGGACGACAACTGCAACGGCAAGACGGATGAAGCCAGCGACTTGCCGGTGACGAAATCGACGTGCAAGCAAGTGGGCGTGTGCGCCGCGCAGAAGCCCGTCGCGACGTGCAGCGGCGGCGCGTGGTTCTGCGACTACAGCGGTGTGCCGGGCTGGCAGTCGCCGATGGAAGCGACGTGTGACGGCCTGGACAACGATTGCAACGGCAAGACAGACGACGGCTGCGACGATGACGCGGACGGCTTCTGCGACGGCGGGATGTTCTGGACTGCGGGCGCCAGCGCGACGTGCGCCAAGTCGACAAGCGCCGGCTTGCTGGACTGCAACGACGCGGCAGCGGCCGTCGCGCCCAACGCGGTGGAGGTGTGCAACAACATCGACGACAACTGCGACGGCTTCACCGATGAAGGCTGCGACAGCGACAAGGACGGCTACTGCGACGCCGCGATGGTCTGGCTGAACGCGCCGACGGCTTGCCCGCTTTCAACGTCGGCGACCGCGCTCGACTGCGACGACGCGAACGCCGCAGTGCATCCCGGCGCTGTGGAGACCTGCAATGGCGTCGACGACAACTGCATCGCCGGCACCGACGAAGGCTGCGACGACGACGGCGACGCGTTCTGCGACAACGCCATGGTCGTGGTGGACGTTCCGGCGGTCTGCAAGAACGGCGGCGGCGACTGCAACGACGTCGACAGCGCGATTCACCCGGGCGCCAGCGAAGCGTGCGACGACGTCGACAACGACTGCAACGGGACGATCGACGACGGCTGCGACGGCGACAGCGACGGCTACTGCGGCGCGGCAAAGACCACCGTCGGCAAGCCGAAATCGTGCCCGAACGGCGGCGGCGACTGCAATGACGCGATCGCGGCGATTCACCCGAGCGCCAGCGAAGCGTGCGACGACATCGACAACGACTGCAACGGCACGACCGACGAGGGCTGCAACGGCGACGGCGACGGCTACTGCGGCGTCAGCAAAGTGACGATCGGCGCGCCGGCGATCTGCGTGTCTGGCGGCGGCGACTGCAATGACGCCGACGCTACGGTCCATCCCGCCGCGGCGGAGACGTGCAACGGCGTGGACGACAACTGCAACGGCGCGACCGACGAAGGCGTGAAGACGACGTTCTTCTGGGACGGTGACGCCGACGGCTTTGGCGACAGCAACAACACGACGCTCGCGTGCCAGAAGCCCGCGGGCTACGCCGTGCTCGGCGGCGATTGCGACGACAGCCAGAGCAGCATCCACCCCGGCGCGATCGAAATCTGCAACGGCCTGGACGACAACTGCAACGGTCAGAACGACGAAGGCGTGAAGACGACGTTCTATCTGGACGGCGACGGTGACGGTTTTGGCCTCGCGAGCGCGCCCACGGACGCCTGCAGCTTGCCCGTGGGTTACGCGACAATCGCGCTGGACTGCAACGACGGCAACGCCAAGGTGCACCCCGGCGCACCGGAAGCCTGCAATGGCATCGACGACGACTGCAACGGCGTGATGGATGGCCAGGACTCCGTGGGCTGCATCGCCTACTTTGGCGATGGCGACGGCGACGGCTACGGCCCGCTGGGCGGCGCGACGGTCTGCCTCTGCGCTGGCACTGCGCAAACACCGGTCAAGGTCGGTGGCGACTGCGACGACGGCAACGCCGCTGTCCATCCGGGCGCCGTGGAAAAGTGCAACGGCATCGACGACAACTGCGACACCGTCATCGACGAAGGCGTGAAGACGACGTTCTACCGGGACGCCGACAGCGACACGTATGGCAATTCAGCAATCACCAAGCTCGCGTGCAGCGTCCCGGCCGGCTTTGTGGGCAACCTGACCGACTGCAACGACGCCGACGCCAGCATTCACCCGGGCGTGGCGGAAATCTGCAACGGCGTGGATGACAACTGCAACGACGCGACCGACGAGGGCAATCCGGGCAGTGGCGCCACGTGCGACACCGGCAAACAGGGCGCTTGCGGCCCGGGCGCGACTTTCTGCAGTGGCGGCGCGCTCCAATGCCAACAGAACGTGCAGCCGAGCAACGAGACCTGCAATGGCCTGGACGAGAACTGCAACGGCATCGTCGACGAAGGCGATCCGGGCGGCGGCGGCGGCTGCAACACGGGCCTCCTCGGCAGCTGCGCGGCGGGCGTGAACCATTGCATGGCGAGCGCCATCCAGTGCATCCAGAGCGTCCAGCCTTCGCTGGAGATCTGTGACGGCGCGGACAACGACTGCGACGGCGCGACGGACTCGGCTGACCCCAGCCTCGTGCGACCCGCCTGCGAGAAGCAGAGCGGCGCGTGCGCGGGCGCGAGCAAGACCGCATCGCTGTGCGTCTCCGGCGTGTGGCAGGCCTGCACGGACGCGGTCTACACGGGCTACAGCGCCAACTACCACGTCAGTGAAGTCTGTGACGCCTTGGACAACAACTGCAACGGCGCCATCGACGAGAGCAACCCCGGCGGCGGCGGCTATTGCAGCACCGGCAAGACCGGCGTGTGTTCCCCCGGCACGGTGGCCTGTGCCGCCGGAGTCCTGGTCTGCAACCAGAACGTCCAGCCCAGCGCGGACATTTGCGACGGCAAGGACAACAACTGCGACGGCAACATCGACGAAGGCAATCCGGGCGGTGGCGGCGCGTGCACAACGGGCAAGTACGGCATCTGCGCCGCCGGCACCATCGCGTGTGCGACCGGCGTGCTCGTCTGCAACCAGACCACGGCCGCGATGCCTGAAATCTGCGCCAACGGGCTGGATGACAACTGCGACGGCTTCACCGACGAAGGGTGCCCGTGACCGCCCAAGCCGGCCAAGGCGTGATACACTTCCAGCGGCGGCTGCGGCCGATCGAGGAGCTTGTCTGATGGTTACCCCCACGTCGCCCAAACTGCCCGCTCTCGCCAAAAAGCGCGCTGCGCCGGCGAAGGCCAAGCCTGCCGCGCCCGGGCGCAAGGCCACGACAAAGCACGTGGAGCTCGGCGTCAGCCCCAAGGACATCTGCACGGTCATCTACGCCGACGATGCGCTGATCGCCGTGAACAAGGCGCCCGGCTGCCCCGTCGTGCCGACCGGCCCGTATCGCCTGCGCTCCGTCACCGGCGCACTCGCGGAATTGGGCTACGGCGTCACGTACCCGATCAGCCTGCTGGACGCCGAGGCGACCGGCCTTGTGCTGCTGACCCGCACGCCCGAGGCGGCCAAGGCGATGCGCTGGAACTGGCGCAGCGAGCTGTGTCGGCGCGAGTTCGTCGTCGTGGCGCAAGGCGACATCCAGGGCGCGCGCGGCCGCATCACGCTGCCGATCGGCTCGGTGCGCGAAGGTGCCCAGATTCGCCATCAGGTCATGCCGATCGATCAGGGCGGTAAGCCGGCAGTCACGACCTGGCGACTGATCGCCCGCGGTCGCATGATGTCCCGCCTGCACATTTCCCTGACCGGTGGACGCACGCACCAGATCCGCATCCACCTGTCCGCGATCGGCTTTCCGGTCGTGGGCGACAAGCGATACGGCGCGGAAATGACGTCGGTGCCGCTCCATGCGCTCGTCGACCTGCCGGCCAAATACGCGGATTCAACCGTTGTGCCGCCCCATCAGATCGCGCTGCATTGCAGCCTGATCCGCATTCCGCATCCGGTCACGGAGCAGATGATGGAGTTCACTGCGCCGGTGCCGCGGGTGCTGATCGGGCTGATGCCGGGCGCTTGGGTGCTGGACGGTTGACACGCAGGCTGCGACAGGGCAAATGAGCGAGCCGGACAGAAGGTCCGACTGCACGAGGGTGACATGGGTTTGATGTACCGGCAGAGTGAACTCGGCATTGGCGCGGGCGAGTTGGCCGAACACGGCATGGCGGAAAACGTCCTCACGACCAAGATCGAGGATCTGGTCAACTGGGGCCGCAAGTTCTCGCTTTTTCAGTATCCGTTCGTGACGGCGTGCTGCGGCATGGAATACATGGCCGTCAACGCCGCGCAGCACGATCTCGCGCGCTTTGGCTGCGAAGTGCCGCGTTTCACGCCGCGCCAGTCGGACTTGCTGATGGTCGTTGGCACCGTCAACCACAAGAATGCGCCGATCCTGAAGCGCATCTACGATCAGATGGCCGAGCCGAAATGGGTCGTGGCGTTTGGCGCCTGCGCCTCGACGGGCGGCTTCTACGACAACTACGCGACCGTCCCGGGCATTGACCACATCATTCCGGTGGACGTCTACATTCCCGGCTGCCCGCCGCGCCCGGAACAGATCATGGACGCGATCCAGCTGCTGATGGACAAGATTTCCAACGGCCGCGCGGAACTGGTCTAGCTCGACACGCTGACCGAATTCCAACGTCACAGCCTCCGGCGCCGCGGCGTGCCGCCGGAGGTGCACGCTGGCGGTCTCAGTCAGAAATGCAACAGGTCTGACCCGATCAAGTCTGGCATCCAGATGAGGTCAGCATGTTTAGACCAGCGCGGCGAGGGCGATTCCCGCTGCGACGCTGACGTTCAGCGACTCGACCGCGTCGGTCCCGGCAATCCGCAGGCGCAGCGAGCACGCCGCTTCCACCGCGGGGTCGAGGCCCGTCTCTTCCGATCCCAGCACCAACAGCACCGGCTTGCCCCGGTACTGCCCAAGCTCCGCCAGGGACTTCTCACCGCGCACCGCCAGCGCCAACGCGTGGCCGCCCGCCTGCACGTACGCGCGCACCACCGCCAGCGCGTTGTGGCACGCCGCGACCGGCAGATACTCCAGCCCGCCTTCCGCCGTCCGGCACGCTGCAGCACTGCGCACGGTCTCCGCGCCTTCCGCCGTCAGCCACAGCGCCTGCACGCCGAGGAACGCCGCCGTCCGGGCAATCGCGCCGACGTTGTGTGGGTTGCCGACGCCATCCAGGAGCAGCGTCACGCCCGGCTGCCGCGCCGCATGCTCCACGGCCTCGCGCGCCAGCACCGGCACCTCCGGCGCATCCAGCACGGCGACGAGCCCCTGATGCGCGCGCGAGCCTGCCACGCGGTCGAGTTCCGCGGCTGGCAGTTCGCGAAAGATCGCCCGCCGCTTGGCCAGCTCCTGCAGGATCGGTTGCAGCGAGCGGCTGTGCTCCGCGCTGAAGAACAGCCGCCGCACGCGATCGGGCCGCTTCTGGAGCGCTGCCTGCACGGCGCGCAGGCCGCACACAGTCTGTTCACGTGTCCCGGGCGTCGCCATCACAGGTCCCGGTCGTTGGGCGGTCCCGGGAGGACCCCGCTCTCGTCGCGCCACGCACCCATCTCGGTCAGGCGCAGCCGGGCAAACTCGCGGGTCAGCCGCGCCACGCGCGCGCGGGCATTGCGCAGCCGTTCGTCGTCCGTCGCGTTGTCCTGCGGCGGCAGCGGCAGCGGTGAACCGAGCATCGCTTCGTGGTACCAGTGGTTGGTCGCTTCAATGTGCATCAGCACGCCGGCCAGATCCTCATCCAGAGCGTCGTCGCGGGCATCCACCTGGACAAGTCCATCCAGCAGTCGGAGCTCGGCGGCGTCCGCGTCCTGCGCCGGGTCCACGCGGGCGAACAGCTCCACCCAGCGCGTCGGCGGCCGACGGTCCAGCTCAAAACGCACGACGATCAGCCGGGCGTACCGCGGGTGCCGACCAACGACGCGGACGGTAGAAACGAGGATGGGCTGCCAGGGAGTGATCATGCGTCGGCAAGGCGCGCAAGTCGCGAGCCGGCTGGAACGTCGCACGTTCAGCCGCCCGGACGCAAGGCGCGACTAGTGAATTTGTGGGAAGAAGTCCGCGCCAATTGCGAGCGCCGGCACGGCAAAGTTGTGGGCGAGCGTCTGCCCCAGCGCGGCGAAACTGGCAGTCTGACCAAGGTCCCGCCCGGTGGCGAAACGCCGCGACGCCAGCAGCAACGGCACATACTCGCGCGTGTGGTCGGTGGACGCCTGGTAAGTCGGATCGTTGCCGTGGTCTGCCGTCATGCACAGCAGGCCATCGTCGCCCAGCGCGTCCAGCAGCGCCGGAATCGCCGCGTCCACTTCCACCAGCGCGTTGGCAAAGCCGCGCGGATTGCGGCGGTGGCCGTAGAGCGCGTCAAAGTCGACAAGGTTGGTGAAAATCAGGCCGCGGTCCAGCGTCGCCAGCCGTTCCAACGTCAGGCGCAGGCCGTCCGTATTGCCCTCCGAATGGATGGATTCCGGCACGCCGCATTCGGCAAAGATGTCCTGGATCTTGCCCACGCCCACGACGGGAATCCCCGCCGCGATCAGCTTGTCCAGGAGCGTTCCCGGCGGCGGCGGCATCGCGAAATCCTTGCGGTTGTAGGTACGCTGCCACTTGCCCGGCGCGCCGACGAACGGGCGGGCGATCACCCGGCCCACGCGGTATTTGTCCAGCAGTTCGCGGGCGATGAGGCAGATGCGGTGCAGCTCAGCGACCGGGATGACCGACTCGTGCGCGGCGATTTGGAAGACGCTGTCCGCGGACGTGTAGACGATGGGCTTGCCCGTGCGCAGATGCTCCGGTCCAAGCTCGTCCAGGATGGTCGTGCCGCTCGCGACGACGTTGCCCAGGACTTCATAGCCCGTCTTCGCGGTGAACTCAGCGATGATCGCGTCAGGAAAGCGCGGATTGTACACCGCGAACGGCTCCGTGGTCTCCACGCCCACCATCTCCCAATGGCCCGTCGGCGTGTCCTTGCCGCGGGACAGCTCCGCCATCTTCAGCACAAAGCCGCCCGGCGTCTCAGTCGGAGGCACACCCGCCATTGGCGTGAAGTTGCCAAGCCCGAGCGCCTGCAGGTTGGGCACCGTCAAGCCGCCCACGGCACGCGCGCAATTGCCCAGCGTGTTCACGGTCGGCGGATCGCCAAAGGCCGCGCAATCGGGCAGTGCGCCCACGCCTGCGCCGTCGAGGACGAGAATGCACACTTTGTCAAAAGGCCGGGTCATGGATCCTCCAGGGCCGGGAACATACCGCGAACGGCGGGTGCCGTCAGTTTCCGGGCGCCAATCTGACGACAATCATGAGGTCAATGCCGTCAAGCGCCGTCGCTTCGGCCGCCTTGAGCGGCGCGAGCACGCAATCCGCCAGCGCGGGGTCGACGTCCTTGGCGAGCAGCGTCACCTCCAGCACGTGGCCGTCGGCGAAGCGCACCTGAACCACGACGTTGCCCTTGAGCCGCGGATTGGCCCGCAGCGCCCGCTCGTAGGCCTGACGGATGCGCGGACGCACGAGCGCGGTGAAGCGGTCCACGTTTGCCGGACTCGCTTCGCCCTTGCGCACTTCAGCCTGCAACGTGACGAGCCCGGCCGTGAGTTCCGGTGCCGGCGGTGGCGGTGGTGGCGGCGGAGATTCGCCAAAGCCGCCGCCTTTGCCGACGGTCCCGATGCGGCCCAGGCCGCCGGTGGCCTTGGCGGTGTCGCGCGGCGCCGTGCGATGCAGTGCGGACTCCGCCATTTCGCCGATCCTCCCGCCGCCGCTGCCCGATCCGCTGACTCCGATGCCGTTGACGCCGCCGAACGCCTCGTCGTCGATCGCCTTGGTGTCGCCGAGCGCGTCCTGCAAGTTGGCGTTCTTGTCGTCCTTGGTGCCGATGATCCCGAGCACGCCCTGCTTCTTGACGGCCTCGGCGACCTGGCGCTTCCGCTCCTCCGCAAGCGCGCGCTTTGCCGCGTCCCGCGCGCCCGTCTGGGTCCCCGCCGGTGCCGCCGCTGGCGCTGCCGGGCGCGTCGCCGCCTCGCCCGTCTGGGCCGCCTCCTGTTCGCTGTGCCGACCCGCCGATGCCGTCGTTGGTTCCGCCTGCCGGTCGCCCAGCGTCGCCTCCGCCGCCTGTTTGGGCGCGCGCCACGCCGCCGCCGTATCCACGCGCCGCGATTGCCCGCCCTGCAGCATCCACAGCGCGTTGTTGTGCAGCAGCCGGATCGACACCGCCGCCTGATCCGCCGTCACAACCGTGTCGTCCGCCCACACGCTGTCGCGCGCACTGAGCGCCCGGGCGATCACCCCCGCGCCCGTGCGCTGCGCAGTCACGCGACCTTCCACGGATTCGACCGTTCCAGCGGGCGCGGTCGCCGCCGCCGGTGCCGCCGCCGAATCGCTCGCGGGCTTTTCCGCCTTGCCGCATGCGAGGATCGCCGTGAGGCCGAGGCCGATCCAGAATCCGCGGCTATTTGCTGTGCTGATCATAGACTCCATCCCAGCCCGCCGGTGGCGGGTCCGCAGCGAGCACTTCAATCATTCCGGCCAGACGCTGCGCCGGCCCATCGCCCGGATACGCCGCGAGAAAGTCGGCGATCGCCGCGCGCGCCGTTTCCCAGCGCATCTGCCGATAAGCCGCCAGCGCCGTCGCATACTGGCCAAGCGCCGCCGCGGTCAGCGGGCAATCCGCCGCCGTCCCGCACAGCTCATGCACCGCCAGCGCGCCGCCGCGACCCTTGACGCGCACCGCATCCACTTCGCGGAACACGAAAGTCGGCCCGGCCCGCAGCGGCACCGTTGGCCCGCACAGGATGCCGCAGCGCAGCTCCTTGGTCAGCGCCTCCAGCCGCGACGCGAGGTTCACGGCATCGCCCATCACCGTGTAGTCAAAGCGCATTTCTGAGCCCATGTTGCCCACGGACATCATGCCGGTATTGATGCCGACGCCGATGCGCAGCTCCGGCAAGTTCCGCGGCCGCCATGTCTCGTTGAGCGCCGTGAGCGCTTGCTGCATCGCCAGCGCGGAGCGACACGCCGCCGCCGCGTGGTCCGGTTGCTCCAGCGGCGCGCCGTAGACCGCCATCACCGCGTCGCCGATGTACTTGTCCAACATGCCGCCTTGGGCGAGCACGATGCCGGTCATCGGCGTCAGGTATTCATTGAGGAACGCGGAGAGCGCCTCGGGCTCCATCTTTTCTGAGAAGCTGGAGAAGCCGCGGACGTCGCTGAACAGCACGCTGAGTTCGCGCCGCTCACCGCCGAGGCGCACGCGGCTTGGGTCATCCAGCAGCTTCTCCACCAGATTGCCGGACACGTACTGCGAAAACGTCGCGCGCAGCTGGGCCTTCTCGCGGCCTTCCGTCGCCAGCGCCGTCGTGGTCGCCGCCAGCGCGATCGCCACAATGCCGCCCAGCGGCCCCACCACATCGACGAGCCAGCGATCGGCGAAGAGCGCTTGGCTCAAGGCCAGCCAGCCCGCGCCGAGCGCCACCGCCAGCAGCCCCGTCAGCCACGCGCGGCGCTGCCGCACGCGCTGGATTTGCCCCGCCGTCAACAGCAGTCCCATCACCAGCAGCGCCAGCGCGCTCGACCAGCCGGGCGCCCGCCGCAGCAGCTCATCGTGCAGGGCGTTGTGCGCCAGCGTCGCGTGGATCTGGACGCCCGGCACGTCGGTGCCAAACGGCGTGGAAACGCGGTCGCGCGCGGCATCCGTGTAGCCCACAAGCACCAGCTTGTCCTTCAGCGTCTGTGGCGAAAGCGTCCCGGCCAGCACGTCCGCCGCCGAGTAGGTGTGAAAGCCGCCGTCCGGCGCCAGAAAGTTCAGCGTCGCCGTGCCGTTGCGATCGACGGGGAGCGCGTGACCGCCCAACTGCACGGTCGCGTCGCCCGTCACGTAGCTCGTCGCCAGATCCGGTCCCGCGCGCTGCGCGAGCGAGAGGCCCAGCGGCTGGTAGTACCGCCCGCCGTGGTCGATGACCGTCAGCACCCGCCGCACCTTGCCGTCTGCGTCGCGCAGCACGTTCACCGCGCCTGCGCCCGCTGCCGCATCCGCCAGCATCGGCAGCGAACCGTAGACCCCCGCTTCCGCGCGCGGCGGTCGCTGGCCCACCGGCGCATCGGTCACCACGCCTTCAGTCAGCCGCGCGCCTTTCAAGCCCGGCGGCTCGGGACTGCCCGCCGGCGGGGGCTCGCGCTCGCCGCGATCGAGGAAAAACAGCAGCGGCAGCAGTACGTTGTGGGAGCTGCGCAGCGCGGCGGCCAGCGCATCGTCGCCGTGCACGGCATCCTGGACCAGCAACAGCGCCCGCTGGGCCTGCGCGACGGTGGGCGATCGGCTCACTTCGTCGGCGGTCAGGCCCGTCACCGCCTGCGCGACGGCTTGGGTGACGGCGGCCGGCAGCGGCATTTCCGGCGACGTGAAGAACGCGTCAAGGCCCACCGCGCGCGGCTGATAGGTCGCCAGTGCGCGCAGGAACGTCGCCCAGCCCGCGCGCCGCTGAAAGACGTCGGGAGAGGTCTGTCGCAGCCGGTCGTCAAAGCCGACGATCGCGATCTGATCGTCCACTGGCGGCCGCGGCCCGCGCACCGTGAAGCGCGCGTCGACCGTCGCCAGCTCAGCCTCGTCCAGGCCTGGCAGCGTCCATTGCCCGGTGTGATGGCCCAGCAGGCTGCCGGCCGCGAGCAGGGTCGCCAGGAGCGCCGACCCCAGCGGGACATTGGCGCGTCGGCGGGGCTTCCGCGCCGCAGGCGTGGCCGGACGCGGCGGTAGCGTGGCCTGAGTCATGGGTGCTTGGGTAACACAGCAGCGGGAATTGCGCTACGGCTTGACGACCGCCGCGCCGCTGTTGGCGCCGCTCGCGTAGCCGTTCATCGCCCGCAGCCGCCGCGCCAGACGCTGCGCTTCCGTGATCACGGAGATCTCCCGGTACAGCGCCTCGGCTTCCTGCAGCAGGGACTGCGGCTGGCGATCGGACGTCAGCACGCCCGCTTCAATCAGGTCCGCCAGCACGACCATGCATTCCGCGCGTTCCTGCGTCGGCACGTCGCCCGGCACCAGCTGGAAAGCCTCTTCCATCGCCGTATGCGCCGTGCTCGGTTCGCCCGCCGCCGCCGCCGCGCGCGCCGTCAGCAGCAGCGCTTTCAGCCGGAGGTTGTCGTGGGCGGCCAGCACAGCCTGCCGCGCTGCTTCTTCAGCGAACGCCTTGGCGCGGGTGTAGATGCCGTGCGCCATCTGGATGTCGCCGCGTTGGCGCAGCGCATCGGACAGCCCCGCCAGATCCGGCAGCGCGGCAAAAGCCCGGCACGCCTTGGCCAGCGCCGCATCCGCTTCGTCCATCGCACCGCGCGCCTGCAGCACCGCCGCCAACAGCACCAGCACTTCCGCCGCCAGCCGCTGCCGATCCACGCGTCCCAGCGCGTTCAGCGCTTCGCCCAACTGCGCTTCTGCGTCGTCCAGCTCGCCAATGTCGCGCAGCGCCAGCGCCAACGCCCGCAGCGCTTCCACTTCCAGGATCAGGTTGCGGGCATCGCGCGCCGCCGCCAGCGCCCGCCGCGCGTGAATCACGGACTTGTCGCCGTCGCCCAGCGTCCGCCACGTGTCGGCCAATTCCATCGCCAGTTCAGCGGCCATCACCGGCTCGTGCAGCGCCGCAACCGACTCCAGCGCCTCGGACCACACGCCCACCGCCTTCTGCAGCACCACCTTGTCCGCGTTCACCGCGCTCACCTTCAGCGACCGACCGAGCGCGAGCTGCGTGTGCGCCAACTGCATCGGTGCGAGCTTGGTCGCCGACCGCGTCAGCGCCGTGACCTGTGCCTCCAGCGGCGCAAGGGTCGACTGCGCGCGGCCACAATGCGCTTCCGCCTCTGCCCAGACGTCCAGCAGCGGCACGCCGTGGGCATACCAATCGTCTTCACCCAGCCCAGGCATCGCCCGCAGGATCTCAATCGACTCCCGCGCCCGATCACTCGCCGCCTGGCATTCCCCGCGTTCGCCCAGCGCGCGCGCGAGGCCAAGCGCGGTCGTCGCCAGCGTGTAGGCCGCCGCCGTGCGTTCAGCCGGCCCGGCGTCCGGCGATTGGTGCAGCGCCCGGCACTGCTGCCGCGATGCTTCGTACGTGACGATCGCTTCTGGCAAGGCCCCCAGCGCGCGCATCAGGTCCGCCGCCTCCCGGCTGTGTCGCGCCGCCTGCAGCGCCTCGCCCGCCGCTGCCTCCAGCGTCGCCAACCGCGCCGCCCACGGCTCCGCGCGAATTTCCGCGTGGTTCTGCATCCAGGTCAGCGCATGGCGCAGGCTCACAGGTTTCAGGCCTGGCAGGGAGACGGAATCCGGCGTCTCCGCCAGCAGGTATTCGGATTGGTTGGAGAGTCGGCTCGTCGGCGCCTGCCGCAGCGCGCCCGCCCGCACCAGCCGGTCCAGATGCACGCCCACGCTCGCGCCCGTCGCCGCCTCCAGCATGTCCGGCCACAGCGGTGCGCCCAGCTGGATGGCCGCCGCCAGCGCGCGCCGCGTCTCGGGCTCCAACGCGTCCACGTCCAAGGGCGGCAGCTCGCGCGACGGAATCGCCGCCACTGCGCCTTGCGCCAGCGTGCCGGTCAGCGCCGCGGGCACGTCGTCCGTCTTGGCCACCCACGCAGCGACAACCATCATCGGCGTCGCGCCGAGCTGGCGAATCAGCCGCCGCAGGAATGCCGTCTCCGTCTCCGTCAGGTGCTCCGCGCGGTCCAGCAGCAGCACCAGCACGTTGCGCCCGGCGATCGCCCGCAGCGCATCCACAAGCGCGCCACACGCCGCCTGCCGCGCCACTTCTGGCACCGCGCGGGCGTGGGAAAGGTGCGGCGAATCCGGGAATTCCACGCGCAGGTACAGACCGACGAGGTGCGCGACTTGGCTGGCGCGGTCCGGGCGATCGGGCATCAGCCCTTGCACCCAAGCCAGCAGCTTGCGGCGCGCCATCGACGCCGAGTCGTCCTCAAACAGGCCGGCGCGGCTGCGAATTTCGTCAAAGAAGCAGGCGATCGGCAGGCGACCATCGGGCGGCGCCACGCGCATGCGCACGACCACCGGCGCGTCCGCGCGGTTGCCCAAGTGCGTCGCGAAACCGTCCATCGCGTCGTACAGCGCCGCGCGCGAGCGGGACACCAGGCCGACCATCTCCAGCCGCACGCGGTCCTTGGCGCGGTCCAGCCGGTCGTCCAGCATGTCCAGCGTCGGTCCCGACGGACGCCGCTCGCGCGGTGACTCAGGCGGCCGCTGCGGCCGCTGTTGCGCGGTCGCATTCCCCATCCGCGGCCGTTCGTCCGGCCGCAGCTGCTGATCCGCGCCGTCGCGCTTCATCGTCTCCATGCGCGGCTGCGTGTCCGCGACAACGACCGTCCGGCTCTGCCGGGGCAGGTTCAGCGACGCTTCCAGCTTCTCCAGTTCTTCCGCGAACGCCCGCGCGTCGACCGGCCGATCCGTCACGGACTTGGCCAGCACGCGGTTAAAAAACGCATCCAACTGCGGCGGGAACGTGAGGTCCGTGCGGCGCTTGGCGAGCGGCACCGGCGGCTGAAGCTGGTGGGCGCGCAGGAAATCCTGCGGCGTCTCGCCGTCCACCGGCAGGAAGCCGCACAGCATCTCGTAGCAAATCACGCCCAGCGAGTAGAGGTCGCTCGACGGCCCGACGTCATGACCCGCCGCCTGCTCCGGGCTCATGTACGCGGGCGTGCCCACGACGAGTCGCGCCTGCGTCAGCCGCGCCGCCGCGCCCGCCTTCGTCCCCGGCGCCATGTGCTTGGCGAGGCCCAGGTCCACCACTTTCACGTAGTCGTCCACCGAGCCGATCTTGGTCAGCAGGATGTTGTCCGGCTTCAGATCGCGGTGGATGATGCCGGCTTTGTGGGCCTCAATCAGCGCCTCGCACACCCGCTGGCCAATGCGCACCATCCGGTTGACCGGCAGCCACCGCTCGCGGTCCAGCAAATCGCCCAGCGACTCGCCGTCGATGTACTCCATCGCGATGTACGTCCGGCCCTGTTCCGTCGCGCCAATGGCGTAGACCGTCGCCATGAACGGCGAGCGGATGCGCGCGAGGATCTTGGCTTCCTGGACAAACCGCTCGTCCGCCTGCAGCTGCGTCGCGAGGTCTGAACGCAGGACCTTGAGCGCCACCGGTCGGCCGAGGCGAATGTCCTCCGCTTCATACACCGCGCCCATGCCGCCGCGGCCAATCAGGCGCACGATGCGGTAGGAATTGTCGACCAGCGAAGAAGCGGGCAGCTCGTCGTGATCTTTGCGCGGGGACGCGAACGGCGTGGCCATCAAACCTCAAAGCGGTTGCCGGTCGCGAATCTAGGCCATCGCGCGATGGAGGGCAAGCGGAGGCGGGGTTAGCGGATGAAGACGTAGGCCCAGCTCTTGGTATTCTGCTCCTGAGGTGTCGCTCCGCAGTAGGCGATGTTGCCAGCGCTCGTGTTGGGATTCGTGATGCCAGCAGCCCCAGGACCAGGTGGGCTGCCGCCGCACACGCTCGCCGCTGCCAAGCCGATGCCGATGGCTGCGTCGGGCGTGGCGCAGTTGTCCTCGTTGTTGGTGAGGATGCCGATGCGGACGCGGAGGTCGGTAGTGTAGGCGTCGACGTAGCTCTGGGTGACAGGCCGGACGTTGAGGCCCTCGCGGTTGCAGTAAGTGAGCAGGGAACCGTTGTAAATCAGCCCTTTCCAGTAGGCTTGGCCGTAGTAGGTCGCACGGTACACGTCGTTGCCGATGACCGACAGCAAGGAGGAGCCGCCCCCTTGCATCACACGCCAATTGGTGGTGCTGCTGAAGGTCATGCCGATGCGCATCGTCGAGAAGGGCATGCTCGCATAGGCCGCCGATTTGTGCTCCGTGGTATCGAGTCCGGCAGCGTTGGCCGGGTTCAGGGTCGTCCCGTTGCCCCAATATGCGGAATCGTAGCCGAACGTCATCTGACTACCGTCAATCTTGAGCACCTGGGTCCATCCGCCGCCGTCATTGAACATGTCGCAGTACGCGGAGAACGGCGCGACCGGTCCCGCGCCGTCGGGATCCAGCGTGTAGAGTCCCGACGCAGGGCTGCCGCCCGCTTGCAGGATCGCCAAGCACGACGTTCCCTGCACCGCCACGCACGACGTGCCGTTGCACTGCTGGCCCGCGGTCGTGCACAGCGTCCCGTTGGCGATTCCGCACTTCGCGTTGGTGTCGCCGCAGATGTCGGTCACCGGCTGGCCGCACGTCACCTTGCTGGCGTCCATGCACTGCTCGCTGCAAAACGCCAGCTTCTTCGCCGTCGAACCGTCGCAGATCGTGAACCGGTTGGCGTTCCAGCCGAACACGCCGTTGTGCGCCGCGTCGCACGTCAGCCCGCCGGGGCCAAACGCGCCGCCAAAGATGACCGCGTTGGTCAAGTCCAGCACCTTGCCGATGAACAGCGTGTTGTTGACCGTGAGGCTGCCCGTGACCGTGCCGCCGCCGATGGGGAGAAACGCGCTGACGGCGTCCTGGGCCATTGCCGCGAGGCTGACGCACGCGGTGCATTTCACGTCCTTGGCGACGTCTGCGCTGGCGGCGGTGCTGGCGCTGGCGGCGGTCGTGGCGGACGCGGCGCTGTCCGCGGTGGCGGCGGTTGTGGCGCTGTCGGCCTTGGTGGCGGTCAACGCGCTCGTCGCCGGACCGCCGGCGCTGGCTGAACCGGCGTAGGGGAAGCTGACCTTGTCCGCAGCGATGGCGCCCGTCGCGATGTGGTCGGCGCTGATGCAGCCGCTGCAGCTGAGGCTCTGCGCCGTGCCCGCGACGTTGGCCCAGTAGGCGCGCGGCACCCAGCCGATGGCGGTGCGCGGCAATTCCGGGTCGCTGCCAACGGCGATGCCGAACCACAGCGGCGTGGCGGTGGTCGTCAGGATGGCCGGCAACGGTGTGACGCCGGCACTGCTGCCGATTTCAAAGGCAAACAAGCCGCCGACGACCGCGACCGGGCCGTAGGTCTCCTGCCAGATCACCGCGCCGCCAACCGCTTGATCGTACAATGAGACTTTCAGCGTGTAGGTGCCGTCGGCGACCGCGCCGCCTGCGGTGGTACGCAACACGCCCTGGACCGGCAGACCGCCAACCAGCGTGTCCGCCAACGCCGGAGCCGCCCAAGCGCCACAGAAACTTGCCAGAAAAACCAGCGCCAATCGCCGCAACTTCGCCATGCCACACCCCCAACGCAGCATCGTAGCGCTATCGTTGGCAATGTCCAACCGGTGCGCCTAGGGCTCGGGCGGCATGTCCGGAACGTTGTGCAGCGCCACCGGTTTGTGCTTGCGGGTCCGCAGGTTGAGCAGCTCCACGCCGAAGGAAAACGCCATGGCAAAGTAGATCATCGCCTTGTCCACGTGCTGGCCCATCGCCTCGGCGCAGAGCAGCACGCCGATGAGCAGCAGAAACGCGAGCGCCAGCATCTTCATGGTCGGATGGCGCGTGATGAAGTCGCTGACCGCGCCGGCAAACACCATCATCACGCCCACGGCCACGAACATCGCCGCGACCATCACCTGCAGGTGCGGCGCCATGCCGACGGCGGTAATCACGGAGTCCAGGGAAAACACCACGTCCAGCAGGGCAATTTGCACGAGCACGACGACGAGCGACGGCGGCTTCTTGCCCGTCTGGCCCTCGCCGCTCTCCGCCGCGTCCAGCCGACCGTGGATTTCATGCGTCGCCTTGCCGATGAGGAACACGCCGCCGCCGCCGAGGATCAGATCGCGCCCGGAGAAGCCGCGGCTCATCACGTGCAGCACCGGCGTCGTCAGGCCCATCAGCCAGTTCAGCGCGAAAAGCAGCATCAGCCGCGTCCCCAGCGCACCGATGAGACCCAGTCGCCGCGCCTTGGGCCGCTGCTTGGCCGGCAGCCGGCTCGTGAGGATCGTCAGGAACACGATGTTGTCGATGCCGAGCACGATTTCCATCGCCGCCAGCGTCAGAAGGCTCACCCAAGTCTCTACATGCAGCCACGCGTCCATCTTCATTCTCCGGTGCGAACAGCCAGAATGCCGCAGCAGGGCGTTTTGTGCCAATACTTGTGTGCGCCGCGGTCGCCGCCGTAGAGTGCGCGCGGAGGGCACATGCCAAGTTGGACGCTGATAGGTGCGGGCAGGATTGGCGGGGCGCTGCAGGCCCGCGCGCTGGCGAAGCGGCGGCCGATGCGCGTGTTGGGCCGTCACGAGGACTGGCGCGCGCTGGATGCGCCCGCGGGCGCGCCGCTGGTTGTGTGCACGCGCAATGACGACTTGCCGGCGGTGCTGGCGCGAATCCCGGCGCATCGCCACGTCGATCTGGTCTTTGTGCAAAACGGGATGTTGCGGCCGTGGCTGGCGGCCAACGGGCTGCAGGATGCGACCCGCGGCCTGCTGTTTTTTGCCGTGCAAGCGCGCGGTGCGGCGATTGATCCCGGGCCGCCGAGTCCGTTTTTTGGCCGGCACGCTGCGGCGGTCGTCGCGGAGTTGGCGGCGCTGGACGTGCCCGCAGAGGTCGTGGATGCCCCGCAGTTCGCGGCGTGGGAGCTGGAGAAGCTGCTGTGGAACTGCATTTTTGGCCTGCTGTGTCAGGCGCACGATTGCCCGGTCGGCGGGGTGCTGACCGCGCACCGGGACGAGATCGCCGCGCTGAACGCGGAGCTGCTCGCGGTGGGGCAGCAGGCGCTGGGCGTCGAACTGGATAGCGCGGCGGTGCTCCAGCGCCTTGTGGATTACTCCGCGGCGATTCCGCAGAACCGCGCGGCGGTGAAGGAATGGCCGTGGCGCAACGGCTGGTTTGTCGCGGAGGCGGCGCGTCAGGGCGTCGCGCTGCCTGTGCATGCGCGGCTGTGCCAGATGGCGGGCGTATGAGCGCGCTGGCGATGGACGCGGAAGGCCAGCGGCTGTTGACGCGGCTGGCGGATTGGCTGCCCGAGGGCGCGGCGCCGGCGGTGCTTGTCACGATTTGGTCGGTGCAGGGCTCGACGCCGCGCGGTCCCGGGGCGCGGATGCTGTGTCGCGGCGGGCGGCTGTTGGCGGGGACGATCGGCGGCGGGCACCTGGAAGAAGAGGCGCTGCGCGAGGCGGCGCAATGCGAGACGGCGGCGGCGGGCGGCAATGACGCGGAGACCGCGACGCCGACGGCGACGGAAGTGCGCGAGGAGGCGGATTCCAGCGGGCAGGCGGCGCGGCTGTGCCGTTATCCGCTGGGCGCGCAACTGGGCCAATGCTGTGGCGGCGTCGTGTGGCTGCACTACCGGCTGGTGACGCCGGCGGATGCGCGCGCGCTGACCCACGCGCTCGGCCAGGCGGTGCAGGCGGGTGAAGCGCTGACGACGCAGTTTGCCGACGAGACGTTGCGCGAACGCCCGCAGCCGCTCACGACGGTGCTGATCTTTGGCGCGGGCCACGTGGGCGCGGCGCTGGCGCGGGTGCTGCAGCCGCTGCCGTGGCGGGTGCTCGTTGTCGATCACCGGCCGGAATGGGCGGACCGCGTGCGGTTTCCGCCGGGCGTGGACGTTGTGTGCACGGAGCCGCTGCGGCTGCTGGCGGCGTGGGGCTGGCTGGGTGCGCAGGCGCAGGGCAGCCAGGCCGCGCAACGGCTGACCGCGCAGGGGCGGCCGCTGCCGGTCGTGCCCGCGCCGGCGGCGACGCGCGCGCTGGTGATGACGCACGATCACGCGCTCGATCGCGATTTGACTGAAGCGTTGCTGCGCGTGCCGGAATCCACGGGCGACCCGCAGCAGGCGCTGCGTTTCGTCGGCCTGATCGGTTCAGCGTCCAAGATCGCGGTGACCCAGCAGCGTCTGCGCCAGCGCGGCGTGGCGGATGCGGCGCTGGCGCGGTTGCGCGCGCCGATTGGCCTGCGGCTCAGCGACGGCCAGATGCTGGGGAACAAGCTGCCGGGACAGATCGCCATCAGCGTCGCTGCGGAAATGCTGGCCGACGATCAGGGCGCGCTGTGACCGATTTGGCCCTGCTAGTCGAGGCGGGCGGCGCGGCCTGGGAGGAGGCGGATGCCTTTGCCGCCCATGAATGGTGGGAGGCCGCGTGGCTGCGGCAGCCCGATGGTCCGCTGCGCGAGGGCTTGCGCGCGTTGACGCAGTGGGCGGCGGCGGCGCACCTCGACGTGCTGGGTCGCTGCGAGGCGGCGCTGACGATCCGTGCCCGTGCCCGCCAGCGCTTTCGCCGCACGGAGAACCGCCTCGCGCTGGCGCCGTTCGCGCTGGATTTGCCGTCGGACGAACACGACAACCTCGTGCTGCGCGACAAGAACGACGCGTTTGCGGTGACGGCGGTGCTGCTCGCGGCGGGGCATGGACGGCGCGCGGGTGGTCCCAAGGCGTTGATCGCCGTGGATGGCCAGCCGCTGTGGCAGCGGCAAGTGCAGCGCCTGCGGTTGGTGGGCTTGACCCGCGCGATCGCGGTGCTGCCCCCGAGCGCGCGGTTGGCGGCGGCGCCTCCGCTCCGCATTTGCCACGGTGATCCTGATGGAACGCCGCTTCACAGCCTGCAACGGGCGCTGGCGCTGACGCCCGGACCGGTCCTGCTGCTGCCGGTGGATTGCCCTGCGCCCGCGCGCGGCGTGGTTGTGCGGCTGCTGGCGGCGGGCGTGCGCGATCCCAAGCTGCTGGCGGTGCGGCCGATTGTGGCGACGCCGACGGGGCCGCGCGGCGGTCATCCGCTGTGGCTGGCGGCAGCGACCTGTCAGCAGTTGCTGGCGCTGGACGCGAACGCCCAGCGGCTGGATCGCTTTCTGCACACGCTCGGCGCGGCGTACGGGAGCGTCGCGGTCGCGGATTCGGCGGTGCTTGGGAATTTCAATCAGGACGGCGTCGCGCGCTGAACGAGGCGGTCCTGACGGACAGGACTCTTGCCTCTGCCGCGATTCGTGCCAAAGTCACACCATGCGCGCAATGACAGACGACGCCTACTCCATCCGTCCCGCCGGCCTCGCTGACGCCGAAGCGCTCTGCGCATTCAAGCGGCAAGTCTTTGGTGAAACGGAATTCTTGCTGCAAGGCTTGGAAGATTTTGACGATCAGGTCGACGTCGAGCGCGACCTGATCGGCCGCTTTCACCACCAGTCCAACAGCGTGCTCGTGCTGGCCGTGGACGACGACGGCCGCGTGATCGGCCTGTGCAGCATCGTCGGCGGCCATTTGTGGCGCACGCGCCATGTCGGCACCATGAGCATCGGCGTCCTGCGCGCGTGGTGGCGGCGCGGCGTGGGCAAGCGCTTGATGCTGCAGACGATGCGCTGGGCCGAGGAGAATCCGCTGCTGGAGAAGCTGGCGCTGCAGGTCCACGCGACCAACACGGCGGCGCGGGCGATGTACGCGCTCCTGGGTTTTGAAGAGGAAGGCCTGCTGCGGCGGGAAGCGAAGCTCGCGGGCGGCGAGGACGACCTCGTGCCGATGGGGCGGTTGCTGCCGCGGCGATCGGCGATCGTGACCCACGCACTTGTGCGCAACTGGGACTGAGGAAAGCAATCCGATGAAACAAATGGCTCAAAAGGCCGCGGCGATCGCGGCGGTGTTGGCGCTTGGCGCCTGTGGGTCCAAGCCGGCGCCGCCACCTCAAGCGCAGGAAGCGCCCGCTGTTGCGCCCGCAGCTCCCGTCGCTCCGCCACCCGCTGCGCCTGCGAGCGAGCCGCCGCTGGCGTTGCCCGCAGGCCAGACGCTGGGGGATGCGCTGCCGCACGTGCCGTCGCTGCCGCGTCGGCTGGCCTCAGGTGCTGCGGCGGGCGCGTTGGTGCCGCAGACGAGCTGCGCCGACCTGTTGCCGGCGGATTGCGCGCTGGGCAAGCGTCTGGAAATCACGATGCCGGCGGAGAAGCCCGGCGAGCCGCCGACGATTGGCGAAGTGTGCCTGTGCACCCAAGCCGTGGAGCGCGCAGAGAGCGATCGCGCCCGGGCGACGGGCAAGCGGCTGGTTGTGGTGGCCGCGTGGCCGGGCGAGCGGAAGGCGGAAGCTGCGTTTGCTGAGGCGCGCCACGAGCCGACCAGCCTGCCGGCGGATCGGCAGAAATCGGGTCACGACGGCGCGGCGTGGGGCACGCTTGTGGCGACGGGCTGGCCGCAAATGCCGGTGATCGCAGTGGCGAGCGCGCGGTTTGCTGATGGCGCGTTTGGCGAGATCGTCCAGTGGCAGCGCAGCGCCCAGGCGTTGCACCTGGATGGCGGCAAGCTGACCTGGCAGCCGCTGGCGGAGCGGGCGTTCACGTCGCTGGACGTCAACCAGCTTCAGGCGCTGTGCGAGGGCAAGGCGGATGCCACGCCGGTTGATCGCGCGGGCGCCAATCCGGCGGCGTGCCAGCTGGCCGAGCAGTCGGCGCAGACGCAGGCGGCTGGGGCGGCGGCGCGGCTGGCGCTGCGGCAGAAACGCCTCAAAGGCCAGGGGAGCGAGCTTGCGGAGAAAGACGCGGATCCGCAGTCGATCTGGCTGCGCGAAGCCCGCAAGCAGTTGAAGGCCGGCGCGTGGCAAGCGGCGATCGGGACGGCGCTGCGCGTGGACATGATCTGCGGCGATGCGGTTCAGGACGCGCACGCCATTGTGATGGATGCGCTGGCGGAAGGGCACGTGGCGATCGCCAAGGTCGCGCCGAACCAGCCGTTGACGGAGCTGTGCGAGCCGCTGCCGGACAAGCCCGCGCCCAAGCGTCAGCGCGTGGATGCGGAGAAGCCGGTCAAGGCCGAAAAGCCGGTCAAGGGCGCCAAGAATCCGCGCGCGGAAGACGTCCGTCCGTGACGACAACACGCGCGCGTGCTTGGCAAGCGCTGGCGATCGCCGTCGTCGCGCTGGCGATCTATGCCCGTGCGCTCGGCTACGGCTTTGTGCTGTGGGACGACCCGCAGTACATCCGCGACAATCCGCTGGTGAATCCGCAGGTGCCGTGGCCTGCCGATGGCTTCCTCACGCCAGCCCTCGGCTATCCCATTCCCGTGACGATGGCGCTCTATCGGCTGACCGCGCTGGTGCTGGGCGTGACGCCGGCGGCTTTTCACGGCCTCAACCTGCTGCTGCACGCGCTGAACGCGGCGCTGCTGTTCCTGCTGCTGCGGCGCACGTCGTCCCAGGCGGTTGCGTGGCTCGGCACGGCGCTCTGGGCGCTGCATCCGCTCGTCGTCGAGCCGGTGACCTGGTGTACCGGCACCAAGGATCTGCTGTACGCGACGGGTTTCCTGCTGACCCTGCACGCGGCCGTGTCGCGCCCGCGGGTGCCGCCGTGGCTGCTGCTCGTCGGTCTCGCGGCGATGCTGGCCAAGCCGACGGCGATTATGCTGCCCGCGTGCCTGCTGTGGACGGTCGTGGCGCTGGACGGCAAGCCCGGTCTGCGTCGTCCGGGGCTCGCTCTCTCCGGTGTGCTGCTCAGCCTCCTCGCCGCGGTGGTGCTGGGAGCGGGGCTGCTGCTGTCGCGCCACGCTTCCCAGGATGGCTACACGACGGTGGACGATTCCCCGGCCGGGGCGATGGAGCGTCTCGCCGCCGTCCTCCAGGCGCTGGACCTGCAACTCCGCCACGCGCTCTGGCCGCACGGCCTGCTGCCGCAGTATTTTCGCACGACGGACCTCGCGCTCGCCGATCCGCCGTTTCTCCGCGGTCTGGCAGCGCTGCTGCTCCTGGGGGCGGTGGCTGTCGCCGTGCTGCGCGCCGCCGATCGCCGCCTGCGCTGGTGGCTCGGTCTCGCCGTGATTACCTACGCGCCGGTTTCCATGCTGCTGCCGATCAACCGCTTTACGTGCGACACCTACGCCTACGTGCCGCTGGCTTGTCTCGCCGCGCTGGTTGCCACCGCGCTGGAGCCGCACCTGCGCAAGCGGTCGATCCAGGGCGCGTTCGTCGCGCTGTCGGGAACTTTGCTGGTGCTGAGTCTGATGCAACAGCCGCTGTGGCGCGATTCCCTGACGCTGTGGGGCACCTCCGTCGCCGCCGAGCCGCACCGCGCGCTGCTGATCAAGCGCTACGCGGAGTCGCTGGACGTGGCGGGTCGGCGCGACGAGGCCTACGCGTTCCTGCGCCGGAATCTGGGCGACGTGCAGCGGGAGCGCCGCGTGGACGGCATGGTTCTGGCGCTGTACGGCGATCGCGCGCCTGAGGCGGATGCCCGCGCGCTGTATGCGTGGGCGTATGCGCACCAGCCCAACGTGCGGCCTGACGCCCATCGCAACTTCTGTACGTTCGTGGTGCAGCGCGGGCTCAAACTGACCGGCCCGGAGCGCCAGAATCTGGCACAAGCGCTCGACGCATTGCGGCGCTATCACGCCCGCCGCGGCGAGCTCCCGGCGTTGCAGGCGCTGGGCGTGCTGGCGGCGGAGCAGCGGCTCTGGCCGGAGGCCGGCGCGCTGTTTGAGCACGCGTTCCTGCTCGGCCACGATCGCACTTTTGCCGAGGCCGCGCTGCAGGCCTATCAGAACGCCAAGTTGCCCGACGCCGTCGCGCGGGTGCAGGCGACACTGGTCAGCATGCCGGCGGTGCGCTAACCTCGCTCGCCCCGCGGTGCCGTCACGGACCGCATCACGAGTGAGACCATGGACAAGACGCCGCATTCTGTCGCCGAAATTCGCAAGGCATTCCTCGACTTTTTTGGCCAACACGGTCACGCCGTCGTTGCCTCGCATTCGCTGTTGCCGCCGGCTGACCCGACGCTGCTGTTCATCAACGCCGGCATGGTCCAGTTCAAGGACTACTTTACCGGCGCGCGACAGGCGCCGTACAAGACCGCGACTTCTACGCAGAAATGCCTGCGCGTCAGCGGCAAGCACAACGATCTGGAGAACGTCGGACGGACGCGGCGGCACCACACGCTGTTTGAGATGCTCGGCAATTTCTCGTTTGGCGATTACTTCAAGGAAGGCGCGATCACGTACGCGTGGCAGTTCCTGACGGAAGTGCTCAAGCTGGACAAGAGCCGCTTGGTCACGACCTACTTTGCCGGCAACGCGCAGGTTCCAGCCGACGTGGAAGCGCGCGATTTGTGGTTGAAGATCGCCGGACTGCCGGCGGATCGCATCGTGCCGCTGGGTGAAAAAGACAACTTCTGGGCGATGGGCGATACCGGGCCGTGTGGGCCGTGCACGGAGATCTACTGGGATCTGGACCCGAGCCAGGGGCCGGAATGCACGCTGGCCAAAGACGACGGCCGCTACATTGAGATCTGGAACTGCGTGTTCATGCAGTACGATCGCCAGGACGGCAAGCTGACGCCGCTGCCGGCGCCCAGCGTCGACACGGGCATGGGTCTGGAGCGCGTGGCGTCGGTCACGCAGGGCGCCCAGAGCAACTACGACACGGATCTGTTCCTCGGCCTCATCGCCACGACGGAGCGGCTCTCTGACGTGAAGTACGGCGGCCTGTTTGACCCGGAAAACGTCATCAGCCACACGCCGGACATCGAGCGCGACGCGGCGTTTCGCGTCATCGCCGACCACGCGCGCGCGACCGCGTTCCTCATCGCCGAGGGCATCTATCCCGACAGCGAAGGCCGCGGCTACGTGCTGCGCCGCATCATGCGCCGGGCGATCCGCTTTGGCCGCAAGTTGGGCATGACGCAGCTGTTCTTCCATGAAGTGACGAGCCAGGTGGCGGACATGCTGGGCGACGTCTTCCCGGAGCTGGCGACGGCGCGGCCGATCATCGAGCGCGTGACGCGGACGGAAGAGGAGCGGTTTGGCCAGACGCTGGAGTCCGGTTTGCGCCTGATGGAGGCGGAGATGGCGCGGATCGACGCGACGGGTGGCGCCAAAGTGCTGCCGGGCGCCGTTGTGTTCCTGCTGCACGACACGCACGGCTTCCCGACGGACTTGACGGCGCTGATCGCGGCGGAGCGCGGCTATACGGTCGATATCGCCGAATTCGAGGCGGCGATGCAGGCGCAGCGCGCGCGCGGCAAGGCCTCGTGGAAGAAGGGTGCGGCGGACTGGCAGGCGGCGGCGAAGCTGGTGGCGGACGCGGGCTACGTGACGAAGTTCGTCGGCTACGACGCGGAGAGCGTGTCGGCCAAGGTGCTGGCGATCCTCGGCGACGAAGCCAAGCTGGAAGATGCGCCGATGGGAACGGAAGCGTGGCTGATCCTCGACCAGACGCCATTCTACGGCGAAGGCGGCGGTCAGGTGGGCGATCACGGTCGGCTGCGCTGGAGTGAAGGTGGACGCGCGGCCGTGCTGGACACGCAGAAGACGGCGACGGGCCTGTTCCTGCACAAGATCCTCGTGGAAGTGGGCACGCTCTGGCCGGGCGAAACGGTGCAGGCGGAGGTCGACAGCGAGCGGCGCGCGAGCGTGCGGGCGCACCACTCGGCGACGCACCTGCTGCACAAGGCGCTGCGGGATGTGCTCGGCAATCACGTGAAGCAGCGTGGTTCGCTGGTGCAGGCGGGGCGGCTGCGGTTTGACTTCAGCCACTACGCGGCGCTGACGGACGAGGAGATCCGCGCGGTCGAGGCGCACGCCAACGCGCGCGTGTTCCGCAATGAAGCAGCCGACGTGGCGCAGACGAGCATGGACGATGCGGTCGCACGCGGGGCGCTGGCGTTCTTTGGCGACAAGTACGGCGAAGTCGTGCGGGTCATGAAGCTGGCCGACTCGGTGGAGCTGTGCGGCGGCACGCACGTGGCGCGGACGGGCGACATCGGCCTGATCAAGATCGTCAGCGAGGCGGCGGTGTCCGCGGGCGTGCGGCGCGTGGAAGGCGTGTGCCGTGAGGCGGCGCTGCAGTACGTGCAGGACGGCCTGGGCGCGCTGGAGCAAGTCTCGCGCCGGCTGAACACGACGGCGGAGCAGCTGCCGGAGCGGATTGAGAAGCTGTCAGAACAGGTCAAGAGCGCGCGGGACGAGGCCGAGAAGTGGAAGCACAAGGCGCTTTCCGGGCAGACGACCGGCGGGCAGAACCAGGAGCAGAAGTTCGGCACGCACACCGCGGTGTTCCGCGTTGTCGATGGCGCCGAGGGCGCGGGCTTGCGTGCGCTCGCGGATCAGGCGCGCGACCAGTTGGGCTCCGGCGTGGTTTGCCTGCTGTCGACGCTGGGCGACGGCAAGGCGCTGCTGCTAGTGGCGGTGACGGCCGATTTGACCGGGAAGCTGCCGGCCGGGCAGACCGTGGCGGCGCTGGCGCCCCTGCTTGGCGGCCGCGGTGGCGGTCGGCCCGACTTTGCCCAAGCGGGCGGCAAGGCGCCGGAAAACGTCGCGACCGTTGCGGCGGCGTTCTTTGCCAAGGTCGCTGAAGCGTTGGCGTAAGGCCGCGCGCGCTACACGGCGGCAAAAACCACAAGGCGCGGAAACGCGCTGCTGGCACCCAGATCGCCCAATGTCAGCTGGACCTGTGTCCCGTCGGCCAGCGTCGCGATCACGCCGCCCGGGCCGTCAAAGCCGTGGCTGGGCGCAAGCGCGGTGGCCTGGGCCAACTGTCCAGCAAGCGCGTCATACGCGCGCTGGGCGATGCGGCCGCGCGGCGTGTTGCTGTCCCACTCGGCGGCGACGACCGGATGCAGCAAGCTGCCGTCGGCCTGCCACTCACCGCGCAGCGGAAGATGCGCGCTGTCGGCGAAGATCAGGGCCGCATCTACCCGCAGCGCCAGCTTGGTTGCCAGCCGCTCCGGCGCGATGCGCGTCATCTCCGCTTCCAGCTCAGCGACTTGCGCCAGCGAGGCCGCGCAGTCAAACGAACACGGCACGTGGCGGACAAAACAGGCGTCGTCAATTGGCGAGCCAAAATTCAGCCGCCGATCGAACTGCTGACTGCCGCGACCGGCCTGCAGCACCGCGAAGGCGTGCTCCGTCACGTCCGCGGCATCGGCCGCAGTCCGCGCAGTCTGGGCGGCGAGGAAGGCCGTCACGCAGCACTCGGGGTAGCCCAGCAGCTGGCCCAGCTCGCGGTGCGCAGTCACCAGTTGCTCGGGATCCCGCGTCGCCGCCGCCATGTCTGCCGCGCGCGCGGCTTCGGCATCGGCGCGATCGCGCGCCAAATAGAGGATCTGCATCGTCGCGCCGGGCGCGTCAAACGCCAGCGTCGTCTCCGGATCCAGGGTGATCTGCGCGCCCGGCAGGACAATCAGCCCCGGCGGCGGATGCGCGCCCAGCACTTCGGCTTCGGCCAACGGCAGCTCGGCGCGCCAGACCCGGCGCAGGCCCAAGCGGACGGCCATTTCCTCCAGCGTCTCATTGGGTTCCGCGACGATGACGACCGGCGCGCGTTCCTTCGCCAGCGTCTCCCAGCCCGTCCACACCACGCCCGCCGCCTGCGTCGCTTGCAGCAAATCCGCAGCCATACCGTCGCACCGGCCGGATTCACGCGCGGAACATCCCGCGCACTCCGCCGTGTAGGTCTGGCGCGCCGCGTTGCGTTCGCTGCCGTAGGTCGCCTCGCCGTCCACGCCTTCTGGAATCGCGCACGCCGGCAGCAGCCGCGTCACCGTCACCGTATGTCCGGTCTGCCACAGCGCGACGATCGCCTGCGCCAGCCTGTCCAACCGCGGCGCATGGGCGCCGAGCACCGGCCGCAGCACGAGCGTCAGCACGTCCTCGCCCGTCTCCTGCGCCAGCTGGTCCAGTGCCTCCACGGTCAGCTCCGCCAAGGTCGGTGCTGAGACGTGCAGCGCCAGGCGCGTCGTCGTCCCGGCCACGGTCAGCGCCTTGAGCACGCGCTGCAGCACGCCAAGGCCCTCCGGCCAGCCGATCGCCGCCATGCCCGCTTCCGTCCATGCGGGCGTGCGCAGCTCCACAACGTCCGGCTTCAGCGCCGCGAGCCAAGCCGGCACGTTCAGCCGCGAGGCCTCCGGCAAGTCGACAACCGCGGTCAAGCGGCCTTCCGTTGGCCGTTTTGCCGCCCACGCGTTGGCCTGCGCCGCCGTCAGTTGCGTTGTGTGGCGCAACTGCAATTCGGCATCGGCAGGAATGGCGTCCGCAGACTCGGCGCCGGCGCGCGCGTCAAGCGCGACTTTGGATTGGACAACCATGGCAGATTCCTCCCTTACGCGCGGCTGAGCAGCCAAATGACGCCCATCGCGCACAGCACGTTCAATGCCGACTCCCGCCAGCCCTGGGTGTGAAACACGTGATGCGCCAGCATGCCGCCAAGCAGCGAGCCGACGATGCCGCAAAGCGCGGTCGCGAACCAGCCCATGGGGTGAACGCCCGGCAGGATGAACCGCGCAAGGCCGCCGATGAGCAGGCCGATGATCAGCTGGCTGATGACGGAAAGCACCGTGCCGGCGATGAAGATGCCGATGATGAGGGCGATGGCGAGGACGAGTAGGGTCGCGAGCATCATGGCGATGGGTTCCTGCTGCGCGGGTCGCGTGGCGGAATGCAGCATGCCGTTATGGGCATCGCGCTGCAACCATCAGGCGTCGTCGCGCGGGCGCTGGCGCAGGCGCTTGGTCTCGCCAGTTTGGATCTTGCCAGCGAGGCGCCGCTCCTTGGAGCCTTTTGTCGGCTTGGTCGGTCGCCGCAAAATGGGCGGCGGCACGGCCTCCCGAATGATGGCCGCCAGCCGGTCGCGCGCGTCCGCGAGGTTGCGATCCTGACTGCGCGTGGTCTGGCTGACGATGAGCAGCACGCCTTCCTGGTCAATCCGCTTGCCGGCCAGCGCGCGCAGGCGACCGAGCACGCCCCACGGCAGCTCCACGAGCTTGAGGTCGAGGCGCAGTTCAACGGCGGTCGAGACTTTGTTGACGTTCTGCCCGCCGGGGCCGGACGAACGCACAGCCGTCCACGACAGCGCGTCGCCGGGAATCGTCAGGTTGGGGGTGATGCGGAGGTCGTCAGGCATGGCGCTGGGCGCTTACGCCGCGTCCGTGTGCTCAATGGCCAGCAGCGGAACCTTGCCGTGGAGGATCGTGTCCTCGTCGATCAGCACTTCCCGCACGGACTTGTCGCCCGGCAGGTCATACATCACTTCCAGCATCGACTCTTCCAGGATCGCGCGCAGGCCGCGGGCGCCGGTCTTGCGTTCCAGCGCTTTGCGGGCGCAGGCGCGGATCGCCGATTCCGTGAACTTCAGCTCCACGCCGTCCATCTCAAACAGCCGCTTGAACTGCTTGATCAGGGCGTTTTTCGGCTCGGTCAGCACCGTCACCAGCGCCGCTTCGTCCAGTTCATGCAGCGCCACGACCACCGGCAGGCGGCCGATGAACTCCGGAATCAGACCGTACTTGATGAGGTCCTCAGGCTGCACTTGCTCGAGCAGCGTCCGCTTCGGCGCTTTCTCCGTGCCGATGACCGGGACCTCGGAGCCGTCCTTGTTCGGATCGTTGGAAGCGGTGCGGCCAAAGCCGATCGCCTTCTGGCCGACGCGCCGCTCCACCACCTTGTCGAGGCCCGAGAACGCGCCGCCGCAGATGAACAGAATGTTGCTCGTGTCGACCGGAATGAATTCCTGCTGCGGGTGCTTGCGGCCACCCTTGGGCGGAACATTGGCGATCGTGCCTTCCAGGATTTTCAGCAGCGCCTGCTGCACGCCTTCGCCTGAGACGTCGCGCGTGATCGACACGTTTTCGGATTTGCGCGTGATCTTGTCGACTTCGTCGATGTACACGATGCCGCGCATCGCCGCGTCGACGTCGTGATCCGCCGCTTCCAGCAGCCGCACGATGATGTTCTCCACGTCCTCGCCGACGTAGCCAGCTTCCGTGAGCGTTGTCGCGTCGACGATCGTGAACGGCACCTTGAGCACGCGCGCCAGCGTCTGCGCGAGCAGCGTCTTGCCCGAGCCGGTCGGGCCCAGCAGCAGCACGTTGGACTTCTGCAGCTCCACGTCCTGGTGCTTGCCGCCCTTGAAGTCGATGCGCTTGTAGTGGTTGTACACCGCCACGGAGAGCACCTTCTTGGCGTGATCCTGGCCGATGACGAACTCATCCAAGATCTTGCGCAGATCGCGCGGCTTGGGAATGGAGGCCAGATTGGGCAGCTTGTCGTCGCGCTCGACTTCTTCCGCGATGATGTCGTTGCACAAGGCAATGCATTCGTCGCAGATGTAGACCGTCGGGCCGGCGATCAACTTCTTCACTTCTTTCTGGGACTTGCCGCAGAAGGAACAAGACAGGTTGCTGGCGTCGCGTCGGCGTTCGGTCATCTCTCTCGCTCCGGACTGGATGGCCAGTCGCCTTGTCGCTCACACTCTACACACCGTCAGCGGGGCGCGTCAAAGACGCGTACACTTGGATGCGGCGATCGCGCGCAGGGTTCAAACACCGCGCGCGCGCCAAAGCAGTTCAGGCCTTGCCCTTGCGCACCAGCACGTTGTCGACCACGCCGTACGCTTTGGCCTCTTCCGCACCCAGATAGAAATCGCGATCGGTATCGACACGAATCTTCTCCAGCGGCTGACCGGTGTGACGCGCGACGATCTCGTTCAGGATGTTCTTGGTGTAGAGCATCTCCCGCGCCTGGATGTCGATGTCCGACGCCTGACCGGAGAACCCGCCGAGCGGCTGGTGCAGCATCACGCGGCCGTGCGGCAGGATGACGCGGCGGCCCTTGGTGCCGGCTGAGAGCAGCACCGCTGCCATCGAGGACGCTTGACCGAGGCAAATCGTCGCGATCGGGCACTGCACGTACTGCATCGTGTCGTAGATCGCGAGGCCGGCGTTGACCAGACCGCCCGGGCTGTTCAAGTAGATCGAGATTTCCTTGGTCGGATCCTCGCTCTCCAGAAACAGCAACTGCGCGATCACGGCGTTGGCGACGTAGTCGTTGATCTCCGTGCCGAGGAACACGATGCGGTCCATCAGCAAACGCGAGTAGATGTCCGAGTGCCGCTCGCCGCGCGGCGTGGATTCGGTGACGATGATCGAGTCGTGAATCTTCATGGCTTCCATCCAGGCCGGCGTGCGGTCGACGCGCGTTGAGGGCACCTTGCACGCACTGTTACAGATCCCGACGGGGGGCCGGGCACTCAGCCGTGGTTGCAGTTCTCGTCGTGCACGTGCTCGCCGTGCGCGTGGTCATGACCCTCGTGATCGTGGTCCTGTTCGAGGTCCAGGTCGCCCTCGTCAGCCATTTCCTGAGCGGCCGGCGCCTTGGCGGCCCGCAGCGTCTTCTGCGCGCCATCCGTATAGGTCGCCAGCTTGACCAATTCATCCATCGCCCGATCGCTGCGCACCCGGCGGCGCAGTTCATCGCGGCCCTGCTGGTTGCCGTACTCGCGCTTGAGGCGCTCCTGACGCGACGGGCTCTGCGCGATCAGCTCGGCCAGCTTGGCGTCGATCGCCTCATCGTCCGGCGCGATCTCCAGCTTGTCCGCGATCGCCTCCAGCACCAGACCGCGCCGCAGCGCGCTCTCCGTGTTCTTCCGCATGTCGACGCGCATCTGCTGGAAGAAGCGGCCGAGGCTCTTCAGCGTCTTCTCGTCCAGATGGCCGAACGACTGCGCCAGCTGCTGGTCGACCAGTTCGTCGACGAACGACGCCGGCAATTCGACCGTGTTGTTGGCCAGCAGGTGATCGACCGCGGCGTTCCGGCGCGCTTCCAGGTTGCGCTTGGCGACATCGGCAGCCACTTCGGCCTCCACAGCCGCCTTGAGCGCCGCCAGATCGGCATGGCCGAGGTCCTTGGCCAGCTCATCGTCGACCTTCGGGATCTCCGTGCGGTGCGCCTCGGTGATCGTCAGCGTCACTTTGCGCGCCGTCAGCGTGCCTTCCGCCGGGCGATCCTCGCTGATCGCTTCGCCAACCGTCGCCTTCAGCGCCAGTTCATTGACTTCATACGGCACGTGATCCGCACCGATCACGAAGCGGCGCTGCTCGGCCGTCTCGCGCGGCGCGTCTGCGCCTTCGTCCGTGATCGACCAGCTGCCCACGGCTTCATCGCCGCTCTGCAGGCCCGTCTCAACGGCGAGCTGCTCCGCGCGATCGCGGGCCTTCTGTTCCAGCGCTTCTTCGACGTCTTCGGCATCGGCGACGACCGTATCCGCCGTCAGCGCCGCGCCCTCGTAGCCCGCCAGCTCCAGCGTCGGCAGCACTTCGCACATCACCTGCACGCTCAGCGGCTTGTCGCGCGCCAGCTCGCCCACCGACTCGACTTCCGGGCGGCCTACGGGATTCAGGCCGGTCGCCTGAATCGCCTTGAAAACCCATGCTTTCAGGATGTCGTCCAGCGCGGCGCGGCGGATTTCCACGCCGTGCATCCGCTCGATCATCGCGGCCGGAGCCTTGCCCGGGCGAAAGCCGGCGACGCGCACTTTGCTGGCGTACTTGGCGGTCGTGGCCGCGAAAGCGATCGCAACCTGCGCCTGCGGCACGGCGAAACGCAGACGGCGGCGGACCTGACCGAGCGTTTCGACCTGTACGTCGAGGTTCGAGTTGTTCGTCTGGGCGGGCTGAGCGGCGGTCATGTCGGTCTCCGGGGCCCGCGAGCAGCGAGCCAATTCAGTGCCCGCTACGGCGAGCTGGGGGGCAGGTTCGGAACGGTGCGAGAAGAGGGACTCGAACCCTCACGCCAAAGGCGCCAGAACCTAAATCTGGTGCGTCTACCAATTTCGCCATTCTCGCAGGGCTTGAACGCGGAGTTTGTCGATGCAATCAAGCGCTTCTGCGGGCTGGTCGCTGCGGCAAGCGGCAGTGAGCGGCGGGTCAGACGCTGGACGCCACAAAACCGCCGGCTGCGCGTGGTCTCGTCGCGGCTGCGGCCGGCGCTGCACCGGCGTGAGGATGGTGTTGGGTGCCCCCTGAGTGATTCGAACACTCGACAAACGGATTAAGAGTCCGCTGCTCTACCAACTGAGCTAAGGGGGCGTAGGAGAACCGGATTCGTCGCCATTGACGCCGATGTACGCATCGACAACGCGCTGGGCGTTGCGGATTGGCGCGCCCGGCAGGATTCGAACCTGCGACCTGCGGATTCGAAGTCCGATGCTCTATCCAGCTGAGCTACAGGCGCATCTGACCACAAGTGCGTGTTCAGCGCGGTTGGGCATGCCCCGAGAGGCGTGTGACCGCGCGTTCTGCCGCGACGAAGCGTTCTGTCATCGGGTCGGCCGCTGAGGGCCGGTCGACCGTCTCGCACACCGTCGCCGCACAGGCAACGGTTCAGAAACCAGTCCTCGGGTCGTCGACCGGAGGACTTGCGGGCTCCAGGCTTGTGGCACATTGGCCAAAAGCACTGTGACCGCGCGGGGTGAGTGATGGGGCTTGAACCCATGACATCGGGAATCACAATCCCGCGCTCTACCAGCTGAGCTACACCCACCGCTGGCGCGCGGCAGGATAGCCGATCCTCCCGCTGTGTCAAGCTGGTGACTTGGCTGAGTCGCTGCGGGTGCGGCCCGGCGACGTTCTGCCGCGCTTGTTCACGCAACCGTGACGTCAGGATCGCGGTGATCTGTTAGACTCTTCGCCCGGTTAGCCCGGGAGTCTGTCATGAGCCTCGATTACCCCGTTACTGCCGCCGTCCGCGTCCTTCGCCAGCACGGTGTCCCTTTCACGCCTTTGACCTACGCCTACATCGATCGCGGCGGGACGGCGCACAGCGCTGAGGCCCTGGGCGTTGACGAGCATCACGTCGTCAAAACCCTGATTTTTGAAGACGAAACCGCCAGGCCGCTGGTCATCCTCCAGCACGGCGATCGCGCAGTCTCGACCAAAGCAGTCGCGGCCGCGATCGGCGTGCGGCTCGTGCGGCCCTGTGCGCCGGAACTGGCGCAAAGACACAGCGGTTATTTGGTTGGCGGCACGTCCCCCTTCGGGCTGAAGAAGTCGCTGCCGGTGTACGTCGAGCGCTCGATCCTCGGCCTGCCGCAGATTTACCTCAACGGCGGCAAGCGCGGCTTCCTCGTGGCGATCGCGCCGCGCGATCTCGTGCGCGTGCTCGAGGCCAAGCCGATCGAAGCGGCGATCGATCCGTAGCCGCCGCCGACCCTTGCCAATCCGGCGGCAAAAATGCCAGCGGCGGCCGGAACTGAATCCTGGCCGCCGCCGACTGCACACCGTGAAGAGCTAGTACTGCTCTTCGATCTTCTTGAGCTTCGCGGCCTTGCCCTGCAGTTCGCGCAGGAAGTAGATCTTCGCGCGGCGGACCTTGCCGGACGACAGCACTTCCATCTTGAGCAGACGCGGGCTGTGCATCGGGAAGATGCGCTCGACGCCGATACCGTTGGAGATCTTGCGGACGGTGAACGTCGCGTCGACGCCCTGACCGGCGGACTTGCGGAGGACGACGCCTTCGTAGATCTGCACGCGCTCTTTTTCGCCTTCGATGATGCGGCCGTGGACGCGCACGGTGTCGCCGGTCGCGAAGGACGGCAGGTCGAAGCGCAGGTGGCCGCTCTGGACGTAGGAAATGAGGCTGTTCATCATGCTGGACTCCGTTGGCAACGCCTTGGCATTGCGGAACTTTCAGGTGGGCAGCGGTACACGGTGGGTTGCCCCGGCGGTGTGTACTTGCCTCCGCTTGGACGCCGCAGTCTCGCTTTTCAGCGTGCGGCGTCTTGAGGCCGGCTCAGCGGGATTCGCCGAGCAGCCGATCCAGTGCAATCGCCACAGCGGCGCGCACTGAAAGGTGATTGTACGCGCCATCCGGGTCCTCGATCCGTGGATCGCGAAGAATCGGTGGCAGGCGCAAGTCCGCGGTATCGATGAGCTCCTGCGTCATGCCCCAACCAGTCCCAAAGACCAGCAGCAGCGGACGTCCATCGACGCCGCCCGTTTGCAGGAGGTTTTGCCGGAGACCGACAAAATCCGCATTGGGCGCGCGCATTTGCGCTCCCGTGACGGCCACCACTGGCGCGCGGCCAGTCTGGTGTTCAATCGCCGTCACGGCGTCCTGCAGCGTAGCGACCGCAGTCACCCGGCGCAGGGCATCGGCGCGCCGCTCATGCGACGAACCCTCCCCCTGCGTCCAATGGCCCAGCACTTGGCCGACCATTCGCTGCTGCAGCAGCACCGGAGTCACAACGAAAACGCTGTCAACTCCGTACGTTCGACCTGACCGCGCGAAGTCGTGCAGGTCGACGTTGGTGATCGCTGTCGTCACCACTTCCCCGCGCCGGTTATGGACGGGATGGTGAACGAGGGCCAAGAAGATAGAGGTTTGCATGAAAAAGTCAAGCGCGATCAAGACCTGCGCGCGGTGGGAGGATAGGGGCTGCGGCCGTTGGACGCAATCTCCGGGTCAATCTTTGAGCAGTTCGGGCCGCATCTCGCGCGTGCGCGCCACGCGCTGGGCCAGCCGCCACTTGGCGATCGCCGCGTGATTGCCGGACAGCAGGACGTCCGGCACCGTCTGACCTTCAAAATCGCGCGGCCGCGTGAACTGCGGATACTCCAGCAGGCCATCGGCGAACGACTCTTCCGCCAGCGAATCCGCGTTGCCGATCACGCCCGGCAGCAGGCGCGCCACCGCCTCAATCACCACCATCGCCGCGACTTCGCCGCCGTTCAGGACGAAGTCACCGATCGAGATCACGTCATCGACGTGCTGCTCGATCCGGTGGTCAAAGCCCTCATAGCGACCGCAAATCAGCGTCAGGCCAGGCAGTTGCGCCCATTCGTGCGCCAGCTTCTGGTCAAACTTGCGGCCAGACGGACTCAGCAGGATCTTGCGCGATTCCGCCGGCACGACCGCGCGCAGGCACTTGACCAAAGGGTCAGGTTTGAGCACCAGCCCCGCGCCACCGCCAAAGGGCGCATCGTCGACGGTGCTATGGCGATCCGTCGCGAATTCCCGCCAGTTGTGCAGTTCCAGCGCAATCGTCTGCGCGTCCAAGGCCTTGCCGATCAGGCTCTCCTGCCGCAGGCCGTCAAACAGCGCTGGAAACAACGTCAGCACGTCAAAGCGATAGCTCACCGGTCCTTCCAGTCGTCGATGTCGCGGACGACCAGGATGCCTTTGTGCCGCCCCATCTCCGTGATCGCGTCGGCGTTCACCGGAATCATCGCGGCCGCGCCGGAATTCAGGGAAATTTCCAGCACGTCCGCCGGGGTCTCCAGCAGCGCGCGCACCACGCCCACGGGCTTGCGCGTCGCGTCGTCGAGCACCGTCGCGCCAATGAGCTCGTGGATGTAGAACTCGTCCGCGTCCGCGTCCGGCAGCTCCTGCTGGTCCACGGCGAGCACGGCGTGCGTCAGCTTGGCCGCCACGTCGCGATCGTCGACGCCCACCAGCGCCGCAGTCGGCATCGGCAGGATGTCGCGAAAGCTCGCCAACTCGATGAGCACCGCGGGCTTGCCGGGTAGCCACGCGCGCAGTTTCTGGCCTTTTTGCCAGATGTCGCTCTCCGGATTGTAGACCTGCAGCCGCAGCTCGCCTTTGAGGCCATGCGGGCGGCCGATCTTGCCCACTTCGATCCAGATCGCGTCCGGGTCCACCTTGCCGACGCTGCCGGGCAAGGGCTCAATTGTCTTGGTATGATTGTCCGTCACAGTACGAGTTCATCCTTCAGGGAGCGCGTCATCAGCGCATTGAGTGCGTCCATCGGTGCCAGACCTTCGTGCACGACGCGGTACGTATTTTCAATGATAGGCACGTCGACGCCAAGTTGCTGCGCCAGACGGAAGGCTGACCGACTGGTCAGGACGCCTTCCGCGACTGCTGTCATCGAATTCAGGATTTCGGTCATCGACTCGCCGCGGCCCAGGCGCAGGCCGACAGTGCGATTGCGGCTCAAGTCGCCGGTGCAGGTCAGCACCAGATCGCCAATGCCGGCGAGGCCTTGCATCGTCAGCGGATTGCCGCCTTTCTTGACCGCGAGCCGCGTGATCTCTGCCAATCCGCGCGTGATCAAGCCAGCGCGGGCGTTGTGGCCAAAGCCCAGGCCATCGGACGCGCCCGTCGCGATCGCCATGACGTTCTTGAGCGCGCCGCCCATCTCGACCCCGATGACGTCGTTTGTCGCGTAGCAGCGGAAACGATCGGTCGACAGCTCCTGCTGCAGGAACCGCGCGAGGTTGCGGTCGACGGACGCGATCGTCACGGCGGTGGGCGAGCCGATCGCCACTTCCGCGGCAAAGGACGGGCCGGAGAGGTACGCCAGCGAGCTCTTGAGCCGCCGCGGCAACACGCGCTCAAAGATTTCATTCACCGTTTCCAGGCTCTCGTTGTCGATGCCCTTGGAGCACGAGACGATCGCCTGCTCGTCGCTCAGCATCGGCGCCATCTGCTGGGCCAAGCGCGCGACGTGGGGCGTGGGCATGACGGTCAGGATGATGCGCGCGGATTTGACGCAGTATGCCAGATCGCCGGACGCCTCGAGGCCCTTGGGCAGCACGTGGCCCGGAAAAAACCGCTTGTTCTCAAAGTGTTCGTTGACGTCGTGGACCACGTCCGGCTCATACGCCCAGAGACGCGTGCGCAGGCCCTTGCGCGCGGCATGCATCGCGAGCGCGGTTCCCCAGGCGCCTGCGCCGACGACGGCAACGTCAATCTGTTCGCTCATGGCATCCTCACGTGTCGAACAAGTCGCGCAGGCTGCGGTCTGTGCCCGCCGATCGGCAGCGTTTGCGCGCCCATTCGCGGAGCGCCTTGACCTGCGGCTCGTAGGTTTCCACGAAAGGCACGGTCTTGGAAAGCGCCGAGGCGATGTCTTCCGTCGTCAGCTGCCGATTGTCCGACCAGCACTGCGCCAGCGCCTCGATGACACCTTGCTCCACTTCAGCGCCGGTCAGGCGATCGGCGACCTGCGCGAGCTTGTCGAGGTCAAAATCCTGCGGCCGCCGTCCCGAGCGCGCGAGGCAAATCGCCAGGATCTCGCGGCGCACGTGTGGATCGGGCGTATCGACAAAAAACGTCTCGTCAAATCGGCCCTTGCGCAGCAGTTCGGCGGGCAGGTGATCGACGCGGTTGGCCGTCGCCGCCACGAACACGCCGCGCTGTTCGCCCAGCCAGGTCAGCATCGTGCCCAGGAGGCGCCCGCCCGCTTCGGACGGACTTGCTGCTGCCGTCGCGAACGCCTTGTCGATCTCGTCCAGCCACAGCACCGCCGGCGCCATCGCCTCCGCGATCTGCAGCGCGCGCCGCAGCGGTTCATCGGGCGCGCCGCCTGACGCATACAGCCGACCGAGGTCCAGACGCGCGAGCGGCACACCGAGCGCCGACGCCGTCGCCTTGGCCACCAACGACTTGCCGCAACCCTGCACGCCAATGACCAGCACGCCTTTGGGCTTGGGCAGGCCAAACGCCTGCGCTGCCGGCTCGAGCGCCCGCTTGCGCCGCAACAGCCACGCCTTCAGCGCCTCCAGACCGCCGACCTCCGAGAGGTTGGGCACGTTGTCGATGACTTCCAGCACGCCTTCCGCCGCGACCAGATCGCGCTTTTCCGCCTGCAGGAGCGCCAGCGTGCTCGCGGGATCGCCCGCGCTGATTCGCGCCCGTCGCAGCGCCCGCCGCGCCTGACCCAGCCCCAGCCCCGCCAGCGCCTGCGCCGCTGCGTCGATGAGCCGCGGGTCATTGGCCATCGGCGTCCCGCGCAAGGCCGCCACGCACAGCGGCTTCAGCACTTCCGGACCCGGCAGCGGCAGGTGCAGCACCACGCGCTCGCGCGCCAGCTCCGGGCACGGCACATCGATCGGCGCCAGCAAGCCCACCACGTGACCGCCGCGCTCCACGTCCTCCAGCTTCTCCGCGAGCAGTCGGACAAAAGACTGCGATGTCCAGAGCTTGTGTCCATCCGGCAGCAGCAACAGCGTGGGTCGATCGCGCTTGTCGAGGCTCGACACGGCCTGTGCGGCGATTTCTTCCAGCGATTGGCGTCCGACTTTGACCACTTCTGCCGCGAGACCCGAGTGCGCGGCCGCCGCGATCATGGTGCGCTGCGCGTCCGCCAAATCCGCCGCGACGAGGCTGAGCAGCGGATACCGCGCGCCAAGACGTTCTGCGACTGCTGCCCAAGTGTGCGTCATCTCTGCCTTGCGTCAGTTCTTGGGCCGGCCGGTCGGCGCCGCCATGTGGATGCCGTACTGCTTGATCTTGTACTGCAAGTTGCGCGCGGAAATGCCCAGCAATTCAGCGGCGTGCGTTCGATTGCCGTCGGTCTGCGTCAGCGCCGCCTGGATGAGCGCGCGCTCCGTTTCCGCCACGGCATGCGGGATCGACAGCGTCTCGCCGATCCGCGGCGGCGGCAGGTTCGGCGGCGGCGCATCGCGGCCCAGCTGCAAACCGCTCGCCCCGATCGTCTCCGTGTCGGCCATCACGCAGGCTTGCTCGACGACGTTCTGCAGCTCGCGCACGTTGCCCGGCCACGCGTAGGCGACAAGTCGCGCCATCGCCCCCGGGTCCACGCCGCGGATACGCGTCCCCAGCCGCTGGTTGGTCTTGGCGACGAAGTGCTCCACGAGCAGGGCGAGATCCTCGCGGCGCTCGCGCAGCGGCGGCACCGTGAGCTCGATCACCGCGAGGCGATAGTACAGATCCTCGCGAAACAGGCCCTGTCGCACGCGATCGCGGATCCCGATCGCGCTTGCCGCTACAACGCGCACGTCCACCTGCGTTGCCTTGTTGGCGCCGACCCGGCGGATCTCGCCTTCCTGCAGCGCCCGCAGCAGCTTCACCTGCAGGAGCAGCGGCAAATCGACGATTTCGTCGAGAAACAGCGTGCCGGTGTGGGCTTCCTCAAACAGCCCCTTGCGGTCCATCGACGCGTCCGTGAAGGCGCCTTTCGTGTGGCCAAAAAGCTCGGATTCCAGGAGCATTTGCGGAATCGCCGCGCAGTTCACGGCGACAAACGGCCGATCGCGCCGCGGACTCGCGTCGTGCAACGCCCGCGCGATCAGTTCCTTGCCCGTGCCCGACTCCCCCTGAATGACCACGGTGGAGCCAAAACGCGCCACGCGCTCGATTTGCCGGTACAGCGTTTGCATCGCCGCCGCGGTGCCGACCATGCCGTGGAACATGCCCTGGCGCGGCGGTTCCTCAGGACGTTGGCGCGCCATCGCCGGTTTGCCGGACTTGGCCAGCGCGAGGCGCAGCTTCAACTCCGCTTCAGCCATGCGAAAAGGCTTGGACAGGAAGTCCGCGGCGCCCAGCCGAATCGCCTCCAGCGCCACTTCATAGCCGCCAAAAGCGCTCATCACGATCGTCGCGGGCAGTTGCCGATCGCGGGCGAGCTTCTCGACGACTTCCAAGCCCGTCAGCCCGGGCATATGCAGGTCGATCAGCAACGCGTCCGGCTTGTGCTCAGCGATCAGCGCCAACGCCGCGCGACCGTCCGCGGCTTGCAGGACCTTGAAACCACAGGATTGCAGGTGCTCGGCGAGCAACTGGCCAAACGCCGCCTCATCATCCACGACCAGGACGGTCGGCGTCGCGTGGGCCATCGTCACTCACGAACCCGCGTGTTTCGCGGCGTCGACGTAGGCGATGCGCACGTCATGCAGCACGCGCTCCAGCAGTTCAGTCTCGCGGGCGTCGAGGTTGCCGTGGGTCTTCTGGCGCAGCATGGTCAGGATGTCGACCGTCTGCCGCGCCAATTCGAGATTCGGCTCGTGTTTTTCGCCCGCGGGATCCGGCACGGCGCCGAGATGCACCATGGCCGAACCGGTCAGCGACAGGACAAAAGTAGCGAAATCAATGATTTGCGGGGTGCTCATGGTGTGCGAATCCTTTTCTGGCCGTGGCGTCGCCTGCCGCATGTGTCGCGCAGAGCTCGGGGGAATCATGAAACGAGGGTGCGCGTTGTCAAGCGCGTCCTATGTTGGAGACGGTTTGTCTCGACGCGTCGTCGTCAGGGGAGTATCATGTATCGTGTAGCCGCTGCCGAGTCCACGCCACAATCGGGAACCAAGTTGTCAGATAATATCACGCGTTTTCCAAAACTTCCCCTCCGAAGCGAGCCCAGGATGAGTCAAAGTCGCGAGCCGATCTTGAAGGATACCCTCGAGCAGTATCTCGCCGAGGTGAACCGGTACCCGCTGCTGACCCGCGAACAAGAATTCGCGCTGGCCAAGCAGTTTCAGGAGACCGGCGACCCGGAAGCTGCGCGGGCGTTGGTTACGGCAAATCTGCGCTTTGTCGTCAAGATTGCCTATCAATTCACGCACTACGAGATCAAGCTGACCGACCTGGTCCAGGAAGGCAACATCGGCCTGATGAAGGCTGTGGCCAAATTCAAGCCGGATCGCGGTTATCGGCTGATCTCCTACGCCGTGTGGTGGATCAAGGCGTACATCCAGAACTACATCATCAATTCATGGGCTTTGGTCAAAGTGGGCCCGGTGTCGCAGCAGCGCCGGGTGCTCTTTGGCAAGCGCGGTCTGCCGGCGCCCGAGGATGGTGCCGAGCCCGAGGTCGCGCTCCTGGTGGCGGATCACGGCGACGAGGACGCGCTGGACGTGGAGGTCGTCGATCCGACGGCGGAACACGACGGCACGGAGACGTTCCTGATTGCAGCGGAAGCCCGTGGTGGCAAGCCGCCGCGCGTGGCGCGGACGCCGACGGAAGCCGAAGTCGAGACTTGGCGGCGTGCGGCCAACGCGGCGCGTCATGATCTGAACCTCGACTCAACGATCGGCGACGACGGGCGCATGACGCTGGCCGAGACGATGGCGTCGCCGGGTCCGAGCCTGGAAGATCAGTACGCGAGCGCGGAAGTGACCGACATCGTGTCCCAGCGCCTGCACCAGCTCCGCGATCAGTTGACCGACAAGGAGTTGGCGATCCTGCAACAGCGGCTTCTGGCGGATCAGGAAGTCACCCTGCAGGACATTGGCGACGAATTTGGCATTTCCCGCGAGCGGGTTCGCCAGATCGAGACCAACCTGAAAAAGAAGATCGCCAAACTGCTGGAAGGCTTGCAGGTGACCGGTCCGGTCGGCGCCCTGCTGGAGCACGAGCACGGCGGGAAGCGCTGAGCAATTGCGGCAACGTGCGTTGACCAAGCGCGGACGCGCTTGGCGACCCAGCCTGCGAGCCAGAATCGCCCTCATAGCCAAAGACGTCGGTTCCGGGCGCTGAGCGCTCGACGCCCCGACGACAGACAAGCCTTGGACGTACAACCGCCGCGGGCCTGCGCCTACGCGCGCGGTCGCCGCACGACGCCGGTCCGACTCACCGGCAGCGCAGTCGCTTCAGGCTCGGCGGGTTCAGCCTTGGCGCGTGACGCAGAACGCGCTGAAATCATCGCGGAATCATCCTTCTTGGGCGGTGCCTTGGTCGCCTTCTTCGCCGCGGGCTTCTTGGCCGCAGCCGCAGCCTTTGCCGGCTTGGCGGCCTTTGTCGTCTTTGCCGCCCCCGTCGTCCGGCCGCCGCGACCCTTGGTCTTGGCCTTGACCGGCTTGCCGTAGTCGCGCAGGCGATCGACCGCCATTTCCAGCGTGACTTCGTCTTTCTGCACGCCGCGTTCCAGCGACGCGTTGGTTGCGCCATTGGTCAGGTACGGGCCAAAACGCCCGTCGATCAGACGAATCTCCGTCTTGCTCTCCGGATCCACGCCGATGAGCTTGCCCGCCCGCGCCTCAGCCGCCGCGGCCAGGATCGCGTCCACGTCGCTCACCTTCAGCGTCTCGATATCGACCGTCGGCGGCAGCGTCTTGTTGGTCGTGCCATCGGTCACGTAGCGGCCAAAACGGCCCTGCCACACGGAGATCTGCTTGCCGTCGCTTTCGCGCACGCCAATGTCCCGCAGGTGCACTTTGCCCGCGACCGACTTCGGCTGGCGCAGCACGTTCACCGCCTCGTCAAACGAGACCGTCGCAGCGAAGCAGCCCGCGGGCAGCGTCCGGGACTCATCGCCACACTTCACGTAGTCGCCATAGCGGCCGACCATCGCGACGATCGGCTCGCCGGACTTGGCGTCCTTGCCGAGCGTCCGCGGCAACTGCAATTGCAGCAGCGCCGTCTCCAGCGTGACGCGTTCCGGCACCATGCCCTTGGACAGGCTGACCATCTTGGGCTTCTCGGCGGCGTCCTTGACAGCCACACCCAGCTGCAGATACGGGCCAAACCGGCCGGTGCGCACAAAGATCGGCAGGCCGCTCTCTGGATCGTTGGCCAGCGGCGCTTCACCGCGCGCCTTCTCTTCCACAAGGCTGAGCGCCTTGGCCGGCGTCAGTTCATCCGGCGCGAGATCTTCGGGCACGTTCGCCGTCCGCTCACCCACTTTCAGGAACGTGCCAAAGCGGCCGATCCGCACCACAACGTCCTCGCCAGCGTCCGTCTTGCCGATCGGCACCGAGCTCGCCGTCACAGGATCGATCTGATCGCGCACTTCCGCCAACATCTCGGTGAGGCCGCGCGTCTTGGCGCCCTGCACAAAACCCTTCTCATAGAAGTCGCGCAGGTACGCGCCAGCCTGATCCTCGCCGCGGGCAATCGCGTCCAGGCGATCCTCCATCTTGGCGGTGAAGCTGTAGTCGACGAGGTGCGGCATGTACCGCTCCAGCATCTGCGTCACGGCCATGCCCATGAAGGTCGCGACGAGCGCGTTGCCTTTGCGGAACGCATACGCCTTGTCGATGAGGTTCTGCAGGATGGCCGCGTACGTGCTCGGGCGGCCGATGCCTTTCTCTTCCAGGCCTTTGACAAGACTCGCATCGGTCAGCCGCGCGGGAGGCCGCGTGTCGTGGCCGCGCGCTTCGAGGTTGGGCTTCTCGTCCCACCCGATCACGTCGCCGGCTTTCAGGATCGGCAGCGTGCGATCGCCCTCGTCCTTCTTGTCGTCATCCGCCTCGTCCGATTCTTCGCCGTAGACCCGCAGGAAGCCGGCAAAGCGCGTCGTGCGGCCGCTGGCGCGGAATGTCGCGTCGAGGACCGCGATGTCGACCGTGGTCTGCTCGACCTGCGCGTCCGGCATCTGGCTGGCGATCGTGCGCTTCCAGATCAGCTCATAAAGCCGCGCCGCGTCGCGGCCCAGCGAACGCTCGACTTCAGTCTGCGACGGGAACTGCGTGCCCGCCGGGCGGATCGCTTCGTGCGCTTCCTGGGCATTCGCGGTCTTGGTCTGGTAGCGGCGCGGCTGCGGCGGCAGCCACTTGTCGCCGTACTGCGCGCCGATCACTGCGCGGGCCGCCTGGATCGCCTGATCGGAGAGCGTCACGGAATCCGTGCGCATGTAGGTGATGAAGCCGCTTTCATACAGCTTCTGCGCCACCTGCATCGTCTGCCGCGCATTGAACCGCAGCTTGCGGTTGGCTTCCTGCTGCAGCGTCGACGTCGTGAACGGCGGCGCGGGGCGCAGCGTTTGCGGCTTGACGTCGGCCGTCAGCACGCGCGCCGGCTGGCCATCGATGCGGGCGCACAACGCGCGGGCGCTCTCGCCGTTCAGGATGATCGTATCCTTGGCGGTGAGCAGGCCGGTATTGTCGTCAAAGTCCTTGCCGGTCGCGATCCGCTTGTCGCCGAGCTTCTGCAGCGTCGCGTCAAAGCCCTGACCCTCCGCCTTGAGCTTGGCCAGCACATCCCAAAAGTTGGCAGAAATGAATGCCATGCGTGCGCGCTCGCGCTCCACCAGCAGCCGCAGCGCGACGGATTGCACGCGACCCGCCGAAAGACCCGGCTTGATCTTGCGCCACAGCACTTCGCTCACGTCCCAGCCGTACAGACGGTCGACGACGCGGCGCGTGCGCTGCGCCGACACCAAGTGCTCGTCCAGTTCGCGCGTCTCGGACAGCGCCTTCTGGATGGCGTCCTTCGTGATCTCGTGGAACACCAGGCGCTTGACCGGCACCTTGGGGTTCAGCACCTGCAGCAGGTGCCAGGAAATCGCCTCACCTTCGCGATCATCGTCTGTCGCGAGATAGAGCGTGTCCGCTTGGGCCAGCGCGGCCTTGAGCGAGTCCACCTGACGCTTCTTCTCGGGCGGCACCAGATACACTTCTTCCAGCGGCTCAAAATGATTGGCAATGTTGACGCCGTACTGGACCCACGGCTCAGCGCGGCGCTTGTCGTTCGCGGGCAGATCGGTCTTCTTTGTCACCAGGTCGCGCACGTGGCCAACGCTGGCTTCCACCAGATAGCCCGCGCCCAGGTACTTCTTGATCGTATTGGCCTTGGTTGGCGATTCCACGATCACCAGTGAAAGGCCCGTGCCGGTCCCGACTTTCTGCTTGCCTGCCATTCACAACCTCGACGCCGTTGCCAGCGCGTACCAACTACCTGCGACCCGCTTCAGGCCGCCGTGAAGCGTCCAATTCAGAAGCGTAGCCGCCACTGCGGTGCGATCCGTTTGGGTCGTTGCCGCGAGCTCATCCACTGTCAGACCGTGCTCGCCGGCCTGCCGCAGTTCTGCGCGCAATCGCGCGACCAGACCGGCATCGCAGCCGGGAGGATCCCCTGGCGAAAGCCCGGGGGCCGGCGCGCCGGGTGCGTAGCATGGCCAAGCGGTGGCGACCGCGTCAAATGTTTGCTGTGGATTTGTCGCACAACCGGCTTTCGCGACCGGCCACAGCGGCAATTCTGCCGCCCGCTGCAGCAGCGCTTGCGGGTCGTGCATCAGCGCGCCAACGGCCTCGCGCAGCGGCGCGCCCGGCCAAAGCGCCCGTGCCCCGGCATAGAGCAGCGCGTGTGAGCCTGCGCTGTGCGGCGCGTCAGGCGACCATGGCACCGTGAACACCGGCACTTTCTGACGCCAAGCGCTGTTGGCGCAATGCAGCGTGCCACTTGGCCGGTCGGCGCAGACCGCGATCACCGCGTCCACCATTTGCACCAGGAGATCATTGCGGGCGTGGAATCGGCCGCGGCTGTGCGCGTCGTCCGGCGCAACTTTGCTGCACAGGCTGCCGCCGCGTTCCACGATTTCCCGATACAGGTCGAGGTTCTCCTTGGGAAACGGCGCGTCGACGCTGGCGGGGACCACCGCGAGCGGGGCGATCCGCGTTTCGCCACCCACCGCGAGCGCGCCGCGCAAAGCATGGGTATCGACGCCAAGTGCCCCGCCGCTCACCACGATGACGCCGAGTTCGGCGAGATCGCGGCCAAAGGCAAACGCGTGCTCCAGTTGCTGCGGCGTTGCCCGACGGCTGCCCACGACCGCAATGCGCAGCCGCTCCTGCGGCAGATCCGCGCCCAACCAGTAGAGGGGCCCGGGCAAGCTGCCGCGCCGCAACACGCTGCGCGGAGGTACGATTCGGCTTTGGCTCATGGCAGTTCCCGTCGGGCGATTGGGCCTCAGACAGGTATTCGGCGATTGGCGGGTTTTGCCGCGGCCATTTTGGCCCGATCAGGCGATTTTTTGCAGACGCGCGGCAAAAAAGCCGTCGACCCCGCCGCGGACGGTCGCCGAGACCATATCGCCGTGATCATCCAGCCAGCCCGTCAGCCACGGACTGTCGCCGGGAAAACGCTGAAAATCGGGGTGCTGCGCGAGGAAATCGGCGATCTGCTGCGGTCCTTCCTCTTCAGTGAACGAGCACACCGCGTACAACAGCACGCCGCCGGGCCGCAGCCACTTCGCCGCCTGCCGCAACAGCCGCGACTGCAGGTCGGCCATCCGCAGGATATCCGCCGCCATCCGCCGGTGCCGCAGCTCGGGTCGCCGCCGCAGGGTGCCCAGCGCGGTACACGGCGCGTCCAGCAGGATCGCGTCAAAAGAGCCCGGCGCGATCCCGAGGTCCTTTGTCGCGTCGCCCGTGATCGTCGCGGCGAGCGGATGGCCGATTTGCGTGCACAACTGCACCGCGTGCAGGAGCTTGTCGCCGTTCTGGTCGATCGCCGTGACTTCTGCGCCGGTGTGCACAAGCCGCGCGGACTTGACGCCATGGCCCGCGGCGATGTCCGCGACGCGCTTGCTCGGCTGCGTGACGACCCACTCGGCCAGCCATTCCACGACCGCTGCGCTCGCGGCGTCCTGTGCCAACGCCCGGCGTGCGGCAAAGACCTGCGATTGCAGGAATTTGCCGTCGGCCGCCTTGCCTACGCCGGGCACGGACAACCCATCAAGCGGCGCGATCGCCACGCCTTCAGCCGCCAGGTCGGCGATGAGCCGCTCGCCATCGCCGTCGAGCGCGTGGACAAACAGCGGCGCTGGCTGCGACAGCGCGCGCTCCAGCGTCGCCGGGTCCACACCCGTGCGCTGCGCCCACGCCTGCACGCGGCGCGCCAGCCAGTCCGGCAAGTCGTGATCGTCGGGGCGATCGCCGCCAATCATCCGCTGACTCAGCGACCGCAGCACGGCGTGGACAAAGCCAATCTGCTTGTGCGGCAGGACGCGCTTGGCGGTCTCCACGGTGGCGTGAACGGCTGCGTGCGGCGGAACACGCATGTCAGCCAACTGCACCGCACCCAGCCGGAGAATGGCCAGCGTCGGTTCTTCCAGATCGTACAGGCCCTGCCGGCAGGACATTTCCAGCCAGCGATCCAGCGCCCGGCGCCGCCGCAGCACGCCGTAGACAAGCTCCGTGCAAAGGCCGCGATCCGGCCCAGCAAGCGGCGGATGGAGATCCAGCACTTCGCGCAGCGCAGCCTGGCTGCCGAGGTTATCTTGCTCAATCATCACAAGCGCTTGGGCAGCGCGTAGTCGCGGGTCGGCGAGGTTCTTGGGCCGGTCTGACATCTGGGTTCGCCTGCGCTGCGCCCCGAATGCTGGGGCGCGCGCATGGTCGACGCCGCGGGCGTTTCCGTCAAACGTCCTGGCGATCCCGGCGCACTTTGTTGTGCCCTCCGTGTGGCGCAAGCGCTGCCAGACTGCGGCTACACGGGCCAGACCGCCTGTGCCGCCAGCAATCCCAGATGCCGCGCGCGCACAAGCACCGCCTCGGGCGACCGCGCCAGTGCCGTGGCCAGTTCCGCGAGCGTCGTCGTTCCTGCGTGCCCGGATCGCACGATGACGTCCTCCGCGTGCGACCACGCCTTGCCGTGATGGGCCGGCAGCGGCGGCCGTTTACCGACCGGTCGCGGCTGCCATTGGCCGCGGAGCGCCAGGGCGATCGCCACTTTGCCGCGCGTCGTCTCGCTGCGCGCCTGCGCCCGCCGCAGGTTGAACCAGGCGTTGGGGCCGTCCAGCAGCGCATTCACCTGACTGATTTCGGCATCGCTCAGCCAAGGCGCCGCGTCCGGCTCCGGCTGGGCCGCCAGGAACGCGGCGATGTGCATCTCCAGCGTTGCCGGATGCAGGCCGGTCGCCCGCACCAGTTGCGGCATCGACAAACGCGCCGCCAGAAGCGCCGGCAGGTCAATCGCCCCGTTTGCCGCCCGCGGCGCCGACGCCGGTTCGCCGATCGGATGCGCGGCATTCCATCGCGTCGCTGCGACCAGCCGAACTGCGGCCACGGACACCTGGAGTTCATCGGCCAGTTGCGCCATCGTCGGCGGCGCCGCGCGTTCCAGGGCGCCGGCGATTGCCGCGGCCTCATCTGGCGCGACCCACGGCGCCGCGTCGGTCCGCCCGGTCCGTCGCAGCCAGCGCAGCAGCGCCTGGACCACCGCGCCCGTCGGCTTGCCCGTTTGTGCCGCCATCTCCGCGACCGTCGTTCCCACGGCGGCCATCTCCGCCACCTGCTTGGCCAACTTCGTCTCGTTCTCCATCGGAATCTCCGCCCAGCGGGCCAGAAATCGGCCCGACACTTGGTATTCGCGCGCTGACGGTTTTTGCCGCGCCACCGCCGCAAAATAGTGGGGCGATTGCCGCACTGGCGCTTCCACGCTGCGGTTTGGGCGTTGCCGCATCGTGTGTTAGCCTAGCGATCGCGCTTGCGCCTGCGTCCAGCAACCGCAGCGGCGCGTTCGTTCACATCCAGCCTTTGCGAGACCATGGCCACTTCCACCCGCGACCGTCTCCGTCAAATCGTGCCGTTCGTCGGCGCCGCGGCGCTGCTCGGCTATTTTTTCTGGTCGACCGATTGGCAGAAATTTGCCGCAGCCTTGAAGTACGCGGATTTGTTCCGCTACACCGTCGTGATCCTGACGACAACCGTGCTGGTCTGGCTCTACGACGCCTTCTGCCTCACGTGGCTTGTCGGCCGAACGCTGCGCGATCGCGGCCGGGTCCTGTCGTGGCGGACGTTCCTGCCGATCAAGGCCGCGAGCTACTACATCAACCTCATCAATTACCACGCAGCGACGCTGGCGATGGCCTGGCTGGTCGGCAAGCGCAAAAACGTTTCGTTCCTGGAGGCGACGGCGTCCCTGGCGCTGCTTTCCTACCTCGATCTCATCGTCGTTGCCGGCATGGTCGCGGTCGGTCTGATGCTGGCGCCCGACGTGGTGGCGGCGCAGCCTGGCCTGCAGGGCTGGCTTCAGGGCGTGACCGCGGTTGTCTTTGTCGGTGCGGTGACGAGCGTCCTGCTGCTGCAGTCCAACTGGAAGCTGCCGCTGCTCGTGCAACTGCGCACGCTGCCGGTGCTCCGGCCGTTGGCGTCGCTCAAGCCCGGCGCGATGCTGATCGGAATTGCGCTGCGGACGGGGCTCATCGTCGCCTACGTCGCGATCAACATGCAGCTGATGCTGTGCTTTGGGATGCAGCCGACGTGGGGCCGGATGTTCGTCGTCATGCCGATCCTGACCATCATCGGCACTGTGCCGATCTCCGTCAGCGGTCTGGGTACCACGCAGGTGCCGATGCGCACGCTGTACGCCCCGTTCGTCGTCGATGGTCGCGATCCGTCGCCCGTGATCGACGCGTTTTCCACGTCGATGATCATCGGCTTTGTCGTGGTGCGGCTGCTCCTGGCCTTGCCGTATTTGCGTGGCATTCTGGCGGAACTGCGCGAGAAGAAGATCGCCTGACGGAGGCTGCATGCGCGGCGCACGCTGGTTGAGTGGCTTGGGTTTCATCCTGATCAGTTGCGGCAGCACGCCCACCCCGGTCGTTGGCGACGGCGGCAGCAGCGGCACCGCGACCGACGCCACCGCGATCGACGCCGGGACAGACGACGCCGCCAACGTGGGCGCCGACAGCAGCGGCAGCGACGCCGTGAGCATCGGTCCGTGCAACCCGGGCTTCCAGGTCGACGGCCAGAACGCCGGCTGGCAGAACGGCGCGGGCTGCGGTGAATACGCCACGACCGGCAGCGTCCAGGGCATGAATGGCACTTATTACGCGGCGCGGCCCGCAGTCGGCGCACTGCAGTTCTTTGCCGACTGGAGTTGGCGCAGCGACGGTGATCTCTGCGGCGCCATGTTCAGCCGCGCGCGGTTCTCGACCGGCAACGGCAAGCAGCATTGGCAGATCCAGATCTTCGCTGACAAACACAACGAGACGCTGCGCAACGGCGTGGCGTGGACCGGCGCGCATCAGGCGGGCTACAGCTTTGGCGCGTCGGCGACTCAGAGCCAGCCGCATCCGCAGTTCGAATTTCGTCTGGACGCCGTGCCGGTGGGGCAGATCGCCCTCTTGCTGCACGGTCCGGACAAAGCGGCCAACCTGAAAGATGACCCCGCGACGCAGCCGGGGTGCGCGCAGCCGGGGAAGGCGCTGGTGCTGGAGCCGACGGTGCTGGTGGCGCAGATGTCCGCGACGGGCCTGACGTCGCTCTCGCCCGCGCAGGCGCTGATCGCGGTGACGGTGGACAAGCCGCAGACGGCGGTCGATGAGATCGTGACGGTTTGGGGCGCGTTCTTTGGCACGACAGCGGGTACGGCGACGGTCAACGATGTGCCGGCGCAGGTCGTCGATTGGCAGCCGGGCGCGGTCAAGCTGAAGATGCCGATGCTGGCGGCGGCTGAGGGCAAGATCGTGCTGACCACCGCCGATGGCAAGGCCAGCAACCCGCTGTTTGTCGCGGTCAAGGCGCCGCCCGATCCCGCACAGTGCCAGGGCAAGAATCCCGGCACGCCGTGCGACGACGGCCTGAGCTGCACCAAGAATGACACGTGCAAGGCCGGCAAGTGCGCCGGTTTGGACACGTGCCTCGCCAGCAGCCCGTGCGCGGCCGCGACGTGCAGCGCCGGCAGCGACTGCGTCGAATCGCCGATGGGCGCCGGCATGCCCTGCGCGGGCGGCAAATGCACCGGGTTTTGCAGCGCCGCGGGCGTGTGCACGGTCGACAGCAACGTCCTTGCCTGCGACGACAGCAACCCGTGCACGCAGGAAATCTGCAACGCGTCCGGCTGCGCCCATAGCGCCATCAGCGACGGCACGATGTGCGACGACGCCAACGTCTGCACGGAGAACGACGCCTGCAAGGCGGCCCTGTGCGCGGGCAGCGCCAAGGACTGCAACGACAACGACGCGTGCACCGTGGACAAGTGCGAGGCCGGCAAGGGCTGCGTCTACCCGACCGCGTGCGACGACGGCAACCCGTGCACGATTGACAGCTGCCAGGCCGGCAAGTGCGCCACCACCAATCTGGCGGACACGACCGGCTGCGATGATCTGGATCCGTGCACGACCAACGGCCACTGTTCCGGCGGCAAGTGCTTGAGTACGCCGGTGCCGGGCTGCAAGTAGGTCGAGCGGATCCGCAGGATTCGACGCTAGAGCCAAGTCGCCTTGGGCACCAGCGGCAGGAGCGCGGACGCCGACAGTTCGCTCACCAGCGTGAGCACGCGGTCACGGGACACGACGTGCAGCAGGTGCAGGCCCGCGCGCTGGTCCAGCAGTACGCCGGAATCGTGGTTGTCCGGCGCGGTCGCCGCCACTTCCGGATCGTCGACGTCGGCCACTTTGGCGCGGCTGAACACGGTCAGCGGCGTGCCATAGGCGCGGTAGCTGTAAATCACCACGAGCTGCGGTCCGAGCACGGCCAGCCGCGCGCCGAGCAGCTCGACGCCCGCGCCTTCTGACAGCGGCAGCGGCGGCACCATGGCCGGCGCACCGTTCACGGTCGGCATCCGCTGGGCGAGGTAGCGCTGCACCTTGGTCGCGGGGCCGCCCACTTCCGGCGGCAACTGCGCGGCGTGGACGCGCGCCATCGTGCGCAGGCTGGCATCCGAGCGCACGGCGCCAAACGGGCTGCGGTCGACCAGCGAGGACGGCTGGATCGCCCCCCGCAGCACTTCACCCGAGTCATTGGCGTTGGCGGAAACCAGCTGCAAGCCGCCCGCAGCCGGATTGCTGTGTACCGACTGGCCGCGGTTCAGGTTCTGCGGCGGCTGCGGCGCTTGCATCGCCACGAGCGGCATGCGGTTGAGCAGGGCCGGCGCGTGGGCGAGTTGCTGTTGGGCCTTGTTCAAGGGCGTCGCTTGCGCCACGACGACCGGCGAGCGCCCGGCTTGCGCAACGACGATCTGCGCGTGCGGCTTGGTCGACGACACGCGCCATTGCCAGCCGACAATCGCGACCGTCACCGAGGCCGCGATCGCCATCGGCACGACGACCGTCGTCACCGATCGGCGCTGTTGCACGCAATCCATGCGCGCCTGCAGCCGCAGCTTCAGATCTGCGCACGGCGCCTCAACCGCGCCCAGCTTGGCACGCACCATGTCGCGAAACAGCGCGTCGCGCTCGACGGCCTCGCGACACGGCGGACACATCCGCACGTGGGTCTCGAATTCCCCCCGCTCGCGGCCGTCAAACTCCGCGTCGAGGTATGTGTAGGCGAATTTCTGCACGTCCTGACAGTTCATCGCACGCCCCTTAGCCCCCAAGATCCACTGACTTCCCTTGGACTAACCGACCTTCTTGGCGCGCATCCGGAACGCATCCAGATCCGCCACGCCTTCTTCCGCCACGGGCGGCTTCGTCACGATGCCCTCCTGGATGGCATGCGTCAGCAGGCGCTTCTGCATCGCCTTGCGGGCCCGGAACAGGCGGCTCATCACCGTGCCGACCGGGCAATCGACCACTTCCGCGATCTCCTTGTAGGAGAAGTCGTGGAGATCGGCCAGCAGCAGCACCGTGCGGAATTCCGGCGGCAGGGCATCCAGCGCTTCAGTCACGTGCTTGGACACCACGCCGTCGAGCAGCTGCATGTCGATCGGCCGGTAAATGCCGCGATCCTGCGCGCTCTCCGCCATGGCGAGCTCCAGCTCGGGCATCTCGGAATCGATCGGGTTGTGGCGCTTGCGACTGCGCCGCAGGTTGAAAAACGTGTTGGTCAGGATGCGGAACAGCCAAGCGCGGCAGTTGGTGCCGGGCTGGTACGACGCGAAGTTGTTCAGCGCCTTGATGTAGGTTTCCTGCACCAGGTCATCGGCGTCCGCGCCGTCGCGACAGAGATGCAGCGCGTAAGCGTGCAGCGCGTCCAGATGCGGCAGGGCCTCGCGCTCAAAGGCGTCGCGCTGGCGTTTTTGGCTGGAAAACAGACTGATCATGAAGGTCCTCCGGAGTGTCAGGCTACGAAGCCCGCACCTTGTATGCAACGCACGGGTCGCAGATTCTATTCCGGACAAAAAAGGACCGTATTCCACATTGTCAAAACGCCGGCACGTCCAGCCAGCGCGTCGTCTGCGACCGGCCGTCGATGGCGACGAGAATCACCGCCATCTCAATCCCGTCAAGCTCCTCCTGATCCGCGAAATGCTTGGCCATTTTGCGCAGTCTCACCAGTTGCGCGCGGCTCACCCGCTCGGTCTCCGGCAGCTCACCGCGCCGCGTCTTGACCTCCAGGATCAACGCCTCGCGCTTGCCGTCGCGGGTCCGCAGGCACACCACGTCCGCTTCGCCGCCCGCGATCGGCACGTTGGTCCGCCACGGCTGCCAGCCGAGGCGCTCCGCCAGTTTGAGCGCGATCAGCTCGCCGGCCTGCCCGGTCTGTTGGTTGGTCGGCGTCAAAACAGCGATCCTTGTGCCTTGCCGGCCGCCAGAAGCGCGGCGACGGGCGCAAAACTCCGGCGGTGCTCCGGGCATGGGCCAAGCCGCGTGAGCGCCGCGAGATGTTGGGGCACCGGATAGCCCTTGTGCACGGCAAAACCGTAGCCTGGATAGCGGATTTCCAGCGCTTCCATGTACGCATCGCGCGCCAATTTGGCGAGGATCGACGCCGCCGCGATCGCCCGCGACCGGCTGTCGCCCTTCACCACCGTCTTCTGCAGCAGGGTCAAGCCCGGAATCGGCATGTGGCCATCGACGAGCACCACGGCCGGATCGGCTACCCCGCGCTGCCGCAGTTGCTCTTGCACCTGGGCTACGGCCAGGCCCATCGCCCAGAGCGACGCGCCGAGAATGTTGCGGCTGTCGATCTGGCCGACGTCGCCAAAAACCACGGCAAAAGCGATCGCCTGTTGTTCGATCAGCGGCCCGAGCACGACGCGCTGCGCGTGGCTCAGCAACTTGGAATCGTTCAGCCCGGGCAGGCTGGCGTCATCGCGCAAGATCACCGCCGCCGTGACGACCGGCCCCGCGAGCGGTCCGCGGCCCACTTCATCCGTGCCCAATACTGGCCAAAGCCCGTTCGTGCGACAGTGATCTTCAGCCTCGCCGCAGCGCGCTTTGGCGGTCAACGGCAGGTCCAGGGCGTGGGGGCGTTGGCGCATGAGGGGAGTCTGGCATTGCGGGGTGCTTGTCGTCCAGCCCGCGCCGTGTTATCCGCGCCGCGCCCGTTCGCGGGTTCGGCACGAAAAACGGAGTTCATCATGGGTCTTGCTTGCGGTATCGTCGGTCTGCCAAATGTCGGAAAATCGACGCTTTTCAATGCGTTGACGAATGCGGGCGCACAGGCCGCCAACTATCCCTTCTGCACGATCGACCCGAACGTCGGCGTTGTGCCCGTGCGCGACGCCCAGTTGGACCGGATCGCCAAGATCGTGGGCACGCCGACGATCATCTACGCCACCATGGAATTCGTCGACATCGCTGGCCTTGTCAAAGGCGCGAGCAAGGGCGAAGGGTTGGGCAACAAGTTCCTGGCCAACATCCGCGAGACGGACGCGATTTGCCACGTGCTGCGCTGTTTTGAAGACGGCGACGTGGTCCACGTGGAAGGCAGCGTGAACCCGGTGCGGGACGCGGAGATCATCAACACGGAACTGGCACTGGCGGATCTGGACGCGGTCGAGCGCCGCCTGAAAAAGCAGGAGAAGCTGGCCAAGGGCGGCGACAAGGACGCGGCGATCGAGGTGGGCGCGCTGGAGCGGATCTACGCCGCGCTCAATCAGGGCAAGCCGGCACGCGCGGTGGAAGTGACCAAGGAAGAGGAGCCGCTGGTGCGCGCGCTGCAGCTGATGACGCGCAAGCCGATGCTGTACGTGGCCAACACGGCGGATCCGACGCCGGGCCTCGCCAATCCGTTTGTCGAAGCGGTGAAGAAGCTCGCCGCGGCCGAGAACGCCGCGGTTGTCGAGTTGTCCTGCCGCACGGAAGCGGAAATCGCTGAGCTGGACGACGCGGCCGATCGCCTGGAGTTCCTCACGGCGCTGGGTCTGGAGGAGTCGGGTCTGGATCGCCTGGCGCACGCCGCGTTCCAGTTGCTGGGCCTGCAGACGTACTACACCGCCGGCGTGAAAGAAGCGCGCGCATGGACGATTCGCCAGGGCTGGACGGCGCCGCAAGCCGCGGGCGTGATTCACACCGATTTTGAGCGCGGCTTCATCAAGGCGGAGATCTACAGCTGCGATGACCTGTTCGCGCTCGGCAGTGAGAGTGCGGTGGCGAGCGCGGGCAAGAAGCGGATGGAAGGGAAAGAGTATGTGATGCGGGAAGGGGATGTGGTGAATTTCCGGTTTAATGTGTAGTAGATTGAATGATTTCAACTACTTACAACACGCAAGACCGACCAGATCACTGCCCCGCATTGCCCGGCGTGTCCCGCAGCGGGGACAAATCCTGACAACCCCAGCTGCCGCTGGCCTCATGTTCCTCGCCGAACCGCCTCCAAGAGCTCACTCGCCAGGAAGGCACACGACGCCCGAATCGTTGCCGCATCTGCCAACGCCGCGCTTGCCCGGACGGCCATCTCGGTGCCAAGCGGTTTGCCAGTCGTGAACAGCTGCTCGAAATGCACAACCGCTTCTACGACCACAGTCGCGCAAACCTCAGCGGAGAGGAGCCGCTGCAAACTCGTCGCGAGTACATGTGTCGGAACCGCCTGAAGCAAGCGAAGCACGTCCAGCGCGTCCTTGTCCCGCGAACGATCGGCATCGCCCGCCCGATCCGCGATCTTGTGCAGTTTCGCCACCAGCAGCGCGGCTGGCCCAGCGACGCGGATCACGTGGATGCGGGCGTCTCGATCCGGTTCCAGAGAGACCACGCGATGCGGCGCCCAATCTTCGACAGCCGCCTCCAGACCTTTCGCCTTGCGCGCCGCGTTGTTGTCGTGCGGTGGAATTCTGGCGCCACGACGACCACCGCCGCCCAGTGTCGCTGGCACCATCAGGTCGACTTCAACATCTTCGTCGCCGAGCCAAGTGCCAGGCCGGCCACTCGCGCGGAAGCCGGCGGCGATGAGCGTCGGCCCAAGCAGCGGACTCGCCTCCAGGATCCGTGGATCGATCGCGAGATCGGCATCAGTCGTGTGCTCCGGCACGGCGATCTCCGATGGACCCGTGTGGAAGTACACCGCCTGGGCGCCGACCAAGACGCAAGCGTCGCGGTGCCTGCCGAGCGCGTCCAAGGCGTCAAGCAGGACGCGGCGGGCAAGCACATACTCTCTTTCATGTGCGCCAGAGATCATCGTGCTCCTTCATCCACTCCAGCAGCGCCACGGCTTCCGCTGGACCGCGGCCCGGGCTTGTCATCAGGTCGGCGGCAACCTGACTGGGATTGGCCAGAACCAAGCCGTCTCGCACCAAACTGCGTTCGTAGACGACCGGATCGAATGGCTCCACGAGAAACACGTTGGCGCCTGCATCGGCCGGTCGTAGGTCAAGCTTCTCGGCGCAGGCTCGCACGTCATCCACGTACAATGTGAGCAGGCGCGGCGGCGCAATTGGGGCGAACTGGGCGGCCACATACGAGCCTGTGATCGCATACCGGTCCACCATCCCCGGCAGCTTGGAGATGACGCTGGACAGACCACGCGGGGCGAGCCAAGTGGACGTGTGGTTTGCCTTGGTCAGTTCGTGATCCTGCACCCAGCGGGCGAGGAGCTTCTCCCAGGCGACATCGATCACGGCCCCGCGCGGGTCCCGCGTCACCAACGCCTCGTCGGTGAGGACTTGCAGCACACGGGAGATCGTCGCTGCGGGCGTTCCTGACCGGGCAGCGAGCTCGCGCACGCCAAACGGCGTCCGAAGGTCGCAGACCGCGCGCACTACGCGTCCCGCTGCCGGACCCTTGAGGCTCACCAGCGGGCGCGGCGCCGGGTCGGGATCGCGCGCCTCACCATTGCTCTGGATGTACAACACGGGTTCGGCGACTGCGAGGCGGAAGTTGCCCGTGGCGTCGCCAAAGTTGCCGCCTAACTCGATGATGCGCTCGCGCGTCCGCTGCCCAAGAAAGCCCGCATAAATGAACGGAACTCCTGTCTCAAACGCGGCAAGTTGGCGCAAGATGCGCTCGACGTCGACGGCCTGGACACGGCTTTTGACCGCGACGGCAAGCTTCACCGCGCTCGAGTTGGGCGCCGACAACTCAACGACCGCATCGACCTCGCGACGCAACTTGCGGGTCCGTTCGACTTGGACTTCCACGCGCCAAGTCGAGGGCAGCATCGCCCGCAGCTGGTCAGCCAAGCGGTTCACCATGGCTGTTTCAGAAATGTATGTGTTCCGCATCATGTGGAACATCTTACTTTGTGGAACGCATGAACGCAAGCGAATCGTGTCCAAGACGCTTCCATGGCGCGCCGTGTGGACATGCGAGTCAGGGTTCGACCAGAATCGTCCGTCCCGCTTCACCGGGGCAGTACACGGCGGTACTCCATGAATCCGCATCAGGTTGTCTATCGGCGGACCGACCTCTACGTGCAAGTCTGGGCGGCGCCGATGCTCGAAGTGGCCAAGAAGTACGATGTGTCTGACGTCGCGCTGGCCAAGACCTGCAAGAAGCTGGGCGTGCCGGTGCCAGGCCGTGGCCACTGGGCGCGCGTCGCGGCGGGGCGCGCGATCAAGACGCCGCCGCTGCCGCCGCGTGCCAAGGACGTGCCCGAGGAAATTCACGTCTGGCGCCGTGCGTCGCGGAAGGCCGCTCAGGCGATTCGAAGCGAGGTCCGCGAGCAGGCTGACGCAGAACGGCAGCCTGAAGCCTCTATTGCCGTGGCGGAAAGCTTGGACAAACCGCATCCGCTCGTCGCGTCCGCGGCCAAGTTGCTGCGCAAGGCGAAGGTAGGCGATGACGGACGGGTCGCCTGCCGTTCCGAGCCGTGTCTCGACATCGTCGTGTCGCCTGCGCTGCTTGAGCGGGCGTTGCGCATCATGGATGCGCTGGTCAAGGCGCTGGCGGCCCGCAAGATGACGGTCGAGGCGCCGCTGTTGGACGTCAACGCTGCGCGGGCGAAAATGCGGGTCCGGGTTGAGAACGTGTTCGTGACGTTCCGCCTGACTGAGCCATGTCGCATGATGCGCATTCCGCCGCCCGCGAAGCCGCGCTTTGCGTGGCTGGACCGTGCGACCATCCAGTACGTGCCAACCGGCATCCTTGAACTGGCGATCGACGAGTTCCGCATGTCGGGCGAACGCAAGACTTGGCGCGACGGGACGACCCGCAAATTGGAGGCGTGCCTGAACGAGTTTGTCGCACAGCTTCACGTCGCCGCGGCGTCGGCCAAACGGTGGGAAGAAGAACGCGCCGAGGAGCAGTGGCGTTGGGAAGAACAGGCGCGACGGCGCCGTGAGGCTGAAGAACGGGCAAAGGAAGAGCAGCGCAAGGCGGCGGAATTGACCGCGCTGGTTGGCCGATGGCGACTGGCCGACGACATTCGGGCGTTCGTCGCGGATGCGCAACTCCGAGGCGATCGCGGACATCCGGTTGACTGGTCTTGGGCGCTTGGGTACGCCGATCGCGTTGATCCGCTGGGTCCGACGCGGCAGAATGGCGGGATTGACTGCGGGGAGACCTGACTGAGCGGTCAATCAGCCGGACCGGGGACAAAACGGGGAAAACGCCAGCAACCTCATGAAATCACAAGCTGCTGAAACATCGGTTTAATGTGTAGTAGATCGTGTAATGTCAATGACTTGCGACACGCGGAACGCTCCAAATCGCTGCCCCGCATTGCCCGGCGTGTCCCGCAGCGGGGACAAACTTCTGCGCAAGAGCCACACCGCGCGTCTACGCTCCGAGCACCTCGACCAGCTCCGCCACGACGCGCACGTCAGCCAGTTGTTCACCCTCGACCCGCATCACCGGGTACGCGTGATTGCGCGGCTTGAGCACCAAAGCTGAGCAAATCTGCAACTCGTCCTCGTCCGTGCTCCACTCAACGCGCACGTCCTTGACCGTGAACCGGCTCGTTGCTTCCGCTTGCCCAGCCAGCCGGACCAACATCGGACGCGTACCGGCTGCATCAAGCGACGCGGCGCGGAACAGGCACCAAGCGCCATCCTCAATCAAAGGCAGCATCGAGCGCCCGGTCACGCGCGCAACGAAGTGACCGGGGCGAACGTCAGGCGCGTCATCCCATGTGATGCGGTCGTCCGCGTGTGCGATGTCGTCCAAGTCTACTTGCTCCGGCCCGAAAGCGCCCGCAGCAGCCTGGAGATCGAGCACAGGAAATCCGTGCGCCGCCGGCCGCGGTTTGAACCGGCTGGGCTCCGGAAAGTTCAGGATTCTTGCTGAGCCGCCTTGCGGGCCAAGACTTTCGCGGATGGGTCGCACGCCAGCGACCGCCGCCATTGGTATCACGTACGACAAGCAGGCCTGCACGTGCGCGCGCGTCTCGTCGTCCAACACGAACAGGTGCGTCTCGCGCATGCCGCGTGTCAGCAAGACGCGGTACACATTCAGCAACTTGGCAACCGGGTCTTCACCGCTGGTGCGCAATTCCTGTTTGAAAGTGCCATCTTTGTTGTGCTCCAGTTGCGCCACCCAGCGGTCGTTGCGCCAGACCAGATCTTCGCCCCAGATGATGCCGATTGCGTCGAACTCAAAGCCTTGCACCGAGTAGATGCTGCCGACTTCGTCGTACAGTTCGTCCATCGTCGCCCAGCGGTAGTAGCGGTGTTCGCGTGGCGCCGCGTCTTGCTCGCCCTTTTCGATCCAGCTGCCGGCCCAATGGCCAAAGCGTTTGTCGCGCAAATCGACCGGCAACTTGCCAAGGCCATCGGGTTTGCTCCAGCGCCAGCAAAAGCCGGCGAGCAGGCGACAGCGCTGTCCTTGTGCCCGCAGCGCGCGCAGGTAGCCGTCCATCCGGGGCATGTCGTCCCACACTCGGACCGTGTAGATGTCGTTATCGCGCCAGCCGAGGTCGAGGCCATTGCGCAGGCCCAGCACGCCTTCGACCCAACGGATGTAGCTGTCCGAGCCGGCACAGCGGAATTGGGCGTCGAGCTCGAAGCGCTCCCACGGCACGCCCATGAATTCGGCATGTTGCTCGATCAGGTCGGAGTGGCCGATCTCGCCTGAGCGGACCGACTGGTTGTCGTCCAGAAAAAAGGCCGTCACGCGACTTGCGGCAATGACCTCTTGGACCATCGAGCGGTCGCTGAGTTGGATGATCTTGGTGCCATACTTGCTTTGGCGGAACAGCCACAGCCGATGCGCTTCGTCACAGACTGTCAGATCGAGCAGTTCAGGCGTCGCCGCGCCCACCCGGGCGATCTCAGAGAACGTGGTGAACAGGTGTTTCACCGGCAATGCCTTCTTGGTCCGGACATTGTGAATCTGCTTGAGCTTGTCCTCCGCGAACTGCATGGTGATTCCCTGCAGTACCGTCTGGAACGCCTTGGACCCTGTCGCGTGGGCCACAGCCCAGTGTTGCCGCGCCGCGTCAGCCAAGAGCTGCAGCGCGATGACGCTCTTCCCCGTCCCCGGACCACCGCGGACGATGATGACCTTCTTCTCGCCGCCGTCCTTGGCCATCTGCACCGCGTGGCGGATCGCGAAGTGCGCCGTCTTTTGCTGGTCCAGCAGCTTCCATTGGTGCGTCCCTTTGACAGTCTCGACCACCAGATCCAGCAGCTTGGTGCTCGGAGCAGGCCGCCCGAGCCGAATCCGTTCTGCAACCGAATCGCCCGGACCAGGTACCAGCTTATGGCTCAGCCACTGGGCAAACGCGGCCTGCTCTCGCTGGAAGAACAGTGGGAAGTCGAGATGCACGCCACCAAACCGTGGGTCGCGCAATGCTGCGCCCTTGACGGGATCCATGTCGTGCAAGTAGGCGACGCCCGACAGTCCGATGGACTCGCCCGCGCCCGTGAACGCGCTGTGGTAGCTCTTGAGCGTGTCAACGTAGTCGCGCACCTGGATGCATGGATGCAGGCGCGGTTCGCCGCCGACGCTTACATGTTCTTCCAGCACGCTTGGCTTGAAAAACGTCCACTGCTTCAGTTCGACGACAACCGCGGAAGGCCCACCGGGCGTATGGCCGGTGAGCAGTACGTCGCAGCGTTGGCTACTGAGCGGCATGAGGAGCTCGACGAAGACTTGCGACGCCGCAAATTCCGGACGTCCGAGCACGTCCGCGAGCGCCGGCAGCGAGCGCAGCCAAGCGGTGCGCTCGCCATCGCCAGTGGCGCGTGAATCGACTTCAGCGAGGCGGCTGGACAACCGATCGGCGAAGGCCGGGTCGCGGGCGTCGTCGAGGAACTGTGGCAGCGCGGCGAGGTAGAGGTGGCGGGCCATGCTGCTCCAGACTCTGTGTGCGACGAGGCTAACGCGACCACGTCCGGTTGTCGATCGAGCGGCGCAACCATAACGCTTGCCGTTACTACCGGACCCCGTTATCATGTAGCCATGATCCGGTCCTTCGCCGACACCGAGACTGAAAAGCTGTTCCACCGCGAGCAGGTGCGCAAACTACCGCCCGAGATTCAGCGAACCGCGCTGCGCAAGCTGGTGCAACTGGACGCGGCGATTACTCTGGACGACCTGCGGGTGCCGCCCGGCAACCGGCTGGAAGCGTTGACCGGCAACCGGCTGGGTCAGCACAGCATCCGCATCAACGACCAGTGGCACGTGTGCTTCGTATGGATGGCTGGCGGCGCTGAAGGCGTTGAGATCGTGGACTATCACTGAAGGAGCTGACCATGAACGACAAGCTGCCTCCGATTCACCCAGGCGAAGTGCTGCTGGAAGACTTTCTGCTGCCGCTCGGCGTCTCGCAGTACCGGTTGGCCAAGGACATTGCCGTGCCGCCGCGGCGGGTCAACGAGATCGTCCACGGCATTCGCGGTATCAGCGCGGACACGGCGTTGCGGCTGGCGCGGTACTTCGGCACGTCGGCAGAGCTGTGGATGAACCTGCAGTCGCGGTACGACTTGGAGCGGCAGCGCGACGAGGCGGAGGCGCGGATTCTGGACGAAGTGCACGTGTTGAAGCGGGCGGCCGCGTAGACCGCACCGCGGACAAAACGGGGATTTCGCCCGCAACCCCATGAAATCACAAGTCGCTGAAACATCCATTTAACGTTGGATAACAATGTGTTGCGCGACATCCACAAGGCCGATTCTTCAGCGAGTGCTTTGGGCCGCTGGCCGCGCGCGTACACAGGCCTGGTACGTTCTGCCCGCTGCGCTGGAGGCTGGACGGTCACTTGAAGACAAGACACCAAGAACACGCTTGCACGGTATCCGTGTATCCGCTACCTTGACACCAAGCCGCAGGTGGCGGCGACGGGGACAGCGTGATCCGCAGCTTCGGCGACCAACGCACCCACGACGTGTTTCTCGGCCACGAGACGCGCGAGGTCAAACGTCTCGATGCTGCCTTGGTCAAGGCGACCGCTCGCAAGTTGGACATGATCGTGGCGGCAGCAGCCATTCAGGATCTTCGTTCGTCACCTGGCAACCGCTTGGAAGCCCTGCACGGCGATCTGGAGGGCTGGTTGAGCATCCGCGTGAACGACCAGTGGCGGATCATCTTTCGCTGGGTCGACGGTCAGGCCGACGACGTCAAACTCGTCGACTACCATTAGGAGGTCAAGATGTTGCCGCAGAACCGCACGCCCACGCATCCGGGCGAAATCCTGCTCGAAGAGTTCTTGGCCCCGCTTGGCGTGACCCAGGTTGCGTTTGCGGCGCATCTTGGCGTGCCGGTGCAGCGGGTGAACGAGCTGGTCAAGGGCAAGCGGGGCGTGACGCCGGAGACGGCGTGGCTGTTGTCGCAGGCTTTGGGCACGACGCCGGAGTTCTGGATGAACCTGCAGACGGCGCATGACTTGGGGCGGACGCGGCACGGGAAGTCGGTGAAGCCGCTCGGGAAAGCAGCCTGACCGAGATGGCGATGGAATGGGGATTGCGACCGCAACCATTTGAAATCACTACGCCGCGGCACATCGGCTCAATGTGTGATAATCCGCACTTGTGCGTCGCTCGCAGCCATCGGCCCCAAAGTCCAATCCCCCACTGCAGCGAGCCGCGGCGCAGAACGCTGAGGCCTTCTCTCACTTGACCAGGAACTGCCCACCCGCCATCCTCACGGTTGGCCATGTGACAAGGGTACATGGACGTGGCCGTCGCGCTGGCAAAGTCGTCAAACTTGGCGATAGAGCTCACCGACTCATGGACTGGCACGAACACCGTGTCCTTCCAGCCTTGCTCCCACGCGTTGACGCCGCTGCCGAAGGAGATCCAAACCATGACCAACCGGCGGAGTTCCACGGCCATCACGAGCTTTCCGGCGCTCGTCGCGATGGTGGTCTTCGCGGTCTTCAGCGTAGGTGTCGCGGTCTTTCGGCCGTCGCCGCTCTGGACGCTGCTGCTCCTTCCCCTCCCCGCGCTGCTGACGTACGCGGTGGCGCGCGCCGCGGTTGGGGCGCCTCCGACGACAGCGGGCATGAAAGGCAAGGCGCCCAGAGCGCGCCGTGGCTTGCCGCGGTATCAGCTTGTCGCCATGCCCATCAATCACTTTGGCGAGAAGCTTCGCTGGATCCTGGATCTCCTCGGCGCGCCCTACGACGAGAGCACAGTGGGCGGCATCCTCTCGGCCACTCTCCGCGGCCGCAGCGTGCCGTGGTTGGTGGACCGCGTGTCCTGTTCGCGGATCGGGAACTCCGACGAGGCGCTGTGGTACCTGGCGGCGGTCCACGTGCCGACGATGGAACCCGAGCCGGGGCGGCGGGCGGCCGCGCTGATGCAGCGCACCCCGGAGACGATGGCCTGGGAGGCCCGGTTGAATGCGCTCGGTCACGCCATTCAGGGGTGGGCTTATTTCTACCTGTTGGATCCGCAGGCCGACGCGGAGCTTTCCCTCCGCTTCTGGGGCGGCCGCGAGCCGACCGTGCCCGTCCTGCAGCGCGTTGCGGTGCGCATCGCCCACCCCGTGTTCACGAGCGCGGTTCGCGGCCTATTCGAATTGCGCGACGCCGCGAAGCACGAAGCGCGCCGCGCACTGATTGCGTCGATCCTGGACGCAGCGGACGCGGCCTTGGAACGGCACGACGGCAAGTTTCTCACCGGAGCGTCCATGTCCTACGTGGACATCGGCTTTTGCGCGTTGCTTGGGCCTCTCCTCCCGAGCACGGTGCTGCCGCTTTGGGCCAATGGCCGCTTCACGTCTTTTGCGGCGTTGCAGGATCATCCCTCCATGCCCAGCGCGCTGCGGGAGTTTGAGCAGGAGTTGCGCGCACGCCGTTGTGGCCAGCACATCGAGCGGACGTACCGCGCGCATCGCGGCCGTCAGCTCTGACGCGGGGTGGCGGCAATCGACGTCACCACGAAGCTGGACATCGCTTCAACGGCCGACCGTTCCGCCCAATTCCCGCGCGATGCTCGCCCGGACCTGTGCCTGCGCATCCACTTCCAGCAGCCCGCCGTGTCCGCCGATCAGCCGCCGGAACGGCAGCGCCGCGAGACGTTCAAAATCGCCGCGCAACGTCCCTCCCGGCGGCGTCTGCTTTTTGCGCCACGGCGGACCGATCTGCGCGGGCTTCTGAAACCCGATCAGCCGCGTTGCAACCTTGGCGAGAGGCGACATCAGCCCGCTCGGTGCCCAGTGTTGGATCGCGTCGCAGGTGATCAGCAAGCCGCCGTCGCGCTGAACAAGCAGCGCGCATTCGGCCCGAATCGTGTCCGCAAACCGGAAGACGCGCACGTCCGGAAACGGCAACACAGTGTCCTCCCGGAGCGCGTCGGCGTGCCAAAGTTTGGCCTGGTAGCGATCGACGTAGTAGGGGTCATCCATGCCGTGCATGCCGATCTGCATGATGTGCGCAACCCGACCGAGCGCGTTGAGCTCCGCTTCTCCCTCGGCATTCAGCCGCACGCTGTTGACCAGCATCAGCTCTCCGCCGTGGCGCAGGACCACCATGTTGCGCGGCAGTCGAAGCAACGGCTTGAATTGCACGGACCCCGTCACGTACCACGCGTTCTCGAGGATCGGGAGAAGCGGGCCGTGCGCCTGGGCTGCGGGAAAGCGGTTCGTCATGGTTTTGGGCTCTCTCTGGAAATCGGTTTGCTGACCTGGGTTGCCTGTCGTGGGTCCAAGCATACACGGAATCCGTCGCGTTTCAGCCCCAGCGGGCCTACGCGACCTTGCCGTGGCTGTCCTCCCCTGCGCTCGCGTCGGCGCGCGCCAAGCCGATGCTGATGAGGGGAAATACGTCGCGCCAGGCACGGTCGCCGATGACGCAATCGATGTGGCCATACCCGTCCACAACGTAGCGGCGGTACAAGTCGCTGCCGTTGGCGGCGCAAAGCGCGCGGTAGGTTTCAGCCGTCGCTTCCTGACCAACCGCACGGTTCTCAGCGCCATGGATGAACGTGACCGGCAGCGCCAGGCGATCGAGGTGCGGGAGGTAGACGTTCCGACCGGCGAAATCGCGCAGCCCGCCCGCGCGCGTGATGGTCGCCATTTGCCGGAACGGCCGGACTGCGGCGCGGCCAAAGAACTCTGCGTAGCGCGCGTGTGTCGCGCTGCTGAGGTTGGCGTGCTTGGTCAGGTCGCCAAAGAGAAAGGCTTCGCGGCGACAGGTCGCGTTGTCGCAGCGCTCTTCCCGGGCGATGGGATACGCCTTGAGCGCCACGTCCAGCAGGCGGTGGCCAATGCCATCGGCTGAATCTACCGCGCCGTCGATCGCGTCGAGTCCCAAGCGGTCCAGCAGCGTTGGCAGGCCCGAGCGCACTTTCGCGTGCACCAACTTGCCCGTCGCAAAGTGCGCCGCCACCTGCAGGATGACCAGCTGGCCGAGCTGCTCCCGCGGCAGATGACCGCCCAGCACGGACATCAGCACCGTCTGCGCGCCGACGCAGTGCGCGACAATGTCCACCTGCCGTGCGCCCGTCCGCCCGCGGATCGCCGCGACCGCCGCCGGATGGTCAAACTGCGCAACTTCGTCAAGCGTGAACGGCGCGCCGCCATCTTCCAGCCGACAGCTTGAGCGCCAATCCAGCACCCAGACGTCCCGACCCTCAGCGTGCAAGTGCTCCACCAGGTTGGTCGACTGCGTGTCCAACGCGAACAACTGCGCGCTGTTGGAGAACCCGTGTAGCAGCAGCACCGGTGCGCCGTGGCCGCGATAGCGCGTCAGCAGCAGGTCGCGGCCATCGGCGGTATGCAGCCCGTGCTCCGTCGGTCGAGGCACCCGCAGTTCGCGCACGGATTGGCGCGGTGCCGTGCGATCGTAGATGTGTCGCGGGTCGATGAGCGGTGTATACGTGTCGACCATCCGCGCAACAAAGCTGCTGAAATACGCCGCGCCCGCGCTGATAGCCGACTCCGTTGACTTGCCGCGCGCCGCACGCGCCGACAGCACCATCCGCACGAAATCGCCCAGATGCAGCTTCAGCACACCCACCGCAACGACGTCACCATCGTCGCTCCCCTCATGCAGCTTCACTTCCAGATGTGTCGTCTGCTCCCAGCCTTCCAGAAAGCCGCCTTGGACGCGGCGGACCTGCTTTTGCGCGTTCAGGAACCACTGGCGGCCATCGACCGCGCGCAGCGTTCCTTGATAGATCATGCGGCGCGTGCCGTCGGGTGTCCGGGCGAGCAGGTGAAAGACGCCGTCCGTGAGCATCAGCGGCCGCTCCGCCAGGCCCGGCGCGTGTGCGACGCCGAAGAGTCCAGCCGCCACGCCAGGATCTTGCGCCATGGCGTCGATATCGGCCACTTCGATGGTCATCAGCAGGTCCAAGGCGCCCAGCGGCGCACCTGCCACCGCGCCTGAAAGCGGCCCTGCCATCCGTTCGCTAAAGGTGAGAGGTCGCCGCCCGCGCGTCTCCACAAGTGCGCGCTTCACCGGTGCGTGGAGCGGCGTTTCCAACTCAGCGACTGCCAACGCGCACGCGCGCTCCGCGACCGCGCAAATCGTCGCCAGCGGATTCGCGCCCAGCGCGCACGGTATGATGGACCCGTCGAGCACGTAGAGGCCGTCGTACACGTCCGCGCCGCGCGATTTGGCGAATACCCGTCCGCGGTGGTCCACAACGCCATCTTCCGCGCGCTCGGCCATCGGGCAGCCGCCGAGGGGATGGACCGTTGCACTCTCGGCCAGCGTCGTGAAGGTGCCACCCAGCGCTTCACTCATCGGCCGCAGCCGCTCGTGCACGCGATCGACGTGCGCTTGGCTTCCCCCATCCGGCCACGCGATGCGGATGCGTTGGCCGTCGACTGTGATGGTGCCGCTCGCCGTGTCGGCGCCCATCGACAGCCAGTGCAGCGTGCGATCGTGGCGCTCCGTCAAACCGCGCGCCCAAGTGCCACGCGCCGTTGCCGCGACGCCTTTTTCGCGCGCTTCAAGGGCGGTCAACAGCGCGCGCATCGTGCGCGTCGCGATCGTCGGATGCGTGCCTTCCTGCAGCAGGAACGCCGTTTGGCCCGTCGCGTTGACTACGGGGATCGAGCCGGAGATGCTCGGTCCGGCCTCGCTGCTGCCATCGGATCCGCGCGCCTGCACGACGCTCGCTGTGTCAAACGCAAACGACAGCATGTCGCCGTTGCCGCTGAATTTCGCGCCGATGCGTTCCGAGCAGGCAAGACCGGCCGCGCGCGAGCGGGCCAAGAGCGCGGTGCTGCCGAGGGTGCCCGCCGCGATGACGACACGCGGCGCGGCGATCCACAGGCCGGGGCTGGCGTACAGTTCCCGTTCGCGGCCGAGGGCGTCAAAATGCACGAGCCACTGACCGTCGCGGCGCTCCACGCGCTGCGCATCGGCTTCCGCGAAAATGGCGGCGCCGAGGCGGGCGGCGGCTGCCAAGTAGGTCGCCGTCAGCGTCGTCTTGGCGCCGACATTGCAACCGCCACAGCATTCTCCGCAGCCCGTGCATGCGGCCTGGGCGATGCCGGCGCTGCTCGTGCGATCGGCAAAAGCGATCGTCAGCGGTGCCCGCTGCGCAGTCAGGCCCACGGATTGAGCGGCCTTTTCCATGGCGGCCAGCTTCGGCGGCGTTGCGCGTCCAGAGGGGTAGGGCTCCGGCGCGAGGAGTTGCTCGGCTTTGGCGTAGCCCTCCGCGAGCCGCGTCGCGACGTCGGCGCGAAACGCCGCGGGCCACCGCTCGTCCTCAAATACCTGAGGATCCGGGCGCAGGAATACGCCGGCATTGATGAGGGATCCGCCGCCGACGCCGGATGCCGTGAGGACGCTCATCGCGCCGCCGACGTACATGCGCGCCAAAGATCCGCGACGGCCAAGATGGCCGTACGGCGTCTCGAACTCAAATTCCCCCAGGCCTTCCGCTTCGGTGCGCGGAAAATCCCCCGGCTGAAATTCCCGTCCGCGTTCCAGGACGCAAACGCGGAGACCGGCTTGGGCAAATCGCAGCGCTGCGACCGCGCCGCCATAGCCAGAACCAACCACAATGACGTCGTAATTCGGTGCGAGATTGGCTAGCGAGCGCGCAAGCGTGGGCGCGGCGTGCGCAGTTGGTCCAGACATGGCGTGGGCCTCACATGCAACGGCGTTCAACCGATCCGGGCATTCGCCCGTTCAATTCATAACGCGATGCGTCAAAATGCCATGCCAATCGGGTGCGGTCAAGGCAATTGACGCATGTTTCCCGGCGCACCGCAGCGCGAAATTGAGGGTTTCCGCGCAGGAGACTGCACCGTCCGCAGCAACTCCGCCATTTTATTCCGCCCCGTGCAGAATCCCGCCATCCCTTCAGCCGTGAACGGATGCACCCGCCACGGCATGCCGCCCGGGCTCGGCACGGTCGCCACGCTCGGGAGGACGCGATTCCCTCTCCGTCGCTCGAGGCGTCTCCCCTCAGGCTTGCCAGGCGACGACGGCCACCCGCTGCGCGAGCGCCGCCACTTCCTGATGGTACCGCGTCTCCTGACTCCGTCGCTGCACAAGTACCGGATCCGTCACCGTGAGCGGCAGCAGGCTCTGGTTGATGACCCACGCAAACGGATGGATGTCAGCCCGCGCGAGGTCGTTCTGCAGTTGCGCCGCTTCATGCACGGGGGTTGCCTCCGGCAATGTCACCAGCAGCACCCGCGTGAATTCCGGATCGCGCAGGCGTGGCAGCAACCGCTTGACCTCCTCGGGCGCCTGACCCGCCGTCCGCAGCACTTCGCGGTGATAGGACTCGGCCGCGTCCAGGAGCAGCAGCGTGTGGCCCGTCGGCGCCGTGTCGATGACCACGAAGCCGTCCTGTCCCTGATCGACAATCCGCGCAAAAGCCCGAAACACCGCGATTTCCTCCGTGCACGGCGATCGCAGATCTTCCTCGAGCAGCGCGCGTCCGGCCTTGTCCAGCCCGGCGCCGGCCGTCTTCAGAACCTCGTCCGTGTATGCCTGCGTCTCCACGATCGGGTCGATTCGGCTCACGCGAATCCCCGCAACCGGTTGCCCCATCGTATCGACTACGTGCGCCGCCGGGTCCGTCGTCGTCAGGTGCACCGCATGGCCCAGGCGCACGAGCCGCCGCGCGACTTCGATTACCACGCTTGTCTTGCCCACGCCGCCCTTCCCCATCGTCAGGATGACGCCATGGCCATGCGCCACGAGCTCCGGCAGCAGGGACTCCAGCGGCGCGAGCGCCACGGCCTTCGGCGGCACGAACAGCGCGCGCAGCGCGGCAATCCCCACCAGGCCAAAGGGCAGGAGCGGCAGCTTGTGGGTCGGCTGCGTGCGCAGGCCTTCCGGCATCGCGGCCAACGCGTCCAGGCCGCGCTGTTCCAGCGCCAGAGCGATGGGATCGCGGCGATCCGTCGCCGTGAAGAGCGCGTTCAGCACGACCTCCACGTGCGTGATTCCCAGGTGCGCCAGCTCAGCGCGCGTCCGTTCGGCTTCCCGCAACGCTGTCCTCTCGGCGCGGGAGACAAGCACGAGCGCGGTCTTCTCGACGTCGATCAGCATCTTGCGCGAAGCGTCGTAGAGCGCCTGCTGCGACTGCAAGCCCGCCAGCGGTCCCAGGCAAGAGGTGCCGCCGACGTTGGCCTCCAGGAACCCCGTCCAGGCCGCGGGCAATTCGAGCAGGCGCAGCGTGTGGCCGGTCGGCGCGGTGTCAAAGATGACGTGGTCGAACTGCGCGGTCGCCGCCGGGTCGCCGAGGATCTTGGAGAACTCGTCAAAAGCCGCGATTTCAACCGTGCACGCGCCGGAGAGCTGCTCTTCCATGCTGCGAATTGCCGCGGCCGGCAGCACGCCGCGATACGGCCCCACGACTTTCTCGCGGTACGCGAATGCCGCCGCTTCCGGGTCGATGTTGAGGGCCCACAGGTTCGGCACCGCCTTCACCGGCGTCGGCGCCGAATTCAGCGCGGTCTCCAGTACTTCATCCAGGTTTGACGCGGGATCGGTGCTCACCAGCAGCACGCGCAGGCCTCGGTCGGCGAGCGCAATCGACGTTGCGCATGCCACGCTTGTCTTGCCCACGCCGCCTTTGCCGGTAAAAAACAGGTGACGCGGCGGATTCTTGAGCAGTTCCATCACAGACCTCCCACGAGAGCGCGCAGGCGCCGCAGCGTTCGTGGTTCCAGGCAATAGCAGATGCGCGGGCCGTCGATTTCGCCGCGGATCAGTCCGGCGTCCTTCAGGACTTTCAGGTGCTGCGAAACAGTCGACTGCGCCAGCGGTAGCTGGTCGACGATTTCGCCACACACGCAGGACACGCGGTTGCTCAGCAGGCGCAGAATTTGCACGCGCGCGGGATGGCCGAGCGCCTTGGCGAGCATGGCGAGCTCTTCTTCGGCTTCCATTCCCTCAATGGGGCGCAGGTCTGGGGTCGAATCGGACGGGGGGCAGCAACTTGTCGTCATGGCGGTTCCTTATCGTTGTTACACGATAGGAGTGCGCGCGGTGGCTGTCAAGCCTGTTGCTGGATTGCTGATGCGCGGCAAATTGCGACGGTCAATTCCGAGGGATCATCGCGAGTAGACGATGGAGCCGCGTTGCGGCGCACTTCAGCCTGTCCCGGCAGCCGCTGGAGATTGGGCGCCCAGCCTGACGCGTCCCGCTACGCCTGCGCCTGCTCAAACAGCGCCGCGTGCAGCGCTGGAACTGCGCGATCGACGTCGGCGTCGGCGATCACCATCGAAAAGTTGATGCTGCCGGCGGAGAAGCTGACAAGTTCGACGTTGACGTCCACGAGCGCGAGCGCCTGCAGGATCAGCGCGCCAAGTCCGCTTCGTGTCGGCAGATTTTGACCGACCACGGCGAGGATCGTGCGCCCATGGTCCAGCCGGCAGTCACCTAATTTCTGCGCCTCCACGTGCACGCGGGCGAGCGTCTCCACGTCCGCGCATGAGAGCGACACGCTGATCTCGCTCGTCGTCACCATGTCGATCACCAGGTTGTGGCGCGTGGTGATGGCGAACAGCTCGCTCAGGAAACCCGACTGGGCAAACATCCGCGGGGAACGCACGGTCAGGATGCTCTGGTTTTCCTTGTAGGCGATGCTCGTCACGACGAGATCGCGCGCCGCCGGTTCGCGCAAAATGACAGTTCCCGGATGCTCCGGGCGGTTCGTGTTCAGCACGCGCACCGGAATATCCTTGGCCATCGCCGGCAGCAGCGTCTCGGGATGGAGCACGCGGCTGCCGAAGTAGGCCAACTCGGCGGCTTCGGCAAAGCTCATCGTCGGGATGTTGCGCGCGCCGGCCACCAAGTGCGGATCGGCGGACATCACGCCGTCCGTATCGCTCCAAATCTCCGCTTCCGCCGCATTGATTGCCGCCGCCACGAGCGTCGCTGTGAGGTCGCTGCCGTTGCGCCCGACCGTCGTGATCTCGCCCGCTGCGTTCTGCCCGACGAAGCCCGTGACGATTGGGACCACGCCCGCGGGCACGAGACGGGCGAACGCGTCGTTCATCCGGACTTCGTAGCCCTCCAGGGGGCGCGCTTGGCCAAAGTTGGAGTCGGTCACAAAGCCGAGGTCCCACACGTCGTATGCGCGCGCGCGCAGCCCAGTGCGGGTGAAATAGTCGGCGATGACCCGCACGGCCATGCGTTCGCCAAAGCTGGTGATGTAGTCGAGGCTGCGCGGCGACAGTTCCTTGACCAGACGGACGCCGCGCAACAAGTCGCGCAATTCCGCGAAGAGCGGCGTGAGCAACGCATCGCCGCAGCCCAGATCGCGGGCGATGCCCGATTGTTTGGCGATGACGTCCGCACCCGCGTCGTCCTTGCCCGCCGCCGCGGCCTTGCCTGCGGCAATCAGCGCATTGGTGACGCCTTTGTGCGCCGAGGAGATGACGACGGGCCGCCGCGCCGCCCGACCTTGGACGATGGCGCGGACTTTGTCGATTTGCGTGCGGTCTGCGACGGAGCTTCCGCCGAATTTCATGACGAGCATAGGTGCGCTCTCCAAAGGGGGACAACAGAGGTCCCGGCGTGCAGGGCACGGGAGTGTAACGGCGACCCGGGACGGGTCAAGTTGTGGGGACCGTGCTACTTTTCCCAATCCCAGAAGAAATCGGCATTGGTGACCTCCGGGGCGTCGTCCGGCGGCAACGACACAACGGGCTCCGGGTCGGCCCATGCCAGATCCAGCGCCTCTTCCAAAGCATCCGTGGTCTCGTGCCAGAACGCATCGGTGGCGAATTGCGGCCAGGTCTGCGGAAAGATCGGATCGTGCCAGCGCGCCGCCAGCCACCCGCAGAAGTGCACGAGGCGAAGGCCGCGCAGCGGCTCGATGAGCTGCAGCGAGGCGCGATCAAAGGGCCGAAACTGCTCGTAGCTCTGCAGGAACAGCTCGCGCCGGCGCAGCGTGTCGGTATCGCGGCCGGGCAGCAGCATCCACAGATCCTGCACGGGCGGACCCATCAGCGCGTCGTCAAAGTCCAGCGCGTAGAGAATGTTATCGCGCGCAATCAGGTTGCCGAGGTGGAAATCGCCGTGAATGCGCTGCAGCGGCGCGTCGGCCATGCGCTCATCGGTCAGCGCGATCAGCGCGCGCGCCGCGGTCAGGAACTGCCGGCGCAGCGTCGCAGGCACGCGGCCTGACGCCTCGACAAACGCCAGCGGCACGCCGCCATAGGTCGTCCCGCTCAGCCGTTGCCGCGCGACAAAAGGCTTGCGCGCGCCGACGACGTGGATGCGCGCGCACAGCGCCCCGAGCCGGCTTGCCAGCGCATCGTTCACTTCTTCCGGTGCGCGACCGCCGAACCGCGGGAACAGGCAAAACCACACGACGTCCGCGCCGCCCGCGACCGAGACCTGCCGCAGCGTGCTTCCATCGGGAAACGCCAGCGCGGGCACGACCGGCACTTCATCCGCATGCAATTCCGCCAGCAGGGCGTGTTCTTCCAGAATCTGGGATTCGGTCCACCGCTGCGGCCGGTAGAACTTGGTGACAAGCCGGGTCCGCGCCTCGTCGGCAAGCTCCACTTCCATCACGCGATTTTCATAGGAATTCAGCGGCCAACAGACCGACGTGCAGCGCAGACCGGCCGCCTCAATCGCCGCCAATACCGTATCGGGCGTCAAGCCCAGGAACAGGTCAGCGGCAGACTTCATGACTGGGCGACTCCTCTCATCTCTCAGGCTTCTGCCGCGCAACAGGAGCGATTACTGGACGCGCTCGATCCGGAACGTCCGGCCCTTGATGCGCAGCCCGGGTAGGCCGGCCAAGAGCTTGGTCAGCACACGCTGGGCCAGCGCGACGTAGGCGAATCGATCGTGGATCTCGATGCGGCCAATGTCCGCGGCTTTCAGGCCCGCTTCGCCGGTCAGCGCGCCGAGGATATCGCTCGCCCGGAGCTTGTCCTTGCGACCGCCGCTGATGAACAGCGTGTCCATCGCAACAGCGGTCGCTGCGGGTTCCGCCGCCTTGGGCGAGCTGCGCGTCGGCATGGGCAGTCGTTCGATGGCGCCATTTGCCGCCGACTCGCACGCTTTGAGGCGATCGGCGTCGCGCGACGTCACCAGCGAGATCGCGAGGCCAGGTGCCCCAGCGCGACCCGTCCGGCCAATCCGGTGCACGTAGATGTCCGGCTTGACGGGAAATTCGTAGTTGATGACGGCCGCCAGCCCTTCGATGTCCAGACCGCGCGCGGCGACGTCGGTCGCCACCAGGAACCGCGTGGTCCCGTTGCGGAACTTGGCCATGACGCGATCGCGGTCGCGCTGCTCGAGATCGCCGTGCAGCGCGTCGGCTGCGAATCCCGCGTTGGCCAGCAGCGCGGCGACTTCGCGCACGGATTCCTTGAAATTGCAGAACACGAGTCCGGATGCGGGCGCATGAATGCGCAGGATCGATTCGATCGCCGCCGGCCTCTCCTCCGCCGTGATCACGTGGACAATCTGCCGGATCGCCGGTTTTTCCCCCGCCGCTTCCGCGATCGTCACGTGCGTGGGCGCCTTTTGCCAATTCCGGCTCATCGTCGCGATCGACGGCGGGAACGTCGCCGAGAAAAACAGCGTCTGCCGCTCCTTGGGTAAGGCCCGCAGGATGCGCTCCACGTCCTCCTGAAAGCCCATGTCCAGCATCCGGTCGGCCTCGTCGAGCACGGCGATCCGCACGCCGTCGACATCCAGACCGCGATCCAGATGATGCTGCACCCGCCCCGGCGTACCGACGACGACGTGAACGCCTTCTTCCAGCGCCTTGCGCTGTGGCCCGGACGGCATCCCGCCCGCCAGGACGAGCACGCGCAGGCCCGGACGGTGGCGACCCAGCGTGCGCAACGTTGTCGCGACCTGGTTGGCCAGCTCGCGCGTTGGACACAGGACCAGCGCCTGCAGCGTTCGCCCGGCGATGTCGAGGCGATCCAGGAGTGGCAAGCCAAACGCGACCGTCTTGCCGCTGCCCGTCGCGGACTGGCCGACGAGATCGCCGCCACGCAGCAGCACGGGCAGGCTCTGGGCCTGGATGGGCGTCAGTTGGGCAAAGCCCAGTTCGCGCACGACGCGCAGGGAGGCCTCGGACAAGCCGAGCGAGGCGAGTTCCGCCGGGACCAGCGTGGGAGATTCAGTCGTCATGTCAGCTACCATCGGGTGCGCAGGCCTACCGATGCGGAGGCGATGGCGGTCAGTCTAGCACGGATGCGGCGCGAGGATGACGCTGTCGCATACCGGGGACGCCGCCATGCGCACGCCTTGGACCGCCGCAAGGTGGGGCGGACGGTCCAAAGCGGCGTTCAGACTACAGATGCGGGGCGACTGTGACGCCGCGGTACGTGTAGTTGGTTGTGTACGTCGGAATCGTGATCGCGGCCGGAGTGGTCTGCGTCGCGCCGCTGTCCGTCATCTTGTACAGCCACGTGGAGCTGCTCGAGCCAGTCGCCGCCGTCACCACGAGCTGGACGTCCGTGCCGTCTGACCACGCTGCGACGCCACGTGCGCCGGTCGTGAGCGGCACGGCCCATGCGCCTGCGCCGGTCGTCGGACTCTTGGTCCACGTGCCGGCGTTCAGGACCCAGCGCGTCACGCCGCCGGTGGTCGCCGTGGCATCCGCGACGTACATCACCGTTGCGTTGCCCAGCTTGGGATGCTGCGCGACGAACGCCATCGCGTGCGAGGCCTCCGTTGTCGCGATTGCAGCGAGGGTCGTCGCCGTGCCGCCCGTTGTCGTGCGCATTCCGCCGCTCACGGAGAAGACGTTGCGGTTGGAGCTCGTGGCGCCGATCGCATAGAGCTGGCTGTTGAAGATCTGCACGCCGCGCGTCATGTTCGGGCTGGTCATGATGTTGACGACGGTCGTCGCGGTCAGCGTCGCGAGGTAGTAGATGCCGACGGACGGGTTGGAGCCGGCGTTGCCGATCCAGAATTGCGTGCCGTCATCTGAAGCCACGGACGACATCAGGCCGCCGCTGCTGCTGAACACGCCCGAATAGGTCGGCGTCGCGTCGCTGGGGCCCAGCCGGCCGACGAGCTTGGACGAGCTGTCTTGCAGCGACGTGCCCGACTGCAGGCTGTAGCCGGCGAGCACGGCGTACTTGCCGTTGTTGGACCGGCTGATGCCGCCCTCGTTGGCGGAGCTGCCGGTGATCGTCAAGTGCGGCGTGGCGCTGGTGGCTGCGAACGCCGTGGCGCCGCCGCTGGTGCCGTTGAGAAAGTATTTGACGATGCTGACCGCCGCGGTGTTGCCTGAGTTGCCGGCGATTTGCGTGTACCAGAAGGCCTGCGTGCAGGACGTCGCGAGCGCGCCGCCGTCGCAGACACCATCGGTCGCCCCTGTGCTCGCGGTGCACGTCGTGTAAGCGACCTGCGTCGCGCCGGCCGCGCAGCTGCCCGAGCCATCGCACTTGTCCGCGCCGGCAACGCCCGTGCAACTCACACCGTCGCTGCAAGTCGTCGTGGCGGCAGCGAATTCGGTGCCGCACGTGTGGCTGCTCGCGCCCGTCGATGTGCAGGTTGGCGTGTTGCACGCGTTGCCGGTCCCGCAGTCGGCAGGCAGGGAGCTCGTCGGCGCGCCGCACACGCCGCCCGCCGAGCACGTTTCCCCGGTTGTGCAGCCGTTGCTGTCGTTGCACGCCGTGCCCGCGGGCTTCGCTTGGCCGTTCAGGCAGGCGCCCGTGGCGGTGTCACAGACGCCCGCGTCGTGGCACGCGTCGCCCGTGAGGCACACCACTGGATTGCTGCCGGTGCACGTGCCGTTTTCGCAGGTATCGGTCTGCGTGCAGGCGTTGCCGTCGGCGCAAGCGGTGCCGTTGGGCTTGGCCGCGCCGACGCCGCACTGCCCGGACGCCGGATTGCACGTGCCGCCGTCATGGCACGCGTCGCCGCTGCAGATGACCGGGTTGGCACCCGTGCACGCGCCGTTCTCGCAGGTGTCGGTCTGCGTGCATGCGTTGCCATCCGAGCACCCGGTGCCGTTGGTCTTGGCGACGCTCGCGCTGCAAATGCCCGTGCTGGAGTCGCATGTGCCCGGGTCATGGCAGGCATCGCTGGCCACGCAAAGGACGGGGTTGGCGCCCGCGCACGTGCCGTTTGTGCACGCGTCCGTCTGGGTGCATGCGTTGCCGTCGTTGCAGGTCGAGCCGTTGTTCTTGACCGGGTTGCTGCACGTGCCCGAGCTCGTGTCGCACTGTCCGGCGTTGTGGCACTGGTCCAGCGCGCTGCACACGACCGGAACTGCGCCTGTGCAGATGCCCGATTGGCAGGTGTCGCTCAGCGTACAGGCGTTGCCGTCGCTGCATGCCGCGCCGTTGGCCAGGATCGGATTGCTGCAGACGCCGCTGCCCGGGTCGCAGAGACCCGCCGTGTGGCACGCGTCGCTCGCCGCGCAGAGGGTCGCTGTGCCCGCTGCGCACGCACCGCCCTGGCACGTGTCGCCGTTGGTGCAGAGGTCGCCGTCACTGCAGGCGGTGCCGTTCGCCGCGGCGGGATTGCTGCACGCGCCGGTGCTGGCGTCGCACACGCCCGCGACGTGGCAGCCGTCACTCGCGGCGCACGTTATCGCCGTGCCGCCGCAACTGCCGCCCGTGCAGACATCGCCGCTGGTGCAGAGCGCGCCGTCGTTGCACGCCGTGCCGTTGGCCTTCGCCGGATTGCTGCACGTTCCCGTGGCGACGTCGCACGTGCCGGCGTCGTGGCACTGATCCGCCGCCGCGCACACCACGGGATTGCTGCCGTTGCACGCGCCGGCTTGGCACGTATCGCTCTGGGTGCAGGCGTTGCCGTCGTTGCAGGCGGTGTCATCGGCTTTGACCGGCTGGGAGCAAGTCCCGGCGGTCGGGTCGCAGACGCCAGCCACGTGGCACTGGTCCTGCGCCGCGCACACGACGGGCGCGCCCGCCTGGCAGCCGCCGCCGCTGCAGGCGTCGTTCTGCGTGCACGCGTTGCCATCGGAGCACGGCAGCGTGTTGTTGCTGTGCGCGCAGCCGTTGGCGTCGCAGCTGTCCGTCGTGCAGGCGTTGTTGTCGTCGCAGTTGAGCGTCGCCGTGCCGGTGCACGCGCCTGCGACGCACTTGTCGTTCAACGTGCACGGGCTGCCGTCGCTGCACACCGCGCCTTCATTGGCCGAGGTGTACTTGCAGCCCACGCCGGTCAGGCACGCGTCATTGGTGCAGACGTTGTTGTCATCGCACGGCGTCAGGCTGCCGATGCACACGCCGTTGCTGCACGTGTCGCTCGTCGTGCACGTGTTGTTGTCGCTGCAGCTGCCAACGCTGAGCGGCGTGAACACGCAGCCCGTGGCGCCTGCGCAGCCGTCGCTGGTGCAGACGTTGCCGTCGTCGCAGACGGGTGCCGTGCCGCCGACGCAGACGCCGCCCGCGCAGCTGTCGGCCGTGGTGCAGGCGTTGCCATCGGTGCACACCGCGCCGTCGTTGCCCGCAGCGTGCTGGCAGCCGTTGGCGACGTCGCAGGAATCGACCGTGCACGGCTTGCCGTCGTCGCAGTTGACGCCGACGCCCTGACAGAACTTGCCGGCGCACGCATCGCCCGTCGTGCAGGCGTTGCCATCGGTGCACGCGGTGCCGGCTTGGACGGCGTTGTGGACGCACGCGCCGCCGCTGCAGGAATCCGCGGTGCACGCGTTGCCGTCATTGCAATCGAGTGCGCCGGTGCCCGTGCACACCTTGTTGGCGCAAACGTCGCCGGTCGTGCAGGCGTCGTTGTCCGTGCAGGCGAGGCTATTGGCGGTGAAGACGCACGCGCTGGTGAGGCTGCTACAGCTGTCGTCCGTGCACACATTGCCGTCCGCGCAGAGGTGGGCAGTTCCGACGCACGCGCCCGCGACGCACGCGTCGTTGTCCGTGCAGAAGTTGCCGTCGCTGCAGGTGCCGCTGTTCATCGGCGTGTTGCTGCAGCCGCCCGTGGCGCTGCAGACGTCCAGCGTGCAGGGATTGCTGTCGGCGCACACCGCGTTGCTCGGCGTGCCGGTGCACGCCTTGTTGGCGCAGACGTCGCCGGTCGTGCAGGCCACGCCGTCGTTGCAGCTCAGCGCATTGGCGGCGTTGACGCAGCCGGTTGCGGTGTCGCAGGAATCGCTGGTGCAGACGTTGTTGTCATTGCAGTCGACCACCGTGCCCTTGCACGCGTTGGCGTTGTTGCACGCGTCGCCGGTCGTGCAGGCGCTGCCGTCGCTGCATGCGGCGCCGACGCCAAGCGGCGTGTAGACGCAGCCGGTGCCCACCGCGCAGGTGTCCGTCGTGCACGGGTTGTTGTCATTGCAGACTTGGCCGACGCCCTGACAGCTCGCGCCCACGCACACGTCGCCCGTGGTGCACGGGTTGCCATCGTTACAGGCGATCGCGCTGGCTACGGCCGTGTGCACGCAGCCGCTGGCCACGTTGCAGCTGTCCGTCGTGCAAGCGTTGTTGTCGTCGCAGGACACTGTCGCGCCCACGCAGACGCCGCCCGTACACGCATCGCCGCTTGTGCATGCGCTGCCGTCCGAGCACGCGCCCGCCGCGTTGGCATGCAGGCAAAGGCCGGTGCTGCTCTCGCAGCTGTCCGCCGTGCAGACGTTGGCGTCCGAGCAGTTCTTCACCGTGCCGTTCCCGCACACGCCGGCGCTGCAGGTCTCGCCAAAAGTGCAGTTGTCCGCGTCGAGGCACGCCGTGCCGGACAAGTTGCTGTGCGTGCAGCCCTTGACGCTGTCGCAGCCGTCGGCCGTGCACGCGTTGGTGTCGTCGCAGAGCGCCGCGGACGCAGTGCCCGTGCACGCGCCGTTGCCGCAGACGTCATTGATCGTGCACGCGACGCCGTCGTTGCACGCCGCGCTGTTGTTGGTGAAGACGCAGCCGGTTTTGGCGGTGCAGCTGTCGTCCGTGCAACTGTTGTTGTCCGTGCAGACGATCGCCGTGCCGGTGCATTTGCCGTTGCCGCAGGTGTCTTTGGCGGTGCACTGGCTGCCATCGTCGCAGGTGGCGCCGTCATTGCCGGCGGCGGCGAAGCAGCCGTTGACGGTGTCACAGCCGTCCGCGGTGCACGGGTCGCCGTCATTGCAAACAAGCGCGGTACCCTTGCAGACCATGCCCACGCACACATCGGACTGCGTGCACGCATTGCCGTCGCTGCACGGGCTGATCGGGCCGACCGCCGCGCTGGGGCCATGGACGCAACCGAGCTTGGTGTCGCACGTGTCCATCGTGCACGGATTGCCGTCGTCGCAGTGGGTGGCGATGCCGGCGCATTTGCCGCCGCCACACGCGTCGTCGCTGGTGCATGCGTCGCCGTCGTTGCAGAGGCCCGTCAGGTCCTTGTGCACGCACCCGTTGACGACGTCGCACAGGTCCGCGGTGCAGACTTGGCCGTCGTCGCAATTCGGCGCCATGCCCGGGTTGCATTTGCCGTCGGCGCACACGTCAAGCAGCGTGCATGCGTTGCCGTCGTCGCACGCGGCGCTGTTGGCCACGTGCGTGCAGCCCGCACTGTCGGAGCACGTGTCGTTGGTGCACGCGTTGCCGTCGTCGCAGTTCGCCACCACGCCCAGGCACTTGCCGCCGAGGCACGCGTCCTGGACGCTGCATTTCTGGCCGTCGTCGCACGCGGCGCCGTCGTCGTTGACGTTGACGCAGCCAACGTCCGGCGCGCAGCTGTCCTTGGTGCAGGCGTTCAGGTCGTCGCAGTTCAGCGGGGCGCCAAACGCGCATTTGCCGGCCAAGCACGCGTCGGCCAGCGTGCAGGCGTTGTTGTCGGAGCAGGGATTCGCGTCGTTGGCGGTGTACGTGCACCCGAGCTTGCCGTCGCAGCTGTCGTCCGTGCACGGGTTGCCGTCATTGCAGACAAGCGGCTCGCCCGGCGCGCAGGTTCCTTGGCTGCAGGTGTCGCCCTGCGTGCAGACGTTGCCGTCCTCGCAGGCCAGCGCGATCGGCGCGTGCGTGCAGCCAGCGAGCTGATCGCACCCGTCCGCGGTGCAAACGTTGCCATCGCTGCAGTCAATGGCCTTGCCCAAGCACTTGCCGGCTTGGCAGACGTCGCTCGCCGTGCAGGCGTCGCCATCGCTGCAGGAGACAAAATCCATCGCCGTGTGCTGGCAGCCGCTGTCGATCGCGCAACTGTCCTGCGTGCACGGATTCTGGTCGTCGCAGTTGACGGCCTCGCCCGGCGCGCACTTGCCGTTCTTGCACGCGTCGCCGGTGGTGCAGGCTGTGCCGTCGCTGCACGTGATGGCGTTGGGCAGGTGGACGCAGCCGTCCACGTCCGAGCACGTGTCGTCGCTGCACGGGTTGCCGTCGTCGCAGTTGGGCACGAGTCCCTGACAGACGGCGTGCAGGCACGCGTCGTTGATGCTGCACTTCTGGCCGTCGTCGCACGGAATGCCGTCGGCGTCCTTGTAGACGCAGCCGGTGTCAAACGCGCAGCCGTCTTTGGTGCAGAACTTGCCGTCGTCGCACAGCAGGTTGCCCTGCGGCGCACATTGGCCGTTCTGGCACGTGTCGCCGGTGGTGCACGCGTTGCCGTCGGAGCACGTGCCCGTGGCCGCCGCATGCACGCAGCCGAGCAGTTTGTTGCAGGAATCCGCGGTACACGCGTTGCCGTCGTCGCACGCGATCGCTTGGCCGGGGGCGCATTTGCCGTCGACGCACGTGTCGTTGGCGGTGCAGGCGTCGCCGTCAGCGCACGCGATCGTGAGCGCCGTGTGGACGCAGCCCTTCTGCTTGTCGCACTGGTCGGCCGTGCAGACGTTGCCGTCGTCGCAGCCAATCGCCGCGCCGACGCAGACGCCGTTCACGCACGCATCGCTCGCCGTGCACGCGTCATTGTCGGAACACGCGCCCGTGCTGAGGACGTGCTTGCAGCCGCTCGCGACCTCGCAGGAGTCGACGGTGCACGGCTTGCCGTCGTCGCAGTCGAGCGCCGCGCCCGCCGCGCATTGGCCGCCCTTGCACGCGTCGCCGGTGCTGCAGGCGTTGCCGTCATCGCATGCGACCGTGTTGGGGAGGTGGACGCAGCCAGCCGCGTCGGTGCACGTGTCGTCCGTGCAGGGGTTGCCGTCTGCGCATTGCGGGATCACGCCCTCGCACTTGCCGTGCAGGCAAGCGTCATTGGCGGAGCACTTCTGGCCATCGTCGCACGGCGCACCGTCGGCGTCTGTGTGCACGCAGCCGTCCTGCAAGTTGCACGAGTCCACGGTGCACACGTTGCCGTCATCGCAGGCCAACACGCCCGCGGGCGTGCATTTGCCGTCCTGGCAGGCGTCGCCGGTCGTGCAGGCGTTGCCGTCGCTGCAGGTCCCGGTCGCCGCCAGGTGGACGCAGCCGTTGATCGTGTCGCAGTTGTCGGTGGTGCAGACGTTGCCGTCGTCGCAACCGGGTTCGCTGCCGGGCGCGCATTTGCCGGCGTCGCATACGTCGCCCGCGGTGCAGGGATTGCCGTCGCTGCAGGAGCCGCTCACCGCCGCGTGGACGCAGCCCGTGGCGCCGTTGCAGCTGTCCGCCGTGCACGCGTTGTTGTCATCGCAGTCCACGGTCGCGCCAATGCACAGGCCCACGAGGCACGTATCGCCGGCGGTGCAGGCGTCGCCGTCCGTGCAGAAGCCGTCGCTCTGGGTGTGGCTGCAGCCGTCGACGAGGTCGCACGCGTCGATCGTGCACGGATTGCCGTCTTCGCAGGTCAGGATGCCGCCGCCGAGGCACTTGCCGGCCTTGCAGCCGTCCGGTCCGGTGCAGGCGTTGCCGTCGTCGCACGTCGCGGCGTTGGGCATGTGCACGCAGCCGGTGGTGTCGTCACAGGTGTCGTCGGTGCAGGCGTTGTCGTCCGCGCAATCCGGCACGATGCCGAGGCACTTGCCGCCCTGACACACGTCCTGCGCGCTGCACTTCTGGCCGTCGTCGCAGACAACGCCGTTGGCAAACGCGTGGGTGCAGCCGATTTGCAGGTCGCACGCGTCCTTGGTGCAGACGTTGTTGTCGTCGCAATCCATGCTCGCGCCGCCGGCGCACGAGCCGTTCTGGCACTTGTCGTTGGTTGTGCACGCGTTGCCGTCGTCGCACGCGTTGGTGCTGGGGCTGTAGGCGCAGACGCCCTTGCTGCAGGTGCCCGTCAAGCACGGCGATTCGACGCTGCAGTCGCTGTCCAGCGTGCAACCGACAGGCACGTCGACCTGGACGACGTCGCTGTCCGCGGCGTCAAAGCCGTCGAGGCCAATCGCGTCCTTGGCATCCTGACCGGTCACTTCAGAGGGGACAACGTCGGCTGTGTCCTTGGCATCCTGAGCGTCGCCGACGACTTGCGCGTCATCGCCGCCGTCGGGGAGCGTCACCGCGTCTGCCGTCGTCGCATTCGACGGCGTGCCGCACGCGATGAGGGAAACGAAAAGCGCGGTCATCGCCACAAAAGCCGACCACCGCCGCCAACTGCCAATCGCCGTTACGTCGTCACGCTGCACCATGTTGTCCTCCTGGCACCTGCAGCCGACCAGACGGCCTTGCAGATGGGCGGAGTCTGCGCGCTGCGTTGTCCTTGCTCAACGAAATGGCCAGCTATTTTGTCGCAGATTTGTCATGAAATACCTCTGGAAACAACAAGAATGCCGGTCGACATTGACGCCTGTCAGGACCAAAATGGTCGGAAATTGCCTGCTTTGACGCACGACAATTTGCCAAAAACAAGGTGCAACAAGTAGGCAATTGCCGGCGCCATGCCAACGGGTTGACGCGGCTGGAGCGCTCCCGCAGAGTGCGCGGTCAGCAAACCGCGACGTGATCGCGGCTACCTCGCAACGGAGTTCAGCATGTCCATTTACGCACGCCTCGCCGGCAAAGGTCGGAGCGGCTTTGGCTACGGTTCCACGGCAGAACAGGTCACGGAAGGGCTGTCGCTGGCGGGCAAGACGATCCTCGTCACGGGATGCAACTCTGGCCTTGGCCATGAAGCGCTGCGGGTCCTGACCAAGCGGGGCGCGCGCGTCGTCGGCACCGCGCGGTCTTTGGACAAAGCCAAGGCGGCGTGCGCGAGCGTTCAGGGCGACACGATTCCGCTGGCGTGCGAATTGGCCGATCCGGCGAGCGTCCGCGCGTGCGTCGCAGCCGTGAAAGCCGCCGGCCTGCGCCTGGACGCGATCATCTGCAACGCCGGCATCATGGCGCTGCCCAAGCTGCAACAGGCGTACGGCTACGAGCTGCAGTTCTTCACCAACCACATCGGCCACTTCATCCTCGTGACCGGCCTGCTCGACCAGCTGACCGACGACGGCCGCGTGGTCATGCTCAGCAGCGCGGCGCACAAGATGGCGCCCAAGGTCGGCATCCAGTTTGACAACCTCTCCGGCGCCACGGGCTACCGCGATTGGACGCAGTATGGTCAGTCGAAGCTGGCCAATCTGTTGTTCGCCAAGGAGCTGGCGCGGCGCTTCGCCGGGACGAAGAAGACCGCCAATGCGGTGCATCCCGGCGTCATCCAGACCAACCTGGGCCGGCACATGAACCCGATCGCGCAGTTCTTTTTTGGCCTGAGCGACAAGATCGCCCTCAAGTCGATTCCGCAAGGCGCAGCGACGGAGGTCTACGTGGCGGTGCATCCAGCGACCGCCGGCATCTCCGGTGCGTATTTTGCCGACTGCAACGTCGCCCAGTCGCGCCCGGATGCGGACGATGCGGCGCTCGCGCGCAAGCTCTGGCAGGTCTCCGAGGAAATCGTCGCCCAACTGCCGTAAGCGAGGCCGACCGTGCATCACCTTCGCTGGGGCAACGTGACCGTCGCTGAGCCGGGGCGCATTTCCCCTCGCTGGGTCGCGCTGATTGACCGGTACTTGCTGCCGATCGTCCGGCTGCTGTGGCGGCCGACGCTGACGGGCACGGAGAACCTGCCGACGGATGGGCCGTTCCTGCTTGTGGCCAACCACTCCGCCGGCATGGGCGTGGCGGAGATCCACAGTTTTCTCGCGCTGTATCTGCATCAGGTGGGCGCCGCGCGGCCGTTGGCCGGTTTTGCGCTGCCCCTGGGCTTTCAGGTCTGGCCGCTCTCCGCCGCGCATCGGGAGCTGGGCACGATTCCGTCCACCTATGCCGCAGCTGAAGCGACGCTGGCCCGCGGCGTGCCGATCCTGATCTTTCCCGGCGGCGATCACGAATCCCTCGCGCCGATCTGGCGCGCCAATCGCGTGGATTTCGGCGGTCGACTGGGCTTTTTGCGCATTGCGCGCGCCGCCGGCGTGCCCATTGTGCCGCTGGGAATTCGCGGCGGCCACATGACCGCGCCGATCCTCTTGCGCGGCAAGTGGCTGGCCAACGTGCTGGTGACGCCGCGCCTGATCGGCGTCAAGCGCTGGGGCGTGTCCGTGCTGGGCGTGCTGGGCGCGATCGCCCTCGGCGCCTGGCTGCCGGTGATGTGGCCAGTTCGCGCGGGCATCATCTGGCTGTGGTTGGGCTCGCCGCTGACCTTTCTGCCGTGGCTGCCCTGGACGCTGCGACTGCAGATTGGCGCGCCAATCGCGGCGGTGGACCTGTTTGCCGACGGTTCCGATGCGGCGTTGCGGCAGGCACTCCAGCGGGTGCAGGGCGCTGTCCAGGCGGAGGCCTCATGACGTGCCGCCTGCAGCGTCTCGCTGCCCGACTGGTTCCCCTGCTGTCCTTCCTGGCGGTGGACGCGCTCGCGGGTCCCGTCCTTGGCGCGGCCGCCGGTCCGCAGCTGGAGCAGGCCTTCGCCGCGTCGGGCGGTGTGACGCTCGCCGACGCCCAGATCCGCGCAGATCGGGCCGACCTGCGCGTATGCATGCCGGATGCCACGTGCGCGCAGGTCACGCTCGCGCCGCCGCAGCCGCCGTGCGCGGGCGACCTGACGCCGGCGTTCTGCGTCCAGGTGGGCGATCTGCCGCAGGCGCTGCGGCCGCGTCTCCTCGGAATCCTCGTGCAGATTCCGGCGACCGTGTGGCAGATGCCGCCGACGCGCACGCCGCCTCCGCCCGCAGCCCAACTGGTTGCCCGCCAGCCGCCCAGGCCCGCGCTGTCGCAGTGGCCGGATCGCCGTCCTTGGCTGCAACTGGGTCTGGTCGTCGCGCTCTGCGCGCTGCTGTACGCGGCCAGCCGCAGCGTGCGCGGCGCGCTTCTGGCGGGTGGCATCGCCGTCGTGGGCTTGGCGCTCTGGTGGTGGCAATTTGCCGATGCCGACCTCGCCGACCCTGCGCGTCGTGAAGGCCTGGCGCTCGGTTGGGAAGCGGTGTGGTGGCTCGTGCCGGTGCTGCTCGGACTGCTCGCTGGTGCTGTGACGCGGCGCTGGCCGCAGTTGCGCGCGCTGCCGCTTGCCATCCCGGCGAGCTGGGTGTTCGCGCCGCTTGTCGGGTCGCAGCTGTTCCTGGGCGACGCGCTGGGCATGGCGCTGGTCGGCGCGATCGTCGCGCTCTGGCACGGCGACATCCAGCCCCACCGCGCCCGCCGCTGGCTGCTCGCAGCGGTTGTTTCGGTCCTCGGCCTCGGTGTGCTGGAGGGGGCGCTGCGGGTGCGGCGCCAACCGCCTCCGGTCGTCGAGGACGCCCGCGTCCAACTTCTGGCCGCGGCGCAGTGGCAATCCGCGGCGGATCTGGATCTCCAGCACGTGCCGCCTGGCAGCAGCGCCGCGGGGATGCTGGAGGCGCTGTTCGTCGATCCGCGGCATTTCCGGACCTTGCGCGCGCAGCGGCCAACGGATCGGTGGCTGCTGCATCTGGGCGATTCCATGCTGTTTGGCGACGGCATCGCCGCGGACGCCGCCGTCCCCGCGCGTCTGCGAACCCGGCTGCCCGGCCTGGCCCAAGTCAACGCTGGCGTGGCCGGTTCAACGCTGGACGTCCAGTTCGCCTTCCTCCAGCGCCTGCTCGCCACGTGGCCGGCGCCGACCGCCGTGGTGCTGCACGTCTATCCGCGCAATGACCTCGTCGGTCTGGACTATCCGTTTGATTTCTGCGCGGGCCAGCCGGTCCTGACGCCGCCGTCCCAGCCCGTCGCGGTGCGCTGCCTGGCGCCTGGCCGCATGCCGCTTGTCGATCGTCTGCGGCATTCGCCGTTGCCGTTGCCGCTGGCGCGCGCCGCCCGTTGGTCCTGGCTGGCCCGCTGGCTCGTCGGGGTGCACGCCGCGTCGCCCGGCGTGTGGGCGCCCGCGGTCGGGGGCGATGCGCCGCACCGCTACGGGCAAATCGCCCGGGCGATGCAGCAGCGCCTGCGCGACAAGCAGATCGGGTTCGCCGTGGCGCTCATGCCCGTCCGGCAGCGTGCTCGCCACGACGCGGCGGCGGAAGCGGCGATCTTCCGGACGATCTTTGCCGCGCTGCAGGTTCCGGTGCTGGACAGCCAACCGCTCTTTGACGCGAACGCGGCCGACGAGGCGTCGCTGTTCCTGCCGGGCGACAACATTCACCTTTCGCCGCAGGGCGCGGAGTTGTACGCCGGGTGGCTCGCCGGACAGTTGCCACAGGAACTCAAGTTGCCCTGACCCGGCCGTTGACCGTCTCTTGCCAGTCCCGGCGCGCGCCTACAGCGGCAAAGTTTGACAAGCCTCGCGGCATCACCTTTGCTGTGAGGGCGCGCCTTCAACCTCCGCGCCATGAGTTGTCGATGTCCGCTGATCCTCAGATCCTGCTCCTTCCGGTCCTGCCGCTGCGCGATGTCGTTGTGTTTCCGCACATGGCTGTGCCGCTGTTCGTGGGCCGCGAGCGCTCCGTCGCTGCGCTTGAAGCGGCTTTTGACCGTCCGGCCAAGGACATTCTCGTCGTGGCGCAGGTCAACGCCCGCACCAATGATCCCGCCGCGCCAGATATGTTCGATGTCGGTTGCGTGGCCACGGTCGGCCAGATCCTGCGTTTGCCTGATGGCACGGTAAAAGTGCTCGTGGAAGGCCGTCGCCGCGCGCGCATCGTGCGTTTCGTCGAGCAGTCGCCGTACCTGAGCGCTGAGGTTGAGATCCTCGATGCCGGCGATGAAGTGGCCCCGGACAGCGACGATCTGGAGTCCCTGCGCGTGGAAGCGCGCCAGGCTTTTGAGGCCTACCTGAAAGTCAGTCGCCGCGTGCCGCCGGAGGTGCTGGCCAGCGTCGCGCAGATTGAGGAGCCAGGCCAACTGGCCGATACGATGGCCGCGCACGTCGGCTTCAAGATTGCGGAGCGGCAGGAGCTGCTGACCTTGGCGCCGCCGATCGCCCGGCTGAAGCGGCTTGTGGAGCTGATCCGCGCTGAGACGGAGACGTTGGCGGCGGAGAGCCGGATTCGCAAGCGTCCGGCGACCGGTGCCGGCGCGCGATCGGGCCAGAATCCGCCGCCTGGCGATGGCGCGCAGAACGCGGACGCGGGCGAGGCGGACGAGTTCAAGAACGAGTTGGAGGAGCTGGGGCGCCAGATCGACGAGAAAGAGCTGCCCGAGGAGGCCAAGCAGAAGCTGGATCGCGAGTTCAAGAAGCTGCGGGCGATGAACCCGATGTCGGCGGAAGCCGGCGTGGTGCGGACGTACATCGACTGGGTGTTGTCCTTGCCGTGGCTGCACAACTCAGAAGACAAGCTGGATGTGACGGAGGCGAGCGACATCCTCGACAGCGATCACTACGGCCTCGACAAGCCCAAGCAGCGCATCCTCGAGTACCTCGCGGTCCAGCAACTGCGCGGGGAAGTGGGCCGCGGTCCGGTGCTGTGCCTCGTGGGGCCGCCGGGCGTGGGCAAGACGTCGTTGGCCAAGTCGGTGGCGCGCGCCATTGGTCGGCAGTTTGTGCGGCTGAGCCTCGGCGGCGTGCGCGATGAAGCGGAGATCCGCGGTCACCGGCGCACGTACGTCGGCGCGCTGCCCGGCAAGATCATCCACTCGCTCAAGCGGGCGGGCACGTCCAATCCGGTCATCCTGCTGGATGAAATCGACAAGATGTCGATGGATTTTCGCGGCGATCCGTCGTCGGCGCTGCTGGAAGTGCTGGATCCGGAGCAGAACGACAGCTTCGTCGACCACTACATCGACCTCGACTACGACCTGTCCAAGGTGCTGTTCATCACGACGGCGAACAATCTGGGCGCGATTCCGTGGGCGCTGCAGGATCGCCTGGAGATCATTGAACTGGGCGGCTACACGGAGCAGGACAAGCGGCAAATTGGCCGCAAGTATCTGGTGCCGCGGCAGCTGGCGGAAAACGGCCTGAAGGACCTGGACGTGCAGTTCACCGACGAGGGCCTCGCGACGCTGATTGCGGGCTACACGCGGGAAGCGGGCGTGCGCAACCTGGAGCGGCAGATCGGCGCGGTGTGTCGCAAGGTCGCGACGGAGCACCTGAAAGCGAAAGATGAGAAGAAGTCGTGGCTGATCGACGCGGCCGAAGTGAAGCGCCTGCTGGGCGTGGAGCGGTTTCGCAACACGGCGTCGGAAGGCGCGGATCGCATTGGCGTGACCAATGGTCTGGCGGTGACGAGCGTGGGCGGCGACTTGCTGCTCGTGGAAGTCGCGCTGGTGCCTGGCAAGGGCCGCATGACGCTGACCGGCAAGCTGGGCGACGTGATGAAGGAGTCCGTGGAAGCGGCGATGAGCTACGTGCGGAGCCGCGCGCATCAGCTGGGCTTGGGCAAGGAGTTCTACCAGAAGGTGGATCTGCACGTGCACTTTCCGGAAGGCGCGATTCCCAAGGACGGTCCGTCGGCAGGCATCGCGATCACCACGGCGCTGGTGTCCGCGTTGACGCAATTGCCGGTGCGCCACGACGTCGCGATGACGGGTGAAATCACGCTGCGCGGTCGCGTGCTGCCGATCGGCGGCCTCAAGGAGAAGGTGATCGCGGCGCATCGCGCGGGCATCAAGCGCGTCCTGTTCCCCAAGGAAAACGAGCGCGACGTGGAGGACATTCCGCAGGACGTGCGCGACGCCATCGAGCTGATCCCGGTGGAGCACGCCGATCAGGTGCTGCGTCAGGCGCTGCGTTTGAAGGACAGCGCGAGCTTCCTCGTTGAGCCGGCTGGCTACACCCGCGATTATCTGGGGATTTTTGAGGAAGTCGCCGAGACGGTTGCGCACTAGGCGATTCCCCGCGATCCTCTGGCCGGGATGACACTGCCGCCGCCAAAACCGCCGTCTACGCTTCGCATGTCGCTGTCGACGCGGATCTTCCTGGCTTTTGCCGTCGTCGTGGCGGCGACGGGCGCTTCCTCGTTCTATGCCGTCGCCGCGGTGACCGGGCTGCGCCATGAGCTCGGCTTCCTGCGCGAACGCGCCTTGCCGCTGCTGGACGAACTGCGCCAGGACGCCGCCGAGCTTCACGGTTTTGACGAAGCGCTGCAGCGCGCGGCGCCGCATGACCTCGATTGGGTCGTGCGCTTCATTCCCAACGCCCGGCCGTTTGGCCGCGTGGAGCAGGTGCTCGCGCACACGCGCACGCTGCGCGATTTCAGCTACGCGCCGCGGCTCGCCCGGCTGGTGATGCAGACGGATTTGCCGTTGCCCGCGCTGGACAAGCGGCTCAACGCCCTGCGCATGGCGACCGACGCGCGCGACCGCATGCGGCTGGACCCGGAGCTGAAGAGCGCGGTGCCGGCGCTGGCGCAGGTGGTCAACGATCCGGCGGCGTTTGATGCGCTTGTGGCGTCCCTCCAGCGCGCGGTGGCGGAACGGCGCAGCGACGATGCCGCGCGGCTGGTCGTGGAGATCCGCAGGATGATTCGCCACGTGCAAGGCGATCTGGATCTGGCGCGCCGCGATTTTGAGGCAGCGCTGGGCGCGCGCTTTGACGAAGCGGCGCACTCGGAGGCCAACTTGAGCGTCCTCGTGGCGACGACCTCGGCGCTGGCGCTGGCCGTCGCGGTGGCGATGCTGCTGGCGATGCTGGCGTCCTTGCGGCCGATGACGGCGCTGACCGACGTCGTGCGGCGTTTTGCCGCGGGCGATCGAACGGTGCGTGCGGCGACGGCGGGTGCCAGCGAAATTCGCACGGCGGCGGAGGAATGGAACCGGATGGCGGACGCGCTGGCGCAACGGGAAGCGGAGCTCTCCAGCCAGCGCGAGGATTTGGGACGCGCGGAGCGGCTCGCGGCGCTGGGGCAATTGGCGGCGCAGATGGCCCATGAAGTGCGCAATCCGCTGTCGTCCATCGGGCTGAACGCGGAGATGCTCAACGAGGAATTGTCGCAGGAAGGGCCGGTGAACCAGTCCGAGGCGCAGCAGCTCATCGCCGCGATTGGCAGCGAAGTGGAGCGGCTGCGGGTGATTACGGAAGGGTATCTGGACCGCGCGCGGCCAGCGCCGGCGCAGCGCGCGGATCTGGATCTGGCGGAGCTTGTGCGGAATTTCCAGGAGTTTGTGCGCGGCGATCTGGAGCGGCGCGGCGTGCGGTCGACGGTTGCGGCGCGGTCGGGCGTGAAGGTCGATGGCGATCCCGACCAACTGCGGCAGGCGATGTGGAACCTGGTGCGCAACGCGTGGGAGGCGATGCCCAATGGCGGGCCGCTGTGGCTGGAAGTGCTGGAGCGGCGCGATGACGATGGCCTCTGGGCGGTGCTGGCGGTCGAGGATGGCGGCGCGGGCGTGGCGGATGCGCAGCGCGAGGCCATCTTCCAGCCGTTCACGACGACGAAGGAGCGCGGCACCGGCATCGGCCTGGCGTTGGTGCGGGAGGTCGCGCTGGCGCACCGCGGGCGTATTGAGCTCGCGCGTGGCAGCCACGGCGGCGGTGCGCGGTTTGAGCTTGTGCTGCCGGCAAGCTAGCCTGGGTTCTTCACGCTTCTTTTCACAGGCCGCAAACGCCGTTCACACCGGCGTCCCATCTTGTAGACCGGTGGCCAGTGCCGCGCCGCCTTGGAGGTCGCATGTTCCGTTTCTTGAAGCATCTGGCGTTTTTCCGGTTCCATGCCCACGGCGGTCATCCGGTTCGCCATCACGGCTGGCGGCGCATGGCGGTGGCCACGGCGGCATGCAGCGCGTGTCTCGTGGGTGGTGTCGCGCTCGCGCATCCGCCGCGCGGCGAATGTGGGCCTGGCGGTCCCGGTGGTCCGGAAGGCCACATGATGCACGAACACGCGGGCGTTTGGCTGGATGGCCTGCTGGCCGAGATCGGCGCGACCGACGCGCAAAAGACAGTGGCCCACGCGGCGCGGGACGAGGCGCTCGCGGCGATGGATCGCACGCATGCGGCTGGCAAAGGCGAGATGGACGCTGCGCTCAAGCTCTTCGCCGGTGACGCCATCGACGAGAAAGCGCTGGCCGACCTGCGCCTGCGGTTTCAGGCCAAGCACGCGGAAGTGCAGCAAGTCGTGCTTGCCGGCGTGCTGAAGATCCATGGGCAGCTGGACGCGACGCAGCGCCAGAAGCTGGTGGCGGCGCTCAAGGATTTCCGTCCGGAGCAGCGCGGCGGCGGTTTTGGCGCGGCGATGGGCAAGCGGATGATGCTGGGTCGGATGGAGCAGATGCTCGACCGCGTGAAGGCAGACGACAAGCAGAAGGCGACGATTCGCGCGACCGCTGAGCGCGTGATGAAGGCGTTTGAAGGCCAGATCGCGACGCGTCAGGCGCTGTTCGACGAAGCGCTGGGTCTCCTCGCGCAGCCGAAGATCGAGCCGGCGGCGCTGCAGCGGCTGGTGGCGCGCCAGGATGCCGACCGGCAGGCGATGGGCGACCAGTTTGTCCAGGCGGCGCGGGACGTGCACGCGGCGCTGCGCCCGGACCAGCGCGCGGGGCTGGTGAAGGGCTTCGCGGAGCGGATGGGGCACTTTCGCGGCCCGTAGTTCCGGAGATTCCCCACCCGCGGAGGGTGGGGAGCCTTGGTTTTCGCTTCCCGGCGCGTTTTGCCGCGACCCGCGGCAAAATGTCACACAACGGCAGCACAGACGCGACCCTCTGGACGTCGGGCACCGACTGGCGTCCAGAGGGTCGCGTCACCCCGTCGGGGGCGCAGCGCGGCACATGTTCAACCGTTGGGATTCTGCGCGTACCACGCGATCGCCCGGCCCAGGCCTTCCTGAAAACCGATCGCCGCCGTGTAGCCGAGGTCGCGCTTTGCGGCGGTGATGTCGGCGTAACTGTCGTGGATGTCCCCACGCCGATTCGGCCCGTGCGTCGCCACCAACTGCGAGCCCAGCTCCACGTTGATCGCCGCGACAACGTCCAGCAGCGAGTAATGCGCACCGCACGCCACGTTGTACACCTTGCCCGGCGCATCCGGCGCGGTCAGCGCCTTCAGGTTGGCCTCGACGACGTTGGCGATGAAGCAGAAGTCGCGCGTCTGCTTGCCGTCGCCAAAGATCACCGGGGCTTCGCCTTTTTGCATCAGCGTAATGAACTTGGGAATGACGGCCGCGTAGTCACTCTGCGGCGACTGGCGCGGGCCAAAAACGTTGAAATACCGCAGCGCCACGCACTCGAGGCCGTAGACCCGCGTCCAGACTTTGCAGTATTGCTCGCCCAGCAGCTTGCCCACGCCGTAGGGCGAAATCGGGTCAGGCGCCATGGTTTCCACTTTGGGCAGCGTCGGCGTTTCACCGTACGCGGAGGACGACGCCGCGAACACCAATCGCTTGATGTCGTGCCGCCGCGCCGCCTGCAGCACTTGCAACATGCCGTTGATGTTGACGTCGTGCGACGCTTCCGGATCCTCCACGGACCGGACGACCGACGGCAGCGCCGCCTGATGGAGCACGAAATCCGCGCCGGCGAACGCCCTGTCGAGCGTCGCGCGGTCGCGGATATCGCCTTCCACCAATTCAAACTGCCCGGCGATATCGGCGAGATTCTGCCGGCGGCCAGTCAGGAAATTGTCCAGCACGACGACGGAGTCGCCGCGCTCCAGCAGCGCATGCGCGAGGTTCGAGCCGATGAAGCCCGCCCCGCCTGTAACGACGACACGCGCCATCTTACTGGTTCATCCCGTCCAGGAACTGCTGGTTCGTCTCGTACTTGCGAATCTTGTCGAGCAAGAATTCCATCGAGTCGATGACGTTGAGCGGATGCAGCAACTGCCGGAGCAACCACACGCGGCTCAGCGTGCGCTCGTCAAACAGCAGATCTTCTTTGCGCGTTCCGGACTTGTTGATGTCCAGGCACGGGAAAATGCGCTTCTCCATCAGCTTGCGATCCAGGTGGATTTCGCAGTTGCCGGTGCCCTTGAACTCTTCAAAGATGACTTCATCCATGCGGCTGCCGGTGTCGATGAGCGCCGTGCCGATGATGGTGAGCGAGCCGCCTTCTTCAATGTTGCGCGCCGCGCCGAAGAAACGCTTGGGTTTGTGCAGCGCGTTCGAGTCCACACCGCCGGACAGGATCTTGCCGGACGGCGGAACGACGGTGTTGTACGCGCGCGCCAGTCGGGTGATCGAGTCGAGCAGAATCACGACATCGCGGCCGTGTTCGACAAGGCGCTTGGCCTTCTCGATGACCATTTCCGCAACCTGCACGTGGCGCGAAGCCGGCTCGTCAAACGTCGAGCTGACGACTTCACCCTGCACGGTGCGCTGCATGTCGGTCACTTCTTCCGGGCGCTCGTCGATGAGCAGCACGATGAGGTAGACTTCCTTGTGATTCTGCGCGATCGCGTGGGCGATTTCCTGCAGCAGCACGGTCTTGCCGGTGCGCGGCGGCGCGACGATCAGCGTGCGCTGACCCTTGCCCTGCGGGCACATCAGATCGACAACGCGCGTCGTGTAGGACTTGGGCGTGTACTCGAGCTTCAGGCGCTCGTTGGGGTACAGCGGCGTCAGATTGTCAAACAGGATCTTGGACTTGGCGCGCTCCGGATCCTCAAAGTTGATCTCGTGGACCTGCAGCAGCGCGAAGTAGCGCTCGCCTTCCTTGGGCGGGCGAACTTCACCCGCGACGGTGTCGCCATTGCGCAGGCCAAAGCGGCGGATCTGCGACGGGGAGACGTAAATGTCGTCCGAGCCGGGGAAGTAGTTGTAGTCCGGCGAGCGCAGGAAGCCGTAGCCATCCGGCAGCACCTGAAGCACGCCCTCCGCGTGGATCGCGCCTTCGCGGCTGGTCTGCGCCTGCAGGACGCCGAAGATCAGCTCCTGGCGGTGGAGGCTGGCGGCATCGTCGATGCCGAGATCGTTGGCCAGCGCGACCAATTCGGCCATGCGCATGTGCTTGAGATCGTTCAGGTGGATGATGACATCGCTCGGCGGCGGGGTATCGGCGGCGGCGGGAGCGGGAGCGGCTTTCCTGGGCATTGTGGTTGTCACGCGTGCAGCGGGAGCTGCTTGGAAGGTGAAGAGGCAGGAGGCTTGGGAGAAGTGCCGGTGAGGATCCGGTAAAGCAAACCTGCGCGGAGGCAGTTGCGGAGGACTCTTTGTAGCCGGGTGCCGTTGTCAGAGGGACGGCCGGGGGCCGCTGGACACACAACACCCGAAGCGATCGCACGCAACGGTGTCAATAGCTTAGGTAGGGCGAGGGCTGGTTGTCAAGTGGGAATTGCCGGGTCGGCGGCGACATCACAGGCCAATGCCACATGATGTTTGGCAAATAATCACACGTGGACAGTCAAAACGGAGATGATCGTCCGGTGCGAGCGCCTCGAGCGCCGCGGCCTCCACGGAACCCGCGGGCAGGAGTCCAGCCAGGCGCCGCGCGACCTGCAGGTAGCTGGGCAGGCTCTGGGCGAAATGGCTGTCCAGCAGGCGCAGGCGATACGCCATCAAGCGAACCTGCCGCGTCGGGACAAAGGCGACCTCCGTCGCGGCTGGGCGGGTCCACAGACCGGCCTTGACCATTTCCCGCACCAGCCAGAATTGCTCGGGAAACGTCGCCGCGCGCAGCAGGCCCTGACCCAGCAGCGTCAGCAACTGATCGGACGACGGCGCCTCCGCCAGTTGGGTCGGCAGATCCGGCTGGCCTTTGAGCGCGCGTCCGCCCAAGGTCGCCTCCAGCAGCAGCGCCCGCAGGCGAATCGCCAACGGCTCCCCCCCCGCGAGGTTCCAGCGCGTGAGGCAGTCAAACAGCGCCTCGGGACGATCCAGCAGCAACGCCACGGGACTCCACCCGCCCGCGCGTTCGCGCAGCAGGTTCACAAGCGCCTCGCCGTCGGGCTGCAGGCACATGCGCGCCAGAAGGGCCGCGAGGAACAGGTGGCGCGCCGCGTCGTTCTGCGCCATCCGCGACTCCACGCCGTGCGCGAGCAGGAGCGAACCGCCGCCCAAGCCGCGCTGTTTCCCCACGTCGCGCAGCCCGCTGAGGATTTCCGCGGTGTCGAGCGGCGCCTCCCTGCATCCGCCTGCCGCCACCACGTCCCGCAGCACAAGCGCTGGCGTGTGGCGCGGCGCGGTCGTCGGGGCAGCCTGTTTCGCCGGTGGCGCGGGTTCAGGCGTCGCCGCCAGTTGCCCCTCCAACTGCGCTTCATACGCGGCGAACGTCTGGGCATCGACCGGCTCGGCTTCTGGCGGCGCGTCGGGCATTTCCTCGTCGTCGTTGGGTTCGGCGGCGGGCTTTGGCGCAGGCTTGGCGGCGATCTGAGGTGCGGGCGCGGCGACTGCCACGGCCTCTGGCGCTGCCACCGCGGCATTCTCGTCTTCCAGGAATTCGTCGGCGTCAACGGTCCGCAGCCGCGGGACCGCCGCCTTGCCCAGATCCGCCAGCCCCCAGCGGATGCCGATCAGCCGCACGCGGCCGCTCGCCACAAGCCACTTGATCCACGCTTCAAAGGCCACGCGACCCACGTGCTTGCCGGGGTAGACGTAGCTCGTCAGCATCCGGTGCAGTTCGCTTGTCGAGTGCAGCCGCCCGCCGCCGTCGACGTCCAGCGCCTCCAGGACGTATTTCACCAGCAGGATGTTCTCGTCGCACAGCCGCTTGTACAGCAGGTCGCGCGCCGCCGCGTCGTCCTTGGCGTTGAAGACCTGCTCCGCCCACGGACCCAGATGCACCGTCGGCACCTGCTGGACGTCGAGCAATTCCAGCAGGGCGGTCGCTTCGTCTTTTTGCCAAAGACCCGCGTCCTTGAGCCAGTCGCGGAAATCGCGCATCGTGAGTTGGCTGCGCCGCACGTGGCCCAGCACCTTGTTCACGGTCGGCCACACCAGTTCGTCGCGGACCCCGGGAAGAAACGCGTAGTCAATCCGCTGCGCCATGGTCAGACCCTCCTGCAGCGACGACTGTAGCGCAAGCGAGGCGCATCGCACCAGCCGCGCCAAAGGGTTTGTCAAACCGGCGGAGCCTGATAGCATCAACGGCGGTTTGCCGCGGAGGCCTCTCTTGCTCGCACGTTCGCTCTCACTTTGGCTCATCGCCTCGCTGCTCACGGGTCCGGCGCTGACCGCACTCGGTCAAACGGCGCCGCCGCCGATCGTCGGTACTGGCGCCGCGCAGAATCCCCAACCGACTTCGCCCGTGGTCATCGCGCCAACGCCCGTCGCCCAGCCCGCACGCGCGGGCCGGCAGCACGTGCTGTTGCTGCGGACGGAAGGTGCCGCGGCGGGTGACACGGCGCGCATGGCAGCGACCAAGGAGCTGCACCAGCAGGCGCTGCGCTACAAGTCGCTCGACGTCGCGCTGTCCAACGCCGATCTCGTCGAGGAGATGTTTGAATTCGAGTGCACGGAAGCGGGCGTCGATTGTCTCGGCCGCATCGGCCACAAGTACGGCGCGACGCTGGTGGTCTTCAGCGAACTCGGCAAGACGCCTGACGGCCACGACGCGCTGACGCTGCGGCTCATCGACTCCGGCACGGCGCGCGTCGCCCAGATCAGCCAGCAGCCGCTGGAATCGCTCGACAAGTTTCAGGCCGCGGTGACCAAGGGCCTCATTGTGCTGTTTGGCCCGGCCGATCTCGCGTACGGCGAAGTGGAAGTGCCGGGCACGCTCGTGGTGCAGTTGTTCGCTGGCGGCGTCGCGCTGGTCTACGTGGACGACAAGCTCGCCGGGCGCACTTCGACTGGCCGTCCGCCTGCGGGTGGTCTGCGGGCGACCGTACCCGCCGGCACGCACACCGTGCGCGTGGTCAAAGCCGGCTTTCGCGACTGGACCGGCCGCGTGACCGTTCCGCCCAACGGCACGATCGAGCAGACCGTGGCGCTGGAGCAGGTCGCGGACGTGGGTCCTGGCGATGGCAAGGATCGGGTTGTTGTCCCGGTCTACAAGAAATGGTGGTTCTGGACGGCGATCGGCACTGCGGTTGTCGCCGGCACCGCGGTCGGCATTTACTACGCAACCAAATCGAATCCGGCTTCAACCGGCGCCATCACGCTGTCGCTTGACCACGTGGACGCGGCCCAGGACCCAATTTTCTCCGGCAAAGGAGGTGGCAAATGAAGAATTCCATCCTCCACGGCGCGATGGCGCTGCTGCTCGCGGTCATGACGGCCTGTGCGGGGCAATCGGCGACGCAGGATCAGCCGACGGGCGTCGGTACGGCGGAATTCGCGCTGACCGGCGCGCTGCCGGGCGTGACCCACCTGACGCTGTCGATCTACGACGGCGCGGTCAGCGACACAGGTGCGCAATCGCCGACGTTCCAGCCGATCACGTGCGCGTCCTACGCCGGCGCGGGCGGCAATCGCATCAAGTTGCAGTACCTCAAGGCGTCCAGCAACTACACGCTCTACGTGGAGCTGTTCGGCGACGACAAGTGTGAGAAGCGCGTCGGCTTTGGCTGGCGCGGCAACGTGGAGGTCGTGGGCGGCAATGATTTGGCCGACGTCGTGCCGACGTACTACGTGCAGCCGTACTTGTTCGGCGCGTTCACCGGTCTCGCGCCGGTGCCGCAGACGCTCATCGACGCAGCCAAGCTCGTGTCCTGCACCAGCGACTCCGACTGCAAAGCGGTCCACGTCAACGGTTCGTGTGGCAAGGACAACAAGTGCCTCGTCGATGCGCTGTTCCCGCTGGATGGCGGCGCGCGCCGCGGCTTTGCCAGCAGCCTCGCGTTGGCCGACGGCAGCGTCGCGCTCATCGGCGGCTTGACGGCGCCGAGCGGCGGCAACTGGGCGGCGAGCAAGCACGAAATCGAAGTCTTTGACCCGCTTTCCGGCTATTTCCGTTCGGTTCCGGACAGCGAGCACGCGTTCATCCCCGTTGGCCTCGCCACCGCGGTGACCGATGGCGCGCAGGCGATCGCCATCGTCGGTGGTTCGACGGATTCCAGCATCGCGCTCGATCCGGGCAAGACGCTCAAGACCACGATCGACGCGACCGCTTGCCCCGGTGCGACCTGCCCGGTCTCGAACCACGTGCAGCGCTGGGACCTCGCCGCGGAGGCGCATGCCGACCTGCCCATGACCGGAACGGCGCATTCGCTCGCGCTTGTCTCCCGCGTGCAAGGCAAAGACGGTCCCCGGCTGTTCATCGCCGGCGGTGCGGAGGCGCGGATCGCCAAAGACGATCTGCGCGTGGCCACCGCGTCGTTGTGCGACCTGTCGCAGAAGGCCGTCATCACGTGCACGCCCAGCAAGAGCGCGATGTCGGCGCCGCGCGCCAATGCCGCCACTGCGTGCCTCAACAGCGCCGCTGACGGCACATGCACCAAGCTCCTCCTCCTCGGCGGTCGCCGGAATCCCGGCACGCCGCTGGCGGAAGCCTATGACGCGGCGACCGACACGTTTGTGCCAGTCACCATCGCCGATTCCAGCGTGAACGCGCTGCTCCTGCATGGCGGCAAGCTGGTCAAGCTCGCGAACGGCAATTTTCTGCTGCTCGGCGCGGCCAAACAGGCGATCTTCCTGGAAGACGACGTGCTGACCGGCGCGGCGCAGCTGCAGCCGCCGATGATCGTCGCGGTGACGCAGGGCTCATCCAGCCTGACGCTGCAGATGGTCCCGGTGCCGATGGGCGCGCTCGCGGGCGGCGACGGCGGCAAGCGCGTGCTGGCGACCATAGTCGCGCTGGCCAACGGCGGTTCGCTCCTGATCGGCGGTCTGGACGAGAAGCTGCAGCCGGTCGCGGACGCGCTGGTGTTTGACGCCAATGGCCAGCCGGTCGGTCGTGCAGCGCTCTCAGCGGCGCGGATTGGCGGGACGGCTTCTCTCGTCGGCGGCCGGAATGCCCTCGGCGGGTGCGTCCTTCTGGCCGGCGGTTTCACGACCGACACGACGACCGCCGCGATCGGCGGGCTCGTCCCGCAGAATCACGTCGAGGCCTTCTGCCCCGCTCCGTAGCCTTTTCCTCCGCCCAGCGCCTCTCCGTGGCCTGGCAGTGAGCGGCGATGCCCCATTTTGCCGCAGCCCAAGCCCCGCGCGCTGATTCCCTGCTGTGGCCCGCGGCGTGCGTCGTCGCCGCGTTCGTCTGGCTGCTGGCGCCATCGGTCGCATGGTTTGACAGCGGTGAGCTGGCGGCCGCCGCCGTCCAGCTCGGCGTGCCGCACCCCACCGGTTTTGCCCTGTTTGACCTGGCGGGCCACGCGCTCGCGCGCCTGCCTCTGGGCCCGGCGGCGTGGCGCGTCCATCTGCTCGGCACCCTGTGCGCGGTGACGTCCGTCGCGCTGCTGTGGCGCGCGTGGCCGGAGCCGGGCCAGCCCGGACTACCGCGGCGCCTGCTGCGGCCTCTCTACTGGCTGCTGCCGCTCACACTGCCGGCCATCGCGATGCACATGCGCGCGTCCGAGGTGTACGCGCCGACCTGGCTCATCGTCGCCGCCGCGCTGTGGGCTTGGCACACGCAGGTCGGCGGTGTCCGCGTGGCGTGGCTGGCGCTGTTGACCGGCCTGGGCGCGGGCATCCACGTCGAGGCCGCGCTCCTGCCGGGCATCGCGACCGCGCTCGCGCTTTGGCACACGCCGTCGCACCAGCGACTTTCCGCCCTGGGCGTGGCGTGCCTGCTCCTGCTCCTGAGCGGCGCCGCGCTTGTCTACCTGCCGCTCGCCGCGTGGCGCAAACCGGCTTTCTCCTGGGGTGATGTGCGCACCTGGGCGGCGCTGCGCGATCACCTGACCGCGGCGTCCATTCGTGCCGCCCACGCCGATCGCATCGGCCGCAATGGCCTGCTCGCGCTCGCCCACCTCATCTGGCGCGACGCCAAGTGGCTGCTGCCGCTGAGCGCGGTCGGCGCGGTGTCATTGGAGCGGCAAAAACAGCTCCTGCCGCTTGTCGCCATGATGCTGGCCGATGGGCTCTACTCGGCGTTCATCAATCCCATGGGTCTGCGCGACGACCAGGCCGGGCTGCTCGTGCTGTTCGGTCTGGGCGCGCTCGCGGCGCACGGCCTTGCGGCGCTGGTGGCGTGGCAGCCGCGCGTGTTTCTGGTGCCGGCGATCGCGGTCATCGGCCTGCACGCCGCGCTGTTGCTGCAGTTGCGGCCGGACGCTGACTTGCGCGCCGGTGCGCGGATGGCCGATCGGCTGCTGCGGGACGTGCCGCCGGGCGCAGTGCTGTTTGCCGCATCGGATCACACAAACTCCGCGTGCATCTGGCTGCAGTCCGCCGAGGGCGCTCGACCCGATTCGCCGTGCCTCTCGCTGGCGCTCCTGCGCGATCCGCGGATGCTGCGGGCGGCGGCAGAACGCCTGGATGTTGTCGGGTTGGCCGAGGCGGCGACGGTTGTCGAGGCGGGGCGGCCGGTCGCCGAGCAGGTGCAGGCGTGGCTGGCGCCGTGGCATGATCGGCCGATCGCGTGGGAGCCGGGATCGGCGGCGGAGGACTCCGCTGTGCAGATGCGCTGGCGCACGGCGTGGCCGTGGATGTGGCTGGCGCCGGGCTACGTCAAGGAGGCGACGCGCGCGGCCGATGTTGCAGCCTGGCTGCCGGCGCTCGCGACGCTCTGTCCGACGGCCGCAGCGTGTGCCGACGAACCGACGCTGACGCACCATCTGGCTTCCGCGACAGCGCTCGTCGCCGCGATGCGCCTGCAGCCCGCGCCCGATCAGGCGCGGCAGTTGCTGGAGACGGCCGCCCTGCTGGCGCCCGATGACGCCAAGGTCCTGAACAACCTGGCGGTGCTGGAAGTGCAATCGAGCCACGCGCAGCGGGCGCTGGATTTGTGTGAACGCGCGCTGGCGGCTGAGCCCGACTACGCGCGCGCCCATCGCACTGCGGCGCGCGCGGCGCTGTCACTGGGTCAGATCGACGCGGCGGTCGCGCATGCCCGCGCGTACGTGGCTGCCCGTCCGCGCCGGGAGACGCAGCCGTGGCTGGAAGCGCTGGCCAAGGAAGTCGGTCCGCCCGCCGATGGCCAGTTGCGCGCGTTGTTGCAGTAGGCGGCGGGTTGTCGGGAGCCGCTTTCCGGGCTAGCTTGGCGACACGCGCAGGCAGCGACGAGGGGTGCATCGTGACCGAGGAAACCCGCAAGAAGACTTGGCATCGCGTGGGCGATGGCTTTGGCGCGGTCGGTCGCGAGATGGGTCGCGCCACGGTGCGCGCCGGCAAGGCGGCAGCGGAGGCTTGGAGCGCCATCGATCCCGCGCTGCTCCGCCACGCCGCGCAACTGCCGCTCATGGGCCTGACGCTGCTGGGTCCGAGCCACCGGCCGTTGGCGCCGCTGCCCGATGACGGCTATCGCCCGATCTTGTTCGTCCACGGTCTGGGCGGCCACCGCAGCAACTTCGCGCCGATGCGCCTGTGGTTCCGCCTGCACGGCCGTGGCCGCACGTACGCGGTGGGCTTCAAGCCGGAGCTGTCGCTCGATGCCATGGCGGACCAGCTGCGCGCGGCGATCGGGGAAGTGCTGCGCACCAATGGCCTGCCCGTGGACGCGCAGGTCGATGTCGTGGCCCACAGCATGGGCGGCATCATTGCGCGGCTGGCGCTGGAAGATGTGGCAACCGCCCGGCAGGTCGCGCACATCGTGACGCTGGGGACGCCGCACGCGGGCACCCAAGCCGCGCGTTTCGCCCGTACGCCGCACATTCGCGACTTGCGCCCGGATTCTGAGATCATGCTGCGCTTGGCCGCGCAGTTGCCGTGGCCGGGACCGCCGGAGCTGCCGCAGCTGACATCGCTGTGGAGCCACTCCGACTTGCTGCTGCTGCCCGCGTCCACGGCCCAGGTCGTCGGCGCGGAGAACGTCGAGATGCCGGCGTTCACGCATTACAGCTACTTGCTCGACGTCATCAGCGCGCGCAAGGTCTATGCCAGCTTGCGCGCCGAGACGCGCTGACCGAATTCCAACGACACAGCCTCGGGCACCGCGGCGTGCCACCGGAGGTGCACGCTCGCGGTCTCAGTCCGAAATGCCACAGGTCTGACCCCATCCATTTTGGTATCCAGATGAGGTCAGCCTGTGTAGCGGCTATTTCACGACGACGCTTGTCGCGCCGCCCGCGGGCAGACGGATCCACGCGACGAGCCCGCTGGTGTCGGTCTGCCAACCGGTCGGCTGCCCCGCGATCGATGTCGCCGCGCCCAGGTCCACGCCATCGACGACAACCGCCTTGACCGCCGCGGCAGCGCGCACTTTCAGGATCGTCGTCTGCGGCCGCTGGGAGACCGCGATCGTCAGGCCCGTCGCAGCAGGCGTCATCGTCGCCGTCGCTGCGACCGCGCCGCCGTCGTTCAGGCGCTCAAACAGGTGCGTCTTGCACGTGCCCAGCGCCGCCATGACCAGCCAACCGTCATGCGCGCCCACGTCCGTGGGCACGAGCCCCGTCAGCGGCGTGCCATCGACAAACGGCTGGATCGAGCACGCGTCCAGGTACAGCGGCGTCGCCGTCAGGTCCGCGGTCATGTCCACCGTCACCGTCACGCCGCCCGGCAGCGCCGCCTGCTCCAGATGCCACCAATCGAGCCACGTCTTGCCCTTGGGCAGCGTCACCGCGCGCTTGCCCGTGGCGTCCGTCAGCGGCGCGACAAGCCAGCGCTGGCCCAGCACGTAGCGCCAATCGCCCAGCCACTCCCCGGCGTTGCCCACCGGCTGCAGCACCAGCGGTCCGGTGCCCAGCTGGGAATGCCGCACTTCGCTGAACAGCATCGGCGCAAACTGGTGGTGCCAGCTTGCCCAGTACTTGTACGCCGCGGTGATTTCCGTCGCGTGGTCGGGAACCGTCCACGGCGTAAAGTTGCCGCGGCCGTGCAGTTCCATGAACGGCCCCAGTGCGCCGACCGCGATCCAGCGGGCGAAGTTGATGGCGTCAAACGGGATGAGCGTCGTCAGCGACTTGTCGTCGCGGTCCAGGTAGCCGCCCACGTCCGAACCGATCACCGTGTAGCCGGCTTGCGCGGAGATGAACGTCTCGTTCAGCGCGTCGATCAGGCCGACCCAGTCGCGGCGGTTGTCGCCGACCCAAGCGACCGGCGCGTGTTCCGGCTTGGCGAAGAAGCGCCCGGCAAAACCGTAGCTTTCGTCCCAAGGGCGGACCATCGTCAAAAAGTTGCCCGCGCCTTTTTGCGCCACCCCGAACGACAGCATTTCGCGGTAGTACGCCTGCGAATAGTCGTCCAGCGTCTTTTGGCCCGCGGCCGTCTGCATGGGCACCTTGCCGATGTACATCTCGCCAAAGTCCAGCTTGTAGCCGTCGATCTGACCCAGCAGGTCGATCTGCTGCCGGTTCCACCACGTCCGCGCTGCCGGGGAGAAGAAGTCCACGCCCGCGCCCGAGCCTTTCCACCAGCTGTACGTATCGCCGCCGTTGACGAAGTGGCCGCACTTCAAGCCTTCGGCGAAGTTGGGCGATGGACCGTCGTACGTGTCCCCGCCCGGCTCCAGGTCAAAGCTCGAGTCATTGACCAGCGGCGTCAGCCAGACGACGACCTTCACGTTCTTGGCGTGCATCTCGCCGACCAGCTTGTCGAGCTGCGGGTAGCGGCTGGGATTGGCCTGGAACGTGTTGTAGTTGGTCTCCCACGGGCTATCCAGCACGACGACGCCGACGGGGATCGCGCGGTCGTTGAAGCCCTGGACGAACGCGCGCGTGTCGTCGCCCGTCGAGATGTCCTTGCTGATCCACGGCTCAAAAGCCCAGCGCGGCGTGCGCAGCGCGGGCACGGGTGGATTGGCCAGCGCGGGATCGGCGACGCACGGGTCAAACGTCGCGCTCACTTCCACGGCGATGTCGGCGGCGGCATCCGTTCCGGCTGTAGCGTCGGTCTGAACATCGGCTTGCGCGGCATCGTCCGCGTCGGTCGTTGCCTTGTTGCTGCAGGCGGTGAGCCACAGGCTGAGCGCACAAAGAACGGCAGAGATTCGCATGGCTGGCCTGTCGCGGCGCGGAATGCGCGTTTGCGCGCACGGTACCGCAGAATTCCGCGGGCGTCAGCTTGCCTTGGCGCGTCAAGGCCATCGCCGCAAACACCTTGACCACCCGCCGCACTCCGCGCACCCTCATGGCGCCATGGCGCGCACGATTCCCATCAATCCCCGACCGACCCAGAGCGCGCAGGAACTGCGGATTTTTGACGTGCTGCGGCAAAAACTGTCGCAGGAATGGCTTGTCGTGCACCGGCCGCATTGGCTGGGTCGCGCGCGGCCAGATGCGCCGCTGGACGACGGCGAAGCGACGTTCCTCGTCGCCCACCCGGACTGGGGCGTCTTTGCGCTGGTCGAGGTGGACGGCGGCCTGCGCTACGATCCGTCGGCGGATCGCTGGCAGCAGGTCGACAACACGGGCCAAAGCACGGCGATCGCCGATCCATTCCGGCAGGCGGAAAACGCCGTGCGCACGCTTGTCGCGCGCCTGTGCGATCACCCGGCCGCGTTGCCCGGCGCGCCTGCGCATGGCCACGCGGTGCTGCTTCCTGACGTGCTCGTGCCGCCGCGCGGCCTCGCCTCGCACGCGCCGGCGGACATCGCGCTGGGCCTGGAGCAAATCGCCCGGCTGCCGGAGAACGTGGAGAAGCTGGCCAAGCGCTGGCAGCGCATTCACCCGGCGGTCGGCAACGCGTCGTCGCGCTGGTGGTGGCGGGCGCTGGAGGACTTGTTCCTGATGCCGCGGGAGGCGCGCGTCCTGCTGCGCCACCGCATTGCCGCGGAGCAGGCGCAGTTGGTGCAGCTCAGTCCGCAGCAGCTGACCGTCCTCGACTACCTGAACCGCAAGCGTTTTCAGGCGATCTACGGTCCCGCGGGCACCGGCAAGACCATCCTCGCGATGCACAAGGCGCGGCTGTTGGCGCGGCAGGGCCAGCGCGTGCTGCTGACGTGCTTCAACAAGGCGCTGGGCCATTATCTGCGCGAGTCGCTGGCCGACGAGCCCAACGTCACCGCGATTCACTTCCACGAGCTGTGCTACGAAATTGCCGGTCTCGATTCCTCGCGCAATCCGCCGCCCAAGGAGTTGGATCACTGGTTTGACGTCGATCTGGCGCACGCCGTGCTGACCGCGGCGCAGCGCGATGGCCCGCGGTTTGACGCGCTGATCGTCGATGAAGCGCAGGATTTCCTGCCGCTGTGGTGGCAGGCGCTGGACAGCCTGCTCGTCGACCCGCAGCGGGCGATTCGCTACCTCTTCTTTGACGACGCGCAACAGCTGCGCGCCGATGCCGCGCCGGTTGAAGGCGCCGACGAAGCGCTGGTGTTGAACACCAATTGGCGCAATACGCAGGCGATCCACAGCCACCTTGTGGCGATCGAGCCGCGTCTGGCGCAGGCGCGGTGCGTGGCGCCCGCTGGCGTGCCGGTGGAGACGGAGACGCTGCGACCGCACGCCAGGAACGGGCTGCGTCGCGTGTTGCAGCGCATTTGCGGCGATGGCGGCGTGAAGCCGGAAGACGTGGTCATCCTGACGGGGCGGTCGCCCAAGAACAGTCACGTCTGGAACGGCGCGGCGGATCTCGCGCCCATTCGCCTGACGGACCGCGCCGAGCCGGGGTGTGTGCGCGTGGTCAGCATCAACGCGTTCAAGGGCATGGAAGCGCCGGTCGTGATCCTGACGGAACTGGACCATTTGGCACCGCAGAAAGCGCGGCAGATGCACTACATCGGCGCGTCGCGGGCGGTGCATCATCTGGTGGTGCTGGAAGATGCGGTGGTGCCGCCGGCTGCTGATGGAGCGACGTCGTGAAACGCGCGGTGGTGGGCCTAGCGCTGTTGGTCGCGGCTTGTCGCCCGCACCCTGCAGCTGCGCCAGAGGCCAAGCCTGCAGTGGACGCCGCAGTGGCACCGGCACTGCCGGACGGTCGCTGGCGGATCCAGCCGCTTGTCGTGGAGCTGGAGCTGGCCGACGATCAGGCCGTGGCCGGGCTGGACCTCGCGGCGGTGACGGCGGAAGTGGCGGCCGGCCTGCGCGCGATGCCGCAGGTGTTGGCGGTTGATCCGACGGCGACGACGTACGTGGGCAAACAGCAGGCGGGCGTGCAGGTGACGGTGCGCTGGCAGTTGTTTGACGCCGCGAGCAAGGCGCGCAGCGTGACGGCCGAGCCGGTCGATGGCGCGCTGGTGCTCGCGGTCGGCGTCCATGCCGAACAGGCCGTACTCCACGGTCGCGGGGAGCTGGCGGAGCACTTGCTGCGCGCGACGTTGCCGCTCCCGGCGCAGCGGCAGGAGCCGCTCGACGCGTTTCTCAAGGCGCGGCTGGTCAGCGCGCTTCAGCCGGCGGCGGCGCGGGCGCTCGGCGAGCTGTGGGCGCGGCAGTTGCCCGATGACGCGGTCGTTGACCTGCTGGCGGAGGATGAAGACTGGCGCAAGTCGGTGGGCGCGCGCGAGGTTGGCGAACGCAAGCTGGCGCGCGCGCGCGTCGCGCTGGAGAAGATGGCGCGGTCGACCAAGCGCGATTTGGCGGTGGTGGCGGTGGCGGCGCTCGGTCGGCTCGGCGATGGGAAGAGCGTGCCTGTGCTTGTGGCGTGCATCGACTCCGGGCATCTGGACGTCGTCGACGCGGCGTTGCAGGCGTTGGCCGACATGCCCGCGCCGGAAGCGCAGGCCGCGCTCAAGACTGCCGCGGAGGAACACGCGGAGCCGGCGATTCGCCAACGCGCCGCGGAGTTGCGCAAGGCGCGCCAGCCGCCGCCGCCGTTGCAGCCCTAGCCGATTTCAGTGCTTGCCCAGCACCGCGGCCTTCTTCATCGCCGCGCGCATCGCGTCGCCCTGCTGCGGTTGGTAGAAATACGGGTACTTGGGATTGCCGCTCTGGATTTCCGCGGCGATCGCGCCGTCCGGATGGAGGAAAAACAGCCGCGGCACGTAGGTGCCGTACTGGCCAAAGCGCTGCTGGAGCCAGGCCGGCGCCTCGTCCGCGTTCTGGCGGATCATCACCAGCGACTTGGCCGCGCGCACGGTCGCCGGATCGCGAAACAGCGGTTGCAATTCGCGGCAGTGCGGGCACCAATCGGCGTAAATCAGCAGCCCAATGCCCTGATGCTGCGCCGTCGCCTTGGCCACGCCATCCTGCCAGGTCTGCCACTGGATGAGCGTCTGGGCTTCGCCCGCCTGCAGCGGCGGTGTGCGTCCAAGCAGCCCGAGCGCCGCGCCGCCCGCTGTCAACGTCGTCAAGAAACCGCGCCGCGATGGGTTCATCTGCTGCTTGCCCTGAAGATGCGCCGCCCGCTGACGCCCATCCAGCGTACACAAGGCCATTGCCGTGCGCCACCCCTTTCCCAACGGCTGCGGCTGTGACACGATTCATCCATCCGTGTCCGCACTTGTCGCGGGCCGTGCCGTCTGGAGGAAGCCGTGTCCCTGCGCCTGATTGCGATGCTGATGACCCTGAATTTGTTGCCAACCGCCGCGTGGGCCAAGAAGCCCGTCGCTGAAGTGCCGGTCGCGCCGCAGCCGTCTGATGAAGCGAATGACGCGTGCCCCAAGGGCACCGGCGAATTCCGCAACAAGGTCGAACGCTATTGCTTCTGGCCGGCCAACTACGCCAAGGAAGGCAAGTGGATCACCTGGCACGAGAACGGCCAGAAGAAGACCGACACGCAGTACAAGAACGGCAAGCGCGACGGCAAGCGCACCGCGTGGCACGACAACGGCCAGAAGAAAGAAGAGGTCGTGTTCAAGGACGACAAGGAAGAAGGCAAGGCCACGTACTGGAACAAGGGTGGCAAGAAGATCGAAGAAATCGAGTGGAAGAACGGCAAGCGCAACGGCGAAAGCCACGTGTGGCACGACGACGGCATCAAGGTGGAAGACGGCAACTGGAAGGACAACGACCGGGACGGCAAGAACACCTACTACTTCGACAACGGCACCAAGAAAGAAGAGATCGACTACGAGAAGGGCAAGACCAACGGCAAGCACGTGTGGTTCTGGGAGACGGGCAAGAAGAAGGTCGAGGCGACGTTCATTCGCGGCAAGAAGAACGGCCTGCAGACGGATTACACGCGGGACGGCCAGTTCTCGTCGGCGATTTGCTACCGCGATGAGACGGCGCAGTGGCGCACGACCGATGAGAAGGAAGTGGCTTCCAAGAGCTGCCACTGACGCAGGTCACCAGGTCGTCAGCTCCGCGCACGCGAGGCCAATCTGATCGGTGACGTCGCCAAAGCGCCCTTGCAGACCGACGCCGACCATGCCGTCCGGGCAATGCACGTCAAAATCCTTGCCACCGGCGCCGCCAATCACGCGCGTGGGCGTGAGCGTGAATTGCGCATCAGGCCACGGCGCCGGTGAACACTGCACTTGAATGGCGTTGACGTAGACGTCTGCGCGCCCGGTCAGCGAGACGACGTATTGGCCAGGCGGGCAAAGCAGCTGTGACTCCGCGGCGCCGTCGGGCGCGGTCCCCAAGCGGCTTCCGGCCTCGGGCGGCGTATGCGCCGGTTTGGCCGTTCGCAGATCCAGGCAAAGCGGCACGAGACTCTGTACAGCCTGCGCCCCGGGTTGCGCGATGAGGCCCTGCAGCACCGCGCCCCGCGGGCAATCGCCGTAGGCCGCGAGCCCGCCGGTTCCGCCAACAGTCACCAGCTTCATGCGTTCCCGCGCGCTGTGCTGCACGCGGAACAGCCACCACGCGCTGCCGTGCCAGACGTGCTCGACGCGCGCCGATTGCAGGGCCGCCTCGGGCGCGGTACCGGAGCGCAGGAGCACGAAATCGACCTCCATCAGCGCCGGATCGAGCCAGAAATCGCTCTGCAGCTTCACCGAGCCCAGGCCCTTGCGGAAGTGCACGATGGCCTGCGGTTGCGTCGCCGGATTGTCGTCGGTCAGACCGCCGTGCTGGGACGCGACGACGCCGGTCGGCAAGTGCCGCAGCGGGTTCTTGTACGTCACGGCGCTCTCGCGCGCCCACTCCACGTAGGCAAAGCGCGCACCGGTCGGCAAGTCAGCGAGCTGCGCGGGCAGGCCCGCCACTTCGCTGTTGCTGAACGCCTGGAACTCCGCGTGGACCTGCCAGGCGTAGGCCAGCGCTACCGCGAACAGCGGTACCGCCAGCCAAATCCGCCAGCCCGTGAAGTGCAGGCGCGGCCACAACGCCAGGAGCAGCAGCGTCGGCAGCGGGAGCAACTCGGCGACCACCGGTACGCCGCGGTATTGGGTCGGCAAGAGCAGGTAGAGCAGCGCCCAGAGCACGGTCAGCGCCTCCAGACCGTGTTCGGTGAGCCACGCCTGCACGGTCACCCAGCGCAGGCGGCGGCGGTCAAACGCACTTGTAAACAGTGTGCCGTCCGCCCACATGCGCCGCGCGCGCGCCCACGTCCACTGGCGGCGGCCGAACATGCGCCGCTCAAAAGACTTGGCGTCCAGCAGACCGCGGTTCGTCGTGGCGACGTCATACGTGCCGATCAGCAACAGGATCGGCCACAGCATCAGCAGCGCGCCCGCGACTGCGTAGTCGACGTGGTCGGTGAAAAACAGCAGCGTCCAATCGTAGAGCCGCTCCAGCAACATGCGCGTTGGCAGCCGCTCCGTGTGCGTCGGCACCGGCGGGGCATTCAGGTGCAGCGCGGCGGCATTCTGGGCGGCGACCAACTTGCGGAACGACAGCTGCAGGAGCAGCGGCACGGCCGGGAGTACGACCCAGAGCCGCGAGAGGCTCCACAGGTCGCGGCGGTACCAGACGAACAGGAACACCACGCTGGCGATGCCGACGCCGAACGACACGAGGTGGCAGAAGTACAGCAGGATCAGCGCCACGGTCAGCAGCCCGCCGCGGCGCGCGCCGCCTGAAATCGCCATCGTGCGTGCCATCGCCAGCGACCAGAACAGCAGCGGCAGGGCGATCAAGAAATTCAGCACGCCGGCATTGACGAGCGCGTTCCAGGTCATCGGCGCCGCGAACAGCGCAAGCCACGGCGAGCGGCCCATCGCGCGGGCCAGCGCCATCATCGAGAGCGGCAGGCCAATGACGTACGCGGAGAGCAGCAGCCGCGCCACGGTCCACGGGTTCAGGAACGGCAGGAGGCGCGCGCACCACAGCGGCAGCGTCCCCGGGTCCAGCGGATGCGGGAGCACGAACCAGGCGCGGTAGCCCGTTTGGACGTCATTGTAGCGGGTGGCCAGATCCATCGCCTGCACGTGCAGGCCGAGGTTGGCCATCGGCAGCCACTGCACCGACCACAGCACCACGAGATTGGCGAGAATCGCCGCAGCCAGCAGCCAACGCAGGGCAGGCGGCACGGCGGGCGACGGCGATTGTGGGGCGTGCTGCATCTTGAATCGCCGGCCATGCTGGCCGCGATCAGAATAGCCTCGGACCGACTTTGCGGCAAATTGCCGGAGATTTTCAGCGCGTCATGGGCAGACGTTCAGCGCGCCAGGCGTGCCGCGCTCCCGCACGACGCATTTCAGCGCGCCGGTGGAACTCACGCTCACGTTGCCGTTCACATCGCTGACGACCTTGAGGCATTTCTCCAGCGCGGAAGTGCACGCCACGGCCGGATCGCACGTCGCCGCCGTTGGAAAGTCGAACTGGTTGACGTCGACGTCCACGCCCGGGCCGTAGCTGCAGCTGGCCTGTGCGCCGATCCAGCACGCAGGAGCGTCATTGCCGGCGGGCGTCCAGCATTTCACGGTCAGCAGCGCGGCCGCGCCATTGCCCCACGGCAGCGCGGACATCGGCACGCTATCCACCAGCAGGTTCTTGTCATTCCACAGCGCCAGCGCGGTCAGTCCGCTGTTCGGCAGGCTCAGCGAGCCGCCTTCCGGGTGATCGCCCCAGCCATAGACGGCGGTCAAGCCATTGTTCTTGCTGGCATCTGCGCTCGCCGCCAGCACCGCGAAGCTGCGCGGCGGCAGCACAACGGAACCTTGGATCACGTGCTGGAACACCGCGCTCTTGATCGTCCACGCGCCGATGTCGATGGCCTGGAGCGTCGGATTGTAGACTTCAAACCACTCGCCCACGCTGTCGGCTACCGCGTCGGGATTGGCCATCACTTCCGTGATCAGAACGGTCCCGGTCGCCTGGATGGCCAGGTCGAATTGGCAGTCGTGCGAACAGCCATCGTCGTCTTTCAGGTTGCCGTCGTCGCATTGCTCGGCCGCGTTGTCGATCGTGCCATTGCCGCACGTCGGCGAGTCGCATGCGTCGCCTTTGCCGTCACCGTCGACATCGGCTTGCCCGGGATTGCTCGCCGTCGGGCAGTTATCGCACGCGTCGCCGATGCCGTCGCCGTCCTGATCCGCCTGCGTCGGGTTGTAGATCGCGGGGCAGTTGTCGCTCGCGGTCGGCGTGCCGTCGCCATCGCCGTCCTTGTCAGGCGCGTTGCAGGCTGGATTGGCCACGCCGGGGGAGCCGTAGAGCGGCGGATTGCCCGGCACCGCGTTGCCCGCCAGCGGATCGGAGCCGTAGCACCAGTGCGCCGGATCTGTGCTCGGCTGCCCGATAAATTGCGGGTCGAGTTGCCACGCGTGCGCGAGCCAGGCCGCGGACTGCATCGGGTCAAAGCTCACGTGGTCGGCGACGATCTGCGTCGACGAATTCAGCAGCGTGACCCGACCCGGCGCCGTCGCGCTCAGGCCCACGACCGGCTTGGCCGGCGGGTTCCACGTGGCCAAACCGCTCACGCCGCCGTTCACGGAGACGTCCAGATTGGCGACGATCGTCGCATAGCCGCCCGGCGCCACGGCCATGCCGCCATTGCCGACCAGATCCGCGGTCACGGTCGCCGGCGCCCCGAGGTCAAACGACTCGAACTGCAGCTGCCAGCCAATCAGGCTCAGCGGCTGGGGCCCTGGATTGTAGACCTCCAGCCATTGCGTGTTGGGCTGCGACGTCGCGCCCACGTGCACGAGAAGCTCCGTGATGATGAGCGGCCCCGGCGTGAAGGCCTTGATCTGGCACGCCTCGCAGCCGTCGTTGGTCCACGCGTTGCCGTCGTCGCACGCTTCATTCAAGTCCATTTCGCCGTCGCCGCAGACCGCCGGGTCGCACGCGTCGCCCTTGCCATCGCTGTCCGCGTCGGCTTGATCGGCGTTGGCGATGGCGGGGCAATTGTCGCAGGCGTCGCCTTTGCCGTCGCCGTCCGTGTCCAGCTGATCCGGATTGGCCACGTCGACGCAGTTGTCGATCTTGTCCGGCACGGTGTCCTTGTCGGCGTCAGGTGGTCCGGGGCACACCGGATTGGCCTTGCCCGGCGAGCCCACGTCGCCGTCCGCCATCTTGTCGATCGCCCAGCACCAGTGGCTCTGCACGTCGTTGGCGTCCGCCGTGGTGTCGGTGACGTCCAGGGAAAGCGCCTTGCCCTTGGTCACCCAGGTGGAGACCCACGTCACCTTGTCGATCTCGACCGTTCCAGCTTTGACGATCACGGAATCGCCAAAATTGTTGAGCGACATCTCTGTCTTGTAGGCATACGCCATCGCCACACCGCCGTTCTTGCTCGCGTCGCTTTGCCGACCGAGCGCCGCGCGTCCGCCCGCGGGCACGACGACCGGCGAACACGGGTTGATGATGTGCGTGTCGCTCTTGTTGTCGGTCAACGTCAGTCCGTCCAGGGTGATGGCGTGATCGCTGACGTTGGCGATCTCAAACCACTCCCCTTCGACTTCCGACACGCCCAGCGGCGCGATCATCAGCTCAGAAATCACCAACTCGCCCGGCAGCACCGTCTGCGGCTTGGGCGGCGTCTTGGGCGGCACGCAGATTTGCTGGCAGGAGCCGTCCAGCGCCTGCTCATACGTCGCGTCGCACTGGCAGATGAACGTGTTGCCGGACGGCACGCACAGGGTCTTGTGCGGGTCCACGCACGGGTTGTTCGCGCACACGGCGCTGACGTCCGCGATCGTGTCCTTGCTGGCGTCGCTCTTGACGTCCGCCGCGTCCGGTTTGGCGGTGTCGGCGATCGCGTCGGTGCCCCCGCCCGTGTCGCTGTTGGCGTCGACCTGGCTGTCCTCGACGGCGGTGTCGGCGTCCTTGCTGCCGGTGTCCTTGGGCTTGGTTGTGTCAAAGGTCTGGATGGTGACGTCAAAACCGTCCCCCTGGTTTGCCGTCGTGCCGCAAGCGGGCAGGACGCTGACCCAGACAAAACCAAAAGCTAGAGCGAAGCGAAGCGACATGGACAAACTGAACCTCCGGCAGGCGAGTGTAGCGATCGCGCTTACAATGCGCCAACGCCACGCGCAAGGCGTGACGGCGCGAGGCGATCCGATCTACCCTGCGCACGTCGGCTCTGCCCCGACGCTTCCGCTGTGACGAGGAACCGCCCATGCGCCATCTGTTTGTCATTGATCCCATTGAGCGTTTTGATATTTCCAAGGATTCGTCCTTCGCGCTCATGGCGGCCGCCCAACTGCGCGGCCACAGCCTGTGGAGTTGCGACACGGACGGCCTGTTCGCGCAGTCCGGTCAAGGCTTTGCCACCTGTCGCGCGACGCAAGTCGCTGGCGTCCAAGGCAAGCACTTTGAGATCGGTCCGGCGGAAGTGAAAAATCTTGGCGAATTCAACGTCGTCTGGATGCGCAAGGATCCGCCGTTTGACATGCAGTACATCGCGGCGACGTATGTCCTGGATCTGGCGCCGCAATCCACGCGCGTGTGCAGCCGGGCGGACGCGCTGCGGTCGTGGAACGAGAAGACAAGCATCCTGCATTTCCCGGAATGGGCGCCGCGCTCGCTCCTGACCCGCAACATGGAGACGATTCGCCGGTTCCAGGCGGAAGTGGGTGGGTCGGTCGTCGTCAAGCCGCTGGGGTATTCCGGCGGCGCGGGGATTGTCGCGCTGCATCCCGGTGATTTGAACACCCGGTCGCTGCTGGAAATTTGCACCAAGAACGGCAAGGAGTTCGTGTTGACGCAGGAGTACCTGCCGGCCGTGACGAAGGGCGACAAGCGCGTGATTCTTGTCAACGGCGTCGCGCGTGCCGGGCTGCTGCGGATCCCGCCCGCGGACGACCTGCGCGGCAATATCCACATCGGCGCGACCGTGGAGCTGTCGGAGCTGACGCCGCGCGAGCAGGTGATCTGCGATGGCCTCGGGCCTTTCCTCGCTGGCGCGGGCCACGTGTTCGTGGGTATCGATCTGATCGGCGAAAAACTCACGGAAATCAACGTGACAAGTCCGACGGGCATCCAGGAAATTCGCGATCTGGGCGGTCCGGACCTGGCAGAGGAACTGCTGGACGCGGTGTCCTGACCGCCGCGCCAACCGCTGAACCTTGGCGCGCTGCCGTGGCTCTGACTTCACCGTGCGCGCAGGTTTGCAAAACAGTGCAAAGCGCTGTTTCGCTGTGTGGTTTCCTGCGGTCAAACCTTGACCGCGACCTGTGCAATCGCCAGTCTGCCAAGGTTGGTAGCGATTCTCTGCCAATCTCCCCTCGAGTCCACCCGTGACCCTTTCGCCAAATCGCCCGTTCTTTGGCCTTCTCGCCGCCGGTTCAGTCTGGTTGGCGTGCTGCGCAATGCCGGCGTGGGCGGACGAGCCCGTGGCGCCTCCTGCAACGGCGACTGCGAGCGCGCTCGAGAGCCCTTGGCGCGTGGATGCTGGCCTCCTGACCGGATTGCCCGCCGCGCTGGGCACCGGCATGACCGGCGGCGTGGCGGCGGGCGTTTTGCACGCGGGAACATGGACTTGGGGCGCGCGGGCGTCCTACTCGCAAGCCACGGAATACACGACGACATGGGCGACGACGCACCGCGAGATTCGCCTGCGCGCGGTCGGTGCGTTGCAGCGCCAGATCGGCCGTGGCGTTGTCGGTCTGCGCCTCGGCGCTGGTGCGACGGCCCTGTACGAGACGCGTGCCCGGGCGCAAGCCGCGCGCCTTGGCGATGCCGCAACCAGTCTCAACACCTCGGCCTGGGCGCTGCTACCCGGCGCCGAGCTGGAAGGCTTCATCGCGCTGCCCGTCGTTGGGCCGTTCGGCCTGGGCCTCAGCGCCGGTCCTTCGGTGCATCTCGTCGACGGCAGCGTCACGCCCGGCTGGCTGGCGCAATTGACGGCGGTGTGGTGGCCATGAAGTACCTCCTGCCGCTCCTGACGCTGTTGGCCGTGGGCTGCCAGGACAAGCTGCTCGGCTTGACTGACAACGCGGTGCCGCTCGTGCACATCAAAGTCAAAGTCACCGGCGATTTGCAGCAGTTGCGGCCCCCGGGGACGCTGGGCGAGACGCCGCATCTCCGCGTCGCGCTTGTGTGGGGCGCCGTCTACGTGCCGGATCCGTTCTGCGCGATCTACCAAGTGCTGCCGCTTGACCCGTCGGCGACCGCGGTGGCGCAGGCCGGTTGCCGCGACGTCTTTGGCTTCGTGCCGGCGCAGGTCGGCGAGAGTGTGGCCGTTGCCGCGGATGGCTCAGCGACGCTGGATCTCATCAACCTGCCCAACGCGGCGGTCCTGGTCGGCGAAGTCACGAGCCGCGTCGGCTACGCCAGCATCCTGGTTTTTGACGACCGCAACGACAACGGCACCCTCGAATTGCACCGCGCGGCGCAGCGCAACACCGGCCCGGGCGGCGGTCCTGGCGGCGGTCCCGGCGGCGCGCCTCTGCCCGACTCCGCCACGCCGACCGTCAAGGGCGATTTCGTCTACGGCGCCAGCTTCATCTCCATGACCCAACCCGATCAGCGCATTGCCTATCTGGAAGGCACGTTTGACGCCAACAACGCGCTCTACGGCCTGTTTTATCCGCGAACCGGTTGCGCGGCTGGGCCGACAACCGGCTTCTCGATCCTCTCCGCTGGCGGTTTTCCGGCGCTGCTCGGCCTCCAGGCGCTGGCCGGCGCGGGCGGCGACCTGGAAGATCCGACGACGTGCAGCGTGAAGACGTTGGACAGCACCGTCACGATCCCCCTGCAGGCCACCGAAACCGTGCGCGACGCGGCGTGCAGTGGCGGCGGCACTTCTGGCGTTGTGCGCTACGCCGAGCCCAAGTCGCAGCCTGACTGGCTCCAGCCGTGGGCGTGCGTGCCGGTCAAGTACAGCCCGTGCCTGTTGGGCATCCCGATTCCGGGTCAGGATTGCAGCAAGTTCGACGCCAAGGCGCGCCCCGCCCTCGCGGTTGCCGCCGCGCCGGGCGACTGCAAAGGCAACACGCATTACGTGCTCAAGGGCTGCGCCACCGACGCCAACTGCGACGCGCCGCAATGGGACTACACGACGCCCGCCAAGAAGCCCGTCTGGTGGCCGTGCGACGTCGGGAGCACGCCATGATGCGCGCCTTCCTCCTCCTGCTGCTGTTGACGTCGCCCCAGCTTGCGCTGGCGGCGCCTCCGGTTGTGCTGGCCGCGGAGGTCACGCCGACCGAGATCGCCGTCGATACGCCCGCCGCCGCGACCGATGCCGATGAGCTGCTGCCCTTCAAGCTCTCCCTGCCGACGGAGGAAGACGCTGCGGCGTGGCAGCAGCCGGGCTTTCGCCTGCAGATGGGCACCGGTTTTGGCATCCTGCGCGGCATCGACGGCACGCCGGGCGACAAGAACATCCCCATCCTCGTGCGCATCGGCGCGCGGCTGGACCGCGACTGGTCGCTTTTTGGCTCGTTCCAGTTTGCCGTCGCAGGCTGGCGCAAGAACGGCGACCTCTCTGGCCTCCGCTTCGCCGGCACCATCGACCCGACGTGGCACATCACCGAGCACCTCGACCTCGCCGCCGGCTTCGGCTTCGGCGGCCTCGTTGAAGGCTCCACGGGTCGCAGCGATCCCGACGCCGCACAGCGCAACGCGCTCGTCGCCTCCTACACGTTCCCCAGCGCGCGCACGCCCATGGTCGCGTGCTCAGGCGTCGGCGTCGCCGGTCTACTGCGCGCGACGTACATGTGGGTCCTCGGCCCTCTCTCCGCCACCGGATTCGCCGTGCAGACCGACGGCCAATGGACCGCCTGCGTGGAGAACGTCGGTCGCGTGGAGCCTGACACTGCCCAGTCCATCGTGCGCCGCCAGTGGTGGTCCAATGCCGGCGGCAGCCTCACGTGGGTGATTTCATGGCGATGAAACCCCCGCTCCGCTGGCTGCTGCTGTTGGTTGTGACGCTCACGCCTGCGCTGGCGCACGCCCAGGCCAAGCCGCTGGAAGGTCAAGCCGCGCCGACGCTGGAGCCGCCCAAAGCCGTGACGGAAACGACCGTCGCCTATCCGGAACACGCGCCGGAACATACCCAGCCGGTCCTGGTGCGCGTCAAGCTGCGCGTCGGCGCCGATGGCCATGTGCAGAAAGTCGAGCTGCTTTCCGCGCCGCAGTCCGTGTTTGACGATGCCGTGATCCGCGCCGCTGAGAAATTCCTGTTCCATCCCGCGCGCTACGGCGGCAAGCCGGTGCCGGTCGACATCACGTTCTCGCACACCTTTCTGCCGCCGCCGCCACCGCCCGCGCCGCCGGTTGATGGCGGCCCGCCGCTGGTCTCCACGCTGCGCGGCAAGCTTGTGGAGAAGGGGACGCGCGTGCCGGTCCAGGGCGCGACGGTCTCCGTGCAGGTCGGGGAGCGGCACTATGACGCGCCGGCGGACAGCCGCGGTCGGTTCCGCCTCATGATCCCCGCGGGGCAGGCGCGCATCACGGTGCACGCCGTGGGCTACAAGGCGTTTCTGCAGCAGGAGAAAGTCGACGACAAGCAGGAGCTGGCGGTCGCGTACTACGTGGAGCGCGAGCGGTACGATCCGTATGAAATCGTGGTCTTTGGCGAGCAGCGCCGCGAGGAACTGTCCCGCATCACCCTGCGGGGCGCGGAGATCAAGCAGGTGCCGGGCACCTTTGGCGATCCGTTTCGCGTCGTGCAAACGCTGCCTGGCGTGTCGTCGATTATGTCCCTGTTGCCGTTTCCGGTCGTGCGCGGCGCGAGTCCGGGTTCAACCGGCATCCTCATCGACGGCACGCGCGTACCGCTGCTGTACCACCTGTTGGCCGGTCCGAGCGTCATCCACCCCGAGTTCATCGACGAAGTGCAGTTCTATCCGGGCGGCGCGCCGGTGCTCTACGGTGGTTACACGGCCGGCATCATCGACGGTCGGACGCGCCGCTCGCGGCCCGATGAGAAGCTCGTCGACATTGACCTGAACCTGCTGCAATCCGGCGCGCTGGTGCGCTATCCGATTGAAGCGCTCGGCATGACGGTGACCGCGGCGGCACGCTACGGCTATCCGGGCGGCGTGATCAGCCTCGCGACAAACGCCCTGTCGCTCTCCTACTGGGATTACCAGCTGCGGCTGGACGGCGGCAATGCCCGCAACGGTTGGACGCTCTTTGCGTTTGGCGCCAGCGATGAACTCGACACGCCGACCGCAGGTTCCGATCCGGCCAATCCGACGCTCGCGCCGGCGCTCAAGATGGCGTTCCACCGCCTGGATCTGCGCGCGCAGCATGGCAGCGGCAAGTTTGACGCGTCGTACCGCTTGGTCGGCGGCATCGACAGAACCGAGCAGGGCACCTCCACCAACGTCTCGACGCTGGTCCTGGAGCCGAGTACGCGGTTTCGCTGGCGGTGGCCCAATCTGCTGGACGTCATCGCGGGCCTGGAAGGCAGCGTACACAGCTTCAGCCAGGGCGCTGCGACGACGACAGGCACCACCGGCGGCGCGGCAAGCGGCGCGAGCTTGAGCTCACTCACGGACGGTTTGACGACGCAGTACCTTGGCGCGGCGTTGACTGAGGCCCTGTGGCGGCCGGGCAAGGACTGGCTGATTCGCCCGGGCATCCGCGTCGACGTGCGCCACGATGACTCTGCGACGCAGACCGGCGTCGACCCGCGCTTCGCTGTGCGCTATCGCCTGACCAACCCGGACCTGCCCGCGGGCATCACCAGCGTGGCCGACGACAAGTCCGTGTGGATCAAGGCCGGCATCGGCGTGTATCACGAGCCGCCGCGTTTCTCCCTGCCGCTGCCGGGTCTGGACGCGATGCCGCTCAAATACGGCCTGCTGCGGTCGATCCAGACCAGCGTGGGCGTGGAAATTCCGGTGGCTGAAGGCTTCACGGCGACGGTGGAAGGCTTCTACAACGACATGGATCCGGTGGTTTTTGACCTCTCGACCAACGCGCAGAGCGTCGTGAAGTCCGCCGCGCTGTCCTCGCCCGCGCTGTCGAGCACGCCGCAGGAAAGCGCCCAGCAGCAGTTCCTCGATCGCCTCACCGTGCCGCAGGTCGGCCGTTCTTTTGGCGTGGAAGCGCTGATTCGGCGGCAGGTGCGCAACGGTCTCTACGGCTGGCTGTCCTACACGTTGTCGCTCTCGGAACGCAAAAACAGCGGCTTGTGGGTGCCGTACGACTACGACCGCACGCACCTGCTCAATCTCGTCGCGGGCCTGCCGCTGCCGCGCAACTGGGACGTGGGCCTGCGCCTGACCTACCAGAGCGGCCTGCCGGCGACGACGACGTACGGCTACAACACCGCGCGTGGCGATGGCTACTTCCGCATGGACCTGCGCATCGACAAGCGCGCGGTGTGGAACAAGTGGCTGCTGGACTTCTACGTCGACCTGACCAACGCCACGCTGTACCCGGAAGAAGTGGTGCCGGGATCAATCATCCGCTACGTGCTGCCGACGGTGGGCTTTCGCGCCCGGCTGTAGCCAAAGGACAGGGACATGCCCCAGACAGAAAACACGCTCGATGCACAACTTCTGGACATCATGTTGCGCGCTGGCTCGCGCTGGGTGCTGTGGCTGCTGCTGACGTTGAGCCTGCTGGCGGTGGCGGTGATGGTTGAGCGGATTTGGTTCTTCTTTCAGGAGAAACAGTCCAGGAAGACCCTGGATGCGGCGATGGCGGCCCTGCCCAAGAGCGGAACAGCGGCGGCGTTGGCGATCCTCGGCGAGGCCAAGTCGATGCAGGCCGCCGTGGTGCGCGCGGGCTTGGCCAATGCGGGCGATGGTGCAGCGTCCGTGGAGGAGCACATCGCGGCGACGGTGGAGAGCGAGCGGCTGCGGTACGAGCGCGGTCTCGCGTTCCTCGGCACGCTGGGCAGCAACGCGCCGTTCGTCGGCCTGTTCGGTACCGTGCTCGGCATCATCCGCGCGTTTCACGATTTGGCCGCCAACTCCGCTCAGGGCGCGCAAGCCGTCATGGCGGGCATCGCTGAAGCGCTCGTTGCCACGGCAGTCGGTCTGCTCGTGGCGATTCCCGCGGTCGCCGCCTACAACGCGTTCTCGCGCCACGTCGAAACGGCGGCTGCGGCTGCGGGCGGCCTGGGCCACTCGGTGCTTGCCTACATCAAGGCGGAGAAGCCCAAGGCTGAGAAGAGCGCAAACGCCAACGGAGCTGCGTAATGGCCGGCGGTGCGCGCAAAAAGGGCATGATCACGGACATCAACGTGACGCCGCTTGTCGACATCATGTTGGTGCTGCTGATCATTTTCATGCTGACGGCCAACCTGATCGCCAAGCAGGCGATTGAAGTCGAGCTGCCCAAGGCCGCGCAGGGCTCGACGCCCACGCCGACGACGCTCGCGGTGACGCTGACCAAGGATGGCCAGATGTACCTGAACGGCCAGCCGGTGACGCCCGAGCAGCTGCGGACGTCGGTCAAGGCGGCGCTTGTCAAGGATCCCAAGACGCAGGCGATCATCGCGGGCGACAAGGACGTCTCCCACGGCCGCGTGGTGTGGGTGCTGGACGTGATCAAGTCGCTTGGCGTCATCTCCTTTGCCATCCAGATCGACCCGACTGGCCTGACGCCGCCCAGCGCGCCCAAGGCGCCCTGAATGTACGGCGGTCGCCTCGGCACCAGCATCGCGATCGCGGTGGTCCTGCACGTGGCCGCGGCGTACCTGCTCATGCGCCTGCCGGAGCAGCCGCGCCTGCAGCGGCCGGTGACGGTTGAGATGCGGGTCATCGATCCGCCCAAGCCGCCGGACGAGCCGCCGCCGGAGCCGCCCAAGCCGGAGGAAGCGCCCAAGCCGGAGCCCATGCCGCTGGAGCAGCCGACGCCGCTGGAACTGCACAAGGTGCAACCGCAAGCGATGCACGTGACGGCGCGCGCGGACAAGACGCACGACACGCCGCGGAGCGAGCGCGCGGTGACGACGGGCGACAGCACGGACACGCCGACGTTTGGTTTTTCGCTGGAGTCGACGTCGGAGTCGGGCAAAGGCCCGGCGATGCCCGTGGGCAACACGCTGCAAATGCCCAGCGGCGGACCGGCGGTGGACAAGCCCAAGGCGCTGGCCGCGCCGGTGCTGGCGCGCGACGTGACAAAGGATCCGCTGCCCAAGGGCGATTGTCCGGGCGTCTACACGGATGAGGCGACGGCGGCTGGCATTGAAGGCGTTGTCGTTCTCTCACTCGTCGTCGATGCCGACGGCAACACGCGCGACATCCGCGTCGTCAAGAAGCTGGGCTACGGTCTGGACGCGGCCGCGATCGCTGCGCTCAAGGCCTGCAAATTCGCGCCGGGCGAGAGCAATGGCAAGCGGGTGCCGATCGAGATCCGCTCGTTCAAAGTGCGGTTCATCCTGCCGGATTCGGGCGGCTAGCGCGCACAGGACCTGAAAAAACTCGGCAAATTTTGCCCGATTGGCCTTGGCGTGTACCCTGATCGTGCCCCCATGCGGCCAGCTGGCCCGCCGCGGGCGCGAGGTCCACGTGTTGCGAAATCTCAGCTATCTTCTCGTCATCCTTTCCATTTGTTCCTGCACGACGCCCACGCCCAAGACGGGCTGCCGCGACGACTCGGAATGCGGCGGCGGCCAGGAATGCCGCCAGGGCGCGTGCGTGCCCAAGGGCTCGGTGGCGTGTTCAGTCGACGGCGACTGCAACGTCAGCGATCCGACCCTCGGCCTGCACAAAGCCGGCGACTGCGAGGAGCTGAAATGCGTGGAAGGCCTCTGCGCGTACCCGGTCAAGCCGGCCGGCACCGCGTGCCCCAACACCGGCAGCGCCAATTGCACGACCGCGGCGTGTGACGACAAGGGCGCGTGCCAGATGGCGGTCACGACCGGCTGCTTCCTGGACAGCACGTGCGTCAAGGCCGGCGCGGTCAAGACCGGCAACTCGTGCGAGAGCTGCGATCCCACTCATCCGCTGCAATGGACCGCTGCGGCCGACGACGCCAACGTGACGTGCACCGAAGGCGTGGGCGAGTGCCAACTGGGCGTCTGTGCCGGCGGCAAGTGCACAACGTTCGCCAAGGACGGCGGCTCGTGCGACGACAAGAATGGCTGCACTGTCGGCGACGTCTGCAGCAACGGCACGTGCACGGCCGGCGTGGCCAAGGATTGCCAGGACAGCAACCCGTGCACCGATGACGCGTGTGAGACCAGCACCGGCAACTGCACGCACAAAGCCAATACCGCGGTTTGCGACGACGGCGTCGCGTGCACGCTGAACGACTTGTGCGACGCCAAGGTGTGCGTCGGCGCGCCGAGCGACGCGACGTGCACGGACAGCAACGCGTGCACGGACGACACCTGCGACAAGGTCAAAGGCTGCCAGCACCTGGCCAACGCCGCCGTGTGCGATGACGGCAACGCGTGCACGACTGGCGACGCGTGCGTGGCCGGCAACTGCGCCAGCGGCGCGGCCAAAGACTGCGACGACAAGAACCCGTGCACGCTGGACACGTGCAACAACGGGGTCTGCGGTCACACGAACTTGGCCGACCAGGCCACATGCACCGACGATGGCCTCGCATGCACCGACGACGCGTGCGCCAGCGGCGCGTGCCTGCACCCGGTGAAAGCCGACAACTGCCTCATCGACGGCGCGTGCCAGAGCAACGGCGCGCTTTCCGGCGACGGCTGCCTGACGTGCGACATCGCGCAGGACCAACACGCGTGGAGCGTCGAGCCGGTCGGCACCGCGTGCCAGAAGGGCGCCGTTTGCCAGGTCGGCAAGTGCACCGCCCAGCACGCGTGCAACGTCACAGGCACGGCGCCGGGCTACTGCTTCATCGCCCAAGCGTGCATCCCGGACGGCGCGCTCAACCCGGCCAACTCTTGCGAACTGTGCAACGCCGCCAACCAGTCGATCTGGTCGCTCGCCGCCGATGCCACGCCGTGCGCCACGGACAGCGTCGCCTGCACCGACGACGTGTGCGCCGGCGGCATCTGCAAGCACGTCGCCAACGCCGGGCTCTGCGCGGACAAGACCTCCGCCTGCACCGCGGGCGTGTGCGACAGCCAGAACGGCTGCGTCGCCGTGCCTTCTGACGTCACCACCGCCTGCAACAGCGACGGCAGCGTCTGCACGCTGGAGCACTGCGGCAACAAGAACGGCGTGTGCGAAGCCACCTCGGCCAAGCTGAACTGCGACGACGGCGTGGCGTGCACGCTCGACTCGTGCGACGCGATCGGCGGCTGCCAGCATGTGACGCAGAGCGGGACGTGCGACGACGGCAACGTGTGCACAAACGACGTCTGCGACGCGGTGCAGGACTGCCAGCACACGGCGATCCCCGGCACGTGCAGCTTGCCCGGCGATTTGGCGTGCAGCAGCGACGTGTGCAGC
>CAIMLR010000003.1 GCA_903842345.1 uncultured Myxococcales bacterium
AACCGCCAAAGGTTGGGCGGCGCAGCGCGAGCTGCGGGACCGCAATGTGGTTCTGCGTCCGGTGAAAGCCGGATGCAGCGGCGGGGAGGTCGATTTTTTGGGGCGGAGGTCCCCGGCGTAGCCGGAACTCCCGAATTTTTCCGCGGCTATTCGGCCAAAGCCAGGAAACTTGGCTCATTGCGCCATCGCTCGGCGACCGTTTGCCAGAACTGCGGCCGTTCGCCAGCCACGATCTCGTCCAGCATGGTGAGCGAATCGCTGGCGTCGTTGTCTGTGCCAGTTGCGAGCGCTTGCCTATCCAAGCTGGCGCGGGCCAGTTTCAGGACTTCGCGGGACAACGCGCGGAGATCCCATTCGCCCACGACGCCGTCGAGTGCGTCCTTGCAGGCCAAGGCGCGCAGCGCCGCTCGGTCCACGGTCATGTCGCCGTCGCGCAGGAGCTTCAGGCACGCCTGACGCGTCGCCGCGTCGTAGAAGATTCCCTTGGTCAGCGCGGGCAGGGCGGGCAGGGCCTCGGGCGGCACCACATCGCACTGGCGCAGCTCCAGGTACTTCTTCAGGCGGATGTCGGGGAACATCGTCGAGGCGTGCAACTCCCAGTCCGCCAGCGTCGGCCGCCGACCGCCAAAGCCGCGCTCAAAGAACTGCCGGAACGTCATCGGCGCGTCAAACAGCTCCTGGTGACCATGGGAACCGTCCTCATGCGCGATGTCCAGGAAGTACATCGGCACATCCCAGCACCATTCCACGTAGTCCGCGATCGTCGCGTGCGGGTCAAAGATGAACTTGCTGACGTTGCAGCGCGCCTCGTCCACGTCGGTCCACAAGTGCGCCCGAAACGTCGCGTAGCCGGTGTCCTTGCCATGGCGAATCGGCGAGTTGGCAAACAGCGCCACAAGCACCGGCGACAGCAGATGCCCCAAGCGCATCATCTCCATCGCTTCCTCGCCCGAGGAAAAGTCCATGTTGCTCTGTACCGTGCAGGTCAGGTGCATCATCTCCAAGCCCAGCGAGCCCACCGTCGGCATGATCCGCCGCATGATCCCGTAACGCCCCTTGGGCATCTTCTCGCAGTCGTCCACCGTGTTGAGCGGATTGAAGCCCGCGTAGGCAAAACGCACGCCCAAGTCCGATGTCACCTCCGCCACTTCAGCGAGGTGCTGGGCCAGCTCCGCGCGCATCTCCGCGATCGTCGCAAACGGCGCGCCGGACAGCTCAAACTGCCCCGCCGGCTCGAGCGAAATGGATGCCATGCCGCGGGTCAGCGCAATCGGCTTGCCCGCTTCCAGGTACGGCGTCCACCCGTGGCGCTTCGCCAGCCGGTCGAGCATCGTGTGAATCGATGCGTGGCCTTCATACGGCAACGGCTTGCCATTGGGGCCCAGCGCAAAGCGCTCAAACTCCGTGCCAATCTTGAACGTGTTCGCAGGCTTGGCGCCGCTGAGCACCCAGTCGACGCAGTCCTGGGCAGAGGTGACGAACGGCGAAGGGCCGGATTTTTGCGGAGCGGACATGCAGGTGGCCTCAAGCGTCGCGATGGTGGCGAGCGCGGTACAACATCAGTCGTAGTAGAATTGTTCCGCGCGGCCAAATGTTATCGCACCAAACAGTTGAATCGCGACGGAAAGCACGATCAGCGCTTTCACTTTCTTGCTGAGCGTCGGCACCCGCAGCGCGAGCACACCCAGCAGCGGCGGCAGGAAGTCGATGGCGAAACGGTAGGAAAACTGCTGCCATCCGTCATTTTGGTAGAAGAGCCCAGGCACCGCGACCGCGGCGACGGACCACATCAGGTGACGGGCGAGCGCTTGGCGGCGGGCGTCGTCGCCCAGCCGGGGCGGTGCGTGCTGGGCAAACAGCGCCAGGAAGGCTGGACTCGACGTCAGCAGGCCCAGCCCATGGCGGGTGATCAGCAAGAACGGCGGATCCGGCAGGATCTGCGGCATGTTGAGCAGCGCGGTGCCGAGGTTGTGGTTGAGGAAAGCGAAGGAAAACAGACCGTGTTCGCGGGTCGGTCCCCGCGTGCCTTCCAGCAAGTAGAGGTGGCCAAATTCTCCCGGATTCTCCCAGCGCGCCCAGTTGAACCACGCGAGCACGCCGCCGATCAGCACCAACGGCAGGGCGAACAGCACCAGTTTCTTCAGTGCGGCCGGAATCCCCGCCTTGCCTTGACCGCCCAGCCACCGGCCGTCAGGCCACAGCACTTCCAGCGGCAGGAACAGGCCGGCGAACAGCAGCGGCGTCCGGGTGGCAACGCCGAGCCCCAGCAACAGGCCGGCCAGCAGCGGGCGCTCGCCGCCTTCAGCCGCCAGCAGGTAGCCGAGGTGGAGCGTCATGCCGATGACCATCGCCGTGAACCACACCGAAGCATGCGCGGACACAAAGAACGCCGCCGTTCCAAAACCCAGGAACGCCGTAATCCACAGCCGATCCGCGGCATCGTGGCCGATCAGCTCGCGCCGCCGCAGCCGCGCCAGCCACAGCCACGTGAGCGCGACCGAGAGCGCGGCGAAGACGATGGTCACCAGCACGTCGTTGGTCCGGTAGTGCCAGATCTTGGCGAGCGGCAGCATCACGACGGCGGGGAACGGCGGGAAGGACACCTGATAGATGACGTCGTCGCACTTGCGCCACGGCTGCTTGGGGTCGCAACCGACTTTGAGATCGCGATCCACGTCGATGATCATCAGGCGGCCATCGAGGGTGTGGAACTCGTGCTGGCGCGGGCCGGGCACGTCTTTCCACGGGAATACGCCTTTCACGCGTTCCCCACCGCGCAAGGTCAGCACGCGGTAGCTCGCCCAATCGTTCCAGCCGCTGCCTTTCAGTTGGCGGTTGACGGCGTCCTGCAGGCCGGGCGGATCGCCTGGCAACGGCTTCTGGCCCGCAGCGCGTCGCGGCGTGTCCGTGTCCAGCCGCCCGTGCAGGAACGACTCGGCCATGTCGACAAAATGAAAATGCGGGGACGGCTCCAGCAGCGTCGCGCCGCACACCGCACCATAGATCAACAGCGAGCTGGCGAAAATCGCCAATAGCCACATGCGGTTGCGTTTGCGATCGGGAGTGTGTGGCATCGTCGGAAAAATCGCCGCACATGCGCGGGGCCGTGAACGTTAGCGGGCGGCTGGCATTCGGTCAATTGCAGCGCCGTCATGCGGATGGTAACGTGGCCACTGCGATAATCGGGGCGTTGGCCCCAACTGGAGCGAGAATGGAGCGGCGTACCCAAGTGATTCTGGCCCTGTTGGTCGTTGCCGTGCTCGCTGTGGCGGGCGGCGTGTGGCGGCGTTTGCAGCCGACCACGGCGACCGATGCGGCGCCGACTGTGGCGCGGTATCGCGTTCTGACGTCGGGCATGGTGGAAGCTGCGGCGGAACACCGCGCGGTCATCGCCGACGCAATGCTCGTGCCCAAAGAGATGGACGCGGCGCAGGCGCAAAGCCGGGCTGCTCAGCCACCGCCGATCCTCCAGCCGACGCCAGCGGCGCCCGACGCAGAGATGCCGCCTCAGGGCGCGCTGGCCGATGTGCCGCCGTCCCAACAAGTGCTGATCGGCTTCTCCGGCGGCGTCGTGGGTGAAACTGACCCTTGTGGGTGAGCCCATCACCCGCTGGGCGGTCTGCCTCGGCGAATCAAATGGTGGATGGAGCAAACGCAGGGACACCCCCATGCGCTGGCGTTTGACGTCGGCGGCCTCATGGTCCCGAATGTGCCGGATACGATGGATCGGCCGGGCGAAGCGGTTGCGCGCGCGGACGTGTTCCTGCGGGCGATGGCGCGCGGCGGGTATACGGCGCTCAACGTGGGCGCACACGAACTCGCGCTTGGCGTCAACGATCTGAAACGGCTGGCAGCTGCGAACAAGATTCCGCTGCTCTCCGCGAACTTGTACGACAAGGCCGGCAAGCCCGCGTTCCAGCGCTTGCTCGTCAAGCAGGCAGGGCCGTTGAAGATCGGCATCTTCGGCTTGATCACTGCGCAGCCCGCGGATTTGCTCAACACGGTCGCCAACCAAGGCCTCGTCGTGGAGTCGCCGAACACCGTCGCGGCGACCGCCGTGAAGGAATTGCGCGACCAGGGCTGCGATCTCGTCATCGTGCTGAGCCAGCTGTCGCGCGTGGAAGTCGATGCGCTGACTTCGCAAGTGAAGGGCATCGACCTCGTGCTCGGCTCGTCGCAGATGGACATGACCAACCAGCTCTTGAGCACCGGCGACGGCTTCTTCGTCGACACGTTTACCAAGGGCAAATACATGGGGATGCTGACCATCGCCGCGCGCGGCAAGGGCCACCTCTACGCTGCCAACATGAAGGCCGCGCTGAACGCGCAGCGCTCGGAATTGGCGGGGCAGATCCAGGCGCTGCAGATGCAAATCGAGCAGTCCAACACCCCCAGCGGACCGGTCAAGCTGGGCAAGGAAGCGCGGGACGTCATTGACCACCAGCTTGCGGCGCTGCGGGCGCGGATGCAGCGGGTTGCGATGGAGATCGAGTCCGGTGGCAGCGCGCCGGCTCAGGCGAATACGGTGGATCTGCAAATGGCGGCGCTCGGCCAGGAAATGATGGACGACGCGGAAGTGCTGAAGTGGGTCGACAAGCTCAAGCTCAAGTACCCGCACGTCGCCGGGCACTGACCGTCACGCCAGCCGCAGCAGCGCGCGGGCCTCGCGGATCGTCGCCAGCGGCCGCCCGGCCTCGCGCGCCATCGCCGCCACGGCGGCCACAAGCTCATACGAACCGCGCGCCAGGACGCCTTTTTGCACGTAGAGGTTGTCCTCCAGTCCCACGCGCACATGCCCGCCCACCGCGATCGCGTGCGCAGCCAGCGGCATCTCAAAGCGGCCGATCCCCGCGACCGACCACGTCGCGCCATCTGGCAGCAACGTCCGCAGGAAGTCGAGGTGCGCCTTCGTGCCGCCCATGCCGCCCGGCATTCCGAGCACAAAGTTGAAATGCCCCGGCGCGTCCACGAGCCCGTCGTTCATCAGCCGCCGCGCCGCGTCGACCATGCCGCTGTCAAAGCACTCGAACTCCGGCTTGACGCCGAACTGCCGCTGCCGCGCGGCGATCGCGCGGATCATCGGCGGGCTATTGAGAAACACGTCGTCGCCAAAATTGACCGAGCCGGTCGTCAGCGTCGCCATGTCGGGCTTGAGCTTGAGCGCATCGGCGCGCTGCTCCACGGTCATGCCCACCGCGCCGCCGGTTGAGAATTGGATGAGAATGTCACACGCCGCAGCCTTCAGCAGCGCCACGGTCTCGGCGAACAGCTCCGCGCGTTGGCTCGGCGCGCCATCGTTCTCGCGCATGTGCAGGTGGACCATCGTCGCCCCCGCGTTGCGGCAGCGGATCGTCTCCTCGGCCAGTTCCTGCGGCGAATACGGCACATGCGGCGTGTCGCTCCGGAACACCTCCGCGCCGCAAATCGCCGCCGTGATCATGAGCGGTTGCATCCGTTATCCCTTGCGCTGCAAGCCCGCCGGCACCACGCACGTCCCGCTCGCGCGCACGACGACGATGGGCGGATCGAGCACGTCCGCCGCCGATTCGCTGATATCCGGGCGCGCCGCGATGACCTTGCGCGCCACAAACAGCATCTTGCGACTGGTCTTGCCCGTTTCGACAATCTCGCCGGACGCCTCGATGTAGTCGCCCGCGCGCACCGGCGCGAGGAATTCCACGCTGTCGTAGGCGCGGAACAGCCCTTCGTCGCCGTCGTGCCGGATCAGCAGCTCGGTGGCCACGTCGCCGAACAGGCCCAAAATCCGTGCGCCATCGACAAGTTGCCCGCCGTAGTGGGCATCGTGGCTTGACATGCGCAGGCGAATGACTGTTTTCATGCGGTCCTCCGCGCGCAGGATCGCACGCGGATGGCGCGTTTCGCAAGGCAGGGGCTCTCGATGATCCAGCAAGAAGCAATGAATTCGGCGTGGCAGCACTTTTGGCAGCTACTTCTGGAGGCGCCCCTGCCGGCGCCGCCGCCGCCTGTCGCGCCGATCAGCGTGCCGCTTGACGACGAATTCGATTTTCTCGCCGAGCCTGCCGCGCCGCCGTCAGCCAAGCGCGCGCCGGACAGCGCCGTGCCGGATCCGCAGCGGTTGGCGCAGTTGGCGGGGCTGGAGTCGGTGGAGGCGGAGCTCGTCGCCGCGCTGACGCAGCAATTTCACACCCTGCGGGACGATCCGCGGCTGGATCGCGTGGATGCGGCCGGTGCGCTGTGGCTGTGCCGCCTGCTGGTGCAAGGTCCGGTCGCGTCCCTGCCTGAGCACGGTCCGCTGCTGCGGCTGCTCCAGCGGGCCGCGCGGTCGCCGGATCCCGCGCTTGTGGCGCTTGCCGCCGACGCGATCGGTCACCTGGATGCGCGTGCGGCGCAGCTGGACCTCGTCGCGCGGCTGCATGCCAATCCGCGGAGCCTGGGCCACGACGGCGTCGACCGCGTCCTGGCCTGCCTGAAAACGGTCGCCGACGGCCGGTGCGTGCGGGAAATGGAGGCGCTGCTTGTCGAGCGCGGCGCCGAGCTCAGCGACGTCCACGCCTGGCAGGCCCGCCACATCGTCCAGGTGATCCGCCGGTCCGGACGAAAATAGCGGCACCCGTCGTCATCCGCGGTCCTCGACTTGAAAGCCGTGCGTGCTACCCTCCTCGGGTCGGGAGGCCGTGAACGTGCAGGTGGCGCCACAGAAAATACCCAAGCCGCGGATCGTTACGTGGCGGAGGGTGCTGCTGGCAGTGCTGCTGCTCGTCGTGCTGGCGATTGGCGGAACTGCTTGGATGCTCAGGCATCTGGAGACGCCGTGGCTGCGCGAGCGCGTGAAGAACGCCGTGCGCGCGCAGCTGCACCTGGACGTCGACTACCGGCAAGCGAGCGTGGGCACCGGCGGACTTGAACTGCGCGATCTGGCGCTTGCGTCCGCACCGGAAGACCGCGATTTGGCACCCGAACTGCTGCATATTGACCGCGTGACGCTCCGCTGGCAGCTGCGGGATTTGCTGCCGGGCCACACGCGGCGCGCGAGTGCGGTCGTGGAGGGCGTGGCGCTCAACGTCGTGATCGACACGCAGGGCGTGACTTCCCTGGAGCGCCTGCTCGCCTTGATGCCGCCAACGCCGGAGAAGCCGCCGACGCTGCCGTCCCAGCTGTTCAAGGCGCTGCACGAGGCGCCGGAGCTGGGGCTCGCGCTGACGATCGGCGGCGTGCGGACCCGCGCGGTGCGGCGGCTGGTGGGCGGCGGCGATCAGCACGTCTATCTCGGCGACGTGGCGCTCACAGGCACTGTGCAACTGGGCGGTGCGCGTGCGGGCGCGGATTTGCGTCTCGACGGCGCGCATCTGCAACTGGAGACAACGGGCGTCGTTCCCGATCCGCAGCTCAAGCCGGTGCTGGACCTGCTGCCGTGGTTGGCGCCGCTGCAGGATGGCACGGGCGTGCTGCCGTTGACGCTGGCGACGCACGCGGTGCTCCAGGACGACCGGCTCGCGCTCGAGGCCGATCTGGCGACGGGGGCCAATGAGCTGTTGGCGCTGGAACTGGTGCTGCAGCCTGAGCCGGCCAAGCGCGGCCTGACGGTGAACCTGCGACGCGTGGCGGTGTTGAGCCGGCTGGGGATGCACGCGGCGCTGTTCGTGGACGACGCGATGACCGCGCTGGACGGCGCGATGGCGCTGACGGCGACGCTGCCGGCGCTGCATCTCCGCGGGTTGGAGTCCCCGGGCGGAACGCTGCAGGGCAACGCGGTCGGCCTGCACCTCGCGCTGGACCCGTCGCGGACGGTTGTGGAGAGCCTGGACTTCGTGCTGGACACCCCGGGCGTGACGCTTGCGGACGCGCGCGTGGGGCAGGTGCATGCGGAGGCCCATGGCCACCTGCGGGGCCAAACCGCGCTGAGTGGCGATGCCGTCCTGAGCGTGGCGACGCTGAGCGCGCACGACGTCGCGGGCGATGTGACCGCGACCGATGCGCGCGCGACGGCGAAGTGGACCGTGCTGCCCGACGGCGCGACGCTGACCGTGGATGCGGGCGTGGCGGCGCTTCTCGTGCAGACCGCCGATGGCCTGCGGACCGCCACCCTGAAGGACCTGAAGCCGACGCTCCAGCTCCAGACCGCGGGCGTGGCCGCGGCGTTGGCTGACCCGCTGGCGGCGCTGCGGGAGCTGACGCTGACGCTGAGCCTGGCGGAAGCTGAAGTGGTGACCGACGGCCAGAAGGTCGCGGCGAGCGGGGCGGAGGTGCGGTTGGTGCTGCCGCCGGTTGTGCGCGAGTCGGCCACCGTGCTGACGGTGGCGCAGAAGATCCAGATCTCGGGCGCGGTTGCCCGCGTGCGGCTGCCCGGCGGACGCGAGCTGACGGACTGGGTGCGCGCCAAGCTGGAGACGGCGGACCTGCGCGTCGTGCTCGACCAGCCGCTGGCCAGCACGGGGCGCGTTTGGCTGGATGTGCACGGGCCGGTTGTTCTGACGGGCACGCTGGAAAAGTTCCGCGACGCGTTGGCCTGGAAGCTGGACTTCAGCGCGCTGCCCAAGGAACTCGTGGACCTGGTGCAGCCGCCCGCTACGGCGCGCAAGCTGGTCAAGTGGTCGGCGCTGACGATCGCGGGTCACAGCCAAGGGAAGGCGACGCACCTGACCGGACTGCCGCTGGTGACCCAGGAAACGTCGCTGGATGTGGCGAACCTGCAAATGCCGCGCCGCGCCGACGTCCGCCGCCTGAGCATCACGCTCAAGAGCGACGGCCAAGGCCTGCGGCAGAAGGCGGAATTCGCGTTGAACGCCGATATCCTGCGGATGGGGCCGGTGAAGCCGGGCGGCCAACTGGCCGTGACTGGGCACCTGGACCATGACCCCGCGTCGCGCCACCTTGCGCTGCGTCTCGATGCCAAAGGTCCGCACAGCCTGGCCGCAGGGTTGGACCTGGAAGGTCGCGCGCAGGGCAGCGATTTGACGTACACGGTGCAGGCGCAGGCGCGCAATATCGCGGCCTTCCTCCACGCGATGGCGGCCAAGGATCGCGGCGCGCTGTGCCTGCTGGATCCCAAGCTGGGGGTGAAACTCGACGCGAAGGGCACGCTGACCGGCGGAGCGCAGCTGTTCCACCAGAAGCCGCCGTCGGGGATCGACGGCCACCACACCGTGACGTTGGCGCTGACGGCGCTGTCCTGCCAGATGCCGCAGGGCTCCGCGCGGCTGCCCAAGCTGGATGTGACGGCGGACGCGACCTGGGCCAAAGGCGCGGGCAAGGCGGATGTGCATGTGACGCTGCCGAACCTGGAGGCCGCGGCGAGCGGCCACGCGGTGCGGCTGGACGGTTTGGACCAGCGGCTGTCGGTCGAGCTGCGGGTGGACGGGACGATGCACCTCGCGGGCGACGGCAAGCTGTCGCGCCTCACGCAGGACGCGATGCCGGGCGTGCCGCTGCGGGACCTCAGCTGGATGGCGCGCGGCTGGTCGGGGGCGGAGGGCGCGCGGCTTGAGCAGTTCCAGTTGGACAATCCGCCGACGGGGACGCGCCTCACGCTGAGCGGCGGTCTGGACCGCGCACTGCTGCGCCCGCCGAAGGTGACCGACGCCGACGTCGCGGGCAGCGTGCCGGCCAGCCTGGCGGGGAGCACGGCGACGGACACGACCGAGCCCGTGCCAGGGCGGCTGGGCCTGAACATCACGGGCGAATTGCGGCAGGACCTTGGCGCGTTGGCGCATGACAACGCCGAGGTGACGGCGCACGGCGTCGTGAGCGTGCCGATCTACCTGGAGTCGGGCGATCTCGTCGTGTTCCACGTGGCGGCGCGCGTGCATTTTGAGCACGTCGACGTTGGGCTGACCAAGCCAGGCCTGCAGGTGAGCGACGTTTTTGGTGACATGCCGCTGGGCGAGACGTTTGCGCTGACGCCGCAGTTCCAGCTCCTCGGCGGCGGCGAGGACGACGCGTACGCGCGCTGGCGGTTTGCCGAGCACCAGCCGTTCCTCCGGCGCACGGATTTTCTGACGATTGGCAAGATTCGCTATGGCGGCGCGGAGATGGGACCGGTGGCGGGCAATGCCAGCGTTGACCGCGACGTGTTTCGCATGGACCAACTGGAGGCGACGCTGCTGCACGGCCAGGTCACCGGGCAGTGCATGGTGCTGGTGAACGGGGAAGACACGCACATTCAACTGCGCGGCAACGCGACGGGGCTGCGCGTGGAAGGCAGCGATGAGCGGTTTGACGCGAACGCCGCGCTGGATTTCCTGCCCGTGCGCCGGGCGCTGGACGGCCGCGCGGAGATCCTGCACATCGGTCGCAAGCATTTGGAAGCGCTGTTGAACTTGTGGGATCCGTACGCGGAAGATGCCCAGAGCAACCGCCTGCGCACCGTGCTGGAGTTTGGCCATCCGCAGCGGGTGCGCCTGCGTTTCCTGCACGGCTTCATGGACGTCGCCGTCGAGCTCGGGGGCCTGAGCAGCGTGGTCCAGATTGACGAACTGCGCGGCATTGCGCTCGGGCCGGTGTTCCAGCGCTGGTTGGACCCGTTGCTGGAGCCGCTGCGAAATTTGCGGGTGCGGGAGGCGCCCAAGCCATGAATCGCTTGCTGTTTCTCGCGCTGCTGGCTACGGCCGGCTGCATCAAGGCGCCGGACGTCGTGCTCGTTGACCGCCACACGCTGCTGGAGGAGCAGGCGGCGGCGCGCATGCCCGTGGCGGAGGGGCAAGTCGCGCAGACGGGCCTGACTGCCGGACCGGCGCCGTTGACCAGCGGCGAACTGGCCAAGAGCGGGTGGCACACGGATGCCGCGCACGACGCGATCGCCGCGCTGTACAGCGGGTGGGTCGACGAAGCGCAAATGCTCGACCAACTCCTGGTGCGCCACTGCATCGGTGAGACGCAGGACGGGACGCTCGCGTCGACGCCCGATGCGTGTTCGGGCGCGACGGACCTTGCCGAGGTCGCGCGCCGGCTGGAGAAAGCCAACCGCAGCCGCCGGCAGATTTGGCTCTACGTGCAGCAGGAGCGCGCGCCGACCAGTGAGGCAGACGTGCGTGCAGCGTGGCGGCAACAGCGGCAGAAAGCCCTCGTGTGCGGCGGCTGGTGGCAACGGGATGACCGCGGGTGGGAGGCCAAAGCATGCCCGTGACGCGTGCCAGCGCCGTTCTCTGCCTGCTCGCGCTGTTCGCGGCGGCGCCAGCGCATGCGGCTGATCCAGTCGCTGGCCTGCGCACCCCCGCGCGCTTGACTGCCGGATCGGCTGACGAGTTCCTCGGCACAACGGGTTCTGACGGCACGACGCTGTTCTTCATCAGCAATCGCAACGCGACCGCGCAGGTCTTCACGCAATTGCCTGGCGGAACGCCCGCGCTCGTATTCGACGAAGGCGCCGACACCTCCTTTCCGCGCGTCAGTCCCGACGGCAAGACGCTCGCGTACCTCTCCACGCGCACGGACGCGACGGGCGACGTCTGCCTGCGCACCTTGCCGGACGGCGACCGCCGCTGTCTGACCGGCCCTGAAACCGCTGAGACCGCCGCGTTCTGGTTTCCCGACGGCCGCAGCCTGGGCGTTGTGGAGCGTCGCGGACTGAACGGCGACCTGCAATTGCATCGCATCGACGTCCAGGGCCACGACGCGGGCTTGGTGATCCCGGAGTCCGGGATCTCCAGTCCGGCGCTGCATCCGGATGGCGAGTGGCTGGCCTGGGTGCCGGTGGAGCGCGCGACGCAGGACGTCGGCATCGCGTTTGCCATGCGCCCGGCGCAGCATTTGCGGATCGCGCGCATCGGTCAGCCGGGGCATCAGGACATCGCGTTTGCGTTGCCCGGCGTCACCGGTTTTCCCGCGTTTGCCGTCCGCGGCCATTTTCTCTATTTTGCCCAGCACTTGAGCGACACCAATCAGGATGGCCGCATCGATGGCCACGACCACAGCGTGCTCTTTCGCGTGCGGTTTGACGCGTCGGCAACGCAGCCGTTGGCGGGCGCCGTGCCAGAACAGCTCAGCAGCGCGCACTGGAATTGCCAGTATCCGGCACCGACGCTGGAAAGCTTGCTGACGACCTGTGAAGTCGAAGGTTCACTCGACGTGTACCGCCTGCCGCTTGACGGCGCGCTGAGCGCGGATTGGAACGAGGCGAAGCTCCATGAAGTGCTCGATGCCGCGCGCAACCCATGGGAACAGCTGCTGATCCTCAGCCATCTCCTGCGCCGGGCGACGACGATGGCGGATCGGATGCGGTTCACGCGCGACATGACGCGGCTGGATTTGCAGCTCGGCGAGTTGGCGTCAGCCGAGTTCTTCGCCCGGCAGGCGGCGCAACAGGCGACGGGCGACGCGGCGGTTGCCGGCTGGTCGGCAGTCGTCCTGGAGATCGTCGGGCACCGGCTGGATGAGCGGCGGCTGGCGGGCGGGACGCTCGATGACCGTTTTCTGGCAGCGCAGCGCGAGCGCGTGCGGCGGCTGGGACAGTGGGTCAAGAAGTCGGGCGCGGTCCGCGATCTGGCCAAGCTCGCGCAAGTGGAAGTGCTGGACGTGATGGGCGAGGAGAAGCGCGCCATCGAGCTGCTGCAGACCGTGCCGCTGGTGCAGGTGACTGACCCGTTCACGCTGTTCGTGTTCTCGGACAAGGGGCTGTACCTGCTGCGGGCGTTGGGTCAGCAGGATCTGCTGCTGGCGCGGTTGGCGGAGCTGGCGGAGCACCCGGTTCTTGAAGGCGTGGAGCGGCTCGACTTTGCCGAACGGTTCGTGACGGAGCTGGGCGCGGGCGTCGGGCTGGCGGAGCGGCGGCGGCGCGTGGCGGCGTGGCTGCCCAAGGCGATGTTGGAGGGCGAGCTGGCGTTCCGGCTGATGCTGGAATCGCACCTGCTGACGCTGGAGAAGGGCAATCAGGAAACGGTGCGTGCGGCGCTGTTCCAGCTCTACAAGCACCACGACCAGCCGGAACGGCGACGGGCGCTGGTGGCGGCGGCGTCGCGGCGGGCGGCGGAGACGGATTGCGCGGATTTGCTGTACCAGTTCGCCAACACGTGGGTGAGTCAGGTGCCGCCGACCCACGCGGAGCGCGATGCTGCGGAGGCGCTGTACCGGCAGGTCGGCCTGGACAAGGCGTGGATTCACCGCGCCGACAAGCAGATCGGCGACGCCCGCGGGACGTTCTGGGGGCTGACGCTGCAGACCGATGACCTGGAGGCGCACGCGGGCTTCATCGAGGCACGTCTGGCGGAAGGCAAGAGCGACGTGCTGGACCTCTACGCCAAGCGCTATCCGGTCGATCACCCCGTGCTGCATTTTGCCCAGGCGTGGTTGCTGGCGCGCGACGTGCCGCAACAGCCCGATGCTGCCGTGCGGGCCAACGCGCTCGATGCCGCGGAGGAGCATGCGCGGCTCGCGGCGCTGGCGGTGCCGCAGAGCGTGGGACTCTCGCAGCTGCGTGGCTATCTGCGCCACGAGCAGTTCCTCCTGCACGGCGATCGTCAGGCGGGCATCCAGGCGGTGGAGCACTACCAGATGGCGCTGGACCTCGCGCACGGTCGGCCGCGCTACGAGGCGGCGCTGCTGAGCAATTTTGGCCTGTTGCAGTCCGAGCTCGGCAACTACGCGCTGGCGCGGGGCCTGCTGGACCAGCGGCGGCAGCTTCCGGCGCGCGACGCGGGCGAGACGCTGTCGCTCCTGCTCACCCGGGCGCGCGGCCTGCTGCACATGGACCAGGCCAAGGAGGCGAGCAACATCGCGGAGGCGGCGCTGGCGCTGACGATGGCCAAGCCGGAGCTGGCGAATCGCCGCTGGCTGGCCATGGATCAGGCGGCGCTGCTGGCGTACGCGGCGGGCAAGGCCGATCGCGCGCGCGGGCTGTACGAGGACCTGCTGGCGCACGCGCCCGCGGAGCCGGATGTCCGGCTGGATGCGGCGAACCGGATGCGGTGGACGTTGATGGCGGCGGCGGCGACGGCCTGGAGCGGCGATGCCAAGCGGGCGCTGGAATTGCTGGCGGATGCCGAGCGGCGGCTCGCAGCGCTGCATTCGGGCGATTTGGCCCTGGGCGCGAGCGCGACGTCGCGGACCCCGGCGTTGACGCCTGAGGACATGGCGCTGCTCATCAGCGGGCTGCGGGCGGAGAGCGCGCGGCTAGCCGGGCAGCCGGAAGTGGCCCTGGCCGCGTTGGCGACGCGTCTGGCCGGGCTGCAGCAGGCTCTGGCGGACACGGAGGACGACGACCTGCGACTGGAACTGGCGGGGACGGAACTGCGCGCCGCGGCAGTGGAACGCAACCTTGGCCACACAAGCGCCGCGCGCGTGCACCTGGATGCGGGCCTGGAGCACGCGGCGTCGTACCAGACGCGCAATGGCTCCGTCGCGCCGGACGTTCGGGTCGCGCTGTTGCGGGCGTATGCGGAGGGCATCCTGTCCGGCAAGCTCGGCGCCGCGCCTGCGCCCCCGGGATTCTTGACGGCGCTCCACGACGTCTACGCCTTCCTCTGCGACCGGGCCAATCCGGCGCGCGAACGGGAACGCTTCCTGTTTGGCCTGTACCTGACCCTGTTTTCCTTGGATTCCCGCACGCCGGCTCGACCGGCAGGAGGTGCTCCGTGAACCGTTCCTATTTTGTGCCCGCCGTGTTGGCCCTCAGCGCGCTGCTCAGTGGCTGCGATACGACCCTCGGCAACAGCGGCGACCCGCAGCCGCACTTCTCCAGCCTCTACAGCACCTACCTCTCCGGCTGCAGCCAATGCCATGCGCCCGGCGCGGCCGGCGGCACGAGTACCACGGAGAAGAGCCTCGACTTCTCCACGCAGTCCGCGGCGTACAGCTCCCTCACGGGCAGCGCCAGCGGTCTGTCGGGCAACCAGCAGGCCTGCAACGGCGTGGCGTTCATCGTCAAGGACAAGCCCGCGAGCAGCCTGCTGGTCGCCGTGCTCGATTCCTCGACCCGCAGCGCGTTTGACCTGACGAGCAACCCTGGCTGCGACAACAACGCCATCAGCGACATGGCCTTCAAGATGGGCAAAGCGCCAAGCGCGGCGTTCGTCACGGCGCTGAAGACCTGGGTCCAGAACGGCGCGTTGAACGACTAGGCAGGCTGAGCCTTCGCGGATCCCGAGCTTGGCGGGTCCGCCGCGTGGCCCGCTCCGAATCGGCGCAGCTTGAACTCACACTCTGGTCAATGCGGCTCGCGGTGCAACGGGAGTCAGTGCGAACGCGCGTCGTTCAGCGGGCTGCTGAGCCAGCCAAACCACAGCTGCCACGCGGCCGGCAGGGACGGCAGTTGGCCGGCGTTGGCGCCATTGCCCTGCGGCGGCGGCGGCGGAATCGCCCCGACGCAGACGGCGTTGTCAGAGCCCGGCGTACCGAACTTGCCCGACGTGCCAAAGCTCACCGCCGACAAGCACCACGCGGTGCCGGGGTCATTGGCCGTGCTGTTCAGCGCGGTGCTTGAGCATTGGTAGGACGTCCCCTGCTTGCCGACGGGCCACGGCGCTTTGTTGGAATACGCGACCGTGTCGGAAATCGTGCCGTTGGGCATCAAGAGCGTCAGTGAACCGGTGTCGTTGGCCATCTGCCACGCCGTGCCGTAGACGTAGTCCACCGTCGCGCCGCCGTTCTTGGTGACGTCGTTGGAGCGTCCGAGCACCAGGTAGCCGCCCGCGGGCACGACAGTCTTGCCCACGGCCTTGATCACGTGCTTCACCGTCTTGTATTCCAGCGTCCAGCCGACCAAGTCCACTGCCGCGCTGCCGGGATTGAACACCTCGACCCATTCGCCGTTGTCGCTCGACCCGGCGCCGGCGTTGTTCATGATCTCGCTGAACACGACGTCTTGGCCGGCGAGCTCAATCTTGCACTTGCTGCTGCAACCGTCGCCGCTCTTGGTATTGCCGTCGTCGCACTCCTCGCCGACGTCCAGCGTCGCGTTGCCGCACAGCGTCACGCAGCCGTCCACGGTGCCGGGCGCGGCCTGGTTCGGGCACGCGTCGCACACGTCGCCGATCCCGTCGGCGTCCGCGTCCGCCTGATTGGCGTTGGCGATCGTCGGGCAATTGTCGGTAGCATCGGGGACGCCGTCCGTGTCGGTGTCCACAGGTCCGCCGCAGACGCCGTTGGCCGCAGCCGGCGTGCCAAAGTCGCCCGCGCCGTACGCCGTTGTGCCCCAGCACCAGTTGAGGCCAGCGTCGTTGAGCGTGACGTCGTACTTGCTGCTGGAGAGCTGGTAGCTGTTGCCGTTGCCCAACGCCGGCCAGTCCTTGTCGCTCGGGCTGACCGCGACGGAGTCCAGCGCTTTGCCGTTGGCGATGATGTTGACCGTGAACGGCGCCGAGTTGGGCAACGTGATCGCGCTGCCGTAGACCCACGTCGGGTTGATGCCGCCATTGACCGCCTGGTCCGCGCTTCTGCCCAGCACGGCGTACGTGTGGGACTGGAGCGTCAGCGGCGTCGCGGACTGAATCACCTGCGTCGCCGCGTTGACCTGCAGCGTAATGCCGACCAGCTCAATCGCCGTCGCGCCCGGGTTGTACAGTTCGATCCACTCGCCGGTGGAATCGCCGACCGCCTTGGGATTGGCCATGATCTCGGTAATCAGGATCGAACCGGCGCTCAAGTCCGCTTCGATCTGACACGTCGGGCTGCAACCGTCGCCGGGCGCCGTGTTGCCGTCGTCGCACTGTTCGCCTGACTCCAGCACGCCGTTGCCGCAGCCCGCCGCTTCGCACAGATCGCCGATGCCGTTCTTGTTGCCGTCCGCCTGATCCGCGTTGGCGATGTTCTTGCAGTTGTCGCACACGTCGCCGATGCCGTCCTTGTCGGTGTCGGCCTGATCCGCGTTCTTGTCGCTCTTGCAGTTGTCGTTCTTGTCCGGAATGCCGTCGCCGTCCTCGTCGAGGTTGGCGCCCACACAGCTCGGATTCGCCGCGCCAGGCGTGCCAAAATCGCCATTGGCCGCGTACGGCGTCTGGCCCTTGCACCAGTTGTTGACGTCGTCATTGCCAGTCGTCGTCAGCGCGGTCGGATCGAGCGCCGCGGACTTGCCGGCGAGGATCGGCCACTGCGCGCCGTACGTCAGCGTGTCGACGACCGTGCCCTGGGAAGTCAGCGTCATGGTCGTCGCCGTGTTGCTGAACGAGACCTTGTGGAAGACGTGGTCGACTTTCACGCCGCCATTTGTTGTCACGTCCGGATTGTTCCCGAGGACGAGGTAGCCGCCTGCGGGCACAATCACCGGGCCGGGCGACTCAATCGTGTAGGACGACGTCTTGGTCACGCCAGCGGAGAGCGTCACGCCGTTGATCGTCAAGTCCGTGGCCGCGGGGTTGTACAGCTCGATCCACTCGCCGTTGCTGTCGCTGACCGCCTTGGGATCGACCATGAATTCCGTGATGACGAGGCTGCCCGCGGCAAGCGCAGGTTCCACCTGGCAGAAGCTGCTGCAGCCGTCGCCGGACGTCGTGCCGCCGTCGTCGCACGCTTCGCCGGGGTCGAGCTTGCCGTCGCCGCACGTCTGACCTGAGGCCTCGCACGCGTCGCCGACGCCGTTCTTGTTGCTGTCCAACTGCCCCGGGTTGCTCACGGTCGGGCAGTTGTCGAGGCTGTCCGGGATGCCGTCCTTGTCGCCGTCGACTTGGCAGCCGTCGTTGGCCTTGCCGGGCGTGCCTTTGTCGCCATCGGGCAGGGCGGACGTCGCGCCGCACCACGCGCTCGGGTCGTCGTTGCCGCTCGCGGTCGTGCTGGATGGGCTGAGGGAAAGCGTGACGCCGTTGACGTTCAGCCAGCCCTTGGTGATGTCGTAGTTGACGGTGTCGATTGCGACGCCGTTCGAGGCGATGGCGATGGTGTCGAAGGTGTTGTTGAGCGTCATCGCCTTGCCGTAGGCGTAGCCGACCGCGACGCCGCCGTTGACGGTCGTGTCCGCGCTGATGGCCATGACGAAGTAGCTCTTGGCCGGCAGGAGGGTGCCGCCCGGTACGACGAACTTGTCCTTGCTGGCGTCAGAGACGACGACGCCGCCGAGATCGAAGCTCTGATCGGTGGTGTTGTAGATCTCGAACCACTCGCCCGCGGTGTCGGCGATCGCGCCGCCCGCGTACGGGTTGTACATGATTTCCGTGATGACGAGGTCGCCGGGCGCGAGGCTGGGGCCGTTGGGCGAGTCGCCGGTGTCGCCGTCCGGCTTGGTGGTCGTGTCCTTGCAGAGCGCATTGGCGACGTGCTTGCAGCTCTTGCTGGCGTCGTCGCAGAGATCATCGGTGCAGGGATCGCCGTCGTCGCAGGACACGCCGGCGCAGCTGCTGCTGGTTCCGTCGAGGCCCGTGTCGCCCTTCTTGATGTCGGCGCTGGCGTCCGTGAGGGCGCCTGTGCTGCTGCCGCCGACGTCCGCGCAAGCGGCCAACAGCGAAAGCATCGCAACGGGTAGGGTGAGGGCGGGGCGAAGCGACGAGAAACGGGGGGCGAAAATGCGCACGGGAAACCTCCAGACTGGCGAGAGTGTACGGACGCGCGCGGCGCTGTGCAACGCGCAGGTGACAACGCCCCCCAACTGGTGTTCGGCGAATTCAGGAATCTGCCGCGGCGGAATGTGCATCCTGGTGTTCTGCGTTTGACACAGGCGGCGAAGTCCGCACACTTCGCCTGCGACGAACCCGAGGAGAGAACGATGTACGCACTGCGACCGAGTTGGATTGGCAGCACCGCCGCTGCGGTTTCCATGCTGATTTTGGCGCAATCGGCGACCGCGGCGGACAGCCGTTCGGCTGAAGATTGGTTCCGGGAAGGCGTTGATCGCATGGGCAGCAACAAGCTGGAAGAAGCCACGACGGCTTTCCAGTCGTGCGTCCAGGCCAAGCCCGACCTGAAGGAATGTTGGTACAACCTCGGCGTCGTTTTTGGCAAGCGCCGGGATTTCGCCAATGAAGCCAAGGCGTATGAGAAGGCGATCGAGCTGGACCCGAAGTATGCGCGCGCGCACTTCAACCTCGGCGTGACGTACGAGGATCTGGGGCGTGGCGGCGAGGCGCTGGCGCACTACGACAAGTCGATCGCGTTTGACCCGAACAGCCAGGACGCGCACTTGAACCGCGCGATGCTGCTGCTGCGGCTGGAACGGTACGACGACGCGATCGCCGGCTTTGAGCGTGCGGTCGCCGTGCAGCCGGAGAACGCCGAAGGCTATTACGACATGGCGGAAGCCGTGCTCGTGCTGGCCGGCAAGAAGCAGGAGCCGCAGCGCACCGCGTTGTATCGCCGGGCGATTTCGCATTTCCAGCAGGCGTTGGAACGCGATCCCAAGCACTACCGCGCGCAGTACAACATCGGCGTCGTGCATCACAAGCTGCAGGAACTCGATCTGGAAGTCTCCGCGTACGTGAAGACGTTGGCGCTGAAGCCGACCTACACGCCGGCGCTCTACAATCTGGCGTTCACGCTGCGCGACAAAGGCGACAACGTGGGCGCCAAGGCCGCGTTTGAGAAGTACATTGTGACGGCGGCCAAGAGCAAGAGCGAGGAGAAGTTTGTGGAAGTCGCCAAGCGCGAACTCTCCAAGCTCTGATCGTCACTCCTCTTTTTCGCGCTCCAGGTAGCGATAGATCGTCCGCACGTCCACGCCGAGGTCCTTGGCGGTCTGCGCGCGATTCCCGCCATTCAGATCCAGCACCGTCTTCACGTAGCCGCGGGCAAAGGTCTCCTTGGCGTCCGTCAGGTTCTCCACTTTGCCATCGGCTTGGATCGCACCCAGCTCCAGATCCGCCGCGGTCACCTTGCCGCCCTCGCAGAACACCAGCGCTTTCTTCACCCGGTTGTCCAACTCGCGGATATTGCCCGGCCATCGGTGCAGCTGAATCGCCCGCACGGCGTCTTCGCTGAACGCGTCCACGTGTACGCGCAGTTCCTCGGCGTGGCGCTTCAGGAAATACCGCGCCAGCAGCAGCATATCGTCCTCGCGATCGCGCAGCGGCGGCAGCGTCAGGCGCACCACGTTCAGCCGGTAGTAGAGGTCCTCGCGGAAACGGCCCGCCTTCACTTCTTCCGCCAGCGTGCGATTGGTCGCCGCGATCACGCGGATGTCGATGTCCCGCGCCTGCGTCTCGCCCACGCGCACGATTTTGTGTTCCTGCAGCACGCGCAGGAGCTTCACCTGCAGCGCCAACGGCATCTCGCCGATTTCATCCAGGAACAGCGTGCCGCCGTTGGCCGCGAAGAACTTGCCCTCGTGCGCCTGCACCGCGCCGGTGAACGCGCCGCGCGCGTGGCCAAAAAGCTCGGATTCCAGCAGGTTTTCCGGAATCGCGCCGCAGTTGATGACGATGAACGGCCCCTTGGCGCGCGCGGATCGGCGGTGAATCTCGCCCGCAACAAGCTCCTTGCCCGTCCCCGTCTCGCCTTCGATCAGCACGCTGATCTCCGTCGCCGCCACTTTCTCCACCTTCTTGAACAGCTCGCGCATGGAGCTTGACGCGCCGATCAGGCTGCCAAAGTTCATCCGCTCGATCTGCTGGGTCAACGACGCGTTGGTCACGCGCAGTTCATTCACCATCATCGCGTTCTTGAGCGTCGACGCGGCTTGCGCGGCGAACACGGTCGCGACGTCGCGGTCCTTGTCCGTGAACAGGTTCACGACGTTGTCGTTGCCCAAATAGATCGCGCCCAACGCCTCACCGCGCACGACGAGCGGCACGCACAGGACGGAGCAAATCTTGAAATCCATCACGGATTGCGAGGACTTGAACTGCATGTCCGAGAGCGCGTCTGACACGACGACCGGCTGCCGCGTTGTCAGCACCTGCTCGACAATCGAATCCGAGATCGCCAGCGGTCCCGACGTCGTGCTGCCCAGTTCGTTGCGCGCCGTTCGCACCTGCGGCTTGCCATCGACAAGCAGGATGACCGCCCCGCGCGCGGATTCGGTCACCGCGATCATCGTGTCCAGCATCGTTTCGAGCACGCGATCGATGTCAAAATCGCCGGCGAGCTTATCCGCGAACCGCGCCATCTGGCCCAGCAGGCTGGAGCTATCACCCGGACTGGGGCGGACGCCGGACGCGCGCGTGCGATCCTGACCGACGTAAAACCGCAGACGCACGCCGCCCATGTCGATGACGTCGCCGGGCTGCAGGACGTGCTGTTCGACGCGCCGACCGTTCACGATCAGCCGATCGCCGTCGAGGAGCTCCAGCAACTGCCCGCGCGGGGTCGAGCGCACTTGCGCATGCACGCCGGCAACGCCCCGACCTTTGACGTGAATCGCCGCCTGCGTGTCGCTGCCGATGCTGCAAATCATCTTGTCGACGGCGTGCGACGTCTTCACAACGTCGCCCGGACCCAGTTCTTGCAGCCACGCTTGCGGATTCATGCCACGCCCTCGCCATGCCTTGCGGCGCGTTGAGAATGGCGCAGGTCGCGGTTCATGGCAATGCTGCTATTTGGCGGCGCCGTTCCAGCTCACGGCGGCTTCCAGGATGCCGATGATCGCCACGGCGAAGAACGCGCCGCCCGCGGACAGCTGCGTCGCCTCGTTGACCGTCGTCATGTGCCCCGGGCCTTTCAGGCCGTCCCGCTGGTTCAGGTAGTAGAACGTGCCGGAGAGGCCCGCGAGCACGACTTCCGTGGCGAGGAACGCCGCGCCTTTGCCGGGAGAATGATTGGCGAACTGTCCGACGCCAAACGGCATGAACATCAGGCCGAACGCGGGCGGCTGCTGCACGACGTCGATCGGCTCCTGCGGCTGCGCGTCCGCCTTGATCACGCCCAGCCGCACGAGATTGCCGCGCAGGTTGTCAAAATCGCCGACCATTTTGGGCGGATAGACCGCGGGATCGAGCTTGTGCGCGGCGTCACGCACGAGCAGGGCGGTGAACTCGTCGTTGGCTTCATTCTTGGAACCGACCCACCAGAGCGCCGCACCGAGGTACTCGCGCGCCTGCCATTCGCGCCGCCGATCGACGCGCGGGGTCGGGTATAGCAGCGCACGGAGCTGCGGAACCGCGTTGTCAAAATCTTGGTATTTGAACGAGTTGGCCGCTTCTTCGAACGTCGCCTTGGCGTCGCCGCTGCCACCCGCGCCACCCGCAGGCGCGACGGAAGCCGCCGCAACTGCGACAACCGGCGGCGCCGCTTCAGCCGCCGGAGCGACCAACAGCCCGAGCACAACTGTCAGCCAAGCCCGCACGTGGGGCCCTTTTTGCACAGCACGGCTGAACGGGTCCGGACAAGCGACCATTGCGGCATGGTAAGGCAGCGCGTCGCGTTCGCCAAGGACTGCTTGATAGGCACCGGCGGAAGTGCGCGATCCAGCGCCCGCGAGCCGCAGACTGCCAGCCGACGGGCCGTTTCGCGTTCCAGTCGGAGGCGCCTCCGGTCGGACCGGCCAAGTTGGGTCTCCAGCAAACGTCAGCCCGGTTGGATCAGCGCCGCCAACTCAGGAACGCCCGCGGCTGCGCGCACCAGCCGGGCATGCAACCGCGGGAGGACGGTGTCCACGACGTCCGGGTCCAGCGGCGCCAACAGGGTCAGGAGGCCCGTGTCGATGTCGAGCCGGGACGCGGCGATGAGGATCGGCAGCACGGCGCGCTCGTCAGGCAGGAGCGGCCGCACCTGTTGGTAGCCGTCCAGCAGCGCCCGCAGCCGTGGCCAGTCGATCTGCGGCGGATCCGCGGCGCGCGGCGACCAGCGCACGGCAAAGACGTCCAGCGCGCGCGCGAGGTCCCACACCAGCGGTTGCAGGTCGGCCAGGTCCCAATCGAGCACAGCCAACTGGCCATCGGGGCGCAGCAACAGGTTCTGCGGGGCAAAATCGCCGTGGCACAGACCGCGTGGACACTGGCCAAGCGGCGCGTGAATCCGCCGGGTCACGAGGTCCAGCAGCGGCGGAACGCGCGCATGAAGCGGCTGGGTCACCAAGCGTGCCCACAATTGCGGCTCGGCGGTCATCTCAGCCAGCCACGCCGCCCCTGGATGCGGCGCGCTCAGCAGGTCCACGCCCGCCCGCAGACCGCCCGGCGGGCGCGAAGCCGACTGCTGCGGCGCGTTGTGAATCGCCGCGAGCGTCCGTCCGGCCAGCACGCACTCCGCCACCGTCGGCACCAGCGGTTGTCCCGTGAGGTCATGCGCGACCACAAGCCAATCGCCGTCAAACGCCAGTTGCGGCGCGTCCGCGCGATCGGTCAGCCAGTGCGGCACCATGTGGCCCAGCGCGCCCAGGTGCTCCTGGAGCGCGTGGGTGTAGTCCAGGCTCGCCGCTGACCGCAGCGGACCCGCCACGCGCTGCGCCCACAGCACGCCATGTGGCGTCTCCAGCCGGGCCGTCGTCGCGTGCGCCCCCAGCGACTGCCAACGCAACCCGCTCGCCGCGTCGATCGCCGGTTGGCGGGTTGCCAGCAGCGCGTCAAACGCTTCGCCGGTGACCCGCAGTTTGGGCAGCAGGAGGCGCCAGAGCGCGGCCAGCGGCTCGTCGTTGGTCATTTGCCGCAGTTCGCGCTGCGCCGCCGGCAAGTCGCCCGCTGCGATGGCCGCCGCGACGCGTGCGTGGCCAGTCGCGGCAGGGGGCTCCGATTGCGCAGCTGGCGCGTCCGTCACGCTGCGGCGGTCGAGCCACGCGACAAGCGCCGTGTGGCCCGCCAGCCGTCGCAGCACAGGCTCGGCGTTCTCCAGCGCCAGCGCGGTGAGTTCTGGCAGCCGGTGCCGCAGCGGCGCCAGCAGCGCCTCCGCCTCGGTCCAATGGCCGGTCGCGTGTTGCAGGAGCGCCAATTCCAGCCGGGCGCGATCCGCATCGGGCTCCACGCGCAGGGTCTCAAGCAGCCAATCCCGCGCGCCATCGGGGTCATCGCGGTCCAGGGACAGGCAGGCCAGCGCGTACGGCACAATGTCCGACTGCGGCTGCCACGCGCGCGCCACCCGGTACGCGCGCTCCGCGTGAGCCAGCCGCCCGGCGGCATGCAGCGTCCGCGCGCGGGCAAACGCGTCCAATCCAGCCTGTGGCTCGTCCGCGTGACCCGGCGCAGTCGGTCCCGGCACGATCCCGTCGACAAAGTGCAGCGCATCGGGCAAACCGCGCGCCCCCGCAACTTGGGCGTGCTGCAGATTGGCGCCGTCGAGCGCCGCGCCGCGCAGATCGGCATCGCGGAGATCGGCACCGGAAAGGTCGGCGCCCGCCAAGTCGGCATTGCGCAGATCCGCGCCGGTCAGCACCGCGCGCGTCAAGTCAGCCCAGGTCAGGCGCGCACCGCGCAAGGTCGCACCGGCCAAATTGGCCAACTGCAAGTCAGCGCGGCGGAGATCGCCGTCGGTCAAATCAGCTGCGGCAAACTGTCCGGCAAACAGGTTCGCTTCGCGCAGATCCAGCGGTCGGGATCCCGGCAGCGGCGCGAGGACGGGCAGGACCATCGTGGCTAGAGGCAGACCAGGCCGAATTGGCACTTCTTGCCGGCCGGGCAAGCGGTGCCGCCGGTGCACAGGGAGATGCCGCCGGGCAGGGTGCCGGTGCCGCCGCCGAGGCCGGGAATGCCGATGTCCGGGATGCACGCTGTGGCGAGGCACTGTTCGCCGGTCGGGCAGTCGCCCGCCGTCTTGCACTGGCCAGGGCTGGGCAGCGGCGTGTTCTTGGCGAGGCACTTGCCCAGCGTGCAGCTCTTGTCAGCGGGGCAGTCCGCGGACGTCGTGCAGTCGGACTTGATGCAGACCGCGATGAGGCATTGGTAGCCGGTCTTGCAGCCCGTCTGGCCGTTGCAGAGGTCGGGGATGCCGGGGATGCTCGGGATGCAGACGCCGCCGGCGCACTGCAGCTGGCCGAGGCCGCCGATCGGAATCGACGGGCAGTCCGCGTCGACCGTGCATTCAAGCGCCGGGATGTTGCCGGGGATGCAGAAGCCCTTGAAGCACTGCTGGTTGTTGCCTTTGCAGTCCGTGGCGGCCTTGCACTGCGAGGTGATGCAGAGGCCGGCGACGCAGCTCTGCTTGGTCGAGCACTCGTTGTCGTTTTGGCAGCCGACGACCGGGATGATGTTGGGCAGGCACTGGCCGAGCAGGCATTTCTCGCCTTGCGGGCAGTCCGACGTGTACTTGCAGCCGTCCGGCGCGCACTGGGAGAGCTTGCACAGGAAGCCGGTCGGGCACTGCGCGTCTGCGGTGCAGTAGCCAGCGGGCACGGTCTGTGGCGGAACGCAGTTGCCGTTGTAGCAGAACGTGCCGATCTTGCAGTCATTTTGCGTCGCGCACGGCTTCGGCGTGAGGCAGAGCGGCTCAAAGCACTGTTGGCCGGCGGGGCACGCGGGCTTGCCGGGGCCGCACAGCTGTTCGGTGTCGCAGGCGTCGCCCTTGCCGTCGCCGTCCGTGTCCTTCTGGTCCTTGTTGGCGACGTACGGGCAGTTGTCAAAGCTGTTCAAGTAGAAATCGCCGTCGATGTCCGGGTCGCACACGTCGCCCTTGCCGTCCTTGTCGATGTCCGATTGGTCGGCGTTGGCCACCAGCGGGCAGTTGTCGCTCGCGTCCGGGATGCCGTCGCCGTCGGTGTCGTTGGTCTGGTCGCACGCGTCGCCCTTGCCGTTGCCGTTGCTGTCCTTCTGATCGGCGTTGGCGAGCAGTGGGCAGTTGTCCGTGCCGTTGAGCACGCCGTCACCGTCGATGTCCGGGTCGCACGCGTCGCCGATCCCGTCCTTGTCCATGTCCTTCTGGTCGCCGTTCGCGATCGTCGGGCAGTTGTCCAACGTGTCCGGGATGCCGTCCTGGTCCTTGTCACCGATCGGGTCACACGCATCGCCGATGCCGTTGCCGTCGCTGTCTTTCTGCGTCGGGTTGGCGACAAACGGGCAGTTGTCCTTGGTGTTCCACAAGCCGTCGCCGTCGATGTCCTTGTCGCAGGCGTCGCCGTCGGCGTCGTGGTCGATGTTGGACTGTCCGGGGTTCACCACGTACGGGCAGTTGTCCTGACCGTTGGGTACGCCGTCGCCGTCCACGTCCGGGTCACACGCGTCGCCCAAGCCATCGCCGTCGGTGTCCGCCTGATCGGTGTTGTAGTCTTTGGGGCAGTTGTCTTTGAAGTCGGGCACGCCGTCGCCGTCCGTGTCCAGCTTCTGATCGACGTCCGCGCCGATGTCGATCGCGTCGTAGCTCGGTCCGGTGTCATCCGCGGCACTGTCAGTCTGGGCGATGTCCTGCTCCACATCGGTCGGACCGGCGTCCGGCGTTTCCGTGTCGGCTTGCGCTGCATCCGTGCCAACAGACGCGTCATCCGTGCCCGCATCGGCCGTGAACGTGTCCGGTCCGTCGGGGATGTCGCCCGGCCAAAGCACGTGGAACGTCAGGTAGCTCGCCGGAGTAGTGTCCTGCGGGAAAGTCGACGTCGAAGCGCCGTCAGTTGCCCACACAAAATAGCGCACGGTCGTCCCACGCGCTTGCGGCGGAATGTCAGCTTGGTAGGCGTTTTCGCCAATGGAACTCATGTCCGCGACCAGAAACTGCGCGTCAGTCGGCCGCGCGTAGTAGAGCCGCACGTGGGAGATGGTGCGCGAGGACGTGACCGTCGCCCAAACCGTGTACGGCTTCTGGTCGTTGGCGGTGTCGGTCAACTGCGTGACCTGGCGAATCTTCGGCGCGTCGTCCGAGCTTGCCGAGCATGCGGCCAGTCCGGCCGTCAGGAGTACAAGCAACAGACCGATGCAGTGAGAAACGCGCACACGTGCCATGACTGACTCCACAAAAGGCAAAAACCCGGAAGAGCGTACCACAATAGGCGTGCGATGCTCCAGCGTTATCGGTGACTTTATGTGAAGCGCCGCGGCGCGCTAAGCGGCGCTTTGGCCAGCCAGGAGCCGGCGGGCGTGTTCCAGCGCCGACTCGCGCGTCTGCCCCGCCGCGCCCAGCATCCGCGCGATTTCATTCAAGCGACCGTCGCTGTCGAGCGTCTCCAGTAGCGAATGCGTCCGACCTGCGGTCTCAGACTTGTGCACGCGCACGTGGCTGTCCGCCGCCGCCGCGACTTGCGGAAGGTGGGAAATCACGATGACCTGTTGGCGTCGCGCCACTTCACGCAGAAATTGCCCCAGCACCAGGCCGGTCGAGCCTGAGAGCCCCGCGTCCACTTCGTCGTAAATCGCCGTCGGCAGCCCGGCCGCGTCGCTGCTGTCCAAGCCCGCCCGCCGGACTGCCAGCAGCACGCGGGACAGCTCACCACCCGACGCCACTTCGCTCAGCCGGCCTTCACCTTCACCCGTATTGGCGCGCAGCAGCACGTCCACGGCGTCAAACCCCAGCGGTCCCGCCTCCGTCCCCGCGCGCGCCCGCACATCGACCCGCAACTGCGCCGCCGGCATTCCCAAGCGCTGCACCGTCGCCGCAATGCGCTGGGCCAGCGCCGGCGCCTGCTGCATCCGCACTTTTTGCAGCGCGCCCGCCAGCTCGCGCACTTCCGCCGCCGCCTTGCGCTCCACGCGTTCCGCGTCCGCGAGCTCCAGCTCGGTGCTGTCCGCATCCAGTTCGCGCGCCGCCGCCACTTGGCGTTCCAGCAGCGCCGTTTCCGATCCGCCGTGCTTCTTCAGCGCCCGCAGGATCGCGTCCAGCCGTTCTGACAGCCGACCGAGCTCGCGATCGTCGCGTTCCACGTGCCGCGCCGCCTGTCCAAGGTCACGCGCCAGTTCATCGCCCAGCGCCGCCAGCTCCTCCGCACGTTCCGCCAGCGCGGCAATCTTGGGATCCAGCGGCGCCAGCTTGGCCAGCCCACGCGCCAGACGCACCGCCTGATCGCGCAGGCCACCTTCATCGTCACAGCGGTGCGCCGACTCCGCCAGCGTCTTGGCGATCTGATCGGCCGCCCGGAGCCGCGTGAGTTTTTGCTGGATCGCGTCCGTCTCGCCCGGCTGCAGCGCCAACGTGGCGAGCTCGTCTTGGACAAAACGCAGCCAATCGAGGCGATCCGCGCGGGCTTTCTGCTGTTCCTGCAGGCGGTTTCGCGTCGCCAGCGCGGCGCGCCAAGTCTGCCACGCCGCATCATAGCGCGGCCGCAGCGGCACATCGCCCGTGTACAGCCCGGCAAACCGGTCCAGCGTCTCCAACTGGTACGCGGCGTCCAGGAGCCGATGCTGCGCGTGCTGGCTGGAGAGATCGCAAAGCGGCGCCGCGATCGCCTTGAGCTGCGCCTGCGTGACGAGCCGCCCGTTGACGTAGCAACGCGACCGTCCCGTCCGCGTCAGGATGCGCCGCAGGATCAGCGCCTCGCCGTCGTCCTCCAGCCCCGCCTCATGCAGCGCGTCGCGCACTTCCGGATCGCTGACGCCTTCAAACAGCGCCTCGATTTCCGTCTGCTCGCGGCCCGCGCGAATCGCCTTTTCGCTGCCGCGCCCACCCAAAACGAGCGCCAGCGCGTCGACAAGGATCGACTTGCCCGCGCCCGTCTCACCCGTCAGCGCGGTCAGCCCGGGCGTCAGGTGCAACTCGCTCGATTCGATGATCGCGAAATCGGCAATTCGCAGGGAACTCAGCATGATGGACTCGCGTGGCTACTCGAAGTCGTCGTCATCGGCGAACGGATGGCTCGCTTCCGGATTGCGCCATTCTTCGTCGCCCTCCAGCTCGTGATCCGCCAGCTCGCGGCCATCAAACGCGTCGTCGTATTCCAGCTCCGGCGTTTCGCGCGTCGCGCCGCGCTCCGACTGGAACTTCTGGCCGACCTTCTTCTTGGACGACTTCTTGCGCAGCCGCAGCCGCACCGGCGCGCCCTCAAGGTCCCACGTCCCGCGCAGCTGCGCGATCAGGAACCGCTCATACGCCGGCGAAATGGCCGCCAGCGAGTTGACGAGGAAGACAAGCTGCGGCGGCCGTACGCTCAGCTGCGCGCCGTAGTAGATGCGCAGGCTGCGACCGCGGTGGGTCGGCGGCTGATGGTCGATTTGCAGCTTGGCCACCCAGCGGTTGAGCTCGCCGGTCCCGATCTTGCGGTTGAAGTTCTCAAAGACGCGCTGGACCGTGCTCCACAGTTTCTCCACGCGCTGCCCGGTCTTGGCGCTGATCGTCACGGCCGGCACGTGCGCCATGAACGGCAGTTCTTCGCGCAGCGTCATTTCGTACGCCTTGACGGTCTTGGTGTCCTTTTCGATCGCGTCCCACTTGTTGATGGCGATCACGCAAGCGCGACCGCGATCCAGCGCCAACGCGGCGATCTTGGCGTCCTGGTCGGCGATCTCCTGCGTCGCGTCGAGCACGATCACCACGACGTGGCAGCGCTCCATGGCGCGCACCGCTTGGCTGACCGAATAGGCCTCGATCGCCTGATGGACGGACCGCTTGCGGCGCAAACCGGCGGTGTCCACGAGCGTGAACTTGGCGCCTTCCCACTCAAAGTCGATGTCGATGGCGTCTCGCGTCGTGCCGGGCATGTCCGCCGTGATGACGCGCGTCTGGCCGAGCAACTGGTTCACCAGCGTCGATTTGCCGACGTTGGGCCGTCCGACGAACGCCACGCGAATGCGATCCACGACGCCGCCGCGCACTGGCTTCACTTCGTCCGTTTCGTCAAACGCGACTTCCGCGTCTTCAATGAACGGGCTGCCGCGATCCTCGATCGCGCCCACCGTCGCGCCGCGCTCCACGAGCTCGCTGGCGACCGCATCGAGCAGGTCCAGCATGCCGCGGTTGTGCGCCGCCGCGATCGGCAGCACTTGCGGAAAGCCAAGCGAGTACAGGGACATCGCCTCGGCGTCGATCATCTCGCTGTCGCACTTGTTGGCGACGCAAAACACCGGCTTGTCGGTCCGGCGCAGCACGTCGGCGATTTCTTCGTCCGCCACCGTTGCGCCATCGCGGCCATTGCAGATGAAGAGGATCAAGTCCGCTTCATCAATCGCAATCTGCGCCTGCTCGCGCATCAACGGCAACATGCCTTCCGTCTCGCCGGGCTGGAAACCGCCGGTATCGACGAGCCGCACGCGAATGCTGTTGATCTCGGACTCGCCGTAGTGGCGGTCCCGCGTCACGCCGGGCGTGTCGTGAACGATCGCCTTGCGCCGGCCCATCAGGCGGTTGAAGAGCGTCGACTTGCCGACGTTCGGGCGACCGACGATCGCGACGAGTGGCGTCACGCCAGCCAGGTATTTTTCTGCACGCATCAAAGCACATATCCAAATTGTTTGAGCATTTCCATGCGTTCCGACCATTGTGGCTCGACGCGAACATGCACTTCCAGAAACACTTTGCGGCCCGTGAGCTGCTCCATCCCTTCGCGCGCCGCTGACGCCAGCGCCTTCATCTGCGCGCCGCCCTTGCCGACGAGAATGCCGCGCTGCGCCTGCTTCTCGACGTGGACGATGGCCTTGACGTGCGTGAGGTCGGGCAGTTCTTCCCACGTCTCAATCTCGCAGGCCACGCCGTACGGCACTTCATCGCGGGTCTGCAGGAAGACCTGCTCGCGCAGCAGCTCCGCACAGAGAAAGCGCAGCGAGCGATCCGTCAGCTCGTCCGGCTCAAACTCCGCGTCGCGCTCGGGCAGCCACGGGCGGATGGCCTCGCGGAGGGACTGGACGCCGTCGCCCGTGCGCGCGCTGATCGGCACAATCGGCCCGACCTGCGGCGCGTTGGCATACGCGGCGATGATCGGCAGGATCTTGCGCGGCGCCATGCGGTCGATCTTGTTGATCGCAATCAGGTAACGGTGGCTGTAGCGGAGAATCTGGCGGATGACGCGGCGATCGCCCGGCGCGATGCGCTCGTCGATGGCGAACTTCTTGTCGTCGCCCTTGCCTTCCATGCGGTCGCCGATTTCCAGCTCGTCCGGCTCCATGGGCGGCGGCGCCAGCGTCGGAATTTCCGTCCCGCGACTGCCGAGTCGGTCGAGCCAACGCGCCGCTTCTTGACCGTCGATCACCAGGATGACGACGTCGACGGACTCCAGCGCCTCAATCGCCTGACCGACCATGGCGCGGTTCAGCGGACTGCGCGCCTGATGGACGCCGGGCGTATCGAGGAAGATGACCTGCGAATCAGGGCCGGTCCAGATGCCGCGGATCTGATCGCGGGTGGTCTGCGGCTTGGGGCTGACGATGGCCAGCTTCTCACCGACGAGCCGGTTCAACAGCGTCGACTTGCCGACGTTGGGCTGGCCGATCAAGGTGGCATAACCACAGCGAAATACACGTTGGGACATGAAGATTCCAGAGGGCGCTTAGGCCCGTGTCAGTACGCAAAAGTAGAAGCCATCGGGGCCCATCGACGCAAGCGGCCGCGTGGCGAGGTAGTCGGCGCTCGCCGGTCCAACGCGCGTCTCGGAGACCTTGCGGAAATGCGGCGACGCGGCGAGAAACGTCTCGACGATCGACTCGTTTTCGCGCTTGAGGAGCGAGCAGGTGGCGTAGACGAGGCGACCGCCCGGCTTCAGGTGCTCGGACGCGCGGCGCAAAATGGACAGCTGCTGCTCGGGAAACCGGCCCAGCCAGTTCTCATCGATCGCCCAGCGCAACTCCGGATTGCGGCGCAGCGCGCCCGTGGACGTGCACGGCGCATCGACGAGCACCACGTCCGCCTCAGGCAGCGCTTTGGGCGGTTTGGCCCCTTGGAGCCAGCGCGTCTCCGCGTTGGGAACACCCGCGCGCCGCAGCCGCCGTTCGCATTCATCCAAGCGCTGCCGATGTGTGTCGAGCGCAATCAGCCGCCCCTTGCCGCCCAGCGCCGCAGCCATGCCCAGCGCCTTGCCGCCCGCACCCGCACACCAATCCAGCACCAGATCGCCCGGCTGCACGTTGGCGGCGGCGGTGATCCGCTGGCTGCCTTCGTCCTGCACTTCAAAACCGCCGTCCTCAAACAGCTGCAACCGCGTCAGTCGACCGGCCTGCAGGCAGAGCAGCGCATTGGGCAGGTCCGCGATCGGCACGGTCTTGATGCCGGCCTCATCGAGTTCCTGCGTCACGGCGAGAAGGCTCGCCCGCAGCGGATTGGCGCGCACGGTCAACGGCCCGCGGGAATTGAGGTACTGGAGCGCCAGTCGCGCGGTCGCCTCGCCCAACTCCTGTTTGACGGTCTTCCACAGCGTCGGGTTGACGCCGAGTTCCATCGCGTCGCGGTCGTCCGGCGGCAGCTTGGACATGGCCCAGGTCGCGGAACGCAGCGCGGCGTCCAGACGCTCCAGCGACTCCGGCAGATTGGCGGCAAAGCCCGGGTTGCGCTTGCACAGCTCGGACAGCGCGCTGTCCCCGGAAGACTTTGTGGTGTGATCGCGCGGCAGCCCCGCCGGATCGACATCGCACATCGCGAGGCAAGCCAGCAGCGGTGCTTCATTGCGCAGCAGCGTCCGCGGATCCGGCGCACGCGAAGGCACGTCCGTACCGCGCATGGCCAGGCGCGCAAGATGCAGGAAAGACAAACGCCGCAGCGTGTGCCAATGCAGTTCCGCGATGGCCGCGCGCTCCTTCGCGCCCAGCTCAGGCCGGTCGCCCAGCGCCTGTTCCAGCGCCGCGTCGGCATGGCGGAGGTGCCGACCCAACACGCCGTCGATCGCGTGCGCCAGCGCCTGCATGCCCGCAGGGCGCAAGTACATCGGCCGCCCGCGCGTGGCCTGCACCGGCAGCGCCATCAGGTAGTTTGAGAGCTTGGCAAACGCCCGGCCGCGGTGCGAAAGGGCATTCTTGGCCTGCGGATCCGCGGACGCGAACGTCGCGTTCAGCCCGGCGTGATGAAACAGCGCGTCGTAGCCAAAGCCGCCTTCGCCGACTTCAGCCAGCAGGATCTCGCCGTCGACCTGGCCGTCAAACGCCCGCCACGCGATGCCGTCCTCCGTGCGGCCGCAGCCCGTGCCTTCCGCGAGCGGTCCGGCGAGGACGAGCACGCAATGGAAAGCCGCCTGGCGCTGGCCCTCGGGCACCTTCGCGAGATTCTTGAGCAGCAGCACGCGGTTCTTCGCGTCCGTCGCCTTGGGTCCGGCATAGCGGGCGCTCTGCACCCCCGGCGCGCCGTTCAGCGCCGCCACGCTCAGCCCGGAATCGTCGGCCAACACGTTGCCGCCGGTGATGCGCGCGGCCGCCGTCGCCTTCAGGAGCGCGTTGCCCAGAAAAGTCTCGGCGGTCTCCGGCACTTCCGGCAGGGCCTCGCCGCTCTCGGCCTGCCACGTCTGCGGGCCGATCACGTCCAAATGCAGCGGCGCGCACAGCGCCTGGAACTCAGCGAGCTTGTGCGCGTTGCCACTGGCGAGCAGGACGCGCGGCGCGGGCGCCGGCAGTTGCGTTTCCGCCTCAATGGGCGGGGCGAGGTTCTCTGGTTCGTTCGTCATCGTCTTCCTGACTTGCCGCGGCGCCGGGCAGCGTGACGGCGATCGTCATCCCAAGAAGCCGTCGCGCCGTCCACATTCGTCCCGTCTGCCGCGTTGGGCAATCCGGAGCGCGGCAGTATACAGGATCTCGCCCGGCGTGTCGCGCTGTGGCTTGACCCGACTCCGTCTGTGGCCTAGTGTCGCGCTCAGGTGCGTGTGAGGTTCTGATGTTGCAGCCGTTCAGCCATGCCGTTTCCGCTCGAGCGACCGCGCGTCGCGCCGTGATCGTCGTTGGCGCGCTGCTGCTGATGGCCTGTTCCGGAACGGCTTTGCGCGATCCGGACGGCGACGGGACCAGCGCCAAAGCGCAAATGTTTTCCCGCCTCGGGCCGACCGGCGACAAGCTCGATCCGCTGTCCGGCGACGTTGAAGACTGGCGCTATTTTCAGGCGCGCACCAGCGGCAACGTCGAATTGCGCTTGACTCACGGCCGCTTTGGCGCCGTTTCCACGCTGTCCGGCACGGTCACGGTCTACAACCCGGACGGCACAACCGCCGCGACCGGCGCGATCGAATCCGGCTCGGAAAAAACCACGCGCGTTGTCTTTCCCGTGCGCGCCGACGGCACCTATGTCGTGCAAGTCAAAGCCGCATCGGGCAAGGGCGAATACGTCGTGGAGATCGGGCCCGCCGCTGACGTGTGCGCTGGCTGCAGTGACAAACAGAATTGCGTCGAGGGGCGCTGCGTCGACAAGCCCTGCGGCGGCGCCTGCGGTTCCGACGAGATCTGCGACGCGCGCAACCGCTGCGTGCGCGAGAACACCAGCCGGTGCGCGGGCGTCCGCTGTTCCCGCGGCGAAACCTGCCAGTCCAGCACCGGCAAGTGCGCAGCGCCGGTCGCCGCCGCTCCCAAATGCACCGCGGCGCAGGTCCTCAAGGACGGCGAGTGCGTCGACAAGGTCAAGGACATCGAATGCACCGTCGTTGACGTCCGCGAGAGCGGCGGCGGTTCGACCCTGACCCTCTCCGCCGGCGATCGCCAGGGTGTGCAAAAAGGCATGACCGGCAGCGTCAAAGGCGTCAAGGGCGCGACGTTCACGATCGTCGACGTCTATCCGTCGCGCGCCAAAGCCGTGACCAAGGTGCCGCCCGCCAGCTTCAGCGGCAACCTCAACGCCTCCATCAAACGCTGAGCAGGGTGATTCCATTGTTTTCGCCACGTCTTCGCGCCTGCGTGTTGGCCCCGCAACCGGCTTGGCCGCTGGTGCGCTTGGGGGCGCTGTGGACGATCGTGCTGGCGACTTCCTGCTGCATGAAGCAAAAAGTTGAGCCGCCGCCGATGCCGGAGCCGACGGTGGAACTCGCGCCGTCGGGCGACCTGTATCACCGCCCGCACGTGACGATCATCGCTGTGACCGATTGGCAGTCCGTGCTCAAGCCGTGCGGTTGCACCGTGGATCTGCAAAAAGGTGGCATCGAGCGCATCGCCAAGTTTGTGGACGATCTGCGCAAGAAGGACGATTCCGTGCTGGTGGTCCACGCAGGCAGCCTGCTGGCGGATCCGGAAGCCGCGACGGGCGCGCGCGCCGCGCAGATGGCCAACCGACTGCAGGCCTTTTCGGCCGCGCTGGATCACGTGCAGATCGCCGCGGTCGCGCTCTCGACGTATGACATGGACGTGGGCGGTCAGGTCGTCAATGACGTCTATGACAGCGCCAAATGGCCGCTGCTGGCGCTCCAGGGGGGCTCGCGCAAGGCGATGCGTTCGACGCTGGCGCGGACCAAGTCGGGCGTGTCGGTCGGTCTGTTGGGCGTGGATCCCAAGGCGCCTGAGAACGAGGAGATGCGCCAGCAGGCCGTGCAGGATGAGGTGGTGCGCCTGCGGAGTCAGGGCGTCAAAGTCGTCGTCGTGCTGTCCAACCTCGGGCTGCGCGGCTCGCGCAAGCTGGCGCGGTCGGTGCCCGGCATCGACGTGATGGTGGTGGGGCAGTTGGACGAGAAGGTCGAGCCGGAGCTCGATTTGGAGCGCGAGGGCGACACGCTGATGGTCCACGCGGCGCGGCATGGCGCGTGGATCAGCGCGTTGACGCTGGCGCCGAGCGGCCAGGATCACGCGTGGAAAGAGGTCAGTGAAGCGATTCCCGGCGTGACCAACGACCTGCAGGAGCGCATTGCCACGCTGGCGAAGACGCTGGCGGACATCAAGGCGCGGTCGACGGTTGCCAACCAGAAGGCGCTGCCGTTCTTTGAGGCGCGGTTGGCGGACATGAAGCTGCGCTTGGATGCCGCGAAGTTGGCGCAGAACAAGCCGCTGCCCGCGGGCGCGCTTGCGGCGTTTCGGCCGATTGGCCTGCCGTGGTCGATGCCGGCGGATCCGGAGGTGGCCAAGATCGTGGAGGAGTACGACGCCCGCGTCGCCGATGCCAACTTGAAGGCCGCGGGCGAAGTGCCGGTGCCCAAGCCGGGGCAGGCCGGCTACGTCGGCCAAAAAGCGTGCATGGAATGCCACGACGACGCGGCGGGATTCCAGGCTGTGGACATGCACCAGCAGGCGTGGAAGTCGCTGGAGAAAGCCAAGAAGACCCAGGATCTGGATTGTGTCTCGTGCCACGTGACGGGTTTTGGCCAGCCGGGCGGCTCCAACCTCGCGCATCTGAACGGTTTCACGGACGTCGGCTGCGAAGGCTGTCACGGTCCCGGATCGCTGCACGTCAAGGCGCCGACGCGCGGGGCCAACTCGCACATCATCGCCCAGCCGGATTCCACGATCTGCGCGACCTGCCACACCGCAGTGCACTCGCCGCGCTTTGATTACGCCGACTACCGCAAGCGCCTCCTCATGCCGGGCCATGGCCTGCCGATGAAGGGGGCGCGGGCGCCATGACACGTTGGGTTCGCGCGACATTGCTGGCCAGCCTGCTGGCTTCCTCCGCGTGGGCGGAGACGCCTGACGCGCCGTTGGTCGATCCGGGCGATCGGCCGCCGCTTGTCACCGCGCCGCCGGAACCGCCGCCGCCGCCGCCGGAGCCGCATTTGTGGGACGGCAATCAGACGAGCGTGATGATTGGACCGGCGATGAATTGGTTGAACCATTCCCCGGCATTGGTTGATCCGCAAGGCGTCGGCTTTCGCGTAGCCGCGCGCGTGAGTGCCATTTCGCAGTTTGTGGACGCCGAGCTCGGTTTTGAGCGCGTGACCCACGGCGGCACGAGCGGCGCCGGTTTGACCCGCAGCGAGGTCGGATTTCAGGTCGGCACACATCCGGGCTTTCCGATCATCGTCTTCAACGACTGGTGGAACGACGTGTTCTCCGGGATCCACGGCTACGTGGGCGCCTCGGTCGTGCGCGCGACGCTCACGGGCGCGGACGCGCTCGCTCAGATCCACGTCACGCAGGGCGCTGAGCACGCGGAATGGCAGCCAAACGTGTACGTGGGCGGTGGCGCAGACTTCCCAATCAGCCCGCGCAACAAGGGCTGGGGCATCTGGCTGACGGCGCGCTACAACCTGCGGTGGATGTGGTTTGGCCCCAAACAGCCGGAAATGTCGATGGCGGACAGCCAGGCGCTGCTTCTGCTCAGCTTCCGGTCGAATTCGACGAGCTGGGCGCGCGTGCCAAAGCCGTTCTAGCCTGCGGTTACGGCGTCAGCCCGGTAATCGTCGCGCTGACCGTCTCCAGCTTCATCCCCAGCGACTTGGCGTCTTTCGGACCGCCCGGCGTCGAGGCGATGTCGGACGGCGCCAAGGTCGGCAGCAGCATCTTGACCGTGCCCTTGCCGCCGATGCTCGCGAACGCTGAGTCCGGAGCCGCGTCGATCGCCGCGTTCAGGTCGGCGTCGGTGACGTAGCCGCACAGGATGCCGTTTGTCGTCGTCTTCCAACTCGTGCTGTCGGCAACCGTGCCCTTGAGCTCCGGCTTGGAGATCGTCAACACGAGCGGCGCACCGCTGAGCGACAGCGTAATGATGAACTTGTCCGCCTTGGCTTCCAGCGTCGAGCCCGTGACCGTCGCCGCCGGGAAGCTGACCAGCGACGCGCAGCTCGTCGCGTCACACGTCTTGTTGGTGTACGACGACGCCTTGACGGTGTAGCTGCAGCCCGCCGACGGGTTCTTGCAGGTGCTGCCCGCCGCCGGATCGCCCAGCAGCACGTTGAACAGGAACGGCGTGCCGCTGGTGTTGTACGCCTTCGGGTCAAACAGCATGTCCAGCTTGTCGTTGTCCAGCGCGTCCTGCAGCGGCTTGGCGGCGAAGCTGGAGAGGCCGGACAATGAGTTGTCGACCTTGCCGTCGCCGTTCAAGTCGCAGCCTTCGGTCTTTGCGCCAAACGTCAGCTTGGTCAGCTTCTGGACGCTGCCGCTCTTGTCGTCGGTGCCCCATACCGGGCCGCTGCTCGCCGTGTCCGTGGCGCCGCTGTCGATTGGGCCTGTGTCCGTTGGGCCAGTGTCAGCCGGGCCAGTGTCACCTGGACCGGTGTCGGCAATCGCGTCAGCCGGGACGTCCGTCCCGCCGCTGCTGTCAACCTTGACGGTGTCCGTCGGCACGATGACGTCAACGGCGGCCGTGTCCCCGCCCGCGCCGGTGTCAGCCGAGAGCGAGCCGTCGCCGCCGGTTGTGTCGCCGGTCAGCACCCCGCCACCGCCGCCGTCGCCGGTTGTCGTTGAGCAGCCGGACGCCGCGAGACCAAGAAGCGCGATTCCACAAGCTGCGGCGATCCGCAGCAAACCCTTATCCAAACGAACGAATTTGCGATTTTGCATGAAAGACTCCTCCCCGAGTCGATTTACGATACAGGTCCGGTCGGCAGACTACAAGAAATGGCGACTTGTGAACGCGGTCAGTCGATGCAGTCGGGCTTGTCGCCTTCCGGGCAGCGAAAACGGACGTGAAAATGGTCGGCGTGGCCCGTCGCGTGGCGGATGACGCCGCGGGGTATGGTTGCGCCGGCGGGGTACTGGAAGATCGGCGCGAGCGCCTGCTCGGTCCAGCCGTTGTCCAGGAGCGCTTCGTACAGGATCGCCTGGATCTCGTAGTCCATGAAGACCCAGCCGACTTCGCCCGTGCTCAGCAGCGCTTCGAGGAACGCCCAGGTCCGCTCGGCGTCCAGGTTGCTCACGTCGGTCAGCTCAAATCGCTTCGGTTGGCCGCGGGTCGTGCGCATGTACGCGATGTCCACGTCCCGCCCCGATTGATGCGACTTGTGCGGTTTCAGAAAACCGCCGCCATCCGCGGAGATCGCGCCGATCACGATCGCCGGGACGCCCTGGAACTGTCGGTTCACCTGCGCCGCCGCCATCTCCAGCAGCGCGACCGTGTTGTCGGTGCCAAACGCGTTCGGGCTGACCGCGATGTAGCCGGGACCTTGGCTGGGAATGTGACAGCCGTCCTGCAATTGGCCGTCGGTCGTCGGCCCCAGCGAGCGCGACGCCTGGTCCTTGCGCGGCTGGCAAAGGGGCGCGGGCATCTGGAACAGCGGCGCGCCCGCGACGTTGCCCACGGTCGCTGTGTGCGAGCGGCCTTGCACGCGCACGCGCTGGGGCGGCAACGGGATCTGCTCGTAGGCGTTTTCTTCCGGTGCGTCGCGAAAGACCATGCGATCGACGCTGCGGCGCTTCTTCCGCTGCGGCGCGCTCTCTGAACAGGCGACGAGCGCCGCCAAAATGGCGAGCAGGATCGCGTGGGCAAGGAAGCGGGACATCAGGCCTTTTGCTTCAAGTCGCGGTGGCTGACCGTTACGCGGCCGAGGCGCATCGCGCGGATGTGCTCGCCCATGGCTTCAGCGAGCGCGACGCTGCGATGCTGTCCGCCGGTGCAGCCCATGGCGACGCTGACCATCGCGCGGCCCTCCTGGGCATGCAGCGGAAGCACGTAGTCCAGCAGGTAGTTCATGCGCTCCAGCGCGTGACTGCCGCCGCGCTCCATCACGAACTGCCGGACGGGCAGGTCCAGGCCGGACATCGGCGAGAGCGCCGGCACAAAGTACGGATTGTCGACGTAGCGCACGTCAAAAACGTAGTCGGCGTCGCGCGGCAGGCCGTGCTTGAAACCGAACGACTGCATCGACACGATCAGCCGCACATCCGCCGAAAACTCCGGGTCAAAGATGCGTTGGATGTGGCGTTTCAGCTGGTGGATATTGAGCTCGGACGTGTCGACGACCATCGTCGCGCGCTCGCGCACCGGCATCATGTGGTCGCGCTCGAACCGGATGGCCTCGCTGACCGTGCCTGCGCGCCAAATTGGATGCTTGCGCCGCGTCTCGGCAAAACGCCGGATCAGGATGTCGTCCGCGCAGTCCAGGAACAGCAGTTCCGCTTGCACGCCGTGGGTCTTGAGCGCGCCAATGGCCGTGTCGAGATCGCCGAGCAGCTCGCCCGCGCGGATGTCGATGCCCACCGCGACCGGCGTCGCCGTCAGCCGCTCGGCCATCATGGTCTCAAGCGCGGGCAGGAGCGCGGTCGGCAGGTTGTCGACGCAGTAGAAGCCGAGGTCCTCCAGCGCATGCAGGCACGTCGAACGTCCAGAACCGCTGATGCCGGTCACGATGACGAATCGGGCGTTGCTGGCCATGGTCTGCTCCTGCCGCTCGCCTTGCGGGCGTTGGTCAGTATTGCTTGCGCCGTTGCGACGACGGCGGAATATTCAACGCTTCTCGATATTTGGCGACCGTTCGCCGCGCCACTGTCATGGTCTCGCGCGGCTTCAGCGCCTCCAGCTGCGTCTCCGTACACGAGAGCCGCGCCAGCATCTTGCCGCGATCCCAGTCGCCGTGAAGCATTTCCACGATTTCCTGATCGGACAGCGGCGAACTCGGCTGTTCGTGATCGATGAACCGCTTGATCGCGCTCTTCACCGCCTCGGACGCCACGTCGCTGCCATCGCCGGACGGCACGCCCGCACCAAAGAAGAACTTCAGCTCAAAAATCCCTTGCGGCGTGTGGACATACTTCGCGGTCGTCACGCGGGACACGGTCGACTCGTGGAGTCCCACGTCCTCCGCCACTTCCCGCAGCACCAGCGGCCGCAGCTTCTCCACGCCGCGATCGAGGAACGGCCGCTGAAAGCGCATGATCGACTCGGTCACCCGCTGAATCGTCGACTGCCGCTGGTGGATCGAGCGGATCATCCACGTCGCCGCCCGCATCTTTTCCTGAAGGTATTCCTTGGCTTCCGTATCGCCTTCGCCCGAGAGCGCCTGCTTGTAGAAGTTGGACACGCGCAGCCGCGGCAGCCCGTCCTCGTTTAGCACGACCGTGTAGTCCTCGCCGAGCTTGTACACGTAGACGTCCGGCGTGATGTAACGTGCCGTTTCGCCAATGAAATGTCGACCCGGTCGCGGCTCCAGGGAAGCCAGCAGCCCCATCAGCCGCTGCTCCTCGTTGGGCCGCAGCCGCAGATCGCGCCGCAGTCCCGCGTGATCGCGCGCCTCGATGTACGGCAGTCCGACCTCAATCAGCTTGTGCAGCCGCAGTTCCTTGGGATGCCGGGACAGCGCCTGGGTCAGCAGGCACTCGCGCAGGTCGCGGCTCGCCACGCCGTTCGGATCGAGGCTGCGGATGATGCCCAGCACGCGCGTCACTTCCGCGACGTCCACGCCGTTGGACGCCGCCAGCGCCCGCAGCGAGTTGCCGTACAGCGCTTCCGTCTTGCACCCCCGGCTCTCCGCGTCCTTCTGCCATGCCGCGACCTCGTCGTCGGTCAGCCAGTACAGCGTCAGCTTGCCCTTGGCCTCGGCCTTCTCAATGCCTTGGGACTCCGCGAGCTTGGCCAGCTGCCGCCGCACCGTGTCCGTCCCGCCCAGGATGTCCAGGCGCGTGGGCCGGAAGTAGCCATCGTCGTCCAGATTGCCGATGATCTCCTCCACCAGCTGCCGATCCGCGGCCGCCAGCGTCGTCGACGCGATCTGCTCTTCCAGGAACTCCGGCAGCGTGGACGCCCGCGTCAGCGTTTGGGACAGCGCCGGGCGCTCTTCGTCCTCGCCATCGCGAAACGCGCCGCCGCCCTCACTCGGGCCGCGCGCGAGGTCGGTAAAGTACTGCTGCCAGTCGATTTCATTGCGTTCATCGCGCGTCGGCGGCGCCTCGATGTCCGTCACCGGCGCTTCGCCGCCCGTCAGCGCGGAAGGCAGCGGGTCCTGCGACGTCTCCGTCTGCATTTCCTCTTCCAACAGCGGGTTCTCGTTGAGCGCGTCGCCAACGGCTTCCATCAGCTCAGTCCGCGACAATTGCAGCAGGCGAATCGCCTGTTGCAGTTGCTGCGTCATGACAAGCCGCTGTTCAAGCCGCTGTCCAAGCTGGAGACCCTGTTTGAACTCCATGCGCTCCGCGTAGTCGTCCGTCAGGCGGGGTTCGGCGGGTAGCCGCTGCGCTGACAAACGGGCAGCGCGATTGTACCGGCGGGACCGGAGGGCGACAAGCGAATGTAAGCGCCGTTGTCAGGGAATTGTCAGATCGCGCGCAAAAAGGTGATTGGGTTGGCGCGAAATGTGCAAGGCCTACCCGGCACCTCCATGCTTCGCCACAGTTTTCGCTGTACCGCGCTTGACAGCAGGCGGTTTGGCCCTTAACTGGCGACGCGGTTCCGATAGCCGTGATTGCACCCGTCTATTCCTGCCAGAATTTGTCCGACCCTGAGGAATGCCAGCATGGCCAAGACTGATTTCTATGAACTGCTCGGCGTGCCCAAGGACGTCAACGAGGGTGATCTCAAAAAAGCCTTTCGCAAAGCGGCGATGCAGTACCACCCGGACCGCAACCCGGGCGACGCGCACGCGGAGGAGATGTTCAAGCAGTGCGCGGAGGCGTACGACGTGCTCTCCGATGCGCAGAAGCGCGCTGCGTACGATCGCTACGGCCATGCCGCGTTTGAATCGGGACGCGGTGGCGGCGGCGGCGGTCCCGGCAACATGGACGACATGTTCAGCCATTTTGGCGATATCTTTGGGGATATTTTTGGCGGACGGCGTGGCGGTGCCAAACGGCCGGCGCGCGGCGGCGACTTGCGGTTCGACCTCGGCTTGACCCTGCGCGAGGCGGTCGAGGGCGTCAAACGCGAGATCAACGTCCCGCGGGTCGACCCCTGTGGCACGTGCTCCGGCAGCGGCGCCAAGGTGGGAACCGCGCCCGAACAGTGCGGCCAGTGCGGCGGACGCGGTCAGGTCGGCCATCAACAAGGCCCGTTTGTCTTCGCCGTCACGTGCCCGCAGTGCCAGGGCCAGGGGCGCACCGTCAAGCCCGCCAACCGCTGCGCCACGTGTGGCGGCGCCGGGCAACAGCGCATCGAGAAGAAAGTCACCGTCAAGATTCCCGCAGGCGTGGACTCAGGCACGCGCTTGCGCGTCTCGGGCGAGGGCGAGCGCGGCCAGGCGGGCCAGCAGCCGGGCGATCTCTACGTGGTGCTGGCAGTCCAGCCCGATGACGTGTTCCAGCGCGACGGCGACGATCTGCACTGTGAGATCGACGTCGACGTGGTGCGCGCCGTCCTGGGCGGCGTGGTGTCTGTGCCGCTGATCGATGGCGGCGATGAGAAGGTCAAGCTGCCGCCGGGCATCCAGCCGGGCGAGCAGGTGCGGATCCGCGGCAAGGGCGTGCCGCATTTGCAGGGCGCGGGCCGGGGCGACCAGTTCGCCCACGTGCGGGTCGTTGTGCCGCGCAAGCTGACCGACCGCGAGCGCAAGCTGTACGAGGACCTTGCGCGCGATTCCTGACCGGCGATTGAAAATACCCGCGCCCGCGGCTACCGTGGCAACCTCGCGCGCGCGGTCCACCTGCGCAACAAAGGCGCCATGTTGACGCTCCTCCGGCCGATTTCCCTCAGGCGCCTGACCGAGCACAAGCTGCGCGCGGCGATGACGGCCGTCGGCATCTCCCTTGGCGTCGCCGTGCTCGTCGCGGTCGTCACGGTCAATGCGGGCATCGTCGGCTCGTTTTCCGACACGCTGGACCGCATCAGCGGCCGCGTCGATCTGGAAGTGCGCGGCGGTGATACCGGCCTGGACGAGATGCTCGTCGACAAGGCGCTGGAAGTGCCGGGCGTGAAATACGCGACGCCGGTCATCGAGCGGACGCTGGATCTGGCGGATGGCACGGGCGAGACCCTGGCGATCCTCGGCATCAATTTCACGGAAGATCCCAAGGCGCTGCAGCATTTGTACCAGCTGGACGCCGCGGCGCTGAAGCGGCCAGCCGCGCCGGACAAGCCCAAGAACGACGACGAGTTTGCCGACGATCCTTTCGCCATGCTCGATCAGCCGCGGCAGCTCGTCGTGACGACGGAATTCGCCGCCAAGCATCACTTGCAGAAGGGCGGCACGATTGAGCTGCTGACGCCGGTGGGCCGGCAGACGTTCACCGCGTTCTCGATCGTCGAAGCCAAGGGGCCGCAGAAGGCGATGGGCGGCAATCTGGCGATCATGGATTACGTCGACGCGCAGGAGGTTTTTGGCCTCAAGCGCCGCGTCGATCGGCTGGACATCGCGTTGGACGACGCGAAGCAGCCCGGTGAAGTGGCGCGCGCAGTCGCGGCGCTCAAGCGCGCGGTGGGGCAGGAGTACGACGTCGAGAGGCCGGGCAAGCGGCAGGCGCGGCAGGAACAACTGCTGAAGTCCTTCAAGCTGGCGCTGGCGATCGGCGCGGGCGTGGCGCTGATCGTGGGGATGTTCCTCATCTACCACACGCTGTCGATTACGGTGGCGCAGCGGCGCTCGGAGATCGGCATCCTGCGGGCGGCGGGCGCGACGCGGCGGCAGATCGTCGCGCTGTTCACGGTGGAAGGGCTGCTCTTTGGCCTCGGCGGGTCGCTGCTGGGTCTGGCGTTGGGCGGGGTGCTGGCGCGCGGCATGATGGAAACGTCGGCGCAGTCGGTCACCGATCTGTACCTGCGCGTGCACATTCAGGAAACCCGCGTGGCCTGGAGCACGATGTTCTTTGGCCTGCTGCTGGGCACGGTGTCTTCCGGGCTGGCGTCGCTGCTGCCGGCGTGGCAGGCGAGCCGGCTGTCGCCGGTGGACACGATCCGCACCGTTGCGTTCGACTTCCGCGGCGTTCCGACCTTGCGCTGGGAAGCGCGCGAGTTTGGCGCGCTGGGGTGTTACGCGCTCGCCCCGCTTGTTGCGCAGGGGCCACCGATCGGCGGCTTTCCGGTTTTTGGCCTCATGGCGATGTTCCTGATCGTGCTCGGAACGACGCTGCTGTCGCGCTGGCTGATGCTGCTGCTCACGCGCGTGCTCGGGCCGCTGGCGACGCGTTTTGGCGGCATCGAAGGGCGGCTGGCGGCGGACAACGTGACGCGTGGCGCCAACAAGTCGGCGGTCACGGTTGCCTCGCTGATGGTCGGGCTGTCGATGGTGATGGGCAGCGCGATCCTGACGACGAGCTTTCGCCACAGCATCCAGACGTGGATTGAGCAGACCGTGCCGGCGGATTTGTTCATCACGTCCAACGCCAACATGGGCGGCATCAAGAACCAGCCGGTCGACTTCGCGCTCGCGGCGGAGATCGCCAAGCTGCCCGGCGTCGCGTCCGTGGACACAGTCCGGCTGCGCAACGTCGATTTCAAGAGTTCCCGTGTGCTGCTGCTCAGCCTGCAGACCAAGATTCGCTTTCAGCACACGTCCGCGTGGCCCATTTCCCGCTGCGCCGGCGACTGCAAGACCGTGACCTCGCGGCTGACCGCGGGCGAGGGCGTCGTCATTTCCGAGACGCTTTCCCACCGTTTTGGCACCAATCCGGGCGAGACGATTGGCCTGCAGACCGCGCACGGGCTTGTGGAATTCCCGGTGCTCGCGGCGATGCGCGACTATTCCAGCGACCAGGGCGCGGTGTTCATGGACCGCGCGCTCTACCTGAAGCATTGGGATGACGACAAGGTCGACACGTTTGAGCCGTACATGAAGCCGGGCGTCGATCCGAAGGTCGTGCGCGAGCAGGTGCTGGCCAAGTGGGGCAAGAAATATCGCCTGTTCGCGTTGACGAATGCCGAGTTTCGCGACGAGATTGGCCAGATGATCGACCGGCTGTTCAGCATCACGCGCGCCCTGGAGCTTGTGACCATCTTCATTTCGCTGCTGTCAGTCGTGAATACGCTGCTGACGGCGATCCTCGACCGGATGCGCGAAATCGGCGTGCTGCGCGCCGTCGGCATGAAGCGCAACCAACTGGTGCGGGTGATCCTGACGGAGTCGCTGATTCTGGCGCTCATCGGCGCGGCGATCGGCATCGTCGTGGGTACCGTCAATGGGCTGATTATCCTCAAGGTCGTCAATGCCCAGGACACGGGCTGGGATGTGCCGCTGAATTTCCCCGTGCATCTCGCGCTCCTGTACGCGTCCGCGCTCGTCGTCGTCGGCGTGCTGGCGGCGATCTATCCGGCCAGAGTGGCGGCCCGCGTGCCGGTCGTCGATGCCCTGAACTACGAGTGATGCTATGACTATCGCCTGCCCCACCTGCAAGAAGCCCAGCGCGCCGCGTGCCGAAAACAAGGCATTCCCGTTCTGCAGCGAACGCTGCCGGCTGATCGACCTCGGCGACTGGTTGAGCGAGAGCTACCGCGTGCCCGTCGGCCCCGACGCCACGGAACGCGATGGCGTCAGCGAAGACGAAGCCGCGGGCCGCATCCGCACACCCGATGATTTGCCCAACTGACGCGTTTGGAGCAGTCTCTGACCATGGGCCACAGCCATCCCAACCTGCTCACCACGATCGCGGTTTCCCTGACGGGCACGGGCCTTGCGGTGGCGCGCGACGTGTCGCCGCTCGGTCCGGTCATCGGGATTGACGCAGACCGTTCGCGACCGGGGCGCTACAGCCGCCATGTGCACTTGCTGCCGGAATTCAGCAACCGTCTGCTTGACGCGCAGCTGGCCGACGACCTGGCGCAGTTCGCCAGCCGTCAGGATCACCCCGTGGTGCTGGTGCCCGCCGCGGACGACGCGTGCGAGTGGGTCATTGCCCAGCGCGACCGCCTGTTGCCGCACGTCCGCGTGTCCGCGGGCTATACGCAAGCGCGCGCGGGGATGCTGTTGGACAAGTCGGCGTTTGCCCAACGCTGCCGCGCGCTGAACATCGACGTGCCGGTGACGTTCCAGCCGGCCTCGATGGCCGATGTGCGCGCGTTTGCCCAGGACGTGGGGCTGCCGTGCATCGTCAAACCGCGGGCAGGCCACAAGTGGCGCGATCGGTTGAGCGGCCAGAAGCTGCTGGTGCCGACGACGCTGGCGGAACTGGAGCACGCGATGACGCACATCGTCGGGGATCCGTCCGCGGTGGTGCTGCAGGAGCTGGTGCCGGGGCCGGAAAGCAACCTCGGCGTGGGTGCGGTGTGGACGGATGAGACTGGGCGGGTCCGCCACGTGCTGACGGCGCGCAAGATTCGCCAGTTTCCGCGCCAGTTTGGCTCGGGTTCGCGCGTGGTGACGGAGGAGCTGCCGGAAGTCGCAAAACTGTCCGCAGACGTGGTGGCGGCGCTCGATTACCGCGGCCTGTGCGGGACGGAATTCAAGCGCGACGAACGGACGAACCGGTGGCGCCTGATTGAAATCAACCCGCGGCCAACGTTGTGGTACGACCTGTGTCGCGCCGCGGGAACGCACCTGATTCAGGCGCACGTGGAAGAATTGGCCGGCGTGCCGCAGACGCCGATTGCGCCGCAGGTCAACGGTGTGGCGTGGACGTATGGGCTGCGCGACGTTGTGGCGCTGGGTCAGGCGGGCGGGGTGCCGGCCGTGCTGAACGCCCTCCGGCAGGAAGCGTGGGCGCAGACGGATGCGGTGATGGCATGGGATGACCCGCGGGCGACGCTGGCGTCAGTTGGCCATTTTGCGCTGCAGGCGCTGGCGCATTTGCGGCCCGGACGAGGCGAGAAATGACGAGACGGATTCAGGCTTTGGCTGTTGGCGTGCTGTTCGCCATGACGGCGAGTTGCACCGCGTCGCGCTCCGTAGACGCGTGGCGCGACGGTTGGGCGCTGGAGCAAAAGGGCGAGTCGACGTTGGCGTTGCGCAAGTACACCGATGCGACGAGCCGACTGGGCAAGTACACCGGTGCGATGCTGAACCGGATTCGGCTGATGTCCGCAGTGCCGGAGCGCCGCGCGGATGCCCAGGAGCTGCTGGACAAGCTCGTCAAGAGCGAGGCGTCCGATGCGCGCGTGGCGGCTTTTGCCGCGATGTGGGCGCTGTGGCAAGGCGACGTGGCGCTGGCGCGGACGCGGCTGGCGGCTGGCGCGCTGAAGGCGGACGATCAGGACGACACGGTCGCGGCCTACCATCAAGCGCAGCTGGCCGTCCTGATGGCCGAGAAGCAGTGGCAGTCGGCGTGGCGGGAAGCCAAGGCGCTGGCGCCGATGACGCCGCAGGATCACCTCCGGAAGGCGACGCTGGCGTGGAACGTCGGGGATTGGCAGCGCGCCGAAGAGCTGGTGGAGCTGGCGCTGGATGGCAAGGAGAAATGGCTGCTGCAAGCGCTGCTGGCGGCTCGGCGTGAGCAGTGGCCGCAGACGCAGAAGGTGCTGGCGCGATTGGAAGGCGATGCTGTGACGCCGCTGGTGCTGGCGCTTCGGGCGCAGGCGGCGCTCCACGCGAATCCGCCGGACTTGGCGACGGGGCTGCGCGACGCGTCGGAGGCGGCGAAGCGCGACCCAGCCGACCCGCTGGTGACGGAAGTCTGGGGCGCCGCGCAGCTGTATGCCAAGCAACCGCAGCTGGCGCGGGACCTGCTGGCGGGGCTGACGGTGCGCGGGGCCGGGTGGTCAGCTTGGTACAATTTGGGGATAGCGCACCTGCGGTTGGGGGACTTGCCGGCCGCGGCGCAGGCGTTTGCGATGGCGGCGCAGCGATGCCCCGGGTGCGAGGCGGCGGTGAAGAACCGCGATGTCCTGGCACGGATGGGTGTTGGGCAGTAGGCGGCGGGTTCGCTTGGCGATGCGCCTGCGGCGCGAGCCTTGAGGCACAGACCCGTGCGAGGGTGCGACGGGGTGGCCCGCGGCGATGCGCCTGCGGCGCTAGCCGTGAAGCACAGACCACTGCGGCGGAGCGATGGGGTGCCCCCCGGCGATGCGCCTGCGGCGCGGGCTTGGGATACGCGCGCTTGTTTTGACGGATAGAGCTGGTTCTTCTTTCGCGATCCGAGGAGAAAACCAGCCTGCGGCAGGTTTTCCCCTCGGACTCCCCTTTCCTTGGCTCGGGCACCTGTTGGTGGGGAAGGTGGAGGTGCGTGGGGTGGGCTGCGGTCGCGCTGCGCGCGGTCCTCGCCCCGGCATGGGGCCGCATGGGGAAGGTCGCGCGGTGAGTGGCTTGCGCAGGCGGCCGGCGCGCTGAGGCGCGGACCCGGCCATGCACGCCCGCGAAGGTCCGGTGGTGGCCGCGCGAGGGTGGCTGAACGGCGGGAAGATGGACGGCTCTGCGCTTCACGCATCGCTGGCGAGGTGCTTTGGCATTTGGCTTGCTGGGAGATTCGTGGCTCTGCGCTTCGCGCATCGCTGGGAAGGCGCTTTGGCACTGGGCTCCCTGGGGGATGGGCGGCTCTGTGCTGCGCGCATTGCTGGGGTGGCGGTAGGCACTGGGCGTTGCTGGGAGGACGCGCTGACTCGGCCCCGCGCGCATTGCCCGCGATGCCCCGCTTGTCGCTTGGCTGCGGTCCTGCCACAATCGCGGCTCCTTGCGCACCTTGGTGGTGCATTTCTGGGTCGTCATGCTGCGTTCGAACTCGCTCCGGTCTTTCCTCGCCTCCCTGTTGCTCGTGACGCTCCTGCCGGCGTGTGCGAACGAGCCCAAGAAGAAGAAATCTGCTGCCAAGAGTGAAGCGGCTGCGACCGGCGTCGCGGACGTCATGGAAATGCGCCGCAAACGCATCATGGCCACTTTGCCCGAGGGCGATGAAATGACTGGGGATGAGCATCCTTGGCTGGCTTGGGTCAAGAAGGGGGTGGCGATTTCACCCGCCAATGAACTGCGAAAGGCGGCGACTGCGGTCGAGAACACGCCCGTCGCGGAGCAGGCTGAGGCGCTGGCCAAGTGGGCGGAAGCGGCGCGGGCGTACTATCAGGACGAGAAGCTGGAGCCGAACGAGTATTGGAACACGCTGGCGACGGCGCGTCGGCTTTCTGAGGGTACGCCTTGGGAGGCGGACATGGAGTTTGAGCGGCTGATGTTCCACGCGGCGGAGCTGGCGCGCTCCTGGACGCTGTTTGACGCCGATCGCCGGGATGACCGCGTGTTGCGGTTCTTCACGTACTGGAAGTTTGTCTTTGATTTCAATCCCAAGACCGGCATTTACGAAGACGAAGTCAACTGGGTTTGCGGCAACAAGCTGGGCGACTACTGCAAAGACATTCCGATGGAAGAGCGCCCGACGCAGGTGCAGAAGCGGTACTACGAGGGCGTCATCGCCCAGATCGAGGCGTACAAGCAGAAGTTCCCGACCAGCCCGTGGAATCCGCTGCTTGACCGCTTTGCCGTCAAGTACAAGGAAAAAGCGGCGAAGGTGCCGAAGTTTGAGGAGTATCCGGTTTTCCCGGGCATTCGGTCGACCTTTGCGGCGCCACTGGGCGGCAATGCGGTGCTGACCATCACGGACAAGGGCGTCAATCTGATGGACAACCAGCTGCGCAAGCCGGAGGACGGCTGGAAGCCCGATTGGGCGCCGGATGCGAAGCTGTCCGAGGACATTGGCAAGCTGGTCGAGGCAGTGCGGTCGACGACGCAGTCGCAGTACAATCAATCCAATATTTTGCTGGTCACGCTGGCGGATGTGCCGATGCGCTATCTGGAAGCCGCGCTCCGCGCGACGATCGTTGGTGAGCATGCCAAGGAATGGACGTCGGCGTGGCTCGTTGGTCGGCGGCGTGGCGACGGTTCGAATCGGCGTGCGGGCTACCAGATTTCCATCCTCCCGGTCGCGGCGGCGGGCGACAAGAAGAACCACGTCGATGCGACGCCGAACAAGACGGTGCCGTTCAGCTTTTCGCTCGACAAGAAGACCTGGAAGTGCCTCGCTTGGGCGACGGTGGGCAAGGACCCGTACGAGGCCAAGGCGTTCCAGTCGATTGTGTTCAACGACGGCAAGCTTGTTCACGCCGCGCGGATTTCTGGCAAGGGCGAATTGATCGGCGATCAGGCCGCGCCAAGCGATGGCGAAGGCGGCCGGCTGGAGGCGTGGGGCGATGCGCAGGCGACGTCGATTGTCATCGCGGTCCCGGAAACTGCGACGTACAAGCAACTGCTTGAAGCCATGAACGGCGTTGCGTTGCGTTGCGATGTGGAAGGCTGCAAGGTCCCGCGCGTTCAGCCGGTGTTCCTCGCGACCTGCAAGTAGGAAACGGCAAGCCGAGGGGCGCCATCGCTCCGCGCGCAGTTCTCCCTTCGCGCTGGGCCTCCACGCGGCCCAGCAAAACGCCTCCCCCACTGTGCGCCGGCTGACGCCGGGCACACCACCACCTGGGGCGCCGGCGGCACCTTTCAGCGTCGTCGTTGCCCGCGGCCCCGCGGCTTGCGCCGCGTCCGCCCCTCCGTGTTGGAGCGCGTGACTTGCGTCACGGTCCGTCCCAGAGCCAAGCTGTGGCTCCGCAGCCTCGCCGCCCGTACGCGCGGTTGGTCTGCAGGAGGAGGACCCAGCTCGTCCTCAATCAGGTATTCGTGTATTCGCGGATTTTGCCGCGGCGCGGGCGAAAAAAACCGGCACCGCTGCTCAATCGGTCGCTTCCAGATTGGGCCCAACCCCGCGCTTACCTTCAAACTTGCACGGTTCGTCACTCTTGCGCACCCAGAGTTCCATCTCCAGATCCTTCCAGTGCTTGAGCTTCGGGTCGTGAAAGACCTTCTCCTGCTGGAAGTGCTGCATGATCGTCGCGCGTTTCGGCAGCTGGGCCACGGCAAAATAGCTCATCGGCGCGACGACGATGTACTTCAGGTTGTCCTTGCACGCCGCGTCCCAGAAGGTTTCCAGTCGCGCTGCGCCGGTGTCAAAGACCTTGGAATTGGTGTCGACCTGATCGCCCGCCAGCCGCCGCCCCGACAGCAAGGCGAGCAGCGGCGCGTAGTCGCTTGCCCCAGTGATTGTCTCGTTCGGCTTGGTATGGTCGTGAATCCATGTCGCCATCTCCTCCGCCGTCGAATACCAGCGCTTCTTGTTCCACAAGTAGTGGTGCACGCCGGTCTCGATGTTGCCGCGCAACCGCCCCTCGCCCCAGAACGCGGCGCGCGTCAGTTGCCCCAGCCACGGCGGTCCCGGTGGGTCGAGCCACTCAAAGGTCAACTGCTCCCCGACGCCCTTGGAGTCGTTGACCTTTTTGAACTCGGACGGATAAGCCTTGATGTTCGCGGCGTTGTTCACCGGAATCGCCACCAGCGCGAGCGCCGCGAGCACCAGCGCCGCGATCCCCGCAGTCCCGGCGTGCTTGTCCAACTGCGCCAGATGCGCGCGCACGGCCACGGAAGCCAGTTCGCCCAGCGTGTGCAGCGTCATCGCCGCGCAGATCGACAGCAGCGGCAGGATCAACGCCCAGTAGAAATCGTAGCGCTCCTTGAATTGGCCAAATTCGCCGACCATCGCCAGCGTCGCCACCCACAACACCATGCGGTGGCCCGGCTCCGGCGATTGCCACCACGTCCGCGGGTTCCAGAGCGCGCGCCAAGGTGACGGCTCGTGCGGTTTGCGCGGTGGATTCGCGCGCCGTGATTGCAGCCAGATGTGCAGGCCAACGCCCAAGGGGGCCAGCAGCGCGAGCCACAGATGGACGGCGTGGTAGTAGAGGACGATGGTGAAGTCCTTGGCCTCGGTCAGCATCAGGAACAGGTTGTTGAGCCACGCGGGCGGACCGCCGCTGATGGCCATGAAGCCTTCCACCTTGGCTTTCTTGGCAAAGTGGTAGGAGAAAACCTGGGTGATGTAGTGGTCGCCCGCCAGCAGCCAGCCCAGCAGCGTAATGGTGCCCCAGACGCCGAGGAAGCCGAGCAGGACGCGCACCGCGGGCTGTGCCAGCCAACGTCGCCACAGCTCCTTCTGCGTCCCCAGCGGCAGGAAGGCGAGCATGCCGACCATCGCCAGGGTCATCCCGAGCGCGTAGAAGCCTGACGCCGCGGCCGCACCGAGCAGCGCGCCACCCAGCAGGAAACGGCTGCGCAGGAGGGCCCAGACGCCCCACATCATCCAGCATGTGGTCAGGTTGACGCCGGTCAGGTTGGTGGAGGCCTGTAGCACCTCCGCGGCAAAGAGGTTGAGGGCAAGCGTGAGCACGGCCGCCGGCACGCCCAGGAGTCGCCGGGCGATGCGCCACGTCGCGATTGCCGCGCCGAGCGACGCCAGCACCGACAGCCACTTGCCGACGAGAAAGTTGTAGCCCAGCAGCTTGTAGGCCAGCGCGGGCACGGCAATGTGCAGCGGCGGATGGCTGAAGAAGAAATCGCGATACGGCCACTTGCCTTCGGTCCACAGCCGCGCCGCGTAGTAGTACAGGGCCTCGTCCGTCGTCGAATAGCGCGTGCCGTTGGCCTTGAGGACCAGCCAAATCGCCACAAGCCCAACGACGGCGACGATCTCGATGCCTGCCCACGTCATCGACCAGCCGCGGCCATCGCGTTCCGTCGGCGCAATGCGGACGACGGCTTGGCCAATGGCGCCACTCGCCAGCAACAAAGCGCCGAGGGCCGCGCAACTGTGCGCCGCATTGCCGCTCACGCACGCTTGGGCGACGAGGAACGCCGCGAGGCCGCCGGTCAGCGCCAGCCACACAACGCGCGACAACTCCTTCTGCAGCAGCGCCCAGACCGCGATGCCCGTGAGCAGCGCCGCGCCGAGCACCATCCCGCTGCCGGCGAGTCCCGCTGCGTGCATTTGCACGCCTTCGGCCGTGGTGGATGGCACAGTCAATCCGCCAATCGCTGCCCACAACGGCATGACGCTCTGGCCGAGCCAACCCTGCGGCACAAGCACCATCGCCGCCAGCAGCGCCGTACCGAGCGCCAGCCACGCACGCCCGGTCCGGCCGTTTGGTGTGGTCAAAGCGAGCGCGCCACCCAGCGCCACGGCCGTCGCGACGGGCAGCGTCAGGCCCTGCAGGGACGTGCGCAGTGGCTCCGTGGCCTGCACGGAGAGCAGCGGAAAGGCGCACTCGCGCAGGCGGAACGCAACGAGCGCGAGGCACGCCGCGGCCGTCAGACTCAGGATGGGCAGGTCGCGCGGCCCCACGTTGGGCCGCAGCTTCGCCGCAACGACGCCGACGACCGCCAGCAGCCCGGCCACGAGGCCGAAATAATCCGCCAGCCCAGCCACGAGCGGAAACACCGTCGGCGCTTGGGTCAGCCCTTGTCCCGTCAGCACCAGGAGCACGCCCAGCACCACGGGAATCAACGTCCACAGATGCAGTTGCGGTTCGTTGGTCGAACCCTCGTGATCGGGCGCCGCCACTTCCGGTTCCACATGTGCCGGCTCGACCGACTCGCTGTTCAGTTGCGCCGACGCGGCAGATGGCGCCTTGGGCGGCTTGACGGTACGACGCGCCATGGGTCCTCTCGATGGCTACGGCAGCAATTGCGGGTTGTTCGGCAACGTCTGCGCCAGCGCGGTCTGCGCCGCCAGGTACGGATCCACGCGCCGCGCGGTCACTTCCGCCACGAGTTCACGCCCGGCATCGGTACGCCGCAGCCACGTGTCCACGCTGCGCCACACGGATTCGCGGACCAGTCCGCCAATCGCAAACGCCGCGCGGTTCTGCGCCCGCGCTTGGCTCGCCGGACTTGTCTGCAGGAACTGCGTGTGTTCGGCAATCGCCTGCGCCAGGGCGTCCACGCCTTCATTGCGCGCCGCAACCGTGCGGACGATCGGCGGCAGCCAGTCCGGCATCTCGCTCATCAGCGTTTGCAGGCCGCGCAGGTCGCCCACCGCGCGATCGGCGCCGTCCAGATCGGATTTGTTCACAACAAAGATGTCGGCAATCTCCAGGATGCCCGCCTTGATCGCCTGGATGTCGTCGCCCAGGCCCGGCACCAGCACCACGACCGTCGTGTCCGCCGTGCGCACGATGTCGATTTCATCCTGACCGACACCGACCGTCTCGATGATCACGACGTCGTGGCCCATCGCGTCCAGCACGTGCACGATGTCGTTGGTCGAGCGCGACAGGCCGCCCAACGCGCCGCGGGTCGCGAGGCTGCGGATGAAGACTTGCGGATCGTTGGCAAATTCCATCATGCGGATGCGGTCGCCGAGGATCGCGCCGCCGGAAAAGGGGCTGGATGGGTCAATCGCCAGCACGCCGACACGCTTGCCCTGCTTGCGGTAGAGGCCGATCAGCCGCGCGGTGAGCGTCGATTTGCCCGACCCCGGATTGCCGGTGATGCCGAGCACCATCGCGCGGCCGGTGTGCGGGTACAGGAGCCGCAGGACGTCGGTGGCGCCGTCGATGCGGTCGTCCAACATGCGCATGAGGCGGGCAGCGGCGCGCACGTTGCCGGCGAGGATGGCATCGGCGGCTTCTTGAGAACTGGCGAATCGCATGTACAGAGGCGTCCTTGTCTTTGTCGCGTCGGCCCGTCCAGAGGAACTGGACCCAGCTTCAGGCGCAAAAGTCAGAACGTGACGCCGATCTTGCCGGTGAACATGCTCAGGCTTTCGCTGAAGGAGCGCATGAACTCTGCGCCGACCTGCACGCGGGTCACGATGACGCGCACGCCGATGGTGGCGCGCTGGCTGATGGCGTCGGAGATGTGCGAAGCGTCGCCCAAAGGCGCCAGGCGCGCGACGATGGGGCGAATCGACTTGTCGCTGGGGAACAGGCTCACAAGGTGCGTGTTCACGTGGGTGAACGACGGCGAGTACGAGACCCACGGCTGGATCGCGAGGATGCCGGCGATGCCGAACGACTTGGAGACCGCGAGGTCCGTGCCGACGACGAACATGTCGATCTGCGAATTGCCGAGCACGGTGTGGATCGACGGGCGAATCAGGATGTCCGGGATGTTCTTGTAGCCGTCCGTGACGTTGAAGCCGAGTTCGATGCCGATGGCGGTCAAGTTGGAGTTGTTCAGGCCGGTGACGACGGCGCCGACCTGCATGCTGTACGGCAGGCCTTTGCGCACGCGCACCTGCTGGGTCGTGACGATCGACTGCGGCGAACCGGCGGCCTTGGTCCAGTAGTCGGCCGTCGAGTTGGTGCCCACGCCGCTGACTTCATAGGACGCTTCGATGCCGAGCGATCCGCCCGACGCCGCGGGGCCGGCCATGCGGGGACCCATCGCCATGCCGACTTCGCGCATCAACTGCTTGTAGGACGAGTTTTCGATCTCGTTGCGCGTATCCGCGTTCGGATCGATGAACCGCTCAAAGTGCAGATCCAGGCCGCCGGCGAACGCCTGGGACGGCACGGCAAACGCCGCAGTCGCGCACAGCAGGGCGAAAACGATGCCGCGCCGCGCGGAAGCGGGCGTCAGCAGGGGAAATTGCAGCCTCGTTGCGGACATCAGCGTCTCCGAAGATCGATTGCCGTCGCGCGTCTTGCGCACGTCCAACTCGTGCCGCGATTCTGCTGGACCGTGACCGGATTGGCAAGCTTAGCTGCGATTCCTAGCGCCAACCGCCCACAGCGCGGGCTTTGGTCGCCGCGTCCGCCTTCATTTGTTCGCGCGCCACCGGGTCCGCCCAGCGCGCGCGGACCTCGTCGGACAGTCCAGCGATCGGGTCAAAGAAGAAGAACAGGCGATCCGGGTCGACGTTCGGGCTGCGGAAGACGGCGATTCCCGTCTCGCGGTCGTAGAAGTCGTAGCTGTGGACGTCCCGTTTGCCGCCGCCGCCCAACGTGTCGACGACGAACGTCGGCGTATTGAAGCCCGCCGTCGCGCCGCGCACGCCCTTCTCAATATCGATCGCCGTTTGCGCCGTAGTGCGCAGATCCTCAACGCCTTTCACGAGGTCATGCACGTACACGTAGTACGGATGCACGCCGATGACGCCCAGCCGCTTGATCAGCTGCTGCATCGCCTCGACGGAATCGTTGACGCCGCGCTGCAGCACCGTCTGGTTGCGCACGTGCACGCCGGCCTCCAGCAGCTGGCCGATCGCTTCCCGCGTGATCCACGTGATTTCATTGGCGTGGTTGAAGTGCGTGTGCAGCACCACATCCTTGCGCAGCGAACGGCCGAGCTGCACAACATGGACGAGCGCATCGCGCCACTCGCGGTCAGTCAGCAGCTTTTGCGGCATCACCGCCGGCCCCTTGGTCGCGTAGCGGATGCGCTTGATGTTGGGCAGGCCAAGCAGTCGCTCGCCAATCAGCCGGATGTGGCGCGCCGGCAAATTGTAGACGTCGCCGCCAGACAGGACGATGTCCTCCAGTTCCGGCCGCGTCGCGATGTACGCGAAGATCTGCTCCCAGCGCGCCGTGTCGGCATTCAGGTGCACCTTGTCGACCAGGTCCGTGTCCAGCCCCACGGCGTAGGAACGCGTGCAGAAGCGGCAATAGACCGGGCACGTGTCCAGCGCGAGGAACAGCGCTTTGTCCGGATAGCGGTGCGTCAGGCCCGGGACCGGCATGTCCTCCTGCTCGTGGAGGCTGTCCAGCGTCAGTTCCGGATGATCCGGCAGCACGCGTGACGCCAGCGGGATGAACTGCCGCCGAATCGGATCGTCGTACGGGTTGCGCCAATCGATCAGGCTCAGCAAGTACGGCGTGACCCGCACGCTCATCGGCGCGAGGTGAAAACCGCGGCCCGCGTCTTCGATGAAATCGCGCGGCGCAATGCCCTCAATCGCCGCGAGCAGCTTGTCCATGCTCGTGATCGAGTTGCGGCCCTGCCAGCGGAAATCGAGGAACGTCGCCTCGTCCACGTCCTGCCACGCCGGGATTTCCTGCCAGAACAGGCCCTCTCGCAGCTCGCGGTGGCTCAGCGCACTCGCGGGCAGGGCGGGCTTCACAAAACCGGCATGGTGCTTGGTCGTATCGCTCACGGCTGGACTCCTGACGCACGCCTCACGGGGAAAATGCCCTCGTTTCGCGGGGCGTCAGCCTACCATGTCCGGCCGTTTAGCGTCGAGATGCCCGGCGCCCGCGATCTCGGCGCCCAGGGACGCCAATTCGGCAATCGTGTGAATGTCGCCGTCCCGCTGGACCAGCACGGCACACACGCGATCGCTCCCCGCCAGCGCCTGCAGCGCCAGCACATGGTGCGCGTCGGCATCGGCGAGTCGCTGCAAATCTTGAGCAGATTCGAGCACTTCATTGGCAGCATCGGCCGCGCGATCCGGCGACAGTCCGGCGGCTTGCAGCGCGGCCACGACGGCCGGCACTTGCGCCATGTCCGGCGGCGGCTGGGCGGCAACCAGCACCCGATTCACGACAAAGCCGGCAAACGGCATCGCCTGCTCGGTCAGCTCCGCGTGCAAATGGCGCGCTTCTCGCAGGCACGTCTCGCCCGGCGCTGTCACGATGAGAAACCGCGTGTCCGGCGCGCGCAACATCCGATCCGTCGCTTGCGTGCGATCGCGCAGCTTGGGCAGGACGTCCTGGAAGGCGCCAAAGAACTGCGCGATGTCCGGCAGCGCGTCCTGGCCAAAGAGCCGCCCGAGCACCGACATCGCCATCGAATTGCCCGCGCCCAGAAAGGAAAAACCGCGCTTCTCGCCGGGCAGCGGAATCTTGGAGAACCACTTGAGCACGCGGTCGTTGATGAAGCTGGACAGCGTGTTGGACGCGTGCAGCAGGTCGATCGCGTTGTGCATCGGCGGCGTGTCGAGGACCATGAGGTCAAACTGACCCTTCTCGCGCAGCGTGTAGATGAGCTCCAGGGCAAAGTATTCCGGGGACGCCGCGAGCGTCGGCAGGAACGCCCGGTACACGCGGTTTTGCACGACGCGCTGCCGGTTGCCGGCGTCGCCCAGCAGGCGCTCCACCATCTGCTCCGCTGCGACCGACGCATCCAGCATCATCGCGTGCAGCGAGGCGCCGGGCGGCAACGGCTGCGGCAACTGGCTGGCGAGACGGGGCAGCACTTCCAGCGGCGTATTCGGCATGTGCGGCGGCGCGCCGTCGTCGGTCGACTTCAGACCCAGCGCTTGCAGCAGGCGTTGCGCCGGGTCAATCGTCAGCACCAGCACACGGCGACCAGCCATGGCCGCTTGCAGCGCGAGCGCCGCCGACGTTGTCGTCTTGCCGACACCGCCTGAACCGCACGCGACGATCAGTTTGGCCCTGCGGAGCACGTCGGCGATCGGCAGATGGGAAACCGGATGCGGAGTTTTCACGCGACCCCCTTGCGCATCGCCAGCGCGAGGTCGTCGATCGCCTGCAGGTTCAGCTCGCGCTCAAAGCGCCAGGGCAGGGTAATGAGCGTGTTGGGCGGCAGCGTGTCGCGCAGGCGGCGGGCGGCGGACAGCGCCTTGGCGCGACGGTTGGCGATGCGTTCCGCGGTCGTCTGCCACGCGTCCAGCAATCCCGGATCGCGATCGGCGGCGCGGTCCAACGCGTCCAGCACGTCCGCATCGTGCGAGCGCGGCATCACGGCGTTCAGCACGACGGCCGCTGCTTCCACGCCATGGCGCTCCAGCAGCAGCGCGCGCAATTCCAGCGTCTCCACGACTGGCATGTCCTCCGGCAGCGTCACGAGCGTCAGCCCGGTGCGCGCGCGATCGCGGAGGAGCGTCCGCATGCCCTCGGCGTAGGTCGCGATCGGCCCCGTGCGAAACACGCCGGAGAGCATGTTGGGAATCGCGTACATGCCGGCGACGAAGCCGGACGTCGGCAGATCGCAAATCACGAGGTTCCAGTGGTGATCGCCCTTGGGGCCATGCTCCTCGACCGTCGTCCACAGTTGGTACAGAAACAGCGCGGGGCGGACGGCGGGCGACGCGCGGAAGAAGCCTTCCACGGCCTTGTTGCGCAGCGCCAGATGCACGAGCGCGGGTACCTTGAGCTGCCGAATCGCGAAATAGCGGAGCGAGTCCATCGCCGTCAGGCTTTGCGCCCAAATGTGCGGTGCGACTTGCCGCGGCTCCGCGCCGATCGCGTGGGTGCCAAAGAGCGGCGCGACGCGCGAGACAGATTCGAATTCGACGAGGAGGACCTTCTTGCCCTTGGCGGCGGCTGCCCGCGCGAGGATCGCGGCGACGGTCGACTTGCCCACGCCGCCCTTGCCGGTCACGAGCAACAACTCGCGATCGAGGAGCGCGTCGACGATCGCGTCGGGATTCTCTGCCAGTGGTTGGGAGGGCGATTGCAGCGTCATTGGGCCTCCAGCATAGCTGCAATGCCAGTTCGCGCAATCGCCGGGCGCGCGATCAGTCGTCGCCGCGGGATTCGCGGGCGTTCAAGGCTCGTCGCTCGCCGGCACCAGCCAGAAACCGGCGCGTGCATGCTGCAACAGCGGCAAATCCCAACGGCTATCGCCCAGCGCGAGGTCCGGCTGCGGCAGGCCACGGGCGATCAGCGCCGCTGGCTTGCCAAAACCGACCGGGATCGGCTCGACGAATTGCGGCTCAGGCGTCAGTGCGCACTCCAGCCCGATCACGTCGGCGCCCTGCAACCCAGCGAGTTCAATGCCCAACTGTACGGCTGGCGCCGGCGACGCCGAAATCACCAGCAGCCGTACACCGCGGGCCATCGCGTCTTGCAGCGCGGTAATCAGCCACTGGCGCGGTGCGATCCGCGTGTTGAAGGCTTCGATCAGGCGAATGCGCGCGGCCTCGGGGTCCACGCCCGCGAGCAATTGCGCGGAGAATCGGCAGCCGTCGGCGTACGAGCGGTCCATGAGCGAGAAGTAGTGGGCAAGGCTCGCTTCACCGGGCTGCCAGGGATGATGCGGCGGCGTTGCGGCGGCGCGCACCACCTCGTCGCCGACATCGCCGGCCCACAGCGTGTTGTCGGCGTCGGCGGCGATCCACGCGCCGCTGGGCAATTGACCAATTGCGGCAATGACTTGGATGCGTTCAGCGCGCTGTGGCTGCGGGATGGCGTCGATGTCCGGCACGGGTACCTCGTTGAGTCCGGGACGGATGCTGCCACGAGATTGCGTCGCTGTCAGGCGCATCTGGCAACAGGATCGTGGAGGCTTGGGGAACAATCGGGTACTATGGCGACGTTGTTTCCTTCTGAGCAAGGACAACTGCGGGGGAACATGGCTGAAGGTCCGATGAGCGTAGGTGGTCAGGCAATCCTGGAAGGCGTCATGATGCGGTCGCCGCACTCGTTGGCGATCGCTTTGCGGCGTCACAGCGGTGAGATCGTCGTCAAGGAGGACGCGTGGCATTCGATTTGGGAGCGTGCCAAGTTCCTGCGCAAGCCGTTCCTGCGCGGCGCGGTCGTACTCTTTGAGTCGATGCACAACGGCGTGAAAGCGCTGACGTTCTCGGCCAATGAGGCGGCAAAATTCGCCGAAGATGACAAGGGCCAGCCAGTGCTTGTCGACGAGAGCAAGGCATCGGAGTGGGCCATCGCCGGCACGATCCTCGCGTCCGTCGCCTTTGGTTTCACGCTTTTTGCTGCGCTGCCGCACTTCATCACCTGGGCGATGGGCGTCACGACGGGCTCGGCCTCGTTGGCTTCCGGCAAGGATTTCGGCTTTCAGGTCGTCGACGGGCTGATCAAGATCAGCTTTCTCATCGGCTACCTCGCGCTGATCTCGCGGATGAAAGACATTCAGCGCGTCTTCCAGTACCACGGCGCGGAGCACAAGAGCATCTTCTGCTACGAGGACGGCAAGGCGCTGACTGTGGCAAATGCCCGCGGTTACACAACGTTGCATCCGCGCTGCGGCACGAGCTTTCTGCTCATCACCTTCGTCGTGTCGATCCTGCTGTTTTCGGTCGTGATGCCGTTCCTGCCGGAAATTTCCTCGGTCAAGGCGCTGAACCAGCTGGCGTACGTCTGCATCAAATTGCCGTTGATGTTTCCGGTGGCGGGCATCGCCTACGAGGCGACGCGGCTGTCGGCGCGCTTTCCGCGCAATCCGATCGTGAAGGCGTTTACGTGGCCGGGGCTGATGCTCCAGCACATCACGACGCGCGAGCCGGATGACCAGCAGCTGGAGATTGCGCTCGCCGCCCTCCAAATGACGCTGTGGCGCGAAGGCCGCGTGCAGGCCGGCGAGGCGGCCAACGGTTCGCAAGCGGACGCCGAGCCGTCGGTCTACAGCAATTTTGGCGACTTTGAGGCGCGGCTCGGTCCGATCGCGCCCGTGCAGGTTGCAGCCTAGAGCGTCCTGACGCACCATCTTGGCCCCCGCGCGCTCGTTTGCGTGCGCGGACGACGACCCTCGAGGCCCGATGTACGAGCGTTTTGAAAGTCTGGTAGCCCGGTACGAAGAGCTGGGCGATGCCCTGGCGACCAATGAAATCGCCATGGATCCTGAGCGGTCCCTCAAGCTCCTGCGCGAACGCGCGGCGCTGGAGGACACGGTCAACGCGTACCGGCTGTGGAAGAACCTGGAAGCGCAAGTTGCTGAAGTCACAGCGATGCTGCACGACGAGAGCGATGCGGACCTGCGGGCGATGGCGCGCGAGGAACTGACCGATCTCAAGCAGAAATTTGAGGCGGCGGACACGGCGATGCGCGATTTGATGGTGCCGCGCGATCCGCGCGACGCCTCCAACGTCGTGGTGGAAATTCGCGCGGGCACGGGCGGCGAGGAAGCCGCGCTTTTTGCCGGCGATCTGCTGCGCATGTACACGCGCTACGCCGAAAAGAAAGGCTACAAGGTCGAGCTGCTGTCGGAATCCGAAGCGAGCCAAGGCGGTTTGAAGGAAGTCGTCATCCACATCACCGGCTTTGGCGCGTGGTCGATCTTCAAGCACGAGTCGGGCACCCACCGCGTGCAGCGCATCCCGACGACGGAATCCCAAGGCCGCATCCATACTTCGGCTGTGACGGTCGCCGTGCTCCCGGAAGTGGAAGACACGGAAGTGGAGATTCGCGACCCGGATCTGCGGATTGACACCTATCGCGCGGGCGGCGCGGGCGGTCAGCACGTCAACAAGACGGACTCGGCGGTGCGGATCACCCATTTGCCGACCGGGACGGTTGTGCAGTGCCAGGACGAGCGCAGCCAGCACAAGAACAAAGCCAAGGCGATGATGCAGTTGCGCGCCAAGCTGTACGACCTGTACCAGCAAGAGCGGGCGAAGACGGAAGCGGCGTCGCGCAAGGATCAGGTCGGTTCCGGCGATCGGTCGGAGCGGATTCGCACGTACAACTTCCCGCAGAACCGGCTGACGGATCACCGCATTGGCCTGACGATGCACTCGCTGGATCTGTGCATGGAAGGCGACATCGAGCAGATGGTCCAGGCCATGCAGGCGGCCGAGCGCGCGCGTCTTCTGGCGCAGGAAACGCCAAATTAGGCTTCACGGTCGCGCCGCGTTCAACACGGCTTCGATGACCAGGAGGGCAGCCTCGGCATCGCTGCGCGCTTCCCGACACAGCAGATCGCCTTCACTCACCTGCAGCGCCAGCGATTCAGCCTTGCGCAGCTGATTGAGCTGCAGCGCGATGCGCTCCGCGAGGTGCTCCGCCCGTTCGGCGCGGGCCAGATGCTGATCCGGCACGACGTAGGGCGCAGCCGGCAACCACCACAGCGGCCGCAGGTCCCAGTCCATGCGCACGGCAAAGCCGGTGTCCGTGCCGCTCATCAGGCGTTCCGACAGGCTGGTTGCCCCGAGGTAGTAGCCCGTCTGGTCAAACACGCCGTTGCGCACCGTGACCGACAGCCGCGTTGGCAGGAGCCCGCGAAACCGCGACGGCGGCGCCACGACGCGCGGCGGCGGCGACCGCCCGAGCAGGCCGAGCGCGTGCTGAATTTCCGCCCGCGGCACCTCCGGCAGCGCGCACGGATCCGCCGCGACCTGCGCAGGCGCCAGCACCCACAACCACATCCACGCCATGCGCCGCACCATCCCGACCTCCAACCGGCAGCCAATGCCGGCGAGAAGCCTGTGCAAACGCCGTGCCAGCCGTGTGAGCCAAGTGCACTACGCGATTTCAAGGAGTTGCAGAGCGATTTGGCGTGGCAAAAGCCGCCGACGCGGTCTCACTTTCAGTCTCAGTACCCGTCCCGGTACCGGAAGTGAGACCGGTTGCCGCTGCTAGTTCGGCGGACAGCCAGGCAGCGGCGGCGTCGTCCGGCATAGCGGATGGCGCTGATCGAGCGGATCGCCGACGTTCTTGGTTACGGTAACATGCCGCCGGAGCCACGACGTGCCGTTGCGACCGTCGCGCACGACAATCCACAGCGTCAACGTGACCGGCTTCTCGTCGACTTCCAGGCCCGGCGCGGTGAACGCGTTTTCCGGGTATTCGTCGTAGGAACGGTCCTTGGCCCAGCTGCCGCCCGTCGTAAACCAGGAGAACAGCAGCGTCTCATAGACCGGCGGCGCGGTCGGATCGGTCGCCTTGCCCACATATTCTTTCGCGGCGCCCGGCCAAATCGGCAGCATCTCAAACGAGTCGCCGGGATGCAGGACCGGGGTCACGTCCTCGGGCCAGGCGACCAGGCCTGTGTACTTCGGATCCGTCACGTAGGTCTGCGTGTCGCCTTGCAGCGCGCCCAGCGCCTCCACCGCGCCGTCGTTCAGCGGCCAGTACACGGAGACGCCCGTCAGCGGCGGATTCTGGTCCGGGCACGCGCCGTCCGCGCGCTTGCTGACCTTGGCGGCGACGCGCGCGCAGTCCGTGTCGTAGGTCCGCCCGTCGCAGCCGCAGACGGGTTGGGTGTCGCACGCGTCGGCCTTGGTGCAGTCCTTGTCCTTGGCGGCGTCAAACGGCGCGCAAGCATTCGGTGTTGCCGCCGAGACGCTCAGGCGCTTGAAGCCCTGCAGGCATTTGTCGCGGTCGGCGCACGCGGTCGCCAGCGCGGTCTTGGGATCGGGGCACTTGCCGCCAAAGAGGCTGGCCTCGGCGACCTGGAACAGGATGTAGCTGTCCGGCAACGACGCGCTGGCCAAGGGATTGCCGCTGGTTGTCGCGGACTTGCAGGCATCGGTGCTGGTGGCGCTGCTTGTGCTGGGCATTTGCAGGCCGAGCTTGGTGAACACAGCCTGGGCGTGCGACAGCGACGCGAAGACGTCGGCGATGCCCACTTGCGCGGTCACGTCCGTGCCGAGCGGAATCAGCAATTCGTCGTCGATGCAGCCGTAAGCGCCGTCCTTGGTCCACGTGTACGGGCAGTAGGCCCACGCGTAGCAGAGCGTCGCGTCGTCGGGCGCGCCGGCCGCCAGAACGGTCATCGTCGTCTCCGCCGTCATCGTGATCGCCGGCGGCTCCGCGCGGATGCCCAACACGCGCACTTTCGCAGGCACGACGAGGGACGGCGGATCCCAGTTGCCCGCGCACGACGAAAGCAGCGCGGTCAGGACGAGCAGGGCGGGGGCATGGGAGCGATGATTCATGGCGACGGTCCACAACACGGGCTTCACCGCGAAGGCTTGAATTCTACTGCAAACGAAATGCGATCGCGAAATGGCTTGCCGTCGCGCGTTCCGGCGTTGAATGCGCACTGGCGGATCTGGGCGATGGCGGCATCGTCAAATGGATCGCCGCCGCCGCGGGCGATGCGAATCTTGTCGATGGCCCCGTCGGTGCCGATCTCGAGTGACAGCGTCACTTCCACGACGCGTCCAGCGCCTTCTGCGCCGTCTGGCCATTCAACCCGGCACCGCGACTTGGGGACCGCGTGCACGATCTCCACCTTGCGCGTCGCCTCGCCATTGCCGTCGCCGTTCTCTTCGTTCTTGGCCGGCGCCTCAACTTTCGGCACAAACCGCTGCCGCGTATTGCGCTCGTTGGCGTCGACGTTCGGATCGCCCAGCGTATCTTCCTTGCCCGCGTTCACCGCAACGCCCGAACCATCGCTCGCGCCATACGTCTTGGACAGCACCAGCGGCGCCGGCTCACTCGGCTTCTGCGCCGCTTCCGGCTTGGGCGCCTCGCTCTTGGGCTTGCTCGTCGGCTTTGCCACCGGCGTGGGCGCTTCAGTCGGCGCCTTCACCGCCGGTTCCGGGCTGGGCGGCTCGACCTTGGGCGGTTCCTTGGGCAGCTCTTTCTTGGGCAGGACGATCTGCTGGTGAACGGACCGCACCAGCTTCTTGGGATCCGGCGGCGGCATGTGCACAACCACAAGCGTCGACGCCCAGTACGCCAGCGCGCCGTGCAACAGCAGTGAAATCGCGGTCCCAATGGCCAAATCGCGGTTCACGGCGCCCCCCGACGCTTACGGCGCTTCAATGTCCTGCTCCTTGGTGTTGATCGCCACGTGCTCGACGCCCTGCAGGCGCACCGCGTCGATCGTCCGGACGACCGTTCCGTGCATCACGCGCCGATCCGCGCTCACCACCGCTTCCACGCCCGGCGTCTCCGCCACGGCCGCTTTCACGCGCACCGCGAGCGCCGCTTCCGTGACCGCATCACCGTTCACGAACAGCGCATTATCCTTGGTGATCACGATGCTCAGCGGCTTCTGCGGCTCTTTGGCCGCGCTCGCCGCCTTGGGCAGATCGACCTCGATCACCGGCTTCTTCATCTTCTCGGTCACCTCTTCGTTGGTGAGCATGAAAATGATGAGCAAAACCAACATAATGTCGACCAACGGCGTCACGTTGATGTCGGCGATCACGTCATCGTCATTTCCGACTTTGCCAGCCATCGACCTCTCCTACGCGCCCGTCTTGGTCGTCTTCAGGTGCGCCAGCAAGATCGCCGAAAGCGCATCCGTGTTGGCCTGGGTCCGCTTGACGATGGTGCGAAACTGGTTGTAGGCCACGACCGCGGGAATCGCGACGAAGAGGCCAATCGCCGTGGCGACGAGCGCTTCTGAGATACTGCCCATGATCATCGCCTGGCGGCTCGCGCCGGTTTGGCCTACCTGTTCTTTCAGGTCGGAGAACGCGCCGAGAATGCCGATGACCGTGCCGAGGAGGCCGATGAACGGCGAGTTGGCGCCGACGGAGCTCAAGAAGTTCAGGAACTTCTCATACCGCTGTTTCTCCACGGCTTCCTTGGCCGCCATGATTTCTGCAACGGCTTCCGGACCCCGGCGCATCTCGCGCACGCCAGCGAGCACGACCTGCGCCTCCATGCCCGTGTAGCCGCTCAGCACGTCTTCCGTCGCCTGCTGGCCTTTTTCAAGGGCGGCAAGCACCTTGGGCTGCAGTTCGGCGACCGGGACGCGGTTCTGCCACAGGAACAGCATTCGCGCGATCGTCACCGCCACCGAGCTGACGCCCAGCACGATCAGCAAAATGAGCACCCAAACGACGCCGATTTCATGAAACAAATTGGAAAGTTGCTGGGTCATGATGGTCTTCTGCCTCTCCAAGTTGGCTGCAGCGCGGGCCAATCAGGGCCGCTCGGTCATCGTCCGGTGGGCCTTGATTGGCCGCATCCCGCGCCACACCTGCAGTTAGATGTAGCAGCGTTGCGATGGATGCGCTCGTCATTGCGCCTGCCGCGAGCGAAGTCGCAGGTCGGGGGCAGATGGTGAGCGATTGGCTGGCGGCGCAAAGGGCGTCACCGACCGCGAACGACGCGGCAAAATGGTGACAGCGGCGCCGACATTATGCAAGCTCAAGCCCGGGGCGATGCGTCGGGGTACCAACCGGACCCATCGTGGGGCAGCACAACTCGTGGCTTTGCGACGAGATGGACGGAACAAAATGGCGACGAACCCTCAGACGCAAACCGCAAACGCGCCCGCAGGCACGTTGGCGTCGGTGTCTGCCCGCGAGCCGACGCCGGACGAACTGGCGTGGACCGGCGATCCGCTGGAGGCGCCGATCACCATCGAAGGCGTGCCGCCGGTTGATGAGCTGCTGGCGACGATGCGGAGCTACCTGCCCGACGCCGATCAGGAGATTGTCCGCCGCGCGTACGCGTTTGCCGCGCGCAGCCACGACGGTCAGGTCCGCAAGAGCGGCGAGGCGTATTTTGGCCATCCGGTCGACGTCGCGTTCCTGCTGACGCGCCTGCGCCTCGACTCGGCGAGCATCTGCGCCGGACTCTTGCACGACGTTGTGGAAGACACGACCGTGTCCGTGGAAGAGATCAGCAAGCGCTTTTCGCGCGAAATCGCGGAGATCGTCGACGGCGTCACCAAGCTCGACAAGATCAAGTTCTCCAGCCGCGAACAGAAGCAGGCCGAGAATTTCCGCAAGATGCTCGTGGCGATGTCCAAGGACATTCGCGTTCTGCTGATCAAGCTCGCCGACCGCCTGCACAACATGCGGACGCTGGAGCACATGAAGCCCGATGCGCAGCGGCGCATTGCCCAGGAGACGCTGGAAATTTACGCGCCGCTGGCCAATCGCCTCGGCGTCGGCTGGATGAAGAGCCAGCTGGAGGACCTCTGTTTCCGCCATCTGTACACGGACGACTTTGAAAAGCTGAATACGGAGGTCGGGCGCCGGCAGTCTGAACGTCAGGCGTACGTCGCGGAAGTTGTCGACATTTTGCGCAACATCATGCTGGAAGAGGGGTTGCAGCACGCGTCGGTCTACGGCCGGCCCAAGCACCTGTACGGCATTTGGCGCAAGATGCAGCAGAGCAAGCTGCCCTACGACCAGATCTACGACGCGCAGGGCTTTCGCATCCTCGTGGACGACGTGCGCGAATGCTACCAGGCGCTGGGCGCGATCCACACGCACTTCAAGCCGATTCCGGGGCGGTTCAAGGACTACATCGCGCTGCCCAAGCCCAATCGCTACCAATCGCTGCACACGTCCGTGATTGGCCCGGGCGCGGAACGCATTGAAGTGCAGATTCGCACCGCGCAGATGCATCGGCAGGCGGAGGAAGGCGTCGCGGCGCACTGGAAATACAAGGAGCGCGGCGATTCGCTGAAAGTGCGGGATGAGGAGCGTTTCGCGTGGCTCAAGCAGCTGCTGGAAGTGCACGTCGGCGTCAAGGATACCGACGAGTTCCTCGATTCCATGAAGATCGACCTCTTCTCCGACGAGGTCTACACGTTCACGCCGCGCGGCGACTTGAAAGTGCTGCCGCGCGGGTCGACGCCGGTGGATTTTGCCTACGCAGTGCACTCGGCGATCGGCGATCACATCGTCGGTGCGCGGGTCGATGGCCACATGGTCACGCTGCGGCATCAGCTGCGCAACGGCGCGATCGTGGAGATCCTGACGCGGACGGATGCGCATCCGTCGTCGGACTGGCTGGAATTCGTCGTGACCTCGCGCGCCAAGACGCGCATCCGCAACTACGTCCACGCGGAGCAGCGGGAGCGCGCGCTGCTGGTGGGCGCGGACTTGCTGGAAAAGGCCTTCCGCCGGGTCAAGTACAGCGTGGTGCGCGCGCAAGCCCACGAGCGTTTTCCCAAGATGCTCGCGCATTTCCGCATCGCGGTGTGGGACGAACTCGTCGTGGCGGTGGGCTATGGCAAGGTGGACGCGGCGGACGTCGTCGAAAACCTGCTGCCGGAAAGCAAGGTGGAGGAGACGAAGGTCGAGGCCAAGCCGTCCAAGCGCGTGCGCAAGTCCACGCCAGCGGGCGGACCTGCGATCTCGGTCTCCGGCTTTGATGACGTTCTGGTCCGCATGGGCAACTGCTGCGCACCGGTCCCGGGCGAGCCGATCGTCGGCGTCGTGACCCGCGGTCGCGGCATCACCGTGCACCGCCGCGGTTGTCACTTTGTGCTGGATGCCGATCCGATGCGGCGGTTGGACTGCGAGTGGAATTCCGACTCCAAGTCCGGCACGACGGTTGCCGTGCGGGTCTACTCCGAGAACGAAACCGGCCTGCTGGCGGCGATGTCGGCGCGCTTCACGGAGGCCGGGCTGAGCATCCTGACTGCGAATTGCCGCGTGATCGACGGCCACCGGGCGATCAATGACTTTGAGGTCGTGGTCCAAAATCTCGCGCAGCTGCAGGGAATTCTGGCGTCCTTGGGGCGGATTCGCGGCGTGACCCGGGTTGAGCGCGTCCGCGCCTGATCGCTACTGCTGCGGCACCGGCTGGCCAAAACGCGCCGAGTTCCGCGGCAGTCGCTTGTAGACGCCGGCGCCAAAGTGCGACTCCACTGCATCGCGATCCCAACGCAGCACCGCGGCGTGCAGCAGGCCATCGCGCCACTCCTGCCGCTGACGCTCGGCCATTTGCTGGCATGCCGCCGCGTTCAACTGCGCCAGGATCACCGGATCGGCCTTGCCCGAACGCGTCGGTTCGCGCGCCGCCAGCAGCACCACGGAATAGCCCCACACGGTCTCGATGGGCTGCGACACGTCGCCCAAATGCGCCGTCTCCACCCACTGCGCAATATTCGGCTCGCCGGGACGGAAATGACCGCCGCCAAACCCTGGTTCGCCCGCGCGGAAGAAGTCATAGCGCCGCAGTTGCAGCCGCACGTCGCGCGCCGCACCGTCCGCAACCGCAGCTTCAAACGCGTCCGTCCGCGCGCCTTTGACCGGCGATTGCGCCACCGCAACGTCCGTCACGTCCGCGGCCAGTCCCAGCGGCGGCAGGGTCTGCCAGTGTGCCTTCAGGCCCTCCGCGAGCTTCTTCATCTGCGGCAGCGTCGCCGCGCGACACGCCGCCAAATCAGCCGGCGGACACTTGTCCGGATCGGGACAACACTGCAGCTGCGCATCCCAAATCGCGAATTTCGCCGGGTGTTTGTAGCGCGCCAACTGCTGCATGTAGAGGAGCTTGACCTCGCCGGGATCCGCTTCACACGTCGGCTCACCGCGCCACACGTTCGCCGCGAAACGCTCCGCCGATTGCCACGGCCGTTCCCCCGGCTTCGGCGTCTCCTTCAGCACGTACATCTCCCGCACCGCCAGCAGATCCTGCGCCGCCAGCACCATCGCCTGGAACGCGGCATCCTCGGGATTCAACGTCGGCGGCAGGCGCGCGAGGCGATCGCGCACGTGGGAGAGATGCAGCTCAAAGGCGTCGACCTTGCCAACGACGGGATCGGCTTCGACACCGACCGCTGGCGGCTGGGGCGCCGATGCCGCATCGACCGGGGCCGACGGCGGCTTGCCACAGGCCACCAGCGCGGTCAGCAGGACGAGGCCAACGGCCTTCACCGTTTGGCCATCAGCGTCACGAGAATCGCCTTCTGGATGTGCAGCCGGTTCTCCGCCTCGTCAAAGATGATGGAACGCGGACCGTCGCACACTTCCGCGCTCACTTCCTCGCCGCGATGCGCCGGCAGGCAGTGCATGAAGAGGCAGCCGGCGTTGGCGCGCCGCATCATCGCCTCGTCGACCATGAAGCCCGCGAAGTCGCGCACGCGCTTGTCGTGCTCTTCCTCCTGGCCCATGGACGCCCAGACGTCCGTGTAGATGCAATCCGCGCCGCGCACGCCGTTGACGATGTCCGCCGTCACGACGATTTTCGCGCCCGTCTCCTTGCCCAACGTCTCGCAGCGCGCGACGATCTTCGGGTCCGGCCAGTAGCCCTTGGGCGCCACGATCGTCACGTTCATGCCCGTCGCCGCGCCGACGTCCATCAGCGAATGCGCCATGTTGTTGCCGTCGCCGACGTAGCACAGCGTCTTGCCGCGCAGGACCGCGGGATCGTACGTGCCCTTGGGGCTCCAGTGCTCAATCAGCGTCTGCGCGTCGCACATCGTCTGGCACGGATGCTCCAGGTCGGACAGGCCGTTGATGATCGGCACGGTCGCGAACTGCGCGAGTTCTTCCACGATTTCATGGCCATAAACGCGTGCCATGATGCCATTGCAGTAGCGACTGATGACCTGCGCGGTGTCGGAAATCGTCTCGCCGCGGCCGATTTGGATGTCAGCGGCGCTCAGGAACAGCGCGTGGCCGCCCAACTGGTACATGCCGACTTCAAAAGACACGCGCGTGCGGGTCGACTTCTTCTGGAAAATCATCGCCAGCGTCTGGCCGGCCAGCGTCTGCCGGTAGTTCTCCGGATGGAGCTTGATGTCGTTGGCGAGCAGCAGGCAGTCGCGGACCTGCGCGGGCGAGAAATCCATCACGGACAGGAAATGGCGGGGCATGGCGGGCTCCAGGTCGGCTACAGGCGTCGACGGCGGGAGTGTAACGCTTTGCCGGAGCGGCGTCACCGTGGGCCAAGGGCTCGTGCACGGACACATCGATCAAGTCCCGGCCGTGTGTCGCCGGTTGGATCGCGCAGCGGGCGCTCTTCGCGACCCAGCGACGAGCGTCCGACACTACGGTCATGGCTGCACGGCGCTAGGGGACGATGCGCGTTCCTGACCGACCCGACGCCATGCGGCCCAGATGCGCGACGTCGCCGATGATCGCCGGATGGCCGGTTGCGTGGGTGAATTGCAGCGCCGCTTGCACCTTGGGCCCCATCGACCCAGCGGGAAACTGGCCTTCGGCGAGGAACTGCTCGGCCTGCGCGATCGTCATCTGCTCGAGGCGGCGCTCGGTCGGCTTGCCAAAGTCCAGCGAGACGCGATCCACCGCCGTGACGATGAGCAGCGCGGCCGCGCCCAGCACCTGGCCCAGCAACGCCGCTGTGCGATCCTTGTCGATGACGGCCTCCACGCCCACGGTGCGCCCGCCTGGCGCGTGCATCACCGGCACGCCGCCGCCACCGCCCGCGATCACGACGTCCATGCGGGAGACCATGGCGTCGATCGCCTCGACGTTGAGGATGCCGATCGGCATCGGCGACGCGACGACCTTGCGCCAGCCGCGGCCTGAATCCTCCACCATCTGCCATTTTTGCTTGCGCTTGAGCTCACTGGCGCGGTGTGCGGCAAAGAACGGCCCGACGGGCTTTGTCGACTTGGCGAACGCCGGATCCTTGGCGTCGACTTCCACAAGCGTCAGCACGGTGCCGATCCGCAGCGCGTGGCTCTGGTTGTACAGCGCCAGCTCCAGCAGATACCCCATGGTGCCCTGCGTCGAGGCCACGCAGGCATCCAGCGGCGCGATCGGCAGCTTGGTCGAGGCTTCCTCGTTGCGGATCAGCTCCTGGCCGACCTGCGGGCCGTTGCCGTGCACGCAGAGCACACGGAAACCGCGGCGCGCCAAGTTGTGGAGCGCCTTGGCCGCCTGTTCAGCGCGCTTGAGCTGTTGGATGAAGCTGCCGTCGTCCTGCGGCTGCAGGAGCGCGTTGCCGCCAAAAGCGACGACAACGAGCGGGCGTCCCGAGCCGAATTGCCGCATCGGAACTCCGGTCGGTCTGGCCTAGAACTTGTGGGGAAGTTCGCCCGAGGAGCGCGTCGGCTCGCCGGTGAACACGCCGCTCTGGCGCACGGGGGACGAGCTGATCGTCGGGACCGGCTGGCTCTGGGACATCGCGGCCGCCATCGGCGCGGCGCCGCCCAGGTTCTGACCGAGGCTCGGGGCCGGACGCGGCGCGGGGGCCGGACGGGCGGGCGCGTTGCGATCGTCTTTCGGGGTCGTCATCTGGCAGGCGCCGTCAAAGAACACGCCCTTGTCGATGTGCAGCGCCGGCGAGGCAATGTTGCCGCGCAGGGACGCCGGAGCGTGCAGCTCAACGCCGTCATTGGCCGTCACGTTGCCGGTCACGTTGCCGTAGATCTGGACCGTGCCCACGCGGATTTCCGCCTGGACCTGCGCGCCTTCGCCGATGATCAGGTGACCGTCGGTGAGGATCTCGCCGGTGAAGCGGCCGTCGATGCGCACGCTGCCTTCGAACGTCAGTTTGCCTTGAAAATCGCTGCCTTTACCCAACAGCGCGTTCAGTTCGTTTGCCATGGTTGCCTCTTGATTTCTGCCAAAATCGGGTTGACGTTCGAGTTCGCGTAGCGCTTGCGGGATGGCGTGCGCGACCTGCCCAGTCTAAGGCAAAAGGTCGTCGCTGACCATACCATAATCGCAGGTCAACTCCGCGGACGCGCCATGTCCGCCTTGCCCAGCCGCAGTTTCCACACGTTGACGACGGCCTCGCGGACGATGCGGCTGTCCATCTTCGACTCGCCGCGCGTGCGATCCGGGAACTGGATGGGGACTTCGCCGACGCTGAAGCCAGCGAGGACCGTGCGCCACGTCAGCTCGATCTGGAACACATACCCGTTGCTGAGGATTTCCTGCAAAGGCAGCGCTTCCAGGACCTTGCGGTGAAAGCACTTGTAGCCGCCGGTCAGGTCCTTGAGCGGGAGACCGAGGATCATCCGCGCGTACGTGTTGCCGCCCTTGGAGATCGCGCGGCGCCGCCAGTCCCAGTCCTGCGTGCCGCCGCCGGGGATGTAGCGCGAGCCGAGCACGAGGTCGTACTTCTCGGCTTTCTTGAGAAATTCCGGCAAGAACCGCGGCTGGTGGGAGAAGTCGCAATCCATCTCGAAGATCAGCTCGTAGTCGCGCTCGAGCGCCCATTGGAATCCGGCGATGTACGCGCGGCCCAGGCCCTGCTTGCCGGCGCGATGCAGCACGTGGACTTTCGGGTTCTTGCTGGCGATCTCGTCGGCCAACTGGCCCGTGCCGTCGGGGCTGTTGTCGTCGATGACCAGGATTTCAACGTGCGGAACTTCGGCGAAGACCGCCTCGACCAACAGCGGGAGGTTCTCGCGCTCGTTGTAAGTAGGCACACAGATGAGGGTTTTGAGTTGTTTCACGGGTCGCAGCCTTCCAGTTTCGTCAGTTCAGTAGTGTTCGCTGTAGAAAGAGTCCAGCAAATCTTGGTACTTGCGCGTCACTTCCTTGCGACGCATCTTCAGCGACGGCGTCAGGTCGCCATCCTCCACCGTCAAATCCCGTTCCAGAATCGCGAATTTCTTGATCGTCTCATAGCTCGCCAGCGTGCGGTTCTTCTCCTGCATGATGCCGTCGATCAGCTTGTAGACTTCCGCGTTCTGCGTCAGTTCCGCCGTCGTCGCATAGCGAATGCCTTTCTGATCCGCCCACTTGCAGATGCCGTCGTCCTCCAGCGTGACGAGCGCGGTGAGGAACTTGCGATTGTCGCCGTAGACCATGACCTGGCTGATGAACGGCGCGTTCTTGAGGTGCGCTTCGATGTTCTGCGGCGCTACGTTCTTGCCGCCGGCCGTGACGATGATGTCCTTCTTGCGATCGGTGATGCGCAAGAAGCCGTCCGCGTCCACTTCGCCGACGTCGCCGGTGTGGAGCCAGCCGTCGGTCAACGATTCCGCCGTCGCGTCGGGATTGCGCCAGTAGCCCTGCATGACGTTGCGGCCCTTGATGAGGACTTCGCCATCCTCGGCGATGCGGACCTGCACGCCGGGAATCGGGATGCCGACGGTGCCGAACTTGAAGTGATCCAAGCGGTTCACCGTCGCGGCGGCGCAGTTCTCCGTCATGCCGTAGCCTTCCAGGATCAGCAGGCCAACGGCGTGGAAGAATTCTGAGAGCTCGCGCGAGAGCGGCGCCGCGCCGGAGATGAAGCCGCGGACCCGGCCGCCGAAGGCTGCGTGAATCTTGGTGAATACGATTCGGTTGGCCAATTCATAGCGCACTTTCAGCACGCCAGTCGGCTCCTTGCCGCGCTGGCGCAACTGCGAGACCTCGCGGCCAATCCCCAGCGCCCACTGAAAAATCTTCTTCTTGACCGGGCCGCCTGCGTCGACGCCCGCCATGATTTTGGCGTGCGCCTTTTCAAAGATGCGCGGCACGGCGGGCATCACCGTCGGCTGGGCCTCCGCCATGTCCTGCAGCACCGTGGCGATCGACCGCGGAATCAGCATTTCACACCGCACGTTGACGCAGACGACGTACACAAGCTTGGCAAACACGTGCGCGAGCGGCAGGAAGAGCAGCAGGCCGTCGTCGTCATGGACGTCAAGCGCCGTTTCACAGGCCTGCGTCTCAAAGACGAACGTGTCGTGGGTCAGGACCACGCCCTTGGGCCGGCCCGTCGTCCCGGACGTGTAGACGATTGTCGCCGGCTGATGCGGCTCAATCTGGTCCCGGCGATCGGCGAGCAGGCCCTCGCCGATGCTGCGGCCGAGATCGGCGAGCTGCTGCACGGACAACAGCCACGGGTCATCGGGCGCCAGCACTTCGTCCAACCGCACGCGCAGGCGCCCTTGGGCGTCAGGGCGATCGAGGATGGCGATGTCCTGGATGTAGATGACGCGCTCGAGCTTGGGCAGCTCCGCGCGGTGCTTGACCAGCTTCTCCAGCTGCGCCGGATCCTCGACGAACACGAAGCGCGACTCGCTGTTTTCCAGCACGAATTGCGCTTCCTCTGACATCGCGGACGGGTAGACGGGCACGGTCACCGCGCCGGCCATGAGGATCGCCATGTCCGCGAACAGCCACTCGCGCCGCGTGACGGAGACAAGGCCGACGCGGTCGCCGACCTCCACACCCAGCGCACACAGGCCGCGCGCCCAGATGCCGGACGTGTCCCGCCACGCGCCAAACGTGGTGGGCTGCCAGGTCTCGCCGATCTTGCTGCGCAGGATCTGCTTGCCAGGGCCGGCCTGCACCGAGCGCTCGAACAGATCGACCAACGTGCGGATGCTTTCCGGGCGCGACGGTTCTGAACCTGGCTTCGCCGTCATGAGACTGGAATTGCCGACCACCGAAGCCTCGTCTTGCGCGGCCAATGCGTTGCCCCGCAGCGCGGCAGTGTCGGACGGACGGGGCTGCGAGCGCAAGGGGCCGACGTTTCTCCGGGCGCAGCCGACTGCAACCACACACTTCCACACGCGCCTGACGCCCCTGAACTTGCCCGTAACGCGCGCGCCACTTACACTGAGCGAGATTGTGGTGCCCAGTGCGCCTTTGGAGTCGTTGCGGTGACGATGGAAGTGGCCAAAATCTGCAAGTCGCTTTGGCCTTTTGGCCGCGTGAGCGCAGAAAATCCCCAGCGCATTCATGGCGTTGGCTGGCTGCTCGGCGGCGCATTTGCGGCGATTGCCGTCTCTGGCTGTTCCAGCGCCGGTGCGCGCGCAGAGGGTTTTGGCGAAGTCAGCGAGGAAGATCGCCTGACCGTCGACGTTGCGACCAATCGCCAGATGCAGATCGGCTATCAAATTCAGTCGGTTTCGACGTCAGACAATGCGCTGGATTTGTGTTTTGAGATGTGCAACCGCTCCTCGGAGAGTTGCCACCTCGCCAACAGCGTCTGCAATATTTCCAAGCGCTATCCGGCAGTCTCGGCGCTCTCCGCCCGCTGCGACGTCACGCGTGAACGCTGCCGCTCGCACCGCACGAAAGTGCCGCGGCAGTGTCCCTGCGAACTCTGATCGCGACTCCGCGCTTCAAAGTTCCAGCAACGCGCTTCAGAGCCCCAGCAACTTTGGCTATTTTTCCAGGGTCGGCCGCAACAGCGCGGAACGGTGCGCCATCGCTTGCACCAAGGCGCCCGGCGCGCCGACTTCCACGAGTCGACCGCGGCCGCCGTACGGACTGCCGGTCATCATGAGCAGGGACAACACGGCGCAGACGATGAGGCTGCCGGCAGTCAACGTGACGGCTTTGCGCTGATCCCAGAATTCCGCAAGCGATTGCGTGATCTCCAGATCGCAGCCGATGGCGTAGCGGCCGATGGCCGTGCCCGCGACGGCGATCAGCACGGCAAAGAGCGCGGGCGCGGAGACCAGCACATCGGGGTCGTGAATCACGTGGATCCAGAAATCCTCGTCGGGCGGACGGTGCATCATCGCGCTCTGCACGACGTCCAGGATCCGCAGCATCGTCGAGAGGAAGAACAGCCCGAAAATCAAGCGCTTCACGACCGTGACATAGGTATGGCGGACGTCAGCCGTTGGCGTCGTGGCGACGGCCGTCAGGCGCGCGGCGGCGAACGTCAACTGGACGACAACGAGGTCCGCGAACAGACCGGAGAACAGCGCGATCGGCTGCGCGTGCGGCCCCGTGAGCTCCTCGCGGGCGTAGATCGCCGTCACACGCCACGCCCACCACATGGCGGTTGTCATCAGCACCCAGGAGCTCGGCGCGCTCAGGCCAAGCACCCGCGCGATGGGCGACACTTGCGCCGCGGATTCGCGCGTGAACGCGTCCGAGTCGGAGCGAGCCGGCGTGTGCTGCGCCGCGACGCGAATCGCGTCAGAAGTCTTTGCCGGATTTTGTACCGGACTTGGTCGATCCCAGTGCATGGTTGCCTCGTGTCAGACGGTCAGACGTCCCAGAGTCGCGTGGAGAAGTACCGCTCGCCAATATCGCACAACATCGTCACGATCACGGCTTTTTCGCCGCGCTGGCTCGCTTCCTTGGCGACCCGCAGCGCGTTGGCCACGCAGACGCCGGAGCTTTGGCCGGCGAAGAGGCCCGCTTTGGCGAGCCGCTGGCTGACTTCCCAGGCCTTGTCGGCGTCGACGTCCCAGGTGCGGTTGGCGAGCGTCGTATCGTAAATTTCCGGAACGTGATCGCCAGGTGCGCCGAGCGGCTTCAGCCCTTCCACGCCTGGAAAAGCATCGGGAATCAGCAGTTCGATCGCGACGCTCGGATTGAGCTCCCGCAATCGCCGGCCAATGCCGGTGATCGTGCCGCCCGTGCCGACGCCGAACACAAAATGGCTGACGCGGCCTTCCGTCTGCTGCCAGATTTCGTTGGCGGTTGTGTCGAAATGCGCGCGCCAGTTGCCGTCGTTGGAGTACTGGTCGCAGTAGAAGTACTTGTCCGGATTGGCTTTGACGATGCGCCGGACCGCGCGGATCGCCTCGTCGTAGCCGTCCTGCGCGGACGTGTGGGTGATCTTCGCGCCGTGGGCCGTCAAGCGCTTGAGCCGCTCTTTGGAGGCATTGTCAGGAATCACGATTTCGACGCCATACCCCAGCGCGCCGCCGATCAGCGCGTACGCGATGCCGGCGTTGCCGCTCGAGCTGTCGATGATCGTCTTGTCGCGCGTGAGTCGACCGTCGGCGATCGCCTCGGCCAACATGCGCAGGACCGGGCGATCCTTCAACGATCCGCCCGGGTTGAAGTATTCGACCTTGGCGTAGAGCTCCACGCCGGGATGTTCGGCGGCAAAACAGTCAATCGGCACCAAGGGCGTGTTGCCAATGAGCCGCAGCGTGGGGACGCGATCGAGCAGCGGCGCGACGATGGCGGGCGGTTCAACGCGAACCTCGGGAACGCGGCGCGCGGGGAAATGGGGCAGGGCCGACGACGGCATGGGGCAAGGTCCTCACATTCAGGCCATTCAGGTCAGCCCGCGGCGTCAGACGGCGCGGGGCAGCGTCGGTAGCTTCAACGGCGGTCCGGAGTGTGTCAACCGCAGTGGCCGGTGCCGATCCGGGTCGCGCGCTGCGGCCGTGCCATCTCCGGGGCGTCGCGACACCAGCCCCCCGGTTCCCGCTTGCGATGGCCGCGCGGCGTGGTAGGTTCGCGGATCGAGGGAACATGGCGACGCGACGCAAAAATCCACCTTCGCAGCCGCCGTTGCCGGACGCCGTGAATCCTGCGCAGCAGGCCGGCGAACTCGGAATGCAGCTTGCCGCGACGCGCTCGGAGCAGATCGGCGCCGATCTGGCGGATCGCTACGCCGCGATCGGTGCGCGGTGGCTGGCTGACGCGCTGCCGACTCGCCTGGACAACGACCTGATCGAACGCTTGGCGGGGCAGGGCTTTCGCCGCGATCGCCTCGCGGACATCCGCGTTCACCGCGGTTCGCGCGCGCAGGCGGCCGCCGATGCCCTGGATGCGCGGGCGTTTGCCGTTGGCGACGGCGACGTGTTTTTCGCCCCGGGTCAGTACGACCCATCGACGCCGGAAGGCCGCGCCGTCATCGCGCACGAAGTCGCCCACGTGGCGCCGCCGTCCCCCGCAGGCGCAGGCGCGGCGGCGATGCCGGTGCTCAATGAACGCCGCCGCCGCGATGGCGCAAGCGACGGTGAGGCAGAGGAACGCGTCGCGCGGCAAGCGGAAGCGCGCGTGTTTGCAGAAGAGTCCCGAGGGGGCGCGCCAGAAATGGCAGCGTCCCCGGTTGCCGCCAGTGCGCCAGCGGCACGGGTGGCGCCCAAGCGCATCGATCCGCATGTGCTGGAAAGCAAGGTCCTGGCGATCCTGGAGCGCCTGCAGCGCACGGAAGGCGAGCGTTCAGGCAATTTCTAGCCGTTCCGACCCGACATCCCGGCATTGACCCGGAGCCAGATTTTTTTGCGTCTCCGGTCGCGGCATGCACGCTCAGTCGTGTTGTTCCGCCAGCTCGCTCAGGTCCGCGCCATCCGTGCGATCCGGCCAGCGCGACGCCTCGTACGTCCGGAAATGCTCGTCCAGTGCCTGCATTTCGGCAAACATCCCCTGACCCGCCGCCGTGGCCTGCGCGTTGCCCAGCACAGTTTCAGCGCCGGCGCGGTTGATGTGGATAATCTTGCGGAACCGCTCATTCCAGAACGCGTTGAGCGATTCCGGCCGACCGGCGCGCGCCATTTCTTCATACAGGCGCGCAATCGGCTGGAACGCGTGAACCGCCAGCACCACGCCGTGCAACGGCCGCGGATCCGGCCGCACCGGCGACGGGTACAGCGGGGACCACGCGTTGTGCAGCAGCGGATCGAGGCGGAAGGCGGCATTGATCTTGTTGTGCTGGAACTCGTGCAACACCGCTTCAGTCATCGTCATCTGCTGCGGGTGTAACGTGAGGTAGATGAGGCCAATCGCCTCCTGAAAGCTCGCCGACAGGTGCTTCTGCTCGTCGTAGCCAACCGGCACGAAGAGCCGCATGCACAGGCGAATTTCCTCACCGACGAGCGGCAAGTGCGCGTCGATCGCCGCGATCGCCTGCCGCAGGGATTCCAGCCACTCGGTCGGATCGCGCCCGCCCAAGTCGAGTTGGTTGCCGTTCTTGTCCGGATGCGCCTCAAAATTCGCCAGCGGATTGTTGTCCGTCAGCGCCAGGAACACGCCCGGAACAATCGTCAGGTACGGGTGCTCGACGTCCGCGGGCAGACCCAGCCCCTGTCGGTGCTCCAGCCACTTGCCATCGGGGCGCAGGGGCAGCGCCTGGGTCTGCATGCCTTCGTGCACCGTCAGCACGTGCGGCCGGAACGTCAGCGCGGTCACGACTTCATGCGGGCGCAACAGCAGGTTGGCCGTCGGCGAGCGCAGGACCGGAAAATGGCCTTGCGGATCGCGGCCGATCGTCACGCCCGCGGGCGGCAACTCGCCGAGCGCGGCCAATTCCAGCAGCACCAGCGCGCACAATTCGCGAAGCCACGTGTTGAGGAGCACGGAATCCGGAATGCCGGCCAACTGGCGCTGGATGCACTCCACGAGCACGGACACCGTCGGCTGCCGCACCACGTGCAGCGCTTTGCGCGGATCGCGCTGGCCCGCCGCGCGCAGGGCTTGGCACGTCCGGTCGTACAGCGCGCGGTTGTGATTCGCCACCGCCGCCAGCGGCACGCGCGCCAAATCATGCAGCACGCGCTGCCAATAGGCGTTCAGCACACGGCGAAAGGTTCGCGTGTCGCCGTTTGGAATTGTGAGGTCCGGCAAGTCCAGACCGGGCATTGTGTTCATTTGCGTCGCGATGGCAGCCATGGGCGCCTCCTGCAGCGATCCTACCAGCAGATCGGCGCGCTGTATCGGCCCTTTGTCACGGGTTCACCCGCGACGCGCTGTCACGGGCCCTTGCCATGGGCGGGCGCGCTCGGTAGGTTGCAGCAGCAGCAGCGGCGGAGCGAAAGTGCAGCGGAAATCTTGGATCAGGCACGGCATCTGGGGCGGGCTCATCGCCGGCGCGATGTGGGGCAGCGCGGCGTTTGCCGCCGAGCCCGATCTCACGACCTCGGTCAGCTTGGCCAGCTGCGATTGCCAACGCGGCCCCGACGGCCTTTGCCGCCGCTGGTTGCGCAATGACTTGAGCTGGCAATTGTACGCGCCGGACGCGCCGGGCACCGGGCCGAGCAACGACGACCTGGAGCGCGCGATCCTCGACGCATTTGCCAGCTGGCAAGGCCTGAGCTGTCACGTTTGTTCGGCTTTTGGCACGTTGCCGCCGCTGCCCAAGGACATCACGGATACCGCGTTGGCGCGGCCCAATGGCGACACGGGCTGCATCGCGACCGCGTGCGACGCCAATCCGCTGGGCCTGGATTTCAGCTATGGCGGGCGCAGCGCGGTGCCGCTCCTCTCCTCGAACTGTCCGGCTGGGCAATCGGCGGCGCTGTGTGCCGGCGCGGCGGAAAACTCGAGTCAGATTGCGTTTCTGCGCAGCGACGCCGAGTGGCAACTCTCCAAGCTGATTGTCAGCACAACCTACCTGACGACGGCGCACGACGGCCACATCCTCGACGCCGACATCCTGCTGCGCAACACGACCAACGTCTACTGTTACGGCACGTGCGAAGTCGCGCAGTGGGACGTGCGGGCGGCGCTCATCCTGGAGCTGGGCAACGCCATTGGTCTGGGCACGGCGGTGGCGCTGAGCGGTCCGCCGACGCCCGAGACGCCGCAGCCGGGTGACGGGGCGGCGCTGCCGACGTACGTGGCGCCCCAGCTCGCAACGTGCGCGTGCCTGACCTACCGCTATTCGACCCATCAGGAGTTCTGCCTGCCGCCCGACACGTCGTTCAGTTGCGACGCCGGACCGCAGCGGCCGCTGCCGCATGCGCCGGGTGACGCGCGGTGGCTGTTGCTGGTGGTTGGACTGGTCGTTGGCCTGGTGTTCGCGCGCCATCGCCGTCAGCGGAACGGTTTGAACTCGTCCGTGCCCCAGCGCCGGGCATAGGCTTCACTCACGCCGGGACAGGTGCCAAACGCTTGGCAGGTGCGGCAGGTTTCCGCGTAGCAGCCCAATTCGGCTTCAATGTGGGCAATCGGGTAGAGGCGGTCGCCGGTGAGATCGTCGAGGTAGTGCGTCTCGCCAAAGCCGGATCGGCTCATGTTGCGGGCGCGCGGGTCGTCGATCGCGCACGGTGGAAACGATTCCAGATGCCATGTGAGGTTGATGGCTTCGCAGTCCTCAACAAAAGCGCGAACTTCGTCCTGCACGTCGCTGTAGCGCAACTCGATGCCGGGCCAACCGCCGCCGCGGCCGACGGTCGTCGGAAAGCAGACCTTGAGCTCGATTTCGTGGCCCCAGCGCGCGACGGTCCAGTTGAGGTAATCGCGCAGATGCATGTGGTTGAGCGTCGTCAGCACGAGGTTGAGCATCACGGGCACGCCCGCGCCGACGAGCGCGTCAATCCCGGCGATGATCTCCCCGTGGCCTTTGGCCGTAACGCCGCTCACCTCCTGTGAGACTTCCGGAATATGGCTGTGCAGCGAAATGATGGCGCGCTGCAGGCCCTCGTCTACGGCGCGATCGGCAAAACCGACCTGGGCGAACGTCCGGCCGTTGCTGTTGATGTCCCAGAGGAGGCCGCGCTCGCCGAGTCGCTTGACGACCGACCAGAACGCGGGGTGGCTCGTCGGTTCGCCGCCGGTCACGACCACGCGCTTCATGCCTTGCGCGGCGAGCCAATCCACCCGCTTGAGCAGTTCATCCTGCGGCGTCAGCCACGCTTCCGGTCGGCCGGAGTTGGAGCACATCGGGCAATGGTTGTTGCACGCTTCGCCTAGCCGAAAAAGCGAAATGCTGCGCGGCGTTACCGGCAAAGTCGGCGGCGTGCGGCGGCGCATGAGGCGAGGGCGGGACTGGTGGACGGGCAGGGTCATCTTGCCCAGCATGCCGGAGGCGCGGCGGAGTCGCCAGTCAAAATACAATCTGCTAAACTGAGGTCCGCTCAACGCAACGACGAGGCACCATGGCGACCCTACAAGACACGCTCCTGACCGCGACCAACCGCCCCAAGCTGGTGCGCGACTGTTCCGGCCTCATCGACGAAGAAGTCGGCAAGAAGGGCGGCTTGTCCGGCCTCGCGATCAAGGGCGCGTTCGCCACGGTCAAGGCGGTCAAGCCGGGCTTCATCGACGGCGTGATCAGCATGTTGCTCGACGAATGGGTCGGCAAGCTCGAAGGTCATTTCACGCGGTGGGAAGAGGGCGGCAAGATGGGCACCTTTGGCGCGGCGTGCACGCGCGACGCCACCGGCGTGGCCGAGAAACTGCTGGAAGTCACCGATGCGCGCGCCCGCAAGGCCGATCCGAAGATCGCCTCGCTGTACGGCAAGCTGCGGCCCAACGCGAAGGACCACGTCGTCACCGCGGTGCCGGGTCTGGGCCGCATCATCGACAAGTACCTGTAAAAACGCCTACGGCGGCTCGTCCGGCAGCGCCGCTTCCTGCGGCAGGCACAGGGCGATTTCTTCCGCAAAAACGTCGCGCATCCGCCGCTGCGTGGGCCCGCCTTGCTGGCAGTCCGCGCCGGGATGGTGTTTCGCGCTCTCGTAGTCCACTTGCACCGTGCCGTCTGAACGCAGAATCGGGTAGGTCGCGCAGTCAAATGGCTTGAGGCCAGGCCACGGCAGTCCCGCCTCATCCGACGCCATTTGCAGCGAACACTTGTGATCGGCGCGGACGAAGATGCAGCCTTGCCGCCCCGAGCCATCGGCGCGGGAACCCACCGCGGTCGGCAGGCCGATTCCGCTGGCAAAATCAGCGGTCTCCAGCGTCTCATCGCCAAACCACAGATCCTCGTTGTCCGCGTACTCCGGCGCCATGAACGGACGCACGGTCTCGGCGGCATCGAGCACGCGCTGGACGTGGCGCAGATCGACCCAAATGCCATTGACGCAGCACGCGCCGCCGCAGACGTGGAGTTCGCAGCGCTCGCCGCGGGCGGTGCGCCAGAGGCTCTTGTCCAGTTTGGGAAGCGGTTCAGCCATGGGGGCAGTCTGACGGCAACCGGACCAAGTGGAAAGTGGCGTGATTCAGCTTGCATCGGCACCGCCAAAACGGTACTCCGCCATGGTGCTTGGATTGTGTGCGGCGGATGCGGGGCGGGATGATGAATCGTTGGACAATTCTCCTGTTGGCGCTGGGGCTTGGCGCATGTGGAACCGCGGTCGATCCGGCCCATGGCGGCGTTGCCGACGCCAGTGAAGACGCCAGCGGCGACATCGGTGTGGCGGATGCCGGTGATCTGGCCAGTGGCCAAGGTGACGGGGCGCTGGGCGACACGTTCGTCCCGGACACGCCGGATGCCGTGGCGCCTGACGCCGACGCGACGGACGATGCCCTGACCGACGCCGCTGACTTGGCGGACGGGTCAGATGCCGAACTCGACGCCGCGCTTGACGCGGACGCGCTGGACGACGCGCAGACGGACGCGCAAACGCCCGACGCTGAGACCGACGGTGAGACCGATGCGCTGAAATTGGACCTGCCGCTGCTGCAGGACGTTCCGCTGTTGCCCGATGTGCCCGACGTCTCCGACGTGCCGGACGTGCCCGACGTGTCTGAGCCTGACGTTGAACTGCCGGACGTCCCGCCCGATTTGGGGCCGCCTGACGTGCCAGCCGCCGATCTGGGGATCGCCGACGTGCCCGACATTGCCGACGTGCCCGACGTGATGGATTTGCCAGATCTGATCGACGTGCCGTTGGTGCCGGACGTGCCCGACGTGCCGGACCTTGTCGACATCGTCGACGTGCCGGACGTGCCCGATCTCGCGGATATCGCCGACGTGCCCGATCTGCCCGATCTGCCCGATTTGCCCGATGTCCCGGACATCGCGGACATTGCGGACATTGCGGACGTGCCTGACGTTCCCGATGTGCCCGACGTCCCGGACGTGCCGCCTGACACCATCGCCGACGATCTCGGTCCCGATGACACCGGTCCCGTGGACACTGGTCCGGTCGACACGGGTCCGGTTGACACTGGCCCCGTGGACACTGGTCCCGTTGACACTGGTCCCGTGGACACTGGCCCGGTCGACACTGGCCCCGCCGACACTGGTCCCGCTGACACTGGCCCCGACGCGGATGCGGACGTCCCGCCCGCTTGCGTGCCCACCGGCAATGGCGTGGAGTACTGCGACGGCATCGACAACGACTGCAACGGCTTGACCGACGAAGGCTCGTGTGACGACGCCAACGTCTGCACGACCGACACGTGCACGCCGCTGGGCTGCGACTACACGATCGCCAACGGGCCCTGCAGCGACGGCAACGCGTGCACCGTCCCGGATGCCTGCAACGGCGGCTCCTGCATCGCCGGCAGCCCCAAGGTCTGCACGCAAGCCTCGCAGTGCCACACGCCCACGTGCGACGTCGTCAGCGGGAACTGCACGGAGATCCCGGTGGTCGGCAAGATTCCCTGCGTCGACACCAACCCGTGCACGACGAGCGAATACTGCGTGGTCGGCGTGTGCACTGGCCTCGTCATCACCAACTGCGACGACGCCAACGTCTGCACGGACGACTCCTGCGATTCCACAGGCGGCTGCGTCCACGTCTACAACACGCTCGCGTGCAGCGACGGCAACAACTGCAGCAAGCCCGACCAGTGCAGCAAGGGCGGCTGCATCGGCGGCCCGATCTTCAGTTGCGACGACAGCAATGTCTGCACCGTGGATTCCTGCAACGCGAGCGGCGGGTGCGACCACGTCGCGGTTGCCGACACGACCTTGTGCAACGCGGACAGCTCCGAGTGCACCGTGGGCGACAAGTGCAAATCGGGCGTCTGCACGCCCGGAACCGCCAAGGTCTGCGACGACGGCAACGTCTGCACCACGGACTCCTGCGCCAAGGCGACCGGCACGTGCGTCTTCCTGGCCAACAGCAGCTCCTGCAATGACGGCAACTTGTGCACAAGCCCGGATCAGTGCGCGATTTCCGGCCTGTGCATCGGCGTCGTGATCTCCTGCAACGACGGCCTTGTATGCACGACCGACAGCTGCGACATGGCGACCGGGAAGTGCAAGAACATCAACGTCGTTGGCGCGGCGTGTGACGACGGCAACGCGTGCACAAGCGGGGACGCGTGCGACAGCGCGGCCGCGTGCATCCCGGGCAGCGTCAACGCGTGCGAGGACAACAACGCGTGCACCAGCGACGCTTGCGTGAGCAAGGCCTGCACGCACACCAACCTGACGACTGCGTGCAATGACAACACGGTCTGCACGACGGGCGAGATGTGTGTGAACGCGGTGTGCTCGCCGCCGTCGGTCGCGCAAGTCAGCACGCTTGCGGGATCCGCCCTCGCGGGCTTGAAGGACGGCAAGGGCACGGCGGCGCAGTTCAGCAGCCCGCGCGGCTTGGCCCAGGACAGCGGCGGCACGATCTGGGTCGCGGACACGGGCAACAACGCCATTCGCAAGGTCGCGCCCGACGGCACAGTGACGACCGTCGCGTGCACGTTTGCGGACACGCCGGCCAGTTTCAGCAGTCCGCAGAGCATCGCGCTCGCCAGCGACGGCACGCTGTGGATCGCGGACACCGGCAACCACCGCATCCGCAAGCGCGCCACGGACGGCACGGTCACCACGTTGGCTGGCAGCGGCACCGCGGCGTTCGCCGACGGCAAGGGCGCCGCCGCGTCGTTCAGTTCGCCGTACGGCGTCGCCATCGGCCCCGGCGGCTGGCTCTTCATCGCGGACCGCGGCAACAACCGCATCCGGCGCATCTCGCCCGATGGCAACGTCACCACGCTCGCGGGCAGCGGCACGGCAGGATCGGCGTCCGGCACCGGCGCGGCCGCCAGCTTCAACGCGCCAAGCGGCATCGGCATCGGCACCGGCGGCACGATTTTCGTCGCGGACTATGGCTCCAGCTTGCTGCGCGCGGTCACGGCGTCCGGCGTCGTCAGCACGTTGGCCGGCAGCACGAACGGCTACGGCGACGGCGCGTTGCTCACCGCGAAGTTCAGCAACCCGATCGGCGTCTACATCACGCCCACAAGCGTTGGCCTCGCCGTCGTCGACACGGGCAACAACCGCGTGCGGTATGTCGCCAGCAACGCTGTCGCCACGGTTCTCGGCAGCACGTCCGGCTTCCAGGACGGCGGCTCGGACGTCGCCAAGTTCGCCGCGCCGCAATCGCTCGTGATTTCGTCGGTCGGCGCGGTCGTGATCGCGGACACCGGCAACAACCGCATTCGCTTCGTGGTCATGCAGCAGACCGCGTGCGATGACGCCAACCCGTGCACCATTGACGTCTGCGACCCCGTCAAGGGCTGCACGTTCACGGCCGCGGCCAACGGCGCCGTCTGCACGGACAACGACGCGTGCAGCACGGGCGACGCGTGCACCTCGGGCGTGTGCACGGCCACGAGCAAGAACTGCGACGACGCCAACCTCTGCACGGATGACGTCTGCGACCCGGTCACCGGAACCTGCGGCCACAACAGCAACAGCGTGAGCTGCTCGGACGGCAACGCCTGCACGCTTGGCGACATCTGCACCGGCGGCACCTGCACGGCTGAACCCGGGACCGTCGCGACGCTCGCGGGCCAGCCACTCACCGGCAGCGCGGACGGCCTTGGCGCCGCAGCCAGCTTCAGCGGTCCGCGCCAGATGTGGAGCGACGGCAAGGGCGGCGTTTACGTCGCGGACACCGGCAACAACAAGATCCGCGACGTCGGCAAGGATGGCTCGGTCGCCACGTTCGCCGGCAGCGGCACGAGCGGCAGCAGCGACGGCGGCATCGTGAGCGCGACGTTCAAGGCGCCCCAGGGCGTCACCGTCGACAACACCGGCAACGTCTGGGTCGCGGACACCGGCAACAACAAGCTGCGGGAAATCACCGGCGGCTTTGTCAGTTCGCCCGTGGGCACCGGCACGGCGGGCTGGAAAGACGGCGCGGGCGGCAGCGCGCAATTCAACGCGCCCCAAGCCATCGCCGCCGACACGAACGGCAACCTGTTTGTCGCGGATACCGGCAACCACCGCATCCGCAAGGTCAAGCCGGACGGCACCGTCAGCACGCTCGCCGGCACGGGCACGGCGGGCTTCAAGGACGGCGCCAACACCATCGCGCAGTTCTCCTCGCCGTCTGGCGTCGCCGTCGACGGCTTCCACAACGTCTACGTCGCGGACATGAACAACTACCGCATCCGCAAGGTCACGCCGGACGGCACGGTCAGCACCGTCGCCGGTTCGGGCAGCATCGGCCAAGCGGACGGCGCCGCGCTTTCCGCGACGTTCAACCAGCTGGGCCAGATCGCCTTTGATGCCAGCGGCAACCTCTGGACTGTCGACCACGGGACCCACCGCATCCGCAAGCTCAGCGCCGGCGGCACGGTCAGCACCCCGTTCAGCGCCACGGGCGGCGGCTTCAAGGACGGCGTCGCGACCGCCGCGCTGTTCTCCAGTCCGTACGGCGTCTGGGCGCTCAGCGACGGCACCCTCCTCGTTGGCGACGCCAGCAACAACCGCATCCGCAAGCACGCGCCAACCGCTGTCCTGTGCGGCGACGGCAACGACTGCACCACGGACACCTGCGATCCCGCGACCGGGACGTGCGGCAGCAGCAACCTCGCCAACGGCGCGACCTGCCAGGGCGGGGATCCGTGCAGCGTCAGCAAGACGTGCGCCAGCGGCGTCTGCGGCGGCGGCTCGGTCAAGACGTGCAGCGACGCCAACGTTTGCACCGTGGACGCGTGCGACAGCGCCAGCGGCGCGTGCGCCTGGATGCCCGCGGCCACCTGCCAAGCCGTGCGCCGCGTCTTTGTCACAAGCGGCACTTTCACCGGCGCGCTCAGCGGTTTGACCGGCGCGGACAGCCAATGCCAGAGCGCCGCGGCCAGCAAGGCGTTGGGCGGCACGTGGAAAGCGTGGCTCAGCGACGCAACGGGCAGCCCCGCGACGCGATTTGACCAAGCCGGCGTGCCGTATTGGCTGCTCGACCGCACGCAGATCGCCAGCAATTGGGCCGATTTGACGGATGGATCGCTCGCGGCGCCGATCAGCCTCGACGAAACCGGCAAGACGCCCGCCGTCGCCGCGACCGGCACGAGCTGCTTCACCAACCCGATCCGCGTCTTCACCAACACCAGCCAGAACGGCACGGCGTTCTCCACCGCGGTCGCGGACACGTGCAACGCCTGGACGTACAACGGCAGCAACCTCACGGCGTACCACCAGCTCGACGGCTACGGCGACTTCAGCAACAACCAGTGGACAGAAGGCTGCGCCAACGACTATTGCGACCGCGTGAGTCACCTCTACTGCTTTGAACAGGCGGACACCCTGGTGCTGAAGACGAGCGGCTACCACACCAACGGCAAGTTCTTCGTCACCAACGCGACCTACGCGGGCGACTTCAACGCCGCGGGCGGCTTCTGCACGGCGCTTCTCGGGCAGACAGCCTACATCGCGAGCACGTCCGTTTTCCTGCCGGACACCGAGCCCTACACCGTGTGGGACGGCAACGGCGCGGCGAGCAGCACGTCCGTCAACTGTTCACTGTTCAGCAGCAGCCTGTCCGCGCAGAGCGGTGTCGGCGTCCAGGGCGGCAGCACGCCGTGCAACGTCAGCCGCGCGGTCGTCTGCAGCACCGACCCGAACGATTGCAGCGGCGGTTCAACGAACTGCGGCTTGTGGGACTGAAACTTATGATTCTGCTCAAAAATGCTGAAGTGTACGCGCCGCAGCGCTTGGGGCGTCGGGACCTGCTGGTGGCGGGCGGCAAGGTCGTTGCCTTGGCGGAACGGATGGATGCGCCGCACGGTTGGCCGGTTGAGGTCGTGGACCTGCACGGGCAGATCGTGATGCCCGGGCTGATCGATGGCCACACGCACCTGACGGGCGGCGGTGGCGAAGCGGGGGCGGCGACGCGCGTGCCATCGGTCCAGTTGACGCACCTGACGCTGGGCGGCGTGACGACGGCGATTGGCCTGCTGGGCACGGATGCGCGCACGCGGACGATCGCGGAACTGCTGGCGTGCGCGCGCGGCCTCAGCGAATTGGGCTTCAATGCGCTCTGCTACACCGGCAGCTATGAAGTGCCGCCGACGACGCTGACCGGCTCCGTGCGCGGCGACATCGTGCACATTGACCGGATCGTGGCGTGCGGGGAAGTCGCGCTGTCCGACCATCGCTCCTCGCAGCCGACTTTTGACGAGCTTGTGAAGCTCGCGGCCGATTGCCACGTCGCGGGCATGATGACCGGCAAGGCCGGGCTGCTCCACTTGCACATGGGCGACGGCAAGCGCGGCCTGCAGTTGATTCAGCGCGCGTTGGACGAGACGGAACTGCCGCCGCGGACGTTCCATCCGACCCACGTCAACCGCCAGAAGTGGCTGTGGCAGGACGCGAAGGCGCTCGCGCGGCGTGGCTGCACAGTGGACGCGACGGCGTTTCCCGCGGATGACGACTCACTTTCCGCTGCCCAGGCCATGGCCGATTGGCTCGACTGCGACATGCCGCGCGACCGCCTCACGATCAGCTCCGATGGCGGCGGCTGCCTGCCGACGTTTGACGGCGACGGCGTGCTGCTGCACATGGACGTCGGCCGGAGCGCTGCGCTGCTCGAGGAGATCCGCGTGCTGGTGCAGGATGGCCGGGCGCTGGAAGACGTGCTGCCATTCGCGACGAGCAACGTCGCCAGGCTGTTCCGTTTGGCGCAGAAGGGCCACATCGCCGTGGGCGCTGACGCCGACCTTGTGGTGCTGACTTCCACGCATACCGTCCAGCACGTGCTCATTGGCGGACAGTGGTTCGTGCGCGATGGCGTCGCCACCCGTCGCGGTTTGTTCGAGCGAAGCGACACAGTGTGAGACGTTGTGAGACATTCGCGAGACACTTCCGAGACAATGTGAGACACTGGCGTGTTGGCTCGGGAATCCGGGTGCGGCGCGCGATCACAGATTAGCATTGCCATTGCGGCGAATTTACAGATTCGCCAGAATCTGGCACGCAACGTGCAATGTCTCCATGCAGATGGCGCGTGCCCCACCGTGCGCCATGCTCTGGGTTGCTACAGCGCTCCACGTTCGAGCCTGTTCGACCTCGCGCTGCGTGCCCCGATCACGCAGCGGAGTGACCTGCCCCACACGGTCGCTCCGTAGTGAAGCGCCGGCCGGCCCCACACTGGCCGGCGCTTCGCTCCGCGGCTCCTCGCTCCGGCGTGTGGGTTGGCGACTCCCGTTCATCCCTCGACGGCAAGGCTACCCGCGCGCGCGCCTTTCGCGCTACACTGTGTGGGCTGCTGGCTGGGTCCGGCGACAGGTTGCTCATGTCTTCCCACGCCACGATTTTCCGCGAAGTGCGCAGCGCGGACGCCGACGCTTGCGCGCGTGGCCTCCGCCGCGTGACGCAAATGCTCGCCACGGATTCCGTCCACGGCAAACGGCCGGCCGATTGGCAAGCCCAGCGCGACGCCCTGGCGGAACTGGAGCCGCGCTTCCTGGAGTTGGCGACAGGTGCTGACGATGTGCTGCGCGAGCTTGTGGCGGACCTTCTGGGTGCGTGGCTGGGCGATGCGGCGCGCAACGCGCTGTTGGTGCTGGCTCGCGATGGCGCTGAACGTGTGCGCGCGTCGGCCGTAGGCGCGCTGGAGTCCTGGCCGGAGAGCCCCGAGGCCCGCGAGGCAGTGCTGGACGGCGCGCAGTCCAACAAGTGGACGATCCGCATGCGCGCTGCCCGCGCCCTGTACGCGTTTGAGGGCCCGGAGATCGTCGACGCGCTTTTTACCGCGCTCGTCGACGACGACAGCTACGTGCGCCAGGGGGCCGCCGACAGCCTCGCCCGCCGCCCGCTGCCGGAGTTTCACACGCGCCTGCGTCGTCTCGCTGACTACCCCATGCCGCACATGCTCGACGCCGCGATGGACCTCTTTGGCACGATCGGCAATGCGGAGGACGCGGCGTTCCTCGCCAAGACGGGCTCGTGGCTCAACCTGTCGCAGCCGAGCTTTGTCCGCGCCTGGGCGCGCAAGGCCGCCAAACGCATCCGCGCGCGGCTCGCGATTCGCTAAATTCGGGGTGTGAAATGGAACATCTGCTCGAAGTGCTGCGGGTTTGGCTGACCGCCTTTGATGGCTTGACCGTCTACGGCGTCTGCTTCGGCGTGCTCCTCCTCTGCGGGTTTGGCCTGCCCGTGCCCGAGGACGTGACGCTCCTCATCTGCGGCTATCTCACCTACGAGTCCATGCCGGACGGTTCGCCGCGGCCCCACGTCCACATCATCGCGTCGTTGCTCGTCGGCCTCGCCGGCGTGCTGATCGGGGATTCGACGATGTTCATGTTGGGGCGGCGTTTTGGCGAGCGCCTGCGCACTGTACGGCCGTTTTCCTACATCCTGGGCCACGGCCGGCTGGAGCAGACCGAGGAATTCCTCCAGAGCCACGGCCCCAAAGTGCTCTTTTCCGCGCGCTTCACGCCGGGACTCCGCTCCGCCGTCTTTTTTTCCAGCGGCGTGCTGAAGATTCCGTTCAAGACGTTCCTCTTCTATGACGGCATGGCGGCGATGCTCAGCGTCCCGGCGCTGGTGCTTTCCGCGTGGTATTGGGGCGCGGAGTTCAAGAGCGTGCTGATCAAGGCCCGGCGCACGGAAAATGGCGTGCTCATCGGGCTGTTGGCGATTGGATTGTTGTTGCTGGGGCGCTGGGCGTGGAAACGCCGCAAGAAGGCGAAGGAAGCGGCTGCGCTGAAATAGCGGTCAGTTCAGCCGGTCCGGATACGCGGCCAAGCCCGCCGCCAGCACCTCGCACGCCCGCTGCAGCTTGGGCACTTCCAGCACGTAGGCCGCGCGCACCTGGTTCTTGCCGAGGCCCGGCGTCGCGTAGAAGCCATCCGCTGGCGCGAACATCACGGTCTCGCCGGCCAACTGGAACGTCTCCAGCAGCCAGATGCAGAACTTTTCGGCGTCCGGCACCGGCAGCTCGACCATCAGGTAGAACGCGCCCGCCGGCGTCGCCGCGCGCACGCCCGGGATCGCGCACAGGCCCGCAACGAGCGCATCGCGGCGCCGCTTGTAGTCGGCGATGTGTGCGTCGGTCTCCGATTGCGGCGTTTCCAGCGCGGCAAGCGCGGCAAATTGATCCACGACCGGTGGGGACAGCCGCGTCTGGGCGAATTTCAGCGCCGCGGCGTAGATCTCCGGATTGCGCGTGACCAGGCAACCGACGCGGGCGCCGCATGCGGAATAGCGCTTGGACACGGAGTCGATTTGGATCGCGCAGCTCTCCAGGCCAGGCTGCCACAGGACCGACGGCGCGCGGCCGCTGCCGTCGTATACGAAATCGCGGTAGACCTCGTCGCTCACGAGGAAAACGCCTGCGTCGCGGCACACTTCGCCGATGGCGCGCAGGTTGGCGGCGTCCATGACCGCGCCGGTCGGGTTGCCGGGGCTGGAGATCAGGAGCGCGCGCGTCTTGGGGCCAATCGCCGCACGGACTTGGTCCGCGGAAAGCGCAAATCCGTTGCTCGAGGAAGTCGTGATGGCGCGCGTCTCCACGCCGAGGATCTGGGCAAAGCCCTTGTAATTTGGGTAATACGGCTCCGCGACGAGAATTTCCTCGCCGATGTCGCACGTCGCCGCGATGGCGAATTGCAGCGCCTCTGACCCGCCGACGGTCACGAGCACTTGCGACGGCAGGATCGCGGGAATCGCCGAAGGCTGTGTCAGGCTATTGTAATAATTGGCCAAAGCCGTGCGATAGGCGGCGCTGCCTTCGGACGCGCCGTAGGCCAGGACTTTGTCGTCAAAATGCCGATACGCCTCCAGCATCCGCGGCGGCGTCGGAATATCGGGCTGGCCAATATTCAGATGAAACACACGCATTCCGCGCGCTTTGGCAGCGTCGGCATAGGGCGAGAGACGCCGAATCGGGGAGGCTTGGGCATTTTTGCCGCGAAGCGAGGGGTGCAGAGCCATGGCGCGATCCACCTGCCGACGGGGGGGCCGGGACGGCGATCGTGCCCCAGATCGTGAATTCCGGCAACCCCGCGGGCCTACTGCTCGGTCGGCTGGCGATCCAAACTCTGCAGGAATGCGACCAAATCGCGGCGCAGGTCAAAATGCAGGTTCACCATGGCGATGGCGTGCTCGCCCTCGTGCACGGTGCCCCAGAGCGTCGTCGCGGTGTACAGCGGCCGCAGGAGGCTCGGGTGCTTGGCGCCGCGAAACAGCAGCGTGCGCCCGTCGTTGGCGGCGAATGTGAACTCGTAGTCCACGCGGCGCGGACGGACCCAACGCATGCGCAGCGCGCCGCCGATCGGCACCTGGTCGGCCAGCCGGTCAAAGCTCGCGCTGCCGGTCATCTCGGCGACGACCTCTTCAACCTTGCCGCGCGGGCGGGGCAGCGCAACGTTGACGGTCACCTCGCAGATGCGCACGTCATCGGGCGTTTCGACAAGGAAATAGCTGCCGCGCAGCGTCTCTGTGTAGTGGAGGCTCATGGATGGGGGTGTCTCATGGCTGGCAATCCGCAGGAGCGGACGGCGGGGAAGGATCGTCGCGGACAAAGCGCACTGCGCGCTCCAAGCGGGACTCGTCGAGGGGACCTTGGTACAGCCGGTCGCCGATGTAAATCACCGGCTCATCGCGCATGTCCAGACGCAAGCGGGCACGCCAGACGGCGCGGAGGGCGTCCTGAACTTCCGGGGTAGCAGCGGTATTCTGCAGTGTGGGCAGGTCGAGCTTGGCCTTTTTCACGGCAATTGCCATCGTTGACCATTCATTTGGCTTGTCCAGATTGAACAGCGCTTCCGCCAATTCCAGGCCTTTGCCCAGCCGGGTCGCGGCGAGAATCGCCTCCCCGGACGGCGACTTGCCCGGCTCCGCGCCGTGCGGAATCGCCGCCAGCGTCAGCCGAATCGGCGCTTCCTTGGACTGCACGAGCCGCCGCAGCATGAAGAAGGCCGCCCGCGAGTGTGGACTGCGGAAATCAACGAAGAGCGCCACCGGCTGCCCGGATTTGCCCATCGTCGGCAGGACGGGCAGGGCGTCCGGCGGCTCGGGCGCGGCCAGATCGAGCTCGGCATCCTGCAAAGACCGACCCTGCGCCACGAGGCTGGCATAGACCGCGGCGGGCTTGCCCGGCAGCGATTTGCACTCCGCGCGCAAATCCGCCAGCGCGGCATGCAGCCCGTCATCGCCCGCGCGACCCAGCCACCGCCGACCATTGACGAAAATCGTCCCCGGCGCCGCTTCCGTCCGCCGCGCCAAATCCGCGGCAACTTGCAGCCAGGCGGTGGTCGCTGGCGCATCGGCCGTCTTGCGCACCGTCGCTGGGTCCAGCCCGAGCGCCGTGAGCTTGGCCTCCACGTCGTCCGCGCGTGCCGCCTTGCCGGCCAAATCGCGCAGCAGCGTCAACGCCTTGGGTGGCGCAGTCAGCACCGCCGCGGCCAGCCACAGCGCCAGCGGCGGCGTCGGCGACTTCCAGGCCCGGTGCGACTCCGGCAGCAGCAGCTTGGCGACAATGCGGATGTCCGCGCGCCCCGCCTTGGCTTCCTCCAACTGCATTTGGAGCAGCGTCGCGAGCTCCTGAAGCTGCCACGGATGCGTCGGGTCCAGAAACAGCACCACCGTCAGCGGCGCCTCCGGGCCAAACGCCAAATCGCCTTCCGCGACCGGCACGCGCCACCGCGGACCAAGGCAACCGTGCGGCGACGGATTCACCGGCTGCAGGGCGCGTCCCAGCCGCAACGCATCCAGCGCCGCCACAAACTCCGGCGCCTGCCGCAGCATCCCGATGCGCTCCAGATCCGCGGCTGTGCCTCCCTCGGCGCGATCGCGCAGCGCCCGCGCGCGCGCGGTCTGCAACGCCCGCTGCAGGCTCTCTGGGTGCGGCACGCCGCTCAGTCCGCGGCCGTTGATCAGCGCCGACGGCGTGGTGCGAATGCCCATCGCCAGGCCCGCCTGCTGCTCACGCGCCACCTGCGCCGCTACGGCCGGATCGTTCCGGGTCTGGTCAAACGCCGCGACGTTCAGCCCCGCCGCCACCGCCGCTCGCCCGATCGCCGTCGGATCGGGCGTCGCTTCCCGCATCAGCGCATCGATGAACGCGAGCTCCTTCTCCTGCGCGCGGGCCGCCACCGCCGCCACCGCGGCCGGCATCGCCAGCGGGTGAATGCTCAGCGGCAGGTGTTGCACAACGAGCGCGACGTCCGGCGTTCGTTGCAGCGCCTCGCGCACCAGCGGCCACGCCTGCCGGGAGTAGGGGCACGCGAGATCGAGGAAGAACCGCGCCGTCACAAGCGTCCGGGCGGGCGCCTGCGCGGGCGGCGGCGTCTGGGCACGCACGAGCGCGGGCGCGAGCACGAGGGGCAACAACAAGGAGAGCAATCGCAGCTTCATGGCGCCCCCTCAGTGCGTGCCGAGCAGCCGGCGGATGGCCGGCCGCAGCGTGTCCGCGGAAATGCCGTTGGCCGGCTGGAACAGGTGACCATCCAGGAACACCGTCGGCGTTCCGCGCACGCCGGCCTGCTCGCCTTGGGCGCGCTCCGCCTGCACGGCTTGGGTCCACTGGTGCTGTGCGAGCGCGCTTTGCAACGGCCGATCCTTCAGGCCCGCCTCGCGCGCCGCCTGCCCAAGCGAGCGATCATCCAGCAAATCGACGCGCCTCGCCAGTGCCGCTACAAAAGGCCAAAACTTGCCCTGCCGCCGCGCTTCCTGCCCTGCCTCCGCAAGCTGCTCCGCCAGCGGATGCACGGTCGTTTGCGGTGAATCCAGCCACGCGATCTTCAGGCGACCGGGCATTTCCTCGTCCAACTGGCGCAGGTGCGGCCAGAGCCGCGCGGTGAACGGGCATTGCAGGTCGCCAAAGACGACGATCTGCACCGGCGCCCCCGGCAGGCCTTGCACCGCCGCGTGGCTGAGGTCAAACGCGTGGACTTCCGGCCCGAGCGCGTCCAGCAGCTTGCCTTTGCCGGTCAGCGCGTCATAAAGCGCCGCCTTCGCGATGCCGGTCGCCTGCAGCGCCGCCGCTTTCTCGGTCTGCTCAGCCACTGCCGCCTGCACCGCGGTCTGGGTGAGTGCTGGCACCTGCACGCCGTTGGCATAGAGCGCGGCAAAGCCGTTCACGCCCAGCTCCGCGGCCTGCTCCACATCTGCGTCGATCCGCTGTTTTCCGCTGTGCGCCGCCAGCGCGGTGTTGAAACGGCTCGCGTCGAGGCCAAGCTGCACGCCCGCCCGCAGCACGCTCGCCTGGGTCAACGGCTGGGGCGCCGCGAGAAGCTGACGGAGGAACGGCGCAAATTGCGCCTGCTCGCGCGCCGCTTCCAGCGCTTCCGCGGCCATCCGCGCCAGCGGGTGAATCGGCCGCGGCAGGTGCTTGATGACGAGCCGCACGTTGGGCTGCGTCGTGGGCAACTGCACGAGCCAGGGCAGGATGGCCGCCGTCTCCTGGGCAAACAGGTCCAGAAACAGCACAAGCGTGACCGGCGCATCGCTCTCGCCCAGTTGCGGATCGTCGGCGCGCACGAGGACGCGCCACACCGCGACGTCCGTGGTTGTCGATCCCGCCGGCAAGAGCAGCGCGCGTTGACCGCCAAACGCCGGATCAAGCGCCGCGGGTTTGACCTGTGCCGTCGCCACGCCGCTCGCCCGCGCCAAACCGCTCACCATGGGCACCGGCTGGGGCGGTGCGGGCTGCGCACGTTCGATGTAGCGTTCATAGCTGATCAGCAGCTTCTCAGCGTTCTGCGCGACCCGCGCGTGCACGAGCTTCAGCGGCTGCGCGCCCGCCGACTGCAGGATCGCCGTCTCCGCGATTTCATGGCGCACCGCCGCCGCCAGCGTCGCCAACGACTGTTGCCCTTGGAGCAGCGCGCCGTTGACCAGAAAACTCGGCGTGCCCGTGATGCCCAGCGCATGGCCAATCGCGACGTCCCGTGCCACACGCGCTTGCGCGCCAGGACCCTCCACGGTCGCGACGAACTTCCGCGCGTCCAGCCCCGACTCGACCGCCCACGCGATCAGCGCGTCGCGCGACGGCGCGGCATCCGGCTGCAGCCATTTTTGCCAGAAAGCGGGAAAGGCGTTTTGCTCCGCCGCCGCCACTGCCGCGCGCGCCACGACGACGCTCTCCGGATACAAATCCATCGGCAGGTAGAAGACGCGGACGCGAACTTGCGTGGGAAACTGCGCCACCAGGTCGCGCAGGATCTGGCCTTCCTGACGGCTGTAGGGACAGGCAAAATCGACAAAGGCGAGCAGTTCAACGGGCGCGTCCGCGGCGCCAAAAGCCGGAGTCTCCAGCGCGGGCGGCGGCGGCGACTGCGCGGGCATGCGGCACGCGCCCAACCCAAACGTCAGCAGCAACGCCAAGCGCAGCGCAAGCGGGTGCAGCAGCGGAGGTCGGCTTGTGCGCGGACGGTTCATCGGCAACCCGGGTTGTGCCTGTGCCTGCGACGTGCGCGCAGGCGACAACGCGCAATGAAAACCGTTCAGGCGAGCGGCTTCCAGTGGGCAGGGTAAGGGCCGGTTCGCGGTCCGGTCAAGGCAAACGCGGTCCGTGCAACAGTTCGGAACGCTATCGTCACAGACGTTCACGCGAGGCGACGTTCAGCCGGCATCCTCGTCGCCGCGCAGCTTGCGCCACGTCGCGACGCGATCGGCGATGCGGGCTTCTGCGCCGTTGCGCGTGGGGTGAAAAAAGTGGCGGCCGTGCAGCGTTTCCGGGAGGTAGTGCTCCGCGACCCAGCCGCCTTGCGCGTGCGGATCCTGGTAGTCGCTGCCCCAGCCGAGCTTGCGGCCCACGGACGACGACGGGTTGCGCAGCGCGTTGGGCACCGGAAGGCTGCCGGTTTGCTCGACAACGGCCAACGCCGCGGCGAGTCCGAGATAGCTCGCCTTGGACTTGGGCGCGCATGCGAGGTACGTCGCGGCATGGGCAAGCGCGATGCGCGACTCCGGCAGCCCGCAGAGCTCGTGGGTCTGCGCTGCGGCCATCGCCAAGGGCAGGGCATGCGGATCGGCGTTGGACACGTCCTCCGCGGCAAAAATCACCAGCCGGCGGGCAATGAACCGGCCATCCTCACCGGCCGCCAGCAGGCGCGCCAGCCAGTAGAGCGCGGCGTCCGGGTCCGAACCGCGCAGGGACTTGATGAACGCGGAGATGACCTGGAAGTGCTGGTCGCCGTCGCGATCATGGCGCGGTCCCTGGGCGAGCGGCGCCTTGTCCAGCGCCGGCAAGTCCAGATGCGGCAGGACCCGTGGATCGCGCGCGCCTTCCGCCAGCACCAGCTCAGCCACAGCTTCCAGCGCGTTCAACGCCCGTCGCGCGTCGCCATCGGCCGCCTGCGCGAGCCGGTCCAGCACCGCCTCGTCCGCCGTCAGCCCACTGCCCTGATAGCCGCGCGGATCGTCCAGCGCGCGGCGCAGGAGCGTCACCAGGTCGGCGTGGGCAATCGGCTCCAGCGTCAGCAGTTGGCAGCGGCTGAGGAGCGCCGCGTTCAGGGCAAAGCCGGGATTCTCCGTCGTCGCGCCGACGAGCGTCACGGTCCCAGCCTCGACGTGCGGCAGCAGCGCGTCCTGCTGGCCCTTGCCCCACCGGTGAATCTCATCGACGAACAGCACGGTCCGCTCACCGCGACGCTGGGCATCGGCAGCCTGCGCCACCACGTCGCGCAGCGTCTGCACGCCGTCCAGCACCGCGGAGATCGGCGCAAAACGCGCCTGGACTTGCCGGGCCACCAGGCGCGCCAGCGTCGTCTTGCCGGTTCCCGGCGGCCCCCAGAGAATGAGCGACGGCAGGCGGTCGTTTTCCAGCGCCTTGCGCAGAAATCCCTGCGGACCCAGCCAGTGCGGTTGGCCCACCAGTTCGTCGATCGTGCGCGGCCGCATCCGCTCGGCCAGTGGCGCGCGCGCAGACGGACCTGCGTCAAACAGGTCGGGCGTCGATGCGTTCGGTTGGCGTTTCACGGGAGGTTTTCGCGTTGCGTTAGGCGTCAGCGCGCCAGCCGTGCTTGATGGTCAACACCGGGCAACGGGCATTCTTGATGACGTGCTCGGACACGCTGCCGAGCAGCGTATTGCGCACCGCGTCGCGGCCAATGGACGGCAACACGATCAAGTCGGCATTTTGCCGGTCGGCGTAGAGCATGACGCCTGACCCCGGCTTGTTGTCTTCCACGAGCTGCCAGCGCGCCGGAACCCGTTGAATAGTATGGGCGATGTCCGACAAACGCGCCTTGAGCTTGGCGCGAATCTGGTAGCGCAAATCCTTGGGCAGCAGGATTTCTCCCTCCGGCGTGCGCAGAATCTGCTCCTTGATGGGCTCGATGACGTGCACGACGTCCACGACACCGCCCATTTCCGCGGCAAAGTCTTCCGCGGCGCCCAAGCTCGCCGGCGGCGTCCCTTCCAGGTCCACGGGATGCACGATCCGGCGGAAATCCGCCCACGGCTCAGGGCGCTGCGCACAGCGCTCATTCACCGTCAGCACCGGAACGGCGGTGTCGCGAATCACGCGCGCCACGGTCGAGCCCAGCACGCGGCCGGTGAACTCGTGCTGGCCCTGCGTCGGGATCACGCACAGGTCCGCGGAGAATTCGTTGAGCACGTCGATGGTGATGTCGAAAAAGCTGCCCACGCGGGTCACAATCTCCGCATCGACGCCGAGCGCGCGCAGGGCGGCTTGCGCTTCCAGCAGGGACGGCATCGCGCGGTCGCGGTCCGCCTGGTCGATCATGGTCCGCAGCTTGGCGGCTTCGCCTTCCAGATAGAACAGCTCGCTTGAGCCGCGGACCGCGTGGAAGATCCAAACCTTGGACTGGAAGGTCGTGGCGATGCGAGCGACCGGGGCGTAGGCCTCCTTGGTCACTTCGGCCAGGTCGGTCAAGAGCACGATACGTTCAAACATCTCGTTTTTTCCTTGCGGCATCGCTCCGCCCGGCGAGTGTAACTGGCGACGCGATCTTTGCAAAGGTTGACAGATAAGCCCCTTCCGGCTACCAAGCACCTCGTCTTGCGCAGCGTGCTCGCAACGGGTGCCCATGCGCGACGTGATTTATCAGGCAGGCACGCGGCCGCGGCGGTCGCTTCCGTCTGTTCGACCGGCCCTAACCTCTCGGAGTTTACCATGTTCCACCGCGCTCTTTTTGCTTGCGTTTCCCTCTTTGCTGTCTGCGCCATCAGCGGTTGCCATCACGATGCCGTGAAGGAAGACGCGGCTCCGGCTCCGGCCGCCGCTCCGGCTCCCGCTCCCGCGCCGGCTCCGGCTCCCGCCCCGGCTCCGGGCACCTGCGCCACGGACGCGGACTGTGGTGGCCACGGCCGCTGCATGCACGGCACCTGCCGCTAGTTGCGCGGTTGGTGACTTTGTGCTGACTTGAGGATTCCGTTGGTCGTCGCGCATTTGCCCTCCGGGTCATTTGCGCGGCGACCGGCGGCATCAGTCCTGCCAAGAGTTCCTGTCCGGCAACGCGGCAACGCGCGCTGCGACAATTCGGGGCGTCTGTGGCGGTCGTGTACAGTTTGACGAAAGCCGGGTCCATGCGATCCGGAAGCAGCCGGTCCTTCCGGCGGAGGTTTGTGATGCACATGCAGCGCTTCAATTCGATTCTCGCTCCCTTCTGCAGTGCTGCGGCGCTCGTGCTCGCGACCCTCGCGCTTTTGGCGACCGGCTGCGGCCCCGCGTACCCGAACTGCGAAACGGACACGCATTGCAAAGCCAAGGGCGAGTATTGCGTCGACAGCAAGTGCGCGCAGTGCCGTCTCGACAGCCACTGCCCCGGCGCGGGCACGGACATCTGCGTCTCCTGCGTCGCGGGTGCCTGCGGTCGCAAAGCGGACTGCTGCACCAACAAACTCGATTGCGGCACCGGCAAGCAGTGCCTCGCCAACAAGTGCGTCGCGGAATGCACCAGCGACGTGCAGTGCCCGGCCGGCCAGAAGTGCCTCGCGGGCTCTTGCCTGCTGCCGGAAGGCGCGGCGGACGGCGCGGCGTGCGCGGGCGACAAGGACTGCAAGAGCGGCCAGTGCGTCAAGGGCAAGTGCGTCGGCGGCGGCGGTGCCGGCCAGGTTGACTGCGCCAAGCTCGACCCGGCGTATTTCGACTTCAACGAGTACACGCTCTCCTCGACGGCGCAGAACACCGTGAGCGCGTCAGCCAAGTGCCTGAAAGAACGCAACGTCACGTCGGTCACCATCGAAGGCCACTGCGATGAGCGCGGCACGGACGCGTACAACATGGAGCTCGGCAATCGCCGTGCCAAGGCCGTGCGCGAGTACCTGAAGACGGTCGCGCCCAAGGTCAACGCCAAGACCATTTCCTACGGCAAGACCAAGCCGGTCTGCACGGAAGAAAATGAGTCCTGCTGGAGCCAGAACCGCCGCGCCGAGTTCCGCGCCAAGGGCAAGTAATCAAAGTGTTTCGCTTTTCCCCGCTGCTGTTTCTGGCCCTGACGGGCTGTATCGCGACGACCACTGACGTCGATCGCGTCTCGCAGCGCGTGGCTGAACTGGAGCGCGTCAATTCCAGCGTGATGGCAGAAGCGGGCGCCGAGACCAAGCGCCTGCAGAATCTTGCGGCGCAGGTAGAAGACGCCAACAACCAGCTGCGGGAAATGCTGGCCAAAGCCGGCGCGCGGATTGCGGAGAGCGATCGGTCGCTACAGAAGCTGCGCGGCGAGCTGGAAGTGATTGTCCACCGGCTGGATGCACTGGAGCGGATCGGCAGTTCCGGGCAGCAGTCGATTACGGAAGTGCGCGGGCGCCTGAACCAGCTCATCGCGGACCTGCGGGATCGCGCGGGGATTGCCATTCTCGCGCTGCCGACGGATTTGCCGACCGACGCGGATGGCTTTGTCAAAGCGACCGACAAGGCGCTGGCCGACGGTGACGTGCGGTTGGCGGCGGCGTTGGCGTCTGAATGCCAGAAGCGCTATCCGGCGACTGAGGCGTGGGGGCAGTGCGGTCTCGTCGTGGGCCGGATCGCCGCGCAGGAGCAGCGCTACGTGGAAGCGCTGAAGCAGTTCCAAGCGGTGCACGACGGCCTGGGGGGCAAGCCAACGATCGCCGTGGCGCAGTCGCTGGTGGAAGTTGCGCGCATCCTGGAGATGCAGGGCAAGTGCGGCAAGGCCGTGCAGGTCTGGACCTACATGGCCACGGAGATGCCCAAGGTGCCGCAGGCCAAGCTGGCCAAGCCGGAAGTGGCGCTGATCGCCAAGCGGTGCAAGGAAGGCGCGGGCGCGTCGGACAAATCTGCGCCGGGCGAGAAGCCGGCTGACGGCGCGACGGCGAATCCGCCGGCCAAGGCCGAAGACAAGCCCGTGGATCTGCCAGAAGCCGTGACCGGCGACAAGGCCGGCGCCAAGCCAGCGAAGTCGGCTGAAGGGCTGAAGCCCGCCGCACCGGTCAAGCCGGCGGTGGGGCCAGCAAAGCCCGCGCTGCCTGCGCCTGCCAAACCGGCTGCAGTCAAGCCAGCCGCGCCGGCGAAGCCCGCTGCCCCCGTCAAACCCGCCGCCAAGTAATCTCCTGAACTGACTGCGTCGGCGCTGCACGTTGCGGTCGCCGTGGGTCTGGATGTGCCATGTCGACCTCAGTTCCCGCGCTCACTCCGTTGCACTACGTTGGCCCGTGGCAGGCGATCGTCGTCGGCGGCGGCCACGCGGGGTGTGAAGCGGCGTTGGCCTTGGCGCGCGGCGGCATGCCGACCCTCCTGTTGACGCAAAACGTCGACCGCATCGGCTGGATGAGCTGCAATCCGGCAATCGGCGGGATTGGCAAGTCGCACCTCGTGGCGGAAATCGATGCGCTGGGCGGGGAGATGGCGCGCGCGGCCGACAAGTCCGGCGTGCATTACAAAGTGCTGAACAGCTCCAAAGGTCCGGCCGTGCGCGCGCTGCGGGCGCAATGCGACAAGCTGGCCTACGCGACGGCGATGCGGCGGACGCTGGAGCAAACGCCCGGGCTGACCATCAAGCAGGGCGACGTGCGCCGGCTGTGGCTGCAAGGTGAGGCGCTGGCGGGCGTGGAGACTTCTGCGGGACTGCAGTTTGCCGCGCAGGTGGTGATCCTGACTGCGGGGACGTTCATCGGTGCGGTCTGCCATACCGGGGAAGCGCAGAGCGTTGGCGGGCGAGCGGGCGATACGTCGACGCTGGGACTGGGCGACCAACTGCGGGCGCTGGGCGTGCGGACGCTGCGCCACAAGACGGGGACGTGCCCGCGTTTGGACGGCCGGACCATCGACTGGAGCCGCGTGCAACCCGATCCCGGGCTGACTCCGCCGCCGCCGATGGCCCGCAACGGTGGCGGGGCGCTGCTCCCGCAAATGCCGTGCCACGTGACCCACAGCAATGCGGCGACGCACGCGGTCATCCGCGCGAACGTCCATCGCTCGCCGCTCTTTGGCGGTGTGATTGAGGGCGTGGGGCCGCGCTATTGTCCGTCGATTGAGGACAAGGTCATCCGCTTTCCGCAGCACGAAACGCACTACATTTTTCTGGAGCGCGAGGGCTGGCAGACCGATGAAATCTACGTCAACGGCCTCTCGACAAGCCTGCCGGCAGATGTGCAATTGGCGATGGTGCGCTCGCTGCCCGGGCTGGAGCAGGCTGAAATCGTGCGGTTTGGCTACGCGGTTGAGTACGATGCGATTGACGCCCGCCAGCTTTGCCGCGACTTGATGCTGCCGGCGCTTCCGGGTCTGTACTTCGCCGGCCAGGTCAACGGCACGTCGGGCTACGAGGAGGCGGCGGGGCAAGGGATTGTCGCAGGCATCCAGGCGCTGCTGCGGCTGCGCGGTGAGCCCGTGCTGACGCTCTCGCGCACGGAGAGCTATCTGGGCGTGATGGTCGATGACCTCGTGTCCCGCGGCGCTGAGGAGCCGTACCGGATGTTCACGTCGCGCGCCGAGCATCGCCTCGTGCTGCGGACCAGCAATGCCGATTTGCGGTTGACCGCGCTCGGCCGCGCGCTGGGGCTGGTGGACGACGTCGCGTGGCAGCATTTCCTCGACCGCCGCGAACGGCTGGATGGCCTCGTGGCGGCGCTGCACGCCGTGACGGTCAAGCCGGACAAGGCGATCACCGCGCTCGTGGAGTCCTGGGGCGGCGGAACGCTGATTCAACCGGCGACGCTGGGGCAACTCCTGTGTCGGCCGGAAGTGACGCTGCTGCAGCTCGCGCAGTTCCTGCCGGCGCACATCGATTTGGCGCAGTTTGACGCGGACGATCAGGAAGAGGTGACGACGCAGGTGCGCTATGCCGGCTACGTGGAGCGCGAGCGCTTGCGGCAGGCCAAGGCGCAGAAGCTGGAAGCGCAGCTGTTTCCGGCCAACGTCGACTTCACCGCGATCAGCGGCCTGTCGCGCGAAGCGATGGATTGCCTCGTGCGGGCGCGACCCCAGACGCTCGCGCAAGCCGCGCGCGTGCCGGGCGTTACGCCGGCGTCCGTGCAGGTGCTGAGCTTCTGGCTGGCGGGACCGCGGCGGTTGCGCGGCAACGCGGCGGGCAGTGCGGCCTTGCCAAACGAAAGTTGATCAGGTACTTCCGCCGCAGTCGTCACAGCACGTTTGGCTGGGGCGGTTGCCATTTCATCAGGAGTTTCCCATGAGCCTGTTTGCCAAGTCCCTGTCGCTCCGCCTCGGCGCGGTTGCGCTGTCGTTCGCCGTCCTGGCGACGGGTTGCGAGAAGAAAGAAGCTGTCACCGCCGCCGCGGCTCCCGAAACGCCGCCGCCTGCCGCTGCACTTGCGGAAGCTGCCAAGCCCGTTGAAGCGCCCAAGCCGGCTGAAGCCGCGCCCGCGCTCGCTCCGACGGTTGCTCCGGCTGCTGCGCCCGCGGCCGCGCCGGCGGATCCGAACCAGAATCCGGCGCTGCACGATCCGACGAAGGCCACCGAAAAGGCGCCCGATCAGTTCAAGGTCAACTTCAAGACGACCAAGGGCGACATCGTCATCGAGATCAAGAAAGAATGGTCGCCGCTCGGCGCGGACCGCTTCTACAACATGGTCAAGATGGGCTACTTCAAGGACATCGCGTTCTTCCGCGTCGTTCCGGGCTTCATGGCGCAATTTGGCATCCACGGCGACCCGACGGTCAATCAGGTGTGGAAAGACCTGGGCATCCAGGACGAGCCGGTCAAGCAGTCCAACAAGAAAGGCTGGCTGACGTTTGCCAAGAAGGGCCTGCCGAACTCGCGTTCCGTGCAGTTCTTCCTCAACCTCGTGGACAATCCGAACCTGGATGGCATGGGCTTTGCGCCGTTTGGCATGATCGTCAAGGGTCAGGACGTGCTGGACAAGATCAACGGCGAATATGGCGAAGGCGCGCCGCGCGGTCGCGGTCCGGACCAGATGCGCGTGCAGACGCAGGGCAACGAGTACCTGAAGAAAGAATTCCCGAACCTGGATTACATCCTCTCGGCTGAAGTGGAGAAGTAGTTGCGGCTCAGCGGCGTATGCGCGCTCAGCTTCCTTGCCGCTTGTACATCGCCGACGGCTGTGTCAAGTGCTTGGAATGACGCGCATTACGCCGCAGCGCTCGCGCTCCTGCAATCCTGTTCTGGCGACGCGACCCTGGGGCCTCTGCTCTTGACGCCCGGCCGCGACCGCTACGAAATCGCCACGCACCAAATCCAGACCTGCCTCAACGCTGCGAACGGTTGCGGCGCGGTTGAGACCTGCTTCGGCCTCGTCGTCACGCAGGACCCGACCTGCCAGCCCGGCTGCGACGGCGACAGCGCCATCACGTGCCGCACCAACTTCCGCTCGACGCTGAACTGTGCTCGGTTCGGCGCGACGTGCGTTGCCGGCGCGTGCGTCGATCCGCCCGGGAGCGTCACGCCCGACGGCGCGCTCACCTGCGAGGACAGCGTGACGCCGACCTGCCTCGACGGCGCCACCTGGCACGTGTGCGGCGCCAGCGTCGCCTGCGACAGCCGCCTCAGCGGCAGCACCTGCAGCGGCGGACAATGCATCCTCGGCACCGCGTGCAGTCCCGGCAAGTTCCTCGACGGCCTCGCGTGCGCCGGCAAGGCGCTCCGCGTCTGCGTTGCCGGCCGCATCGAGCAGGTCGACTGCACCGCGCTAGGCTTCACCGGCTGCGACCCGTTCACGCGCGGGTGCAGCCCCAACCCGTTGTTGGCCCCATGAAAAAGCTCGCACTCCTGTTGCTCCTGGTGCCCGTGCTCGCGTTGGCCAAGCCCAAGGCCAAGCCGTCGGCGCCGCTCCTGTCGCCGATTCGGTCCTTTGCGGGTGCGGATCTGGTGTGGTCGCTGCATGGCGAGCGCGTGCTGGGGCCGGAGTCCGCGGTGGTGATTGATCGCCTGGTGTCCCAGCCAGCGGGGCTGGGTAACGGCTGTACGATCGGCGATCTGACGCTCAAGGCGCGCACGGTTGAAGTGCAGGTCAAGTGCGCCGACGGGCCGCACCTCGCGCTGGCGAAGCTGACCGAAGGGCTGCCGTTCACTGTGGAACTTTGGCCCGATGCCGGCGAGGCGTACGCCGGAGTGCGCGATGAACTCGCTCAGCGCTTCAACGCCCACGCGGCGGAGATTCCGTTTGGCGCGGCGCGCGTGGCTGCGGGCGATGCCGGCCAGGTTGCCGCAGAGTTGGCGCCTTGGCATGCGGCGTCCACGGCACTTCTGGCTCAAGATCTGGCCAACGCCGCGACGGCGGTGGATCGCGGCATTGCGCAGGGGCCAGCGGCGCTGTCCGCGACGGCGGAGAATCGCCTCAAAGCGGCGGCGATTCTGACGGCAGTGCTGCGGGCAGAGGGCAAGGATTGGAAGGTCAAGGTCAAGCCGTTTCTCGCCGCGTCCCTGAAGGGCGCGTCCGTTGCCGAGGAATTGGCGGCGCGCGTGCTGCTGGGCAAGGCGCCGGATGCAGTCCATGTGGCCCTGGCGTGCGCGGCGGAGGCTGTGCCGTGTGACAACGCGCCGGTTGTGGATGCCCTGATCGCGGTTGGGCGTGCCGGCGACGCGGCCGAAGTGCTGGCGCCGCGCGCGGCCAAGCCGGATGCGCCGCTGGAGACGCTGCGCCTGACGCTTGGCGTCGCGGAGCTGGCGGGCAATCAACCGCTGTACCAGCAGCTTGCGACGCGCCTGACGCAGCTGCGTCCCGATGACCTGCTCGGGTGGGACAACCTTGTTGCGGCGTACCTGCGGGCCGGCGATGCGCGCGCGGCGTTGCAGACTTTGCTGCAGGTGCCAGGCAAGGTCGCGGACGCGCCGGAGTTGCTTGTGCAGGTGGGCGCGCTCGTCGATGCGCTTTGGGATTTTGGCACGCCCGAGGCACTGTCACTGGAGCAACGCGCGGCGCTGCTGGCCTTGGCGCAACCGCCGCAGTCCGCGACCCGGCAACTGCTGCTGGCGCTGGCCGATGGCTGGCTGGGCAGGTTGGAAGGCCTCGACGCGCGGCTCGCGGTCCTGCCGGCGCAGCCGCACGTGGCGGCGTGGCGCGCGTGCGTGGCGCTGGCGGAGCATCGGCTGGACGACGCGCACAAGCTGCTCGATCCGCTCCAAGGCGAGGCGTTGACCGAGCCCCTGGTGCTCGCGGCGCAGTTGGAGATGGCGCTGCAGGACCCGGAAGCGACGGATGTCCGCATCGACGAACTGCGCAAGGCGTGGCTGGCGGCGGAAGTGCGCCATGGCCGACTGGGACGCAGCGCGCGGAGCCAACGTTGGGAAGTCGCGCTGGAACTGCGCACGTGGGGGCTGGAGCCGCCGGTGCGTTGGCCGTTGACGGGGCGCCTCGGCCGATGAAGCCGCTGGCCCGCAACCTCGCGCCGGTCCTCGGCGTTGTCGCGCTGGCGTGCGGTTGGCTGTGGCTGCAGTGGCCGCAAATTGCGTTGCAGCCCGGGGATGAGCCACTTTACATTCTGGACGGCCAGCGCCTGCTGGACGGCGCCGCGCTGTATCGCGACGTCTTCCTCGCGCATCCGCCGCTGCGCGCCTGGCAGACCGCGGCGGTTCTCGCCATGGGCGCGCCGCTCGGCTGGGCCAAGGTGTTCTCGCCGCTCGCGACCCTGACGGCTGCGCTCCTGACGTGGCATTTCCTGCGCCGCGCGGCCGATGACCGTACCGCGCTGCTGGCCGCGGCCCTGCTCCTGTGCGCCAACGTCGTGCTCCAGCACGGCGCGCAGTTTGTCGGCGTCGAGCAGGCGCTGAGCGCGGCCGTCCTCGCCACGGTGCTCGCGCTCGCCCATCGTTGGCTGCTGGCCGGTCTGTGCCTTGGCCTGGCGTCGCAATGGGCGCTGCACGTCGGCCTCCTCGCGCTGCCCATGCTGTTCTGGGCGTGGCAGGACCGCGCGCTCCGGCCATTCGTGCTTGGTCTCACGTTGGGACTTCTGCCGCTGGCGTTTGAGCTCGTGTGGTTTGGCGCGCCGATGCGCGACCAGGTCCTGGTCTATCACGTCCGCAAGGTCAGCCAGATGGCGGTGACGCGGACCCCGGCGCGGATCTGGCCGTTCGTCCTGGCGCATCTGCCGCTGCTGCTCCTGGCGCTCGTCGGCGTGTGGCGCGGCCCGGTGCTGGCCCGCCGGCTGGGGTTCGCGGGGCTGGCGGCGCTCGGCCTGCTGCTCCTGTGGCCGCGGCTGCAAACGTACTATTTCCTGCTGCCCATTCCGTGGCTCGCCATGGCCGCGGCGTTGACGTGGCACGGGCTGCCCGCCGTGTGGTTGCGGCGCGCCCTGTTGCTGGGTCTCGCGCTCGCCGCCGTGCCGTCCGCGCGTGACGCGTTGGACCGGCGCGCGCGCGGGTTGTTGGTCCAGCCGGAGATGACGCGTCTCGCCGCGCAGGTCCAGACGCTCGCGGCGGGTTCGCCGATCTGGGGCGACGGCGCGCTCGTGCCGCTCCTCGCCCTGCGCACGGGCCTGCCTGTCGCGTTGGGCGATACGGATTTGAATGCCCAGCGTTTTCTGTCGGGCGCCACGGCGCCGGACGCCCATCTGACCGCGGTGCTGGCGCAAAAACCGCTGATTGTGCTGGTCCCGCGCCATGGCATTGATCAAGTCCCGGCGTTTCACGAGCGCCTGCTGCGCGATTGCGACGTGGTCGGGCAATTCGACGCGCCCGCCGCAAACTTCGCCGGACTGTTGCTTCGCCCCCGTTGAATTGCGCGCGCAGCCTCGGCTACTCTTCCCGCCCCCATCGGCAGGGGATTGGGACCATCGCCATGGAACATCCGCAAGTCGGCATCATCATGGGCAGCCAGAGCGATTGGGAGACCATGCGCCACGCGGCTGAAATGCTGACGGAGCTGGGCGTCCTGCACGAGTGTCGCGTGGTTTCCGCGCACCGCACGCCGGATCTGCTGTTTGAATACGCTGAGGGTGCTGCTGCGCGCGGGATCTGCGTCATCATCGCCGGTGCCGGCGGCGCGGCGCATCTGCCGGGCATGACGGCGGCCAAGACGCTCTTGCCGGTCCTTGGCGTGCCGGTCCAGTCCAAGGCCCTCAACGGCCTGGATTCCCTCCTTTCCATCGTGCAGATGCCCAAGGGCGTCCCGGTGGCGACGCTTGCAATCGGCAACGCGGGCGCGGCCAACGCCGGGCTGCTGGCGGCGCAGATTCTCGCCATCAACGACGCGGCCTTGCGTGTGCGCCTGCAAGCGCGGCGTGACGACGAAGAGCGGCGCGTGCGGGAGACCGAGCTGTGAAAACCGCGGCCATCGTCCCAGGCCAGACGCTCGGCATCCTCGGCGGCGGTCAACTCGGCAAGATGATCGCCATCGAAGCGCGGCGCATGGGCTACCGCGTCAAGGTGCTGGACCCAGACACGGCGTGCCCGGCGTCAGAAGTGGCGGAAGTGGTGCAGGGCGCGTGGAGCGACCCGACGGCGGCGCTTGAACTGGCAATGGGCTGCGACGTCCTGACGCTGGAGACTGAGCACGTGCCGTACGCGGTGCTGGCGGAAATCGAACGCATCCGGCCGCTGCGGCCGTCCGCGCAGGTCCTGCGGACAATCCAGGATCGCTACGATCAGCGACATTTCCTGCACCGGCACGACTTGCCGCAGACGCGGTGGGCCAACGTCGAGAGCCTCGCGCAGCTGCGGGCGGCGCTCCCGGACATCGGCGTGCCGGCGATTCTCAAGCGGCGGACGGGCGGGTATGACGGTCGCGCGCAGGTGCGCATCTACGCGCCCGACGAGGCCGACGCGGCTTGGCAAGCCCTGGGGCAGGCGCCGTGCATCCTGGAGGCGTTCGTCGATTTCACCGCGGAGTTGTCCGTTGTGCTGGCGCGTTCCGCGCAGGGCGAGATTCGCTTCTTCGCGACGGCGGAAAACGTGCACAAGCAGGGCATCCTGCACACGACGGTTGCGCCGGCGCGGTTTTCCCAGGGGACCCGTGCGCGTGCGGAGGATCTCGCAACGCGTGCCGCGGTGGCCTTGGAGATCGTAGGCGTGCTCACGGTCGAGTTTTTCCTGACCCGTGATGACGCGCTGCTCATCAACGAGATGGCGCCGCGCGTGCACAACAGCGGCCACGTGACGCTCGGCGCGTGCGTGACGTCGCAATTTGAACAGCAACTGCGCGCCGTCTGTGGCCTGCCGCTCGGTTCGCAGCACCAACACGCGCCCGCCGCGATGGTCAATCTGCTGGGCGACCTGTGGGCCAAGGGCGAGCCGAATTTCATGGCGATCCTGGCGGAGCCGCGGGCGCACTTGCATCTGTACGGCAAGCGCGTGGCCCATCCCGGGCGGAAGATGGGCCACATCACGGTGCTGTCCAACGATACGGACGAGGCGCTCGCGGTTGCGGAGCGGCTCCACGGCCAACTCGTGCGGGCGGCTGAAGGCTAGAACGTGCAAGCCGCCTGGCATGCGACCATGGTGGCAAAGACCTGGTTGCACTGTTTGCCGCAGCCACAGCCGCTGGCGGTGACGCAGGTTTTGCCGTCAAAGACGTAGCCGACGACCATCGCGCACGCGCCAAAGCTGTTCGGGTCGACGGTGGGGCAGCTGTCCGGTTGGGTCGTGCACGTGCCGGCTTTGTCGGCGACGAGGCACATCGCGCCGCACGGGCAGACGTTGGCGCCCTTGCACGTGCCGGTGCCCTTGGGGCAATCGCTGTCGATCCAGCATTCGCCGGCTTTCAATTCAGCCTGGGACTTGCACTTGTCTGGGCCGTGGACGCAGGAATCGCCCGCGGCGCAGCTTGTGCCGTTCGCGCAGCAGCCGCCCGGTTTGTCGATGCAGCTGCCCATCTTGTCGGCGACAAGGCACATCGCGCCGCACGGGCACACGCTCGCGCCCTGACACGTGCCGATCTTGCAGTCATCGTCGCTCCAGCACTGGCCGCCCATGCTGGCGTGCGGCTTGCACTGGCTTTTGCTGATGACGCACTGCTCGCTGTTGAGGCAGCCGCCCTTGTCGCCGCCGCAGCACGTTCCGGCGTTGTCGCTGCATTTGCCGACCAACCAACCGACGCTGCAGTCCGCGGTGCACGGGCACACGAACGCGCCTTCGCACTTGCCGCTCGTGCAGTCGCCGTCCTTCCAGCATTCGCCGGCTTTGGGCAGCGGCACGCAGTCTTTGCCGGGGATGCACACGGTGTTTGCCGGGCAGGCTTTGTCGTTTTGGCAGCAGCCGTTGTCGACATCCGGGGTGATCGGCACGTCGGGCGGGCCAACGTCCATCGTGCCCGTGTCGCCCGTTCCGGTATCGGCGGCGTCAGTCGCGCTGTCAGGAAAGGCGTCAACTTGCTGCAGTTCATTGTCGATCGTGTCCGTCCCGACGGCGTCAACCAACGCGTCCGTGCCACTCACGTCGGCGATCGCATCTGCCGCTGCGCCGTCCGTGCCCGTGTTGGATCCGCAGGCGGAAAGGACGAGGCTGAAGACGAGAGAGCCAAAGAAAATGCGCTGCATGGGAGCCTCCAAGACTTGAGTTCAGGTTAGGCGACGCAGGTGCTTGCAGCAAGCGGCCCGGGACCGATACGCTCGCACGGCGAGGTGAAGATGCCGGTGGCACTGCGCGACGAGGACCTGATGACACAAGCCATCGCGCACGCCGCGGCGACGCTCGACGCTTTGCAGGCCATTGGCGCGACGGTCGCGACCGCGGAATCGTGTACGGGTGGCCTGATTGGCCATCTGCTGACGGAAGTGCCCGGCGCGAGCCAAAGCTTCCTCGGCGCGGCCGTCGTGTATGCCAACGCGGCCAAGGAGGCGATTCTCGGCGTCGATTCCGGGCTGCTGCAAACCCATGGCGCGGTCAGCGAACCCGTGGCGCAAGCCATGGCCGATGGCGCGCGTCAGCGATTTGCCAGTAGCGTCGCAGTGGCGACTTCGGGCATTGCCGGTCCGGACGGTGGCACGGCACACAAGCCGGTTGGCACGCTGTGTCTCGCGCTGAGCGCTGCCGAGGGCAGCCGCGCCTGGACTGTGCATTTCCCCGGCCTTACCCGCGCCGCGTTCAAGCGCGCAGCCGCGGACGCCGCGCTCGCCGCCGTACGCGCGTGGGCGCAAGCTGGTCACAGCGCGTCTCCGGACTGAGTCGCATCCACCGCAACGTCGATCGTCACTTCGCCAGGAATGTCAGCGGTCGCACTGTCCGGAAGGGTGACGGCGTCGCTGCCGTACGCATCAGACGCATCGGCAGGCGCGGCATCTGCGCCACCGGCGGTCACTTCGCTGGAGAACTGGTTGCCCGCATCGGTCACGCCGCCCGTCCCGCCCTGGGCATCGTCGGCTTTGCCGGCCATGTCTGTGTTCGTGGAGGACTTCTCCGGTGTCGGCACCGGATTGACCATGCAACTGCCCAGCGACGCGCAAAGCAGCATCAGCAGGAACCGGCTGGGAGGGCGAGCATTGGGGGCAAAATGCGGCATGAATACCTCAAGAGAGAGCAGACCCGAACTGGCCGAGGCGCACCCGGACCAGTTCGGGTCGGTCCAGACTCAGGCTTATTGCCAAGCAAACACCGTGCCAGCACGCGCGGCAAATGCAAGCCCATGCGCATCAGCGGGTTTCGCCCAATCGTCACGCGTGGGCTCTTGGGCGCGTGTTGAGATTTCCTACACCCTGTGGCAATCTGCCACACATGCGGCTCCTGCCGCCGGAGCGTCCGATGCCCCACTGGCTTCACCGGCAACCAGAACGGCTTGCGCAACTCGCCGCGCACGTGTGGACCGCGCGTTGGCCGGGCGAGACGAACGCGACGCTCATTGCCAAGGACGCGCGGGCAGATGATGTGCACGCCCTCGACCGCGAGTGGCGCGCGCTGCTGGCGGTGCCGTCCGATCGGCTGCCGGAGCCCGTGGCCTTGACGTGCGACGCCCAGGGAATCGCTCAGACGCTCTGGCTGCGGCTGCGCGCGGGTCAGCCGCTGGACCTGGCGCTGCGTGGCGAAAAAGCGCCGGCGCTCCTAGAGCTTGCCCGGCAGTCGGTGCAGGCGCTGGCGGCGGTCCATGCTGCGGGGCTTGTGCACGGCGATTTGCATCCGGGCAATCTGCTCGTCGACAACGCCGGGCGTGTGACGCTGCTCGATCTGGGGCTCGCGGGCGAGCCGTCGCAGATGTCGGCGGGCTGTGGCTTTCCGCCCTGCGCCGCGCCCGATCGGCTCGCGGGTCAGGCCTTGGACGTGCGCGACGACCTGTTCTCCCTGGCGATGGCGCTGTGGCTCGCGCGCGGATGGCCGGCGCCCTACCGCGACTATCCGGCGATTCGCCCGACGTCCGCCAGTCGTCCGGAATTGCCTCCCGATCCGGGTGCTGATGCGCCGCTCGTGCACATCCTCGCGGGGTGGCTGGCGGTCGATCGCGCGCACCGACCGGCCGATGCGGAACGTGCGTTGCGGCAATTGACGGACTTGGCGGAGGTCGATGCAGCCGCGGACGTGGCATCGCGCGTCGCCGATCTGCGGGCGCTGATCGGCCGACCGCTGGCGTGGTCTTCGCACTTGCCGGTGCCCGAGCTGGCCAAGGACGCGACGCTGTGGCTTGTGGGCCCGCGGGGCAGCGGCCGAACATCGCTCCTCACGCGGATTGCCGCCGATGCCCACGCGCGCGGCCAAGCCGTCGTGGCGGTGGACAGCAGCGCGCTCCCCAATCTCGTGGCGCGGCTCGCGGGCATCCTGCAGCCGGTCGGGTTCTCCGGGATGGCGGATCCGCTTGGTCAGGAAACGGCGCGCTGGCGGTTGCTCTGGGCGTCCTTGCGCGTGGAGATGCCAGCGGGCGGGCTGCTGCTTGTTGACGACGTCGAGCGGCTGCCGCAACCGGCGCGTTTGGCGCTGGAGCAGGGCGAGCTCGCCCCGAGCGTGCTGGCCAGCGACGATGCCCCGGAAGGGGCGCTGCGTTGGCAGATGCCGCAAGCGGCGGAAGCCGAAGTCGCGGTGGCGTTGAGCCGGGCAGCTGGCGGTCGCGAGTGGGATGCGGCGCTCGTGCAAGCGTTGGCGGCGGCTGTCGGTGCGGAGCGGGCGCTGATCTGGCCGCTGGCCGGGCTGCTCGTCGAGTACAACATGGCGGTTCCGACGGCGGGTCGCCTGGAGATCGCCGCGGGGCTGAATCCGCAGCAGGCGGTTTCCCAAGTGCTGCTTCGCCAGCGCCGCCTGAACCTGCCGACTCCGCGCACCTGGCCGCTCTGGGCGGAGCTGGCGGTGCGGCCGCTGCACGCAGTCCTGCCGCTGGCGGAGATGGCGGCAATTCCGACGGAGGACGCGGTGTTGCTGCGGCGGCTCCCGGAAGGCGTGGCGCTGGCTTCCGCGGCAGTGCGGACTTTCCTGCGCAGCCAGCTGCCGGGCTCGGTGCTGGCGCCCGTCGCGGTGAAGGCCGCGCAGCACGCGGAGGACAAGGACGCGCGGACGCAGTTGCTCCTCGACGCGATGAACTGGGGCGCGCAAGTGCGGCTGGACGGCAATGCGGTTGCCGACGCGATTCAGACGCGGTTGCTGCGCGGCGAGGCGGCGGAGTCGGCGGCGATGGCCGAGACGTGGCTCAAACAGGCGCCGGCGGACCACCCGGCGCTGGTGCGCATTACGGCGCTGCAACTGCGCGGTCTGGCGCTTGCGGGTGCCGACGCGCTGACGGCCAAGATCGCCCAGCTTTCAGCGAGCCTGCGCGCCACGGCGGAGGTGCGTCTGGCGTTGGCGGAGGCGGCGTTCCGGCGCGGCGACTATCCTGCTTGCCGTGAAGTGGCCTTGGAAGTGGCGGCGGACGCCCGCGTGGATGTGCGCGCGGCGGGGCAGCTCTGGCTGGCGTTTGCCGCGACGTGGCAGGGCGATCGCCCGGCGGCGCAGGAGGCCGTGGCGACCGGGCTGGCGATGGCGAACGCGGAGACGGCGCCGTTCTTTGCCTATCTGGCGGCGCTCGGAAAGTACTACTCGGGCGAGTTGGCGGCCGCGGTCGGGCAGTTTGAGTCGCTGTGGCATGACGCCGCGCTCCAGGATTCCGCGCTGCACGCTGCGGCGGCGAGCGGGCTGGGCTTGTGCGCGCAACGGCGCGGGGACCTGCCGCAGGCGCGGACGTGGTATGAAACGGCGCGTCAGGCGGCCGAGCGATCAGGCGACCGGTTGCGCGCGCTGAACATGGCCATGAACGTCGCAACGCTGGACCACGAGCAGGGCGACCTGGGGCGGGCGCTGGCGGCCTATGATCACATCGTCGCAGCGGGACGGCGCGCGACGAACGCAGGCGCGCTGGCGCGCGCGCTGGGCAACCGCGGCAATCTGCTGTCCCAGCTCGGCCAGGATGAGCGGGCGCGCAAGGATCTGGACGACGCGCTGACGTACTACGAAGCGCAGAAGAACGGCTACCTGGCTGGCAACGCGCTGTGCGTGCTCGCGGAGTTGGCGCGGCGCGCGGGTCGCTGGCCAACGGCGGAGCGGCAACTGGCGCGGGCTGAGGCCGACCTGCGGCAGGCCAACGCGGTGGCGGAGCTGCTGGAGATCGAGTTGGAGCGTGGGGAGTTGTTGCGCATTTCCGGCCGGACCGCGCAGGCGCAGGCGCTTGGTGCCGCCGCGACGGTGACGGCAGCGCAGTTGGCATCACCCGAGCTGGAGGCGCGCGCCGCGTGGCTGCTCGGCCGCCTGGCGCTGGATCGCCCGGATGCGGGTCGACAGCAGTGGCAGCAGACAGCGGAGGCGCTGCACGACGCGCTGCGGAAAGTTCCTGAAAGCAAGCCGCTGCTGCGGATTGGCCTGATGGCGGACCTCGCGCGCGCCCGGGCGTGGCACGGCGATTGGCAAGTCGCGGTGGCCTTGGCGCGTGACGGCCTGGCGCGCTTTGACGCCATCGCCGCGACGTTGACGCCGCACGATCGCCAGCTCTTTGCCCACGGCGCCGCCCATGGTGCGACGCGCTTGCTCCTCTCCGTTCTCAGCCAACTGCCGGATACTGCGAGCGCTTCGTCTCTGCCCGCGCCGCACGCGCTGGCGCCGATTCTCGCCATCAACCGCCGCATGGGCGCCGAGCAGGAATTGCAGCCGCTTCTGGAAATCGTCATGGATTCCGCGGTGCTGCTGACGGGCGCTGAGCGCGGTTTCTTGCTCCTGGACCACGACGGCGCGCTGAACGTGATGGTGGCGCGCAACCTGGACCGCGAGAACCTGCGCAAGGCGGCGCTCAAGTTGAGCTGGGGCATCGCGCGGCAGGTTTTCCAGGCCGGCGAGCGAATCCTGACGACGGATGCTTTGCAGGATGAGCGGTTTCGCAGCCAGGCGAGCGTCCATCACGGCAGCCTGCGGTCGATCCTGTGCGTGCCGATGGCCTGGCAGGGTCGGCCGATTGGCGCGTTGTACGTGGACAATCGCTTTACTGCGGGGGCTTTCTCGCCCGAGCACGCGGCGCTGCTGGAGGCGCTTGCCGATCAGGCGACGATCGCCGTGGAGCACGCGCGTGTGGTAGCCGGTGAGCGGCAGGCGCTTGAAAAGCTGCAGCAAAGCCGCGCGGAGGTGCAGGATTTGGCCGAGCGACTGCGCGAGCGGCTCGACCAGACGGAGCACGCGCTGGACGATGCCCGCGCCGAGCTTGTGGCGCAGCGGCTGGATGTGCAGCGGCGCAGCGACTACAGCCAGATCCGCGGTGAGAGCCCGGCGCTGCTGCGGCTGTTCGGCCTGATGGATCGCGTCCGCGACCATGATTTTCCGGTGCTGGTGTGCGGTGAATCGGGCACGGGCAAGGAGCTTGTGGCGCGCGCCATTCACTTCACCGGGCGCCGCAAGCGCGGGCCGTTCCTCGCCATCAACTGCGCGGCGTTGCCGTCCACGCTGCTGGAATCCGAACTTTTTGGCCACGTGCGCGGCGCGTTTACCGGCGCGGTGCTTGACCGCAAGGGCCTCTTTGAGAGCGCGGATGGCGGCACACTCTTCCTCGACGAGATTGGCGAGATGCCGCTGGAGATGCAGCCCAAGCTGCTGCGCGTGCTGCAATCGGGTGAGCTGCAGCGGGTCGGCGACACGCGGACGCGCAAGGTCGACGTGCGCGTGGTGGCGGCGACGCATCGCAACCTGCCGGAGATGGCGGAGCACGGTCAGTTTCGCCAGGACTTGCTGTTCCGGTTGCGGGTCATTGAGCTGCAGATTCCGCCGCTGCGTCAGCGGCTGGACGACATTCCGCTGCTCGTCGAGCATTTCCTCACGGAGAATCGCAAGCTGGGCATTGGCCAAGTGGAGCGGTTGACGCCGGGCGCGCTGCGGCGGCTGCGGGAATTTTCCTGGCCAGGCAACGTTCGGCAGTTGGAGACGGTGCTGAAGAGCGCGGGGCTGTTCGCGTCGGGGGATGTCATTGACGTGGCCGACGTGGAGCCGCTGTTGACGCGCGACAAGCCGCAGGAAGCCGGCAATGGCAAGAGTGAGGGCTGGTGGAAGACCGCGCCGCTGGACGAAATCATCCGCCGCGCAGTCGCCGAGCGTGTCGAACTCTCCGGCGGCAACAAGCGCCGCGCCGCGGAGAGCCTGGGCATCGACCGCACGACGCTCTACGCCCGCCTCCGCACCCCCGAGTCCGACGCATGACGCTGGCTTGGCCGACGCCGCTCCATTTTGGCCCGTGGCTGCTGGATGCGCGCCTCGGCCTGGGCGGCACGAGCGAAGTCTGGCGCGCGCGGCATGTGGACAAGCCGGGCGAGTTCGCGCTGAAGCGGCTGCTGCCGATATTCCGCGACGATGCGACGGTCAACGCGCTGTTCCACCGCGAAACGCGGTTGCTGCAACTGCTGGACAGTCCGCGGCTGCCTCGGCTGCTGGCGCGTGGGACCTGCAATGACATCCCCTGGCTGGCGATGCCGCTTTACGCTGGCGCGTCGCTGCGCGCGCTGCTCCACGACGGGCCGATGTCCACGCACGAGGCGTATTGGCTGGCGGCTGAGCTGGCGGAGGCGCTGGCTGACCTGCACGCCGCGGGCGTGGTGCACTGCGACGTGTCGCCCGGCAACGTGCAGATCACGCGCGACGGCCAGGTCGTGCTGCTGGACCTGGGCATCGCCCAGCGTCTGGGCGCCGACGAGCCGCTCGACACCTTGGCCCTGCGCGGCAAGTCGCCGTACCTCTCGCCCGAGCAAGTGGCGCGGCAACCGCTGGATGCGCGGAGCGATCTCTTCGCGCTCGGCAGCGTGCTCGTGGAACTGCTGACGGGAACGCCGCCGTTTGCCCGGCCCGAGCGGTCGGCGACGTTGGCAGCGGTGCTGGCCGTGGCGTGGCAGGGGCCGATGCGGCTGCCCGAGGCCGTGCGGCCGCTCGTGGTGGCGCTGCTTGCGGCGGTGCCGGGGCAGCGGGCGGACTCAGCACGCGCGTTGGCGCGCCAACTGCGCGGTCTTGTGGCGGACGTGCCCAGGGCACGCGCGCAGGTGATCGCGCGGGTGGCGGCGGTGCCGCTGCGCGTGGAAGCGCCGATTTGGCAGGCAGCGGAGCTGCGCGGCGAACCGGTGACGAATCCGGGAATGGACGCGGGGGCGACGGTCGCGGAGCGCTGACGCTCACATCCCCATCACGCCGGTCTCGTGCACGATCACCGTGCGTTGCGTCGACGGCGGCGGCACCAGATGGACATCAGCCCCATGCCATTGCAGGAACACGAGCCCCTCGAGCGGCTCGTCAAACTCGAACTCGACCTGCGTCACGCCCTTGGCGGTCGCTTTTTCCACGCGGGCGCGCAGGTGCGGCACGTCCAGGATGTCGCCCGCCTTGGGCATGCGCGCCGGATCCATGATGAGCTGCTCGGGCTGGGTTGAGAGCAGCGGCGCGCCGAGCGCCTCCAGCCGAATGCGATTGGCCGCCGTGCGCGTGACGGCGACGGCGTCGATGGACACCGCCAGCGTGTTGAACTGCCGGGGCAGCGTCAGCCCGGACGAGGCCATCAGCGACGGCAGGTAGAAGCTGAGCACGGGATCGGGCGCGGCCAGCATCACAACGTGCTTGCCGCCCAACTGCACCAACGTCGGCGACGCTGCGAGCTTGGCCATTACCGGCGCCTGAATGGCGATGGCCAGGCTGATGGCCACCATCATGAACGGCGACCAAATCAGGTGGATCCACACGAGCGCGCCGCGGCCAAGGCGCGCAAGACGGAGCCGCGGCTGGGCGGCGAGCAGGTCGCGCAGACCGAGGAGCAGCATCGCCACGAGCGCCGCGGAGACGAGGCTGGGCGCCAGCAACGTGCGCTGCGATGGCCACGTGGAGGCCGGCGGAAAGAGCGCGAGCGCGCCGCCCAACGCGAGACCCGGCCAAGCGCGCGCGTCGTGGGAGTCGAGAGGCAGGCGTCGCAAGCCGCGCACCACCAACGCGACGCATGCGACGCTGGCGAGCGCCATGCCCCAGGTCAGCGGCGGCGACAGGACGGAAATCTCCACCGGCAGGCTGGCAAACAACGCGCCAGCCAGCGACGGCACGCGGTGGATCGCCTGCGTGAGATAGCGGAGCGTGTCGGCGCCCGGATCGAGGTATGCACCTGACGCCGCCGCGCCGTAGCCATGGGTCTTGTAGTAGATCGCCCACACGGCGAGCACCGCGCCGAGCGGCGCCAGATGCAGCAGCGTCAGCAGCTTGGGTTTGCGGCCCAGCGCCACGGCGACCCAGATGCACGCCACGCCCAACGCCGTTTCGCCGCCGCACAGGCCGATGCCAAACAGCAGCGGCGCGGCGATCTTGCCGGGCAGCCAATCCTCGTCCTCGGCGCGCAGCCAGGCCCAGAAGCCGAGCATCGCCGGCACCATCGAGACCCACGCGTTGCGGTTGGACAGCCAGGCGCTCGCCGTCCAGTGCGATTCGTCGATGGCGTAGAGCAGCGTCGCCAGCGCCGCAGTGCGCGCAGCCAGCAGCCGCCGGAAAATTGCCCCGGAGACCGCGATGCCCGCCGCCTGCCAAGCCAGGCTGTGCAGATGCTGCAGCCACGCGTGCGGCCCCAGGACTTTCTCGTCGAACATATGCGTCAGCGCGGAGAGAGGCCGGAAGAAGTTGAGCTTCAGGTCCGGCAGCGTCCACCAGCCGTAGCCGTATTGCGTGCGGGCCATGACGTCCGCCTTCACGCCATTGCCGAACGTGAACAGCGAGCCCAGCCCGGGATGGTGAATCGGAATCCGCCCGAGAATCGCGGCGCGGTGAATCCAATCGTCCAGCCACCAGCCAGAAAACACGGTGGGCAGGCAGAGCAGGGTCGCGAACAGGATGCCATTGCGGACCGGCCGCTTGACGCTCCACTTCATGAACCGTTCAGGCAGCGCGCGCCAGTCGCTCATCGGTCCTCAGCTTGGCTTGTCCTGCGCAGCAGCCCGGTAGGGCCACGCGCCGGCGAACGTGTGTCGGCGCGCGCAACCCGGCAGCTATTCCGCCGCCGTGCCGCCCACGTCGCGCTCGGTGAAGTGCTCGAAGCTCATGACCTTTTCGCCGTCGCCGAGGTTGATGAGGCGCACGCCTTGGGTATTGCGGCCGATGACCCGGATTTCCGTGGCCAGGATGCGCAACAGCGTGCCGCCGTCGGTCACCAGGATGACTTCGCCGTCCGGCTCAATCGCCCGGACGCCAACGACCTTGCCGTTGCGCGCCGTGGTCTTGATCGAGATGACGCCGCGACCGCCGCGATTCTGCATCCGATACGCGTGGGGCGGCGTGGCTTTGCCGTAGCCGTTTTCGCAAACCGTCAACAGCGCGAGGCCCTTGTAGCCGGTCTCGCCCTCGAGATCCTCGCCTTCCACGGGCTCCACTTCCGGCGCATCCGGATCTTCCACGACTTCCTGGCCCGTGCTCGGCACAACCGCGAGGCTGACAACCGAGTCCTTGCCGCTCAGCAGGATGCCGCGCACGCCGCGCGTCGCCCGACCCATCGGCCGCACGTCCGTCGAGTGGAAGTGAATCGACATGCCGTCCCGCGTGCCCAGCACCACGTTGTCGTTGTCGCGCAGGACCTTGGCGTCGATCAGGTCGTCGCCCTCATCCAGCACAATCGCGATGATGCCCGTCGAACGGATCTTCGCGTACTGCATCAGATCCGTCTTCTTGACCGTGCCGAACTTCGTCGCCAGCAGCATGTAGGCGTCTTCGACGAATTCGCGAATCGGCACAACGGCCTTGACGTCTTCCTTGGCCTCGACCGGAATCAGATTGACAATGGGCTTGCCGCGCGTGCTCGCCGCGCCAGCCGGCACTTCATAGACCTTCAAGCCGTAGACTTTGCCGAGCGACGTGAAAATCAGCAGGTCCTGGTGCGCGCTGGCCACGAAGAGATCGATGACGAAATCCTCTTCCTTGGTCACCATGCCGGACTTGCCGCGACCACCGCGCCGCTGAGCGCGATAAGCGGAGAGTGGCGTGCGCTTGATGTAGCCGGTGCGGGAAATGGTGACGACCATGTCCTCGTCGGCGATCAGGTCTTCCATCGACAGGGACGCGTGGTCCTCGACGATGTCCGTCCGGCGCGCGTCGCCGTATTCGTCGCGGATCGCGATGAGCTCGTCCTTGATGACGCCCATCAGCACGTCGTCGCTTTCCAGCACCGACTTCAGCCAAGTGATCTGCTTCATCAGCTCGTCATACTCGGCGCGAATCTTGTCGCGTTCCAGGCCCGTGAGGCGCTGCAACCGCATGTCCAGGATGGCTTGCGCCTGCAGCTCGCTGAGGCCAAAGCGCAGGACCAAACGCTCGCGCGCCGTCGTCGGATCGGGGCTGCTGCGGATCAGCTCGATGACTTCATCCAGGTGATCCAGCGCGATCAGCAAACCGAGCAGGATGTGCGCGCGCGCTTCCGCCTGCTTGAGCAGGTAGAGGCAGCGGCGGGTCACCACTTCGCGGCGATGGTCGACGAAGTGCTCGAGCATCTCCTTCAACGTCAGCACCTGCGGCTGGCCCGCGACGATCGCCAGGTTGATGATGCCAAAGCCCGATTGCAGCGCCGTCTGGTGATACAGGTGATTCAGGACCACCTGCGCGATGGCGTCGCGCTTGAGTTCGATGACCATGCGCATGCCGGTCCGGTCGGACTCGTCGCGCAGATCGCTGATGCCTTCAATCTTCTTGTCGCGCACCAACTCGGCGATGTGCTCAATGAGCCGCGCCTTGTTCACCTGGTACGGCAGTTCGTCGACGATGATCGCCTCGCGGCCGCCCTTCTTCTCGGTTTCAATGTGCGTCTTGGCGCGCACCTTGATCTTGCCGCGGCCGGTCGCATACGCGTCCACGATGCCCTGACGGCCAAAAATCGTACCGCCGGTCGGAAAGTCCGGACCCTGCACGAATTTCATCAGCCCGCGCACGTCGATGAACGCGTCCTCAATCAACGCGATCGTCGCGTCGATGATTTCCACGAGGTTGTGCGGCGGGATGTTCGTCGCCATGCCGACCGCGATGCCGCCCGAGCCGTTGACCAGCAAGTTGGGCACGCGCGTCGGCAGCACCGTCGGCTCGTGGTCATGGCCGTCGTAATTGGGCTGGAAATCGACGGTTTCTTTGTCCAAATCGGCGAGCAGTTCATGCGCCAATTTGCTCATGCGCACTTCGGTGTAACGCATCGCCGCCGCGGGATCGCCGTCGACGGAGCCGAAGTTGCCCTGGCCGTCCACCAGCAGATAGCGCAGCGCAAACGGCTGAGCCATGCGGACGATGGTGTCGTAGACCGACTGATCGCCGTGCGGATGGTACTTGCCGATGCAATCGCCGACGACGCGCGCCGATTTCTTGTAGGCAAGATTCCAGTTGTTCTTCAACTCGTACATCGTGAAGAGCACGCGTCGGTGCACGGGCTTCAAGCCGTCGCGCACGTCAGGCAGCGCGCGTCCGACGATGACGCTCATGGCGTAATCGACGTAGGACGAGCGCATTTCGTCTTCGATGTGGATCGTCGCGATGTTGCCGGCGTTGTTGTCGCCGCCGTTGCCGCCATCTCCAGAAGGAGGCGGCAGATCGTCGATGCTGTCAGGTGTGTCGCTGTTGGCCATGTAGGAACTCCGGGGCTGCCGGCTGAAGGGGCTAGGAGTGTACGCCGAATTGCGTCAAACGTCAACGCCGCGGGCGGCCGGTCATGCGCGATAACCTCTTGAAAAGACGCGTTTCGTTCGCGGCCGCGGCGCCGGTCGACCGCGCGTTGGGGATGGGTGGCAAACAGTTGCGCCTGGACGCGTAACAATCCGCCGTCGCCGGTTGACCCAACCGCGCGGCCAACCGTACACTGCGGCCCCTTTCAAGGGCGCGATCCTGTCGCCCAGCTGGCTGTGAGACGTCATGAAGATTGCTGTTATTGGCACTGGTTATGTTGGTTTGGTCGCGGGCGCTTGCTTTGCTCATAGCGGCAATCACGTCACGTGCGTGGACATCGACGTCAACAAAGTCGAGCGTCTGCGTCGCGGGGAGATCCCGATTTTTGAGCCGGGCTTGGACGAGCTCGTGCTGAACAACGTGGCGCACGGCCGGCTGCAGTTCACCAGTTCGACGGCGGACGCGGTCGCGGGTGCGCAGGCGGTGTTCATCGCCGTGGGCACGCCGCCGCAGGAAGACGGTTCGGCGGATTTGTCGCGCGTCCTGCAAGTCGCCCGCGCGATTGCCGACAGCCTGACGGACTATGCGGTCGTTGTGACGAAGTCGACCGTGCCGATTGGCACGAACGCGAAGGTGCATGACATCCTCGCGGCGCACGCCAAGCAGCCGTTCGACGTCGCGTCCAACCCGGAATTCCTCAAGGAAGGCGCGGCGCTGGACGATTTCCTCAAGCCGGACCGCGTCGTCATTGGCACGGCGACGGACCGGGCGCGTGCGGTGCTCCACGAGCTGTACCTGCCGTTTGTGGAGAGCCCCGAGCAGATCCTGTTCATGGACATCCGTTCGGCGGAGATGACCAAGTACGCTGCCAACGCGATGCTCGCGACGCGCATCTCCTTCATGAATGAAGTCGCCAACCTGTGCGAAAAGGTCGGCGCGGATGTGACGGAAGTGAAGCGCGGCATTGGCACGGACAGTCGCATCGGCCTGGCGTTCCTGAACGCCGGCATCGGCTACGGCGGCTCGTGTTTCCCCAAGGATGTCAAGGCGCTGATGATGACGGGCCGTCAAAACGGCTTCGCGATGGAGATCCTGTCGGCGGTCGAGTCGGTCAACGACCAGCAGAAGTCGGTGCTCGCGCGCAAGGTCCAGGAGACTTTTGGCGCACAGGTCGCGGGCAAGCGGATCGCGCTGCTCGGTCTTGCGTTCAAGCCGGACACCGATGACATGCGCGAGGCGCCGTCGCTCGTGATCGCCCGGACGCTGACGCGCGATGGCGCGCACGTTGTGGGCTACGATCCGGTCGCGACGGAGACCGCGCAGGTTGAACTGGGCGACATGATTGAATATGTCGGCAGCTGGCAGGAATGCGTCAAGGACGCCGATGCGATCCTGCTCGTGACGGAATGGCGTGAACTGCGCGGCATCGCGCCCGCGGAACTCGCGGCGGCGACGAAGTGCCGGCTGGTGTTTGACGGTCGCAACGCGCTTGAGCCGGTGGCGATGCGCGCCGCGGGTTTCTCGTATCACGCCATGGGGCGTCCGTAGGCGCTCCAAGCGGCGCGCGACGCTGACCGGTGATCGACTGGATGTGACCGGGAGCCCTACGCGGCGACGCTGACCTGCACCGGTTCAAAGCGCGCGCCAACCGCCCAGGTCTCCAATTCGCCGGCGTCGGCGGCGACAAAAAAGCGCTCGATCCAGTCGAACATCTCCTCGGTCGTCTGCGCGCGCATCGCCCGCTCGCGCAGCAGCGAGCCGAATTCCATGCCCTTGGTCATCCGCGCGAGCACCTGCTTGAGCCGGCCGGGAATCGCGTGCTCCGGGATGCGCTCGGCCGCCATCTCGGCAAAAGCCCGCAGCACCCGCAGCCGCTCGGCGCCATCGACGACGCGCTCCGGCTTGCCCTGAATCAGGTCGTCGATCTGGCCGAAGATCCACGGATTCATGATCGCAGCGCGGCCGATCATCACGCCTGCCACGCCCGGCGTGCGCGCGCGCCAGATCGCCTCTTGCGCCGTTGTCACGTCGCCTGAACCGACGACGGGAACGCGCACGTTGGCTGCGACATCGGCGACGACGCCCCAATCCGCCTCGCCCGTGTACAACTGCAAGCGCGTGCGGCCATGGACGCAAATCATTTGCGCGCCGGCTTCTTCGCACATCTTGGCGACTTGCACGGCGTTGATGGAATCCGCGCCCCAGCCGCTGCGGATCTTGATGGTCACCGGCACTTTGACGGCGTTGACGGTGCGCTCGACGAGCCGCGCCAACGTGTCGCACTGCCGCATCAGCTCCGCGCCGCCGCCGCGCTTGACGACCTTGGGCGCGGGACAGCCGCAGTTGATGTCGACGATTTGCGCGCCGCCTTCCTCCGCGATTTGCGCCGCGCTGGCCATGCGCTCGACTTCGCCGCCAAAGATTTGCACCGACAGCGGGCGCTCGACCCGGGCGTCAAAAGCCAGGCGGGCGGCGGACTTCATGTTGGCGCGTGTCAGCCCCTCGATCGAGATGAATTCGGTGACGTACAGGCCGACCGTGTCCGTGGACGCCATGCCGCACATGCGTCGGAACGCGCTGTCGGTGACACCGGACATGGGGGCGAGGACGAAAGGCCGCTCGACGCGCACCGTGCCGCCGACCGTGAAGCCGCGGATGTCAGGATGCGGACCGGGGCCAACGTCGTGCGCGGCGTTGGCGGAAGGCGAGAGTTCTGGGGCGTTGGCCATGGCGCAAACACAGATCAGCGCGTTGAATCGCGCGGGGCGGGAGTCTAGCAGATCGGTCGGCGCGCGTCGCAGATTTCCGCGCGGCGCCTCATCGACCCGCGGCGGCTAGTTGTGCGGCCGCACGAACGTCACGCGAGTCAGGTCCGCCAGGTTCTGGGTGTCCTCGAGCTTCACGTCCCAGTCGTCGATCGCCGCCTGCACCTTCATCAGCGCCGGGCGCGACTCGGGCGCCGCCGTGATGGGCTGTGAAGGCGTCGAGCGGCCCCGCGAACCATTGAGGATCGTCGTGAGGCGATGGTTGGCCATGCGCAGTTGCCGCACGCCCGCGACGGCGATTTGCTCCTGGAAGCGCAGCGCAACAGGGCTGGAGGCGCGCAGCAGCTTCTCGAACACATCGCGCGTCAGTTCCAGCGCCACCACCGGCTCTTGCGCGATCAGCGACGCGGAACGCGGCGACCGATCAACAAGCGCCAACTGCCCGACGATTTGCCCAGCGCGGAGCGTGGCCAGCACCTTCTCGCCGTCCTCCGTGTGCTTGACGACGTTGACTGAGCCGGTTGCCAGCAGGAAACACGACTGCCCGACCGTGCCTTCGCGGCACAGCACATCGCCCTTCGCATACGCGCGCGCCGGCGCGGCCGAGGCCAGCAGCTTCAGTTCGTTCGATGGATAGTCCTGCAGGGCGGGCAGGGCGCGGAGGTCAATCTGTTCAGCCATCGCGTACTCCAGTCGGTGAGGCGGTTGTCAGCTCGCGTGCGTTCAATCGCCCGAAAGGCGCGACCAAATGCGCGAGAAGAGCGACGGCGAGTCGGTTGAATCCGCGGGCGGGCGCGCACCCGGCATCGTGCCTGCGGGCGCCGGCTTGTAGATGCCGCTCGTGCGCGGATTCAGCAGCCCGTCGATTTGCTTGTTGATCTGCCGCAACCGCCGCGTCACGTCGTTGATCACGGCGCTGACGATTGTCGCGCTCGCGGCCGGACAGGTCTTGCGGAGCTGCGACAGCCCGGCGCGGTTCAGTTCATACACAGTCGTGTCGCTGACGGCGGTCACGGTGCACGCGCGCGGCGCCGGATCGAGGACCGCCATTTCGCCCACAACTTCGCCGCCGCTGATGGAACCTACCGTCGTGGGGACGCCGTTGTTGTCGTTGAGCTCCACGCGCAGGTGACCAACGGACACGATCACCATCGTGTCGCCTGGCTGACCCTGCTGGAAAACCGTCTCGCCGGCGCCAAACTGCCGCACTTTCAGGACGGCGATCACCGCGTCGCACGCCGCATCGTCAAAATCCTTGAAGAGCGGAATGCTCCGCAGAATCGCGCGATTGTGTTCCGACATCGCAACTCCCACCAGCCAGACGTCCAGACTGCAGACCCCACCGCCGACAAATTCCCCATTCTTCGCCCGCAGACTCATGATGCTACCACGGATTTTCGCCAATGCCAGCGGCCCTCTGAAAGGCTGCGGCGACTTGCGCGGCGGGCATGGCGGCATCATCCTGTAGGCATGCGCGTCCGTCGGTCGACAACTCTGCTGCGTCTCCTGGCCCTGGTTGGCGCGCTGTGGCTGGCCGCGGGTTGCGACAAGGATTCCGCGAAGTGCGAAACCGGGCTGTGCCCGTCGGGCTTCGCGTGCAATCCGGGTTCGGGGCTGTGCGAAGCGCTGGCGTCGCCCGCGACTTCGACATCGGGCTTGCTGGGTCGGCTCGCGGCGGTGCGGATGGCCGATGGCCAGCTCGGCGTTGCCGCATTCAGCTCCGAGCGCAAGAGCCTGCTGTGGATGCGGGAATCCCAAGGGGATTGGCAACCAAGCTTCCTGGCGGGACCGGCGGCGAGCGCGCAGGAGCCGCCAGCGGGCCATACCTCCGCGGCGGTGACGGATGCGGATGGCACGGCGCATATCGCGTGGCGGCGCGCGGGCGATGGGACGCTGTGGTACGCGACGCAGGGCGCCAACGGTTGGCAGCGCGAACAGGTCATGGCCGCGACGCCCGGCACGGTTGGCGCCGCGTTGGCGATTGGCATCTGGCAGGGACAGCCGATTCTCGCGTGGCGCGCGCTGGACATCCAGAACATCCGCGTGGCGCGCAAAGGCGCGGATGGCTGGCTGGTTGAGGCGTTGCCGCAGCCCGTGGCATTGCCGGGCGACGCGACCGCGCCGGTCGATTTGGGGCGATCGTTGGCGATGGTTGTCATGCCGTCCGGCCCGGCGATTGCCGCGTACGAGGCGACGCGCGGCGATCTGGTCGTGGCGGTGCACCCGGACGCGAATTGGAGCGTGGCGCGCGTTGCCGGCGTCGACGCCAAGACGGGCGCGGATCAGGGTGACATGGGCATGCCGGTCGCGGCGACGCTCGGTCCGGGTGGCGAGCTCGTGCTGGCGTATCGTGACCGGCTCAACGACCGGGTGATGCTGGCGCGGGCGAAGTCGGGCGTCGTTTCGCACCAAGTCGTGATGGACGGTCAGCGGCTCGATGAGGTGCACCAGACGACGCGGTCCGACCTGCTGGGTTCCGTGCTGTCCGTCGTCGTGCTGCCGACCGGGCTGGCGGTGGTCGCGGCGCAGGATGCGACGAGCATGCGCGTGCGTGTGGCGGCGGAGAAGCCCGCGGGCGGGTTCACTACCTACACCGTGCCGGGGACGTTGCAGGCGTGGCCAACGCTTGTCACCCAGCCCGATGCGACCGCCGCGTGTTTGTGGCTCGATCTGGCCAATCCGGCGCACCCCGGCTCCGGGCGATTGCAGCGCTGGAACGTGCCGCGAGGTGGCGAATGACGGGGTTGCCGCTGCATCGACGGGTCCTCGCGTTCACGTGCCTGTTGGCAGCGTGCACCGGGCAGCCGCAGCCGCTGCAGAAGCCGCTGGCGCCGGAGCTCGCGATGCCGAACGCTCTCCGCGTGGCGCTCCTGGACGCGGACTTGCCGGCGGTGGCGGAGACCGTGCGGCTCGCGGCGGGTAAGTCCCTGGCGGTCAAGATCGCCGACTGGCCGCTGCCGACGGCGGCGGACGGCCAATTTACCGCGTCTGACGTCGTCGTGCCGCTGGAGACGCTGACGTTGGCGTGGCAGGACCCGCAACGCCTTCGGCTGACGGCGCAACTCGGCAAGACCGCGGCGAACCTCTCCCTGGTGCTGACCGGGCAAGCGGGCTGTGCGGTGGGCTGGCAGGCCGAGGACGCCAAGCTGGAGGTGGACGCGGAAATCGTCCGCGCGCCGTCGGGAGGTCTGGTGGTGCAAGCCAGTGGCACGCCCATCGCGACGTGGCACCTCGCGAAAGTGACGGATCCTGCCGCGTGTCTTGGCAAGCTGCCGCCGACATTGCCCGCGAGCCTGGGCGATCACCTGCGCAGCCAGATCGGCGTGCAGCTGGCTGAGCATCTGAACCAGGCGTTCCTGCCGACGCTGGCGACGATCTTTGCCGCGTCCCTGGAGCAATCGGGGCGTCTGACGCTTGCGCCCACGGCGGTTCCGCCGATCGAGATGCGCTTCGCCCTGCAATTCCAGGACGACAACGGCCATCTGGCGACGCACTCCGGCGCGCTGGCGCAGGCCAATCTGGCGGTGTCCGTGGATGGCGACCGGCATCCGTGTGCGGTCGATGTGCCGCTGCCGGTCGCCGTGGCTTCCCCGCTGGCGCAGCGTTCGCCGCCTTCGGGCCCGGCGTTCCTGCGGCGCGCGCTCGTGCTGGATCAGGGGCTCGTGCAGCGATTGGCTTGGCTGGCGGCGCGTTCCGGCGCGCTGTGTGCGCGAGCCCCCACGACGCTGGCGACCACGCTCGCGCCTGGATGGGCCGCGGACTTGCTGCCGCAGGTTGATGAATGGATTGAAGGGCCGCCGACGGGTGCGCGTTTCTGGCCGGGCAGCAGTCCGGTGACGCGGCTCATCGATACGCCGGCGGGCGCGGCGGTGGAATGGACGATGGAGGAGGGCCAACTGGAGATTATCGCCCGCGTGGCGGACACGGAAATGACCGTGCTGACCGTGACCGGCGGCTTCCGCGCGACGCTGCTTCCGCATTTGCAGGGGACGCACGCGCTGGCGTTCGATCTGGTCGCCGTGGAACGCTTGTCGACCCACCAGTCCAGCCCGCTCCTGGGCGATCTCGCGACGCCGCCATCCGAGGCCGCGCTGAGCGCGCTTTGCGAAGCGGCGTTGCAGGGAATCTTTGCCGGTGAGGCGGTGTTGCCGTTGCTGGCGCTGAGTCCCGGCCCGCTGCCATCGGGCACCGTGCTGACCCACGTCGACCGCGCGGGCGATGCCCTGTGGCTGTGGCTGGAAGGTGGCCAGAAGCCGTGAACGCAGCCGCTGCGTTTGCGCTTGGCGCGGCGAGTTGTTAGAACACGCGCGCTACACGGGATGGCGTTGCGCCGGCCCGAGGAGAACGAGACCGCGATGATCAGCCAGATTCTCAAGCCATTTCAGGTTCTTCTGCCGGTGCTGGCGCTCGTGCTGCCGTCGCTTCCCGCGCACGCTGCGGCGGCCGGCGGCAAGCGCACCGTCCTGCAGTTTGACAGCACGTTGCGCGACGAGGACCAGAAGCCGGTTTCTGGCATCTTCCAGATGCAGTTTGACTTGCACAAGCCCAAGCAGAAGGCAGTCTTCTGGAAAGAGAAGCATTGGGTGGCGATCGACAACGGCCACTACACGATTCAGCTCGGGCGTGCGACCGCGCTGCCCAAGGGCCTGGATCCCAAGACGGCGGTGATGGCGGTGAGCATCGTCGGCGTGGGGCAGGTGCTGGAAGAGCCGCTGGCGGGCACGGCGGCGATGTCGGAAGTCGAAGAACACCCGTCGTCCGCACCGGGCGCCAACGGCAAGCGCATCGTGCCGTACGCCGAGAAGGCCGGTTTCGCCTACGAGGCGGAGCACGCAACGGTCGCGGATCGCATCGGCAATTTGACGGCGAAGATGTTGCAGGACGCGCTCGACGCCCTGGACAAGCGCAAAGCCAAGGTGAAGCCGTCCAAGAATACGCACATGCTGACGTCGATCGGCGGCGCGGGCGGCACGCCGTTTGAAGCGATGTGCCCGGCGGGGATGGTCGTCGTGGGCATCCGCGGCGGTTCAGGCATCTACATCGACAATTTCCAGGTCGTCTGCGCGCCGCTGGAATAAGGTCCGCGACCGGGGAGGCCGCGATGGTCGGCGTGTTTCGCTACTCTGGCCCATCGCTGTGCGTGGACGCGCTCGTTGAGCGCCTGCTGCCCGATGGTCGTCCAGCGATCCTGCTCATCGAACGACGCTTTGCCCCGCACGGCTGGGCGCTGCCTGGCGGCTTTGTCGATGGTGGCGAGTCTTGTGAGCACGCTGTGCTGCGCGAACTGCACGAAGAGACGGGCCTGATCGGCACCATCCGCTTTCAAATGCATACGTACTCCAATCCGGACCGCGATCCGCGGCGTCAGACGGCCACCGTCGTCTTTGCAGTCGCCGCGGCGGGTGAGCCGGTCGCGGGGGATGACGCGGGCAAGGCACAATTTTGGCCTCTGTCCGCGCTGCCGCCGCTGGCGTTTGATCACGGTGAAATTGTGGCAGACTACGCCAGTGGGCGCTTTGTGCCCGCGGCCGCGATCTCCCCGAACGCGCGCGCTTCTTGAGCACCGGACGCCGCATGTCGCACTGCACAATCCGTTGGATGGGGCTGGCCCTGATCGCCATGCTCGGCGCGTGCAGCAGCGGTCCGGACATCGACGGCGTGTGGCATGCTGAAGCGCCGGCCCGAGGCGCCAACAACTCACTGCTTTTCAGCGCGACCCAGCCCGCGACGCCGCTGGGTGTTGAACTCGTCATCGGCGCCTATGGCCCGGACATCGCCGGGCTGGTGCGCTACTACCGCTCCGGACAGTTTGATTTCGCCCGCTCGCCGTTGCCGCTGCGCAAGGAGTGCGAGTGCGCGTTCCTGCATCAGGCCAAGGTGGACGCGACGGGGCGCGTGACGTTCGCGCTGCAGGCGTGTGTGCCGGGCGCCTCGCCGGAGTCGCCGCTCGCCCTGCGCGGTGAGCTGAACTTGATGGATGACGGTCGCCTGACCGGGACGGTCGCCGTGGATGACCCGTCCCAGCCGACGCTCGCGACGGGCAGCGTGCAACTGACGTTCGTGCGCGTTGGGACAGCGGCCAACAGCGATCCGGCGATCCTCGATTGCCAGCATCCCGCGGCGTTGGCTGACGGCAACACGGCGAGCGGGCTATGAAGCGGCTGCTCGCGGCCCTCGTGCTGCTCAGCGCGCTGCCGGTTCTCGCGCAGCCCGTGGCTGATCCGGCAGCGTTGCGCGCTGCGGATGTGCCGGACGCGCGCAAGCGCCCGCGCATCGTGGCGATCTTGCCGGTGCGGAGTCACGACGTCGCCGTCACGGATCTGTTCGCCCCAGACGCGCCGCGGCAAAGCGATTGGACGCCGGCGATTGAGGCGCAACTGCTGGCGCTTCTGCAGGCGCCCCCGATGGTGCGCGTGCTGTCACCCGATCAGGTGCGATTGGCGCTGGGGCAGGACCCGACGCTGCAGCCGCTCCAGCAATTGGCGCAACAGCGCTACCGGCAGGGGCTGGAGCAGTACCTGAACCTGTCGACGGACTCGGCAACCCAGACGCTGCTCAGCGCGGTGGAGATGGGCCGCGGCGGCTTCCTGGACGTGCTGGATCCCAAGCCGTTGGCGGATGCGCAGGTGATGCTCGGCGTGTGCCTCCTGGATCGCGGCGAGCCGGCCAAAGCGCACATCGCGCTGCGCGATGCGTTTGCCGCCCAACCGGACAAGCGGTTTCGCGGCAATTTCTTTGCCCCCGCGGTCAACGTGGAACTGGCCAAGGCCTTTGTTGACTGGCGCGAGACGTCCGATCTGACGCGTCCGTACGGCGACCACCGGCGGCTGCACGCGCTGGCGGAGCGGCTGGGAGCGGATGGCCTTGTCTACGCGACGGTTCGCGCGACGCCGGAGGGGCCGGAAGTCTGGCTGGCGATCTTTGATGCGCGGCGGCGGGTGGTCGACAGCGAACTGCGCGTCCCGCTGCGCGACAGCGCCGCCAAGGTCGATGCGTTCCTCGCGCGCTGGCTTGCCTGCGTGCCCGTGTCGGAAACCGAACTGGATCCCACGACCATCCGCCGCGACGACGGCGTGCGCCTCGACATGAGCGGCGGCTATGCGTTGTACCTGAAGCAGCCGACTCGGCAGAATTTCCACAGCATGGGCTTTTCCATCGGGGTTGCGCACGAATTTCGCAACGGAATTGAATGGTTTGGTCGCGCCAACATGTACACAAGCCTGTCGGACCCATACCGCGACGTGCTTCACGCCTTCAACTCCGTGCGGATCATCGGTGGCCTGGGCTTTACGTGGCGCATTGGGCCCCTGCGCCTGTACGCGCGCCCGGGCCTGGATGCGCACCTGCTGGGCGATTTTGTCGCGACGACGGATCCGAACTGCAAGTTCTTTGGCACCGATCATCCGCTCTGCGACAAGACATCCGTCGCCGATTTGCAGCAGCGCCTGCTTTTTGGCCTGAACCTGGCCGTTGGCGCGTCCGTGCACATCGGGCGCAACTTCTTCGTCCAAGCGCAGGGCTCCAGTTCACTGTATTTTCTGCCTTTTGGCGGCACGGAGAAGCTCAACTATCCGACCGGCGGCGATCTGGGCCTGGGCTACTCGTTCTAGCGGGTCGAACGGCAAGGGCGAGCGCCCCGCTTGCCGTGCCTGCGCTACTTCACGTCCAGCAAGTCGCTCTGGAAAGCGAAGCCCAGCACGATGTACGGCAGGCCGCGCGAGACTTCCTGGCCAGCGCGGTAGCGATGGGTCAGGTACCAACTGCTGATGAGCAGGACCGTTGGCTTGTTGAACGCCGTGTAGCCGTCGTCGTAGAGCGTGTAAGCCGCCAGGAGGCCGACGCGGTGATGGTTGTTGTCGAGGCCGTCGAGGGTCTGCGTCGGCAGGATCTGGTCGGCCGTGTACATCGGCGCCACGACCGAGTAACGCGCGCCGATGTTGAGCCGCGCCTTGCCGATGGCCATGCCGTACAGCACATCGAGATCATTGGCGAAGACCATGCCCTTGCCGGGGATCGCGGTGTCGAGCGTCGATTCGTACCACACGCGGTCGCCGCGCTGGAGGTTCATGTCAAACCAGCCGAGGAACGCCCGGCTGCGGACTGCGATCGGTCCGACCTTGAACTGCAGCAGCGGCTCGAATGTCGCGTGGAACCCGCTGGCCGCGTAGTTTCCGAGCGGCCCGGTCTTGTTGGCCTTCATGTCGGCATCGCCGAGATTGTCGTACGCCGAAGGGCGCGACTGCATGAACGAGAAATTCCCGTAATAATGAATATATTCAGCGGTGAATCGCAGGTTGAGCAGGCTGACCGGCTGGAATTCCAGCATTCCCGCCACCCGCAGCGATGCCGGGTTGAGCCGCGTGTAGGTGCCTGCAAACACGAAGTTATCGCGCTTGGCTGCGGAATCCTCGGCCTCATAGAGCCGGTGCTGCCAGCCGAAGCGGATCTGCGTTTCCAGTCCGATCGGGTTGTAGCGGAAGATCGACAGGTCGTTCAGGACCAACCGGTCTTTGGGGATCGGCTGGGGACCCCTCGGCGTTTCTTTGGCCGTCGGCGCGCACGTCGCTGTCACGCCATCGGTCAACGCCGCCGGCTCCGCCGAAGCGGACAGCCCCACGAGCAGCACAACCGCGCCCAGACACCACGCGACGACGCGCCCAAGTGAACGAGATTTCAGCTGGTTCTTCATGCGCTGATGGTGATGGCTCCAACCCTACGCGTCAAGTCGGTCGCGGGCCTCGGCCTTGAATCGGGGATGTGGCGGCAATCGAGAGTTCCGGCTTCGCCGGGGCCCTCCGCCCCAAAAAATCGGCCCTCCCCGCCGCAGTGCCGGCTTTCGCCGGACACAGCTCCACAATGCGGTCCCGCAGCTCGCGCTGCGCCGCCCACCCTTCGGCAGAGTTCGGGGTCCTTGTGTCCCGTTCTCCGCCCGGCCTGGTGAATGTGGGCTTCGCGTGGGTGCCCGGGCGCGCG
>CAIMLR010000004.1 GCA_903842345.1 uncultured Myxococcales bacterium
CTGGCGGTGCTGATGAGTTTGGTCAGGAGCTGCGAGGCGGTGGGCGTGAATCCGCAGGAGTATCTGGCGGATGTGCTCATGCGGGTGCAGGACTGGCCGGCGGCGCGGGTCGAGGAACTGCTGCCGGAGCGGTGGAGTGCGCCTTAGGCCGGGCGGTTACGCAGGTCCCGGCGCGGCTGCACGCTCGCGCGACGCCAAAGCGCGCGGAAGCGATTGAGATTTCGCGCGACATTGTGAGCGAAGGACCGGTCGACGCGGTGGAGGCGAACAAGGAGTTGACCTGGCGGGGCGTCACGCCTGCGACGATCCGGCGCGAGGTGATCGTCTTGATCCCGTCCGGCGAGACCGCGACGAAGCGCCTCGCGCACCTGAAGCTACCGGTAGGCGCCGCAACGAGTGGACCGAGCGCGTGTGGACCGGTAGAGCGGCCGCGGGCGCACGGGTGCGCCGGAGTCGCCAAGAACCAAACGCTTTGGGGCCGCAACAACCCTTGATCAGCCGGTCACCCTCGGTTCCGGCGCGGCTCTGGACGCGCTGGTGCCGCCGACGGGCCCGACATGGTCGGGAAGTTTGGCGAGTGGCCATGCTCGGAACGCCTATCGACCGCCTCGCGCGCGTCGATGCTCTCCAGTTCATCGTTGATCAGTAGAACCGCGGGTAATTCCCCGTCGGATTGCCGGTGACCTGCCCGTAGCAACCGCCATAGAACGAGCTCGGGTCGTACATGGATAGGCAGACCGCACCGCCTGTCGCCCATTGTCCCGTGCACTTGGTCGTCCACTCCAGTGGGAAACCGAACAGCTTGACCTCGGAATGGAACAGGCCGGGGGCTTCGTAGCCAGCGCCGTCGCACAAATCCACGCGCTTGCCATTTTCAAGACGCACGTCCGGACAATTGAGCTCTTGCAGCAGGTTTACCCACACGCCCTTGCCGCTATACCAGTCAAACACGAACTTGTCGGTTGGCCCGCCCGGCAGTGGATGGTTGCCGATGTCCCAGCCCCAGCTGCTCAGGGCGGTCCACCCGGAGTAGAAGTCGATGGGATCGGCGGGCCACTTGGGAAACGGTCCGGCATAGCCGGTCGTGCCGTTGCCGACGTCGTGTTGCTCCCAGTACGGCGATTCATAGCCACAGCAGACCTTGTCGTACGGGCACGTCTGGATCGGCGGGCCACCATTCGGGTCGGGATTGGGTTCCGTCGTACCGATCAAAGCGGGATTGGGCGGCACTTGCTTGCCGTCGGCGGACATTTCGAGCGCACCGATGAAGTTGTCGTACACCACCGCTTGACCATTGCCCACGACGCGCAGCTGCGTGACCGGATGGTAGGGATACCATTTGTCCATGCCGCAGTAGGCCAGGGCATCCGCCGCTGAGCCCGGCTTCTTGCAGCCGGATGCCTTGCCGCTCTGCGCGATCTTGTGCGGATTGGCACCGCCCTCCAACGCGAACGCCAAGCGGTCTTCCACGCCAAAGTTCTTCAGCTGGCATCCCAGGTTCGGTTCAGCGCAAGACTCTGTTTGCGCGTGGTTCATGTAGAGGCCGCCTTCGCGCAGGATGGGCTGCCAGTACAAATAGCGCGGCCCGGCGCCAAAGTCGTAGGCCTCCAGCGCGATGTTGCCGCCGTCAGACAGACCGGTGTAGACAAAGCCCGGGAAGCGGTACATCACGATGTGCAGGTCGTCCCGGTTCGCGCCGGTCAGCAAGGCCGCCTGCCCCGCGGTGAAGTCACCATCGGCAAACTGCACGCTGACGTCGTTGATGACGGCGGCATTGAGGGTGTTGTTGCTCCAGTCGCCGTCCACGGGGTCGGTCGCCTTGCCGCTGAAGCTGAGCTTGGCCGTCGTCGGACTTGTGACGACCAGATCGGCCACCAAGCCCGCAGGCACGCCGGTGAACGTGCCGATGTGCGTGCCGGGCGCGGCAGTGAACGTGTCGCCTTCCAACGTGAACGTCCCGGTCGTGGTGATCGTGCCATCATTCAGCGGTGCGTTTTCATTGTAGAAGTAGCGGGACACATGCAGTTCCCGGGCGTGCCAGTCCAGATGCAATGGCACGGCTGTCTCCGCCGGCCAGGTGAAGTGCTTGAAGTCCGCCGGGATGAACACCGCCGAGAAATCGACGATGCCAGCGTGCAGAATCGGCGGCGCGCTCATGCCGGTGAACGTCACCTGCGCGGTCGTGGGCCCCGTCACCTTGATCTGCGGCGTGAGGCCCTGGGTCCAGTCACCGGTGAACCGCGGCAGGTCGTAGTACGACGCGATGGTCGGGGGCAGGACCGTTCCCGGCTTCGCCTTGAACTCCTCGCCGCCGTTCAGGGTCAGCGTCACCACGGTCGGCACCGTCCCATCGGCTGCGGCGGCGTGCTGAAAGGTGGAGATATTGCTGGTCAACGTCGGGGTGTCGTAGAACGCGAGCGAGAACGTGCTCTTGGCCTGCAGGATCTGCGACGTCGGCAAGGGCAAGCCGCCAACCGTGGTGAACGGTGTGACGGTCGTCGTCGGCGTGTCGTGCCAGCCATCGGTGAACTGGCAGGTGAACGGGCCAAAGTTGCTGCTCGAATCCAGGTTGAAGTCGGTCGTGATAAGCGTCCAACCGATCGTGTTGATGTTGTAGATTTGCGCGTGGGTGGAGGCGACGGACGGGGTGTTGATGGCGCACGTCCCGACCCCGTTCCCGACGGCATCGACCGAGCCAAGGTAGTCGTTCAGCGTCCAATTGTAGGTGCCGTTGACGTTGATCGTGCAGTTGATGCAGCGCGCGATGATTTCGCCGATTTGGCCGTTGTTGTCGTAGGTCTCGTGAAAGACCTTCTTGTTCCACGCAATCATCGGCTGCGCGGTCGCGGCGGGCTGCAAGGTGGAGAACGAATCCACCGTCACGGTCGCGACATCGGGCGCCGTATTCGGGTCGGGAATCAGCAGGTCCACCTGCCCCGTGGCTTCATGGCGGTGCAGGACCACGCGCGTGTCCAACGTCGGCGCTACGCCGGTCAGGGACACCGTCACGGGCGCCCCGAACGTCGTCCCGGTCGGCCCCAACTCAATCGGCGTCCCGATCAACGTGCCGTCGGCGAACGCAATATCCACGCCGCCAATGATGGTGATCAGCGTGTCTTCGGCAAGCGCGCCCGGCGGAATGGACACGGTCGTGCCCGCACCGGTCAGACCCGCGGGCATCTGCACCGTACCGCCCGCGACCGCCGTCACCCACTTGGCGGCCCCGCGGCCGATGTGCAACGCGTACGGCATGGCCTGGTTCGGATTCTGACTGGAAACGACCGCGTAGTACGTCCCGGCCGCCAGCGTCAGCGTCACCGCGGAACACAGGTTCACGGCGCTGATGTTGTCATTTTGCCCAAGGACCGTTGTGGCGTCCTGCGCCAGAATGACCAGCTGCGTGTCAATCTGGCCGGCCGCGCACGTCGGTTGCCCAGCCATGGCAGGCACGCCGCCATCGCGAATGGATGCCGCAATCAACGTGCCGTCCGTGTCCACTTGGAACTTGAAGTAGTCGGCCTGCCCCGGCGAACTCACGACGCCCGCGACAGCGCTGACAATCGGCATGGCAGTTGCGGGCGTGTGGTTGTCCGGCAGTTCACACGGCAAGCCCGGCGCGTCCACGCACGTCCAGGGTGTCACCGTCACGTTCAAGGCATAGCCCACCGGATAGCCTTTCAAGCCCGTCACCGGGTCCGTTACCGTCAGCTGGCCCGCGCCGGTCACCGCCAAATAGTACGTGCCGGCGGTGGCCACGCTCCAGGTCACCGATGAGCAGAAGTTGGCAGCGGCATCAAATGGCGGGTACTCCGCGTGGATGTCGTCATTGCTCGTCAGCTGCTGCTGGTCCGGGCCGTAGAGCGCAAGCTGCGTATTCAGATCAGCAAGGGGTGGGAACACCGTGGCGGTACCGCACGCATTGCCGCCCAGCGGATCGGAGGTCGTCGCCGTCAGGACCGCACCGGCCGGCAGGTCGATCTTGTAGTAGTCAACGCCGCCGCCCAAGTGCCCGGCAATCAGGCTGCCCATCGGCGTCGCCGTCGTGAAATCGTCATTGGGCTCCGTGCCCGGCTGCGTGCCCGTGCAGGCGCCGGTGTCCAATCCGCAGCCAGGCGTGCACGCCAGGGTGCCGCCGGTGTAGCCCAACGTGACGCAGGTCGTCTTGCCCAAATCGGCGCCGTCACAGGCTTCGTTTTCCTGCTTCACGCCGTCGCCGCACTTCCACGCTTGGATCTTGGTCAGCAGGCGGTACGGCTGGTTGACGTCATTGTTCTGCGCGTCACTGCCGTACCCCATCGTACCGGCATAATACCAGCCCGGCGTGGCGGCATTGATGACCAGCGCGGAACATGCGTTGCCCGGCGCCTTGTCATTGTTGGTGGCCATCTGCACGAGCGCGCTGTCAAAAGCCGCCAATTGCGTGTCCAGGAATACCCAACCAACACCCGCCGTTTTTTTCCACACGCAGCCGTCGCCACCGGTCGGGTCGACAATTTCCACGTACACCGTCGAGGGCGCCGCCACGTAGAACTTGAAAAAGTCGGCGTCCCAGTTGTCAAACATCTGGTCAGGTTGGAACTGGCCATCGATGGTGCCGCACGTTTCATTGGCCACGGCCGACCCGCCGGCGATGTCGTCCTTCACGAGGTTCAGGCCGACCTTGCTGTTGTTGGGCTCGGTCTCGGTCGGGCTGCCCGGCAGCGTGGTGCAGGTCTTGGCGTCGCAGCACACACTGGCGGCACCGGCAAAGTCGCAGTCTTCGCCCGCCTCCAGGATGCCGTTGCCGCAGACCGTGCCGGGGCAGGCGATCTTGTCGCCACTGCAGGTGCCCTTGTGGCAGGTGTCGGCGCCGGTGCACGGGTTGCCGTCGTCACATGGGCCGTCCTGCAGCGTGTGGGTGCAGACGTTGGCCGCGCACGCGTCCAAGGTGCAGGCGACCGAGTCATCGCAGTCGCTGTCCTTGGTGCACTCCGGCGGGCTGTCCGGCTGGCCGTCGGCAGCGGTGCCAGCATCGTCCTGCGTGTCCACGCCTTCGGCGTCCAGACCGTCCTGCGCGTCCGCAGCGTCAGCATCGCTTGGGGCGGCATCATCCTGCACCGCATCGGTTGCCGCAGCGTCGAGCGTGTCCGTGGCCGAGCCGATGTCCCCGGCATCAACCGCGTCGCCATCACTTCCCGTGGCGACATCGGCGTCCGTGCCGGCGAGTGCGTCCGCGTCCGCGCCGTCACCCGTGGAGGCAGCGGGTTGACTGCACGCAGCGATGGCGGCCAAACCGGCAAACAAGGCAATAGCAGAACGGAAAGAACGCATGGGTCTCCGGTGGCGCAAATTGGCGATATGCGCCAGATGTGGATATTTGCAGGAGTCGGCTGGCCGCGCAGCGGCGTGGAGGGTGCGGGAATTGGCCGCGGTTTGCAACGCCTTTTGTGGTGGTGAGGTGGGTTCGTTGAGGCGCGGATTGATGCGCTAATTGGCGTAGGCCATCCGGAATAGGTTCGCCAAATAGCGCACGCTTGCCGTGCCGTCCCGCCAAGCGGTCTTTTGACGTTACTGTCCCGCGTAGCACAATCGCTACCATCGGTAGCATCCTAACCGCAATAGGTAGCAGCCTCGCTAAATCTGGTAGCTAATTTACTGCCATGGGTAGCTGATTCCAGACCGTTGGTAGTAGCCTCGCTGCTACCGGTAGTAGATCTGCTACCAGCGCTATGCCTTGGGCTTCCTCGTCGGTTTCTTGCGCTCAGACGTCTTGGTGCCGCCCAGCGCCGCGTACTCGTCGGAGTCCGTGCCAAACTTGCCGGCCACGCCCTGCCGCGCCTTGACGACCAACGCCTTGCCGGTCTTCCTGGCGGCGTTCTTGGCGTCCACCTGATCGCGCAATTGCGACGTCAGACCGCCAATGCTCGCGATGCGGTTCTTGATGTCCGCGGCCACCTTGTCGATCTGTGCCGCGGTGACGCCGTTTTCCAGCTTGATTTTGCGCGTCGTCATTTCGCGCGAGATCGTTTCGAGATCCGCCACAAATGCTGCATCACTGGTCTTGCTGTTGCTCATGGTGTGCTTCCCCAGCCGCCGGATATGTGGCGGCAACGGTTGACTTCATTAGCCAATCCTCGCGACCTGTCAAAATTTCTCGCGGCAACGACTTGCCCACTGCGAGCGCGGCGGCCAGCCACCGGCACCGCCGCACACGAGCGGCGCATTTCCCGCAGTATCGCCGCACAAATACACGGTAAAATCCATCCACGCTTGCTGGAGCCACCGCGCTCCCGTACGCTGCGCGCACGCCCGCTTTGGCGAATTCCCCGTCAGCTTTTTATCCCGCCACGCGAGGTTTCATGCGTTCCGATTTCCGCAGCCGTTCTCTGTCCACTGTGGTCTGGCTTCTATGCGCGGTCGCCGCGGTTGGCTGCGGCACCAAGACCGCGGCTGACGGCGAGGATGCCGCCACCAGCGGCGAGGACACGGCGGACGCAGCGGTCAACGCCGACACCCAAGCGGGCACGGACGCCGCGCCCGGACCGGACACGATTGGCGCCGATGCCGCTGACGTCGCCGCGGATATCCAGCAGGACGCCGACGCTGCCCTGCCCGACGCGGTCAGCGCGGACGTGGCCGAACCCGACGTTGCTGGCGCCGACGCCGCGCCCGACACCAGCAGCCCGGACAGCGGCAGCGTGGACGCGGCCAACGCGCCGGAGTTGGGCAACTACGCCCTCAACAAAATCCAAGCCTTCGACCCCACCGCCATCACCACGCTGTCTGCCACGCTCAACCAGCCGGCCAGCGTCATCCTGCCCAAAGCGACGGTCGACTGGGGCGATGGCACGACCAGCGACGTCGGCCCCATCGTCGGCGGCACGCCGATCAGCGCCACGCACCAGTACACCACGCTCGGCAAGTTCACCGTCAGCGTCAGCATCTGCCTGGGCGCCGGCGTGCCGTGCAAGGATGCCATCGTCGGCGACGTCGTGGTGGCGTGCAGCCAGGACGGCTTTGGCGACTGCGCCAACGGCATCGCCGACGGCTGCGAGGTCGACCTGGCCAGCGACCCGACCCACTGCGGCAGCTGCTTGAAGGCGTGTGGCGGCGGCGACGGCAAGTGCGCGCTGGCCGAAAAGTGCGTGGCAAGCCAGTGCGCCGCGACGCCTGCGCCCGTTGGCACCGCGTGCCGCGCGGTCGTCGGTCCCTGCGACATCACCGAGACGTGTGACGGCGCGAGCACCGACTGCCCCGGCGATGTCTACCAGAAGGGCAGCCTCTGCCGCGCGGCGACGGGCGACTGCGATATGCCCGAGTATTGCCCCGGCGACGCGGCCGACTGCCCCGCCGACGCGGTCAGCGGTCAGGGCGTGGAATGCCGCGGCGCGGCCGGCGATTGCGACCTGGCGGAAGCCTGCGATGGCGCGAGCAAGGACTGCCCGGCCGACGCGCTTGCCGCGGCCAGTGCGTTGTGCCGCAAGGCCGTCGGCACTTGTGACAAAGACGAGTACTGCACGGGCGCCGCCGCGGACTGCCCCAAGGACGCACTCGTCGCCGCGGGCAGTGTGTGCCGGGCCACAGCGGGCCCGTGCGACATCCCCGAGACCTGCGACGGCCTCGCGGGCACCTGCCCCACGGACAAGTTTGACGGCAGCGGCACGACGCTCAGTTCGGGCGGCTGCGGCACCGCCGGTGTCTGCGACGGCAGTTCGGCGACGGGCGGCGCGACGCTGTCCGCCAAGGGCACCGTCTGCCGCGCCAGCAAAGGCGTCTGTGACCCGGAAGAAGTCTGCGATGGCGTCAACAGCGCCTGCCCCTACGAATCCTACGCGTATTACGGCAAGAAGTGCCGCGAGGCGACCAACGGCTGCGACATCCCCGAGTACTGCGGTTATGGCAACGCCGACTGTCCGGCGGAGACCTTCGTCGGCCCGTACGGCGTGCCGCCGACCAACCAGTGGCAGTGCAGCCCGGACGCGCTTTGCTACAACGGCACCTGCGGCGGCGCGCTGATCTACGGGCCGTTGTCCAGCACCCTGTGTGATCCGAACCAGGGCGGCGCGGCCTGCCAGTGCGCCGGTCCGGGCGTGGGCGCGTTGGCCGCGGCCGCATTCGCGCCGATCGCGGTGAACCTCTACGCCACGCAGATCGATGCACAGAGCGGCCAAGACAAGAGCGTCATCGTCGACCCGTCGACGATTCCCGGCGGCATCCTCATCACCGGCAGCCTGTCCATTGTCAACAGCAAGGACCGCTTCAACGTCATCACCCGCGACGGTCAGGTGTTCCACGGCGTCGCGTTCTGGTTTGACCCGGTCGCGCAGAGCTACGGCATCAGCGGCATCGGCAACGCGGTCGTCACGCCGGTCGGTCCGGCCAGCGCGCCGCTTGCTGCGACTTTGAACGACGTGCTGCATTTTGCCCTGACGGACGACGGCACCAACGTCAGCGCGAAATTCTGGGTTGGCAACGCCGATCCGGCCAAAGTCACCACCGTCAACGCCACGTGCACCACCAAGCCCTACCGCGTCGCCGGCGGCATCCACTTCCTCAACACCAACGACGATTTCCAGCCGGTCCAGAACGGCGAGGTCATCGATCCGCGCGTCTACGCCATCGGCGGCGCTTTTCAGCCTGACAAGTTCTGGGATTTCAACACGCCCGCGCAGGCCGGCGTGGTCTACTCGAGCACGCAGGACCCGCTGACGCTGCCCGCCGGTGTCACGCAGGTGGCGACGACCGCGCCTGGCAATTCCATCGTCAAGGTGGACGAGGCCAACGGCGGCGCGCTGGATCTGGGGCCGTTGAGCGTCAACGCCGCGGGCGAAGCGAGCATCGGCATGTGGCTGTGGGTGACCAAGGAGGCCAAGGATCAGTACTTGCAGGGCGTGCTCTTTCCCATCCTGTCGACCACCACGGTCGAGGCGATGGACCCCAAGATCGCCGTCACCTTTGACGGCTGGTACATGCACCTCTCGGCGCCGGGCAACGGCAACGGCCAAGGTGTGTACGTCAGCGATCAGACTTGGCATTACGTGCAGGTGAGCCACAAGAAGAGCGTGTTCTCGTTTGGCTTTCCGCCGGTGGAGTACACGAGCGTGAACTGGACCCTGACCGTGGATGGCGTCGCTGCGGGTTCATTCATCGAGATGGCCAACGTCACCAACGTCTCCGGCCACGTCGTTGTCGGCGTCGCCGCGGACATGACCGGCCTGACGCCGACGGCGCTGTACATCGACGACGTGCGCACTTTCGCGCTCGGGATTGACGGCGCTGCGGCGCCGGTGTGTGCGCCGACGCCAGCGTTCTCGTTCGCGCCCTAACCGCCCCACGCAAGAGCGCAGCGGCCACCCGCCGTCACTTCCGTACACGAGCGGCAAGCTGCGCGGAGCATCGCTGCAAAAAAGATCCGCAACGGTTCCTCGCGGCCTCGGCCGTCGTCAACCGCGCCCGGACCTGCCGCGCGCAAACCGGCTCGTTCGACCAGTCTGACGCCGCCAGATCGCACGTCGAGCGCTCGCTTAGCCTTGAATTTCCACGCTTTTGACGCACCGGTCCACCCGCAGCGCCTGTGCCCCGCTTTCGTCTGGCCTATGCCGCCGCCTCGAACTCATCGGCGAACGGCAGGTCGACGTCATCGTCCGGATCCGGGTCAGAATCTCCCAAATCCTCCAGCCCCAGCGGATCGCTCAGGTCCAGCGGCTTGGGTTTCCATCCGCCACGCATGACCCGAAGGTCCCAGATTCAAATTCTGGCCCCACGACCCAGAAGAGACCCGGTCCTCGAAAGAGCGCCGGGTTTCCTCGTTTTGCCCTGCAGCGTGGCGGTAGGGCCAGCATGCGCGGGCGCACTGCCGCCAGGGGACAACGCCGAGTCCACACAGCTTCTCTGTAGGTTTGGCGCGGTGCCAGAGAACACCCGGCGACGGTGCTGAAACCGCGGCGCTCCCGCACCGCAACGGGCAGCACCTTGCACAAAACCCGCTCCGGTTGTTAGCCTTTCGCCATGCGCAACTCCATCCTCTCTGGCGTTCTGGTGTGTCTCCTGACTTCGGCGCTCACGGCTTGCTCCGGCGCTTCGACGACCGGGCCGCGCAAGCTCACGGAAGCGATGGACGATCGCTGTACTGCGGCCTCGCGCGCGCTTGCGGCGGCGATCGCCGATGGCAGCCAGCAGCCGTTCCTCCTGACGCCGACGGGCGCGCCGGGGCAAACGCCGCTCACGCAAGCCCAAGTTGCCGAGCGGCTCCTCACCGCCAAGCCGGGCGCGGAGACCTGGGTGATCGCGCGTGGCGGTTCGGGCAAGAGCCGGCTCGCTTGGGGACTGGAAGCGCTGACCTGCGGCCGGCGGCTGACGTTCCGCGTCGACGTTGGGCTCGATCTGCGCGCCAAGCTGGAGATGGCGACGACTTCGCAGTCGGCGCTGGCCCGCGTGCTCCTCGGGCAACTCGGCGTCCGATCGGGCGAGGATCCCGCGGGGCAACTGCGCGACGAACTGGGCGACTCCCCGTGGCTGCTGCTGCTGGACGGCACCGACGAGCTGACCCAAAGCGAGCGGCGCAAGCTGGCCGCCGAGCTGGACTGGCTGCAGAAGGCGGAGTTCAGCCAGCACATCGTGCGGTTTGAGCGACCCGGCATGGTCGACGTCAAGCGCGAGCAGGCGCCGGAGCTGGAGCTGACCCTGCCGGACATGACGTGCGCCGAGGCGGACGCAGAGCTGGCGCGGCGGTTTGGCGATTCGGCCACGCTCCAGACGGCGCGAAAGTGGCTCACGGCGCACAAGCTGGATCGCAAGCGCGGCGGGGAGACGTGCCGCTACGTGCACATGTCCACGCACCGCGACGCGGAGACGCTCGCTGATTTGGCGCAGGACGGTCTCGCCGATGGCGCGGACGACACGATGCCCATGGACCCGGTGCGCTCGGACATCTACGCGGTCTGGCTGGCGCACCGGTTGCGCGGGGTTGCGAGCACGACGGAAGGCGCGCTGAGCTGGCTGGATCGCATCACGGCGCAGGGCGCGGTGGACAAGCGCGAGCCCGACCTGCGGCTCTCCGTGAACCGCTGCGAGGGCGTAGCGGCACCAGGCGGCGGGGAATCGGGCGGCGCGTGTCGCCGACTCCTGCAATCGCCCGTGGTGCGCAAGGGCGAAGTGAGTGGCGTCGCGACGCTGGCCAACCGCACCTTGATGGATTTGCTGCTGGCGCGTTGGCTGGTCAAGGGCCAGTCGGACTGCGCGCTGCTCACTTCGGCGACCGCTGAGATGGCGTCCCTGGAGGTGGCCGCGATGGTCGCGTCCTTGCCCGATGGCCGGCGCTGCCTCAATCCGATGGTTGCCGCCGTCTGCAGCCGCGGCATTCCGGCGGACGCGATGATCGGCTTCATCGACGAAGCCGTGCCGACAGGTACCCGCGATGCGGCGTTCTTCGCCCTCGCCGCGGAGCATGCGCAGGGAGCGTGTGAACGCGGCGTGTTCGCCGGCTTGGGCAAGTAGAACCGCGACCTCCGCGACAAATCCCGTTCGACACGCCAGCGGACGCTGTGCTACCGTCCTCGGCAGGCGCCAAGGACGACTCCGTCGCGCGTTCACAGCCAGCCGACCCGCCATCAGGGAGCGGTATTGCAGATGGCCACAGCCGCGCATCCACTGCCGCAACTTCCGCTCTGGCCGCAGCCCCGGCACGCGCAAGCGCCCGTCGCGCCGCACTACGACTACTGCCTGTTGCCCTACGAACCGCAGACGACGACGCCGGACGATCTGCTCTCGGTCAATCTGCTGCGCTGGAGTTGGGACGCGCACGGCGTGCTGGCGGAAGGCGAGGCGCTGCTCCAGCGCCTGCGCGCGGGCCTGGGCGCAAACCAGGTGGTCTGGGGCATCAAGCAGCGCGATGGTCAGCCCGATGCCACGAGCTGGGAGCTCTATTTCTACCGTCGGCCGCACAATCCGCCCGACTACACGCTCGCCCACGTGGCGGAGCTGTTCAAGCCGCTCCACGTCGAGGGCGCGATTCCCGCGCACTGGGCGTGGCTGATGTTCAGCATCGAGCTTGACGTTCATCAACTCCGCGGTGCGCGGCCGTGCACGTCAAGCGTGTATCTGGCGTCGAGTGGGCTGTCCTACAAGCTGCGCGCGGACGCGCCGCCAGAGCTGGAGAACCACTATCTCTTCCGCGATCCGCTCGCGGGGATCGACGACATCCTCGCGCGTCTGCGGGTCTCCGTCCACGCGCGCCCGCATCCGCTTGCCTTGGCGCGGCTCCTGCCGCCGCAGCTCATGCGTTGTCTGCACATCTGCGTGGCCAACAAGCGCCAAGCGGACGCGGTCTACTGGTCGCGAGTAGACGTTCATCAACTCGAATTTTTCCTGCAGCGCCACGCCTGGCCGGAACCGCTGCGGGCCAAGCTGCATGCGCATCTGCCGCAGTTCGCGCACCTGCAATGGGATCTGGGCGCGGACTTCCAGTCAACGCCAGCGGACGCCGACGGACCGGGCTTCACCTTCACCAAGAGCGGCATCTATGGCTCGTACTAGCATGCGCCACGCGACCGCCGCGCCCGATCCGCTCGTGCCGCTGGAACGCACGACGCCGCACAGCGTGCTCGTCGCTTTTGGCTTTCGCTGCAACCTGGCGTGCACGTTCTGCATGGTGGAAGACGTCTTGGGTCAGCGCCCCGGCACGGATCTCGAGACATTCCGCGCTTTTGCCCGCGATCCGCAGCACACGCGCGGCATCCGCCAAATCGTGCTGTCGGGCGGCGAGGCGACGCTGGAACCGGAGCTGCTGGAATACATTGCGATTGCCCGGAGCATCCCGTCGGTTGAGCACGTGCGGATCCAGACGAACGCGACGCGGCTGGGTTCCGGGACGCTGCTGGATGAACTGATTGCCGCGGGCGCCGACGAGTTCTTCGTCTCCGTGCACGGCGCCGACGAGCCGACGATGGCGGCGATTACCCAGCGTCCGGGCGCGTTTGCGGCGGTTCGGGCGGGGCTGGAGGCGATCGCGGCGTCCTCCGCGCGGCTGTACACAAACACCTGTACCGTGCAGCAAAACTACCGCCAACTTGGCGATATCGTGCGGCTGATTGCGCCGCTGCGGCCGGCGGGCATGGATTTCTGGAACCTGTGGCCGCGCGTCGACCACACGGCGATGCGCCAGCAGATGGTGCCGGTCGCTGAACTGCAGCCGCACCTGCTGGGCGCGCTGGATGCGTGCGCCGACGCCCACATCGCGGCGACGGTGAAGTGGTTTCCGCGCTGTCTCCTCGGCCGGCACGCCAAGTGCCAGGACGACAGCCAGCCGACGACGCTGATTGATCGCGACTACTGGGAAGCGGTGCCGTCGTACGCGTGCCTGTGGGCGGGCGTCTGCGACCACGCGCGCACGGGGTGCAGCGGCCTGTCGCACGCGTACATCGAGACCTTTGGGTGGGAGGAGGCGACGCTGCGGCCTCAGCGGCACGATACATCCAGCCAGGCGACGACGGTGACAGCGGCACCCGACGGCGAATTGCAGTCCTGGGCGGCGACGCTGGAGCTGGGCGTGGGCGCGGCGCTGCTGGATTGGCGGATCGCGAGCGTGGCGCGGCATCAGGCGGGCGTGCGGTGGCTGCTGACCCAGAACCAGCAGCAATTTGCCGTGGACGTCCGGCTGCGGGACGATCGGCAGCCGGCGTGGCGGCGCACCGCGCAGTTTGACGTGACGCACGGCCAGATTCCCGACGCGGTGCGTCAGGCTGCGACCGAAGTGCTGCCCGTGTTCCTGGCGCGCATCGAACTGGCCGCGGCGCTGCCCCTCTAGCTGCTCAAGGATCGCCCGCCGATGCCGACTCCGCTGCCGCCGACACCCGAGAGCCTGCTGGCGACCGTTGCTCCTGACGTGCGGGCGCACTACGTCGCGCTGCGGCGGTGGCTCGCGCGGGCGACGGCGATTCAGAGTCCCGCGGCGCGCGCGCTGCTGCGCGACCATGAACGCTGGCTGCTGGCTGAGCTGCTGCGGCCCGGTCAAGTGCGGCGGGAACGGCTGCCGGTAGCGGTCGAGGCGTCGGCGCGCTGGCGAACGACGGGCGTGGAGAGCGCGCGGTTCATCATCGGGACGACGCTGAGCGCGCTGCGGACAGACCCCAGCGCGGCGCTGACGCGATGGATGGCGATGACGCCGGTCCCGCCGCACGCGCGGGAGCGCCTGACCGCGTTGCTCCGCGCCCACGATCGGCCAAATGCGGTGCAACTGGGGCTCGCGCGGACGGCGCAAGGGTGGACGCGCCGGCTGTACCTGGAAGGCGGCAACCTGCCGGTGCCGATGCACGCGTTGGAATGGCGCGGTCACGACCTGCAGGAGCGGACGTACCGGATGCACGACCCGCTGGATCTGAGCGTGCTGGGGCCGCTGCCGCGCCCGGTGCAGGAGGCGTGGCTGGCGTTGCTGGCGGCGCGGGTGCCGCAACCGGCGCTCCTGCGCGCGGATGTGACGGGCGACGCGCGCGCGCTGCACGTGGCGATGCGGCGACAGCCGGTCATCGCCCTGCTGCCCGAGTTGTTGGCGCTTGGGCGGGCGCTCGGCGTTCCGGCGGGCGAGGCGGAAGCGTGGCTCGAGCGGCTGCCGATCGGCGCGGAGCTGACCGTCGTGGCGCTTGGGCGCGCGGGGCCGCTGCAGTTGAACGTCTACGTTGCGCCCAACCAGGACGACCTGCCGCAGCCCGGTCCGCCGCCCGGCGATCTCCGCCGGACGCCGGGGACGGTGCACTGGCCGCTGCACGACGCGCAGACGGGCGATTGGCGCGGTTGGCTGCTGTTTGCGCCGCCGGACATGCCGTTGGGCCATCGCCCGGCGGCGCGCTCGCCCGGGGCACAGATCTGCGCCAGTTCAGCCGTTCCCGATGCGGCCGCGTTGGCCCTGCGGCTGGCAGCGGAGGTGACGCCCGACCAGCCAACGCTGGAACTGCGCATGGCCCAAGCGGAACGCCCGCTGGCGGCGGTGCTTGCGGCGGCGGGCCTCAAGCGGCGGTCATAGCGGCTGGGGGTCGTCCGTCGCGCCGATGGGCGGCTCATCCTCGCACTGGTCGCCTTGGGGGCACGGCAGGCTCGGCGTTCGCAGCGGCTGGCCGCCCAAACACGCGTCGGCGTCGCCAAAACGCAGCGCACCCGGCGGCTCCAAGGGCACCACGCCTGATTCCGTCACGATCGCGTCGCCTTGCGGGCAGAGCCACAGCGTCTCCACCGTGTCGCGGCGGTCGCCGCTGGGCTTGGGCAGCATCTTGCCGGAGCCAAGGCGCAGGAAGCGGCGCGTGCGCGGATCGTACAGTTGGTGACCGCGACGGCAGCAATCGCTCCACACGGCGGCCGGCACCAGCCACCAGTGCGTGTTGCCAAGGGCGTGCGCCACCCCACACGTCGCCGCCGAACAGCCAGGCGGCTGTGGACCCGCGTGGCCGAGGCGCGCCGCGCTGACCGGACTTCCCTGCCGCGCCGCCCACGTGCGCAAGAGCGCCTCCGCGCCCGGCACAAGCACGGGACACACCGCCTCCGCCAGCTTGGTCTTGCCGCGACAGGCCTTCCAGCGCCGCGGCGCGTCCCAATGGCCCGGCTCCGGCGGCAGCCCATATTGAAAACCGACGTCATGCGGATCCAGGGTGAGCCGCACGCGGGCGTCATCCGGTCCCACCATCGCGCGCTTGGGCCATTGCCACGCCAGCCCCGCAGGCACGCCGGTGGCCACCGTGACCGCCACCGGCAGCGGCGCCGCCATGTCCAGCGCCTGGAGCTCGCCCGCCGTCTCGCGCCAGAACCAGAGCACGCGCGTCTGCGCATCCGGCCAGAGCCACGTCGCGTCGGTCGTCATCAGCCGCTCCGTGCGCGTGCCATCGAGCGACTTCGCCAGGACGCTGTCGTCGCGCAGATCCAGCAGCACGGAGCCACCGCGGCCGATTTCCGCCATCAGGCGTTCATCCAGCGGCAGCGGCGGCTGTGGGAGAGACGGCGCGACCGGAGGCGCGACCGTCGGCGATGCGACCCGCACGGGCGCCTGCGCCGGCGCAGGAACCCGCGGCGCCAAGGCAATCGGCGCGGGCGGCTGGGCGCATGCCGCGAGCATCAGGAACAGCAGCAGGAGCGGGCGAATATTCAGCTTGGACTCCCGCGTCCGCGGATCCCGCAGCGCCTGACAGGAAAGGTAGCCCGCGACCACGCAAAGCGCCACGGTCGGCCGCGGATGCATCCGGCCCGCGCGTGTGCTAGCGTTCTGACCATGCTCCACCGCCCGCTGCTCTTTGGTCTCCTGGTGCCGCTGCTGATCGTGGTGCTGCCGGGTCTCGCCTGGGCCGCCGCGCCGGAGCCGCTCGACTACATTCGCTTCGTCAGCGCGCCGCCCGGTCAGGAGCATTTGGACACGGCGATTGGCCACTTCAAGCGCGGCAACGTGCAGGTGGACCTCGTCGCCGCCATTCACATCGCCGATCTGAGCTACTACAAGCAGTTGCAGCGCCGGCTGGACAAGTATCCGCGGCTGTTGTTTGAGCTTGTCGCGGCCGATGGCCAGCAGTACGCGCGGACCGGCGTGCGCACCAACAGCGGGCTCTCCGGCGTGCAGATTTGGCTGCGCGAGAAGCTCAAGCTGACGTTCCAGCTGGAAGAAATCGACTACAAGCGGGGCAATTTTGTCCACGCGGATCTGGGACCGGATGCGCTGATGGCGCACCTGAAGGGCCATTGGACGGAGACGCTGGGCATGTTCCTGCGCTGGATGCTCAAGGACGCGGCACGGTCGACGAACGCGGACGGGTCCATTCGCTTTGGCGGTCTGGAGCTTTTTGGCGCCGCGACGCCGGGCGCGGATCGCAACCTCGCCATCAAGCGCGTGCTGGCCCGCGAGCTGGCGGAGATGGGCGACATGACGCAGGCCAGCGCGGGCAGTGACGCCTTGATCGCGCGGCGCAATGAGGCAGCGCTGGCCGTGCTGCAGACGGAACTGCAAAAAGGCGTCAAGCGGCTGGGGATTTTCTATGGCGGCGCGCACATGCCGGACATGCAGCGGCGTCTGGAAGCGCTCGGTTTCAGGCGCACCGGTGTGGAATGGCTTGTCGCGTGGGACATGCGTCATTGACGGCGGATGCCGGCCAAGCCAACCTTCCCGCCGCGTCGCGCGCTGACGTCAGGATCGCCATGTTTCGCTTTGCCGTTCTCGCTGCTCTTTCCTCGTTTGCGTTTGCCGGCTGCCAAAAAGCCCCGCCGGCAGCGCCGCCTGCGCCAGTTGCGCCCGCCGTGACGGCTGCAGTGCCACCGCCAGCCGCCGCTTCCCCGACTGCGTTGGCGGAGGACGATTCCGCGACGGCCATGGCGCTCGGACCGACTGCGACGGACTTCAAGGCGCTTGCCCGCGGCGACTTCAACCGCCTTGCCGCGGAGCAGGATCTGCCGCTGTACTGGCGCGCGGACGCCAACAAGAACGCAACGTTGGATGCCGATGAGCTCGCCGTCACCTGGCCGGGCGATGCCGCGGCGTGGGTGAAAGACGGCAAGCTGACGCCGGAATTCGCTTCCGCGTACGGCCTGCTGCAGAAGCGCGCGAGCGACCCGCAGGTCGACGATTCGCCCGAAGGCAAGCGGCGCGCTGCGGTGCTCAAGGAATTGCGGCAGGGTCGGCCAACGCTGATTTGGAACGATTTCAGATCGTTGCCCGCGGGCGAGCAGGAATTCGTCGGCCACATGCTCAAGGCCGGCGAGCGCGTGGAGGCGCTGTTCGCGCTGCAGTCGGGCACCGATGCGCTGGCCAAACAGCTGCCACCGCATCGCCCGAGCCACGCGCTGTTTCACCGCAATCAAGGGCCGTGGTGCGAGGCGCCGTCGACCGAGCAGGATCCCGATTGCAGCGCGCTGCCATCGCGGCCGCAGAAAGTCTCGGGCCTCTATCCGCCGGAACTGCAGCGGGACAAGGAATTCTGCGCCAAGCTCGACCGACTGCCCAACGCCAAGGCACTCCTGGGACCGTTCACGGCGGTGCGCGGCGAGGCGGACAACCTGCGCGCGGTGCCGTATCAGGACACGTGGGATGGGGAGATGGCGTTGGTGGCCATGGAACTCGGCGCGGCTGCCGATGCGCTGGTGGCCGGCAATAGCGCGGAGCCGGCGCTCGTGGCGTACCTGCGCGCTGACGCCAAGGCGTTTTTCGACGGTTCCTGGTTCGCCGCGGACGAGGCGTGGGCCAAGATGGAAGGCAAGTCCAAGTGGTACGTGCGCGTGGGCGCCGATGAAACCTACCACGAGCCGTGCGCGCGCAAGGCCGGCTTCCACGTCAGCTTTGCCCGCGTCAATGAAGACGCCGTAGCGTGGCAGCACCTGCTGGAGCCGCTCAAGGCGCAGCTGGAAACTGCGATCGCCGTGCTGGCGGGGCCGCCGTACAAGTCCGGAAAGACCAACTTTCACCTCCCCAACTTCATCGACATCGTGCTGAACGCGGGCGATTCGCGCTCGGCGCTGGGTGCGACCGTGGGCCAGAGCCTGCCGAATTGGGGCCCCGTGGCCAACGAGTCGCGCGGCCGGACGGTGGCCATGGCCAATCTGTACACGGATCTGGACAGCCAGGCGGCCATGCGCACGCAGGTGGAATCGCTGTTCTGCAAGGACAGCGCGGCGCTGGTGCCAACCGACCCGGAGTCGCTCATCATGACGACGGTCCTGCACGAGGCGGGGCACAACCTGGGGCCGGCGCACGAGTACAAGGTGAAGGGCAAGGTCGACGACGACATCTTTGGCGGACCGCTGGCGGCGACGCTGGAGGAATTGAAGGCGGAGACGTCGGCGCTGTACCTCGCGGACTGGCTTGTCGAGCAAGGCAAGCTGGCGGCGGACAAACGCGACGCAGGCCAAGCGGCGGGTGTGGCGTGGGCGATGGGCCACATCGCCCAAGGCATGACGACGCCGAGCGGCAAGCCCAAGCCGTACAGTCAGCTCTCAGCCGTGCAGGTGGGCGCGCTGTATGACGGCAAGGCGCTGACGTGGCACACGGACACGCTGGCCGCCAACGGGACGGACAAAGGCTGCTTTTCGCTGCACAAGGAACGCGTTGCGCGCGCGGTGCTGGGGCTGATGACCCGCGTCGCGCAAATCAAGGCGCGCGGCGACAAGGCGGCGGCGGAGCAATTGCTGGAGCCGTACGTGAAGGACGGCGGGGATTTTGCCAAACTGCGGGCGGTGATTCGCGAGCGGTGGCTGCGCGTGCCCAAAGCGGCGTTTGTCTACGCCGTCGGCCTGAATTGAACGCGAGGACGATGCATGGCTGATCTGTTGCCGCGGACTTCCAGCGCGCTCGTCCCGGTGCGCGCCGGCGCGTGGCTGTGCAAGAAGCTGCAGATTTCCGGCGACGATCGCCTGAGCGTGCGGTTTGAGTCGCCGGGCGACAACGTCAGCTTTGACCTGGACATCCAGAAGGCCAGCGCGGAAAGACCGCCGTCGCGCGGCTTGAAAGCGACGTCGATTTCCGTGCGCGGCCGGCTGGAAGCGGCGACGGAGCAACGCCAGCAGGAAGCGTCAGCGCTGGTGCGGGGAATCGCGGCGGGCATTGACGATCGCGTGGCGCAACAGCCGGAGCGCACGCTCGCCGAGGCGCTGGGGCGCGACACGACGCCGCGCCAGGTGCGGTTCTCGCGGCGACTGGTGCTCGACATGCTTGGCCCGGAGTGGCAGCCCGGGGCGCAGTTGCCCGGCGGCTGGCAGATGCACGACGTGTTTCCGGCGTCGCAACTGCGGCAAACCGCGGCGCTGACGCTGGCGGTGGAGCTCCGTCACGGCGATGGCCGCCGGCTGGTGCTCCTCGTGGGCCAGCACGACCAACGCCAGGTCCTGGCCAAGACCGCGCACTTTGACCTGGAACACCTGACGCTGGGCAATGATCCCGGCCAGGATGGCAGCGCGCTGCTGACGCTCCTGTGCTTTGCCCTGCAGCTGCGCGACCACGAGGCGCTGACGGTGACGTTCCCCTCGCTGGCGGAGGACGTCGCTGCCCTGCCCGCTCCGGAGCCGACCGCGGTGATTGCCGGCCGCGCGGTGAATCTGGCGATTTCAGCGGATTGCGGGCAACACTGCGCGTTCTGTTCGGCGCTGGCCGCGCTGCCGCCGCAAGATGGTGGTTCGATGCGGTTTTCCGACCTGTGCCAGGAGCTGCGGCAGGCGCGGCAGGCGGGTGCCGCGACGGTGCGTTTCAACGGCTACGACCCGTTGGCGTTCTCGCGCATCCTCGACCTCATGGCGTACGCGGTCGAGCTCGGCTACCAGCATGCGGAAGTCTGGTCGCCCTGCACGCGGCTGGCGGACCCGGTGTTTCGCGCCGCCGTCCTCAAGGCGCTGCCGATTGAGACCCGCTTCTTTGTGCCGCTCTACGCCGGCTCCGCGGAACTGCACGACGGCTACGTCAGTCGGCCAGGGGCGTTCGCCGAGGTTCACGCGGCGATTGTCGGCCTGCAAGACGCGCGCGGCCCGCAGTCGGTGCAGGTGACGTCCGTCCTGACGCGGCAGAACTTGCATGAACTGACGCCAATGCAGTCGCTGTGTCGGCAATGGGGCGTGGCGCTGACGCTGCACCTGCCGTTCCCGACGTCCGAGAGCCAGGACGACCGCTATTTCACGGAAGCCGTGCCGTTCACGGAGATGGCGATCCTGCTGGCCGACGCTTGGGCGCGCCACCGCTTCCGCCCCGAAGTCGCGGGGCTGCCGCCGTGCGTGCTGTTGCCGGCGATGCGCGCGCAGGGCGCTCGCGTGCGCGACTGGCTGTCGATCGAGATTTCCAGCCACCAGCCGGCGGGCGCGTATCGCGACGACAAATACCAGCATTCAGCGGACGGCCTGGGGAGTCAGGACACGCGGGTGGCGCCGGTGGTGCCCTGCCCGCGCGCGGAGGAATGCGCGCTGGCGGTGGCGTGTTCGCGCAGTGTGCTGCGGTACTACGCGGAGCGATTCGGATTGGCGGAGCTGCAGCCCGTGGGGCTCGCGGACGTGCTGCTGGACGGTTAGCCGCACGCAAATCGTTGACGGCGCGAGCCTGTCAGGCAAAGTCCGTTGCTTCAGTTGCCAACCCCGGAGATCCATTTGACCTTGCGCGCCTCCCTGCTGTTCCTGCTCACGCTGTTGCCGTCATTGGCGTGGGGCCAGACCGTCCAGCCGGTGACGCTGGAGCTGTACACGACGTCAGACGATGTTGAAATCGCGTTCTCAGGCCTCGATTTTCGCATCCTCAAGAGCAGCGTGGAGAGCGTCAACGGCGTGACGCAGTCCAACGCCAAGCCGCTGCATGTGAAGAAGCAGCCGTGGGACGTGACGCCGATGACGCTCCGCGCGGAGCTGCTCGTGACCCCGACGGACGCGCCGCTGGCGGTAAAAGTGACGCGCGGCTGCCCGGGTGAGATGCGGCTGACGTTGCGCGCGGCGGGCAAGATCGCGCTGGAGCACGTGTGGCCCGCGGGTGAGCCGCTGGGCAAGCCGACGATGGGCAAGCTGAAAGCGGCAATGCGCCAGCCGGTGGCGAAGCGCGAGGAACGCGGCCCCAAGGAGTACACGGTGCCGCTGCGGGCGGACAAGCTGCTGACGGCGGCGCCGCTGCCGCGCAAGGCGTTTGAGCCGATGGTGCTGGCGTATCACTACGGTTGGTACGGTCGGCCGGACGGCGCGGCAAAAGAGTGGTTGCACTGGGATCCCAAGGCGGCGGATCACGCGTCGACGAATACGCCGCAGCTGGGATTCTACGATTCGGCCGATCCCAAGATTGTCCGCCAGCAGATCGCGTGGGCGCAGGAGGCCGGTATCGACGGCTTCATCCTGTCGTGGTGGACGCCGTGGGATCGCAAAGTGCTGGCGGAGCTGCTGAAACAGGCGGACGCCAAGCGGTTTGCCGTGAGCCTGTACCTGGAAGTCGCGCCGACGCCCGATGAACTGCACAGGCAACTGCTGGACGTGGAAGCGCTGGCCAAGGGCCATCCGTCGTTCCTGCGCGTGGAGGGCAAGCCCGTCGTGTTCCTGTACGGCCGCATCCTGTACGCGATTGGCCACGAGGGCCTGCGCGAGGCGCTGCGCAACACGAACGTCTTCACGATTGGCGACGCGCTGGCGCCGCTGACGTTCAGCACGCTGGACGGCGCGGGTTGGTACATGGCGCTGGACGTGCCGGACCAACAACGCGAGCAGCTGGTCAACCTGCAGCGGACCGCGCGCCTGAACGACAAGCTGCTCGTGGCGTCGGTCGCGCCCGGCTACGACGACTCGCACATCCGCTCGCCCGGGCGCGTCGATCAGCGGCTGGACGGCCAGTTCTACGAGTCGATGTGGAGCGCCGCCAAGCTCGCCGACTGGGTCGTCATCACCAGCTGGAACGAGTGGCACGAGGGCAGCGACATCGAGCCGTCCGCCGAATACGGCAAGAAATACCTGGAACTGACGCGCAAGTTGGCGGACCGGTGGCGCAAATGAAGCGACTGCTGCTGTTGACGCTCGTGTTTGCCGCCTGTAGCGCGCCGGTTGTGGCGCCGGCGCCGCAAGTTCCGCCGCCCTCGCCGCCGCCGATGCCGAGTCCTGAGGACGCTGCAACGCGCAAGCTGACCGCCCAGCGCGAGTGGCTGCAGGGCGAGGTCGTGCGCCTGCAGCCGCAGCTGACGTTGCTGGCGGAGTGGGAGGCGGCGGGGGACAAGCCCGCGGCGCTCGTGCCGGTCATCGCCGCGTTCGCCGCGCAACTGGCCACTTTGACGACGCTACAGGCCGGCTGCCGGGAGGCGCCGCCGCAGCTTGTCGACCGCTACGATGAAAATTCGCTGGCGCTGCCGTGCGGCTTGGCGGCGCGGGCGCGGGACATCGTGGAGGAGCAGTACTTGGCGGCGGCCAAGCGCGCCCTGCGTTTTCCAGAGAATCTGCGGGACGCGGCGAAGCGCTACCAACGCCAAGGCCGCGTCGCGTGGCAAACGCTGCGGATTTTTCAACGGCTGGAGAGTGACATGGCGGAGCGGACGGCCTGGCTCACGCCGTACGCGCGGCAAATGGGGCTGCCGATTGTCGGCGAGTTGTTTCATGAAGGCTTCGCCGCGCGCCGCGATCTGCGCCGGGCGGTACGCCAGGGCCTCAACGCATGGCCGCTGCCCGGGGACGTGACGGACACCGCGTTTGTGAAGGAGATGACGCCGCTTGTGACGCAGTTGGCCAATGACGGGCCGATGCCGGGCCAGCGCGGCGCCCTGCTCGCCGTCACCGCCATCGACAGCGCTTGGTCCGTGCGCATGCTGGACGGCCACGCGGTCCGCCGCGAGCGGCGTTTGGCCGCCCTGTGGAAGCCGACGAAAGGCGCGTGCGTCGTGACGTGGCTGCAGGCGAGCCAAGCGCCACAGGGCCGCGCATGGCAGAAGCCGACGCTTTGGTTGGAAGACGACCTGCGGCTGATGCGCTGTCCGGGCAAGTAGGCTGGCACGCACGCCGGAATGTTGCCCCGAGTGTGCGTGTTCTGGTTCTTGCGTCGGGCGCGGCGGCGCGTCATCATGCATTTCAACGCCCGCGACGGGCAAGGCAATCGCACATGAAGTCGAACCAGACCCTCTTGCTCGGCATTGTCGCCATCCTTGCCGTGCTCGCCGCGGTTTTGTGGGGCACCAAGCCCACGCCGGCACCTGCGCCCAAACCGCCGGTTGCGACAAAGCCGGCCAGCGCCAAGCAGGACGCCGCGCCCGTCGCGCCGCCAGCGCCCGTGAGTCCGACCGGCTTGCCGGAGCTGCCAACGACCGGCATGCCCATCAACCCGACGCAAACCGGCGAGGTCCCGCCGATGCGCGAGGCGCGGGCGTTCTATGGCATCGTCGACAATCTGGAACAACTCAGCAAACTGTTTGACGAGACCGTCAAGTCCACGGGCGGGGAGCTGCTCGAGAAGTCGCTGCTGGCGGCCAAATGGCGGTTGATGGCGTCCCTGCCGGGCCGCGCGCTCTTCCTGGAAATGCAGACGGACGCGGATGGCGGGATGTCCGTCAAGGATGAACAGCTCGGCACCGAGTGGTTCCTCGTGCGCGACGAGTGCCGCGTGCGCCGTGAGAAGCTTGTCGCACCGTGCCTGCGCGAGCAGAACGAGTTCATCCACGGCCTCTACATGGGCCAGTTGTCGGCGGTGCCGCTGCGTCTCAAGGGCTACTCCATCGCGATGGATTCCGTCATCGACACGCGGGACGCCGTCTTTGTGCGGTTGCCAGCTCCGGCGGAGCACGAACCGGCGTTTGTCCACATCAAGCGGAGCGACGGCACGGTTTCTGAGATCCACACCGGTCGGGTGCTCACAGCGCCAGAACGCCATCGCGCCGACGACGATTGGACGACGCCGGCGGGTTGGTCGATGGAAGCGCGCGAGGCGGCGGGTGACCAGGCGTTCGCGCTCGATGCGAAGCGGGGCGCCGGCAAGCTGGCCTGGCAGGCCGCCGTGCGCGTCGTGGAAGTGAAGCCGAGCAAGGACAAGGCGCTGATCAAGTTGCCAGAGCTGACCGGGCCGGAGCCGTTGTCCGTGTCAGCGCGTCCGGCGATGAGCGTCGCCGTCATTGCGCAAGGAGCGCGCCTGAAAGCCCCTGACGCGGAGAACAAGATGGCAAAAGCGGCGCGCTTTGAGGCGATGCTGGACTTCGCGGCATTTGAGTCCTTCGCGCCCGCGGACAAAGTGCCGAACCTGAGCCAAAACGTGGCGTTGTATATTCTGGTGCCACCGCAGGCCGGCGCGGTCCTGAACGAGAAGGCCGTGCCCAAGGAGATTCCGGCCGAGCCGCGGATTGCCCGCAAGGTGATCCGCACGCAGTGGAGTGACATTCCGGACCAGTTGGTCAAGTTTGTCGGCGAGGTCAATGAAGCGGGATACCACTTTGGCCCCGGGCCGACGCTGGTCCGGCACGTGGCGATGAGCGGTCAGTCGCTTGTGGCCGAACTGCAAGTCCCGTTGCTGCCCAAGTAGCCGGCGCGGGGACACCGCACTTCAGATGCGGTAGCGGAACAGGCCCACTTCAATCGGGCCGTTGCGCAGCTCCCGGGCGCTCTCGACCGGCCAGCCAAAATTGCTGACGAAATCGACGTTGCCGCACAGCAGCGCCACCGTCGTGTCGTGCGAAGTCTTCCAGCTGGCGCCGATCTCGCGGTAGAGCGCCAGGACGTCGCTGTCGTTGAGGCGCATACCGTACGGCGGATTGCCGACGATCACGCCGCCCTGCACCGGCGGCAGCGCCCGCGCATCGCGTTGCACAACACGCACGACGCCGTCCAGGCCCGCCGCACGCAGGTTCTCGCGCATCGCCTGGATCGCCCGCGCGTCCGTGTCCGACGCCTCAATGTCCAGGCCAGTCGTCCGCTGCAGCACGTTCTGGGCGTGCGTCACCGCCGCGCCGCGCACCTTGTCCAGCTCCTGCTGCGCCTGCTGCCCGTGCAGCGGCCAGCGCTCCACGCCAAACCAGCGCGTGCAGCCGGGCGCGATCCCCAAACCCATGTTCACCGTTTCGATCGTCAGCGTGCCGGAACCGCAGAACGGATCGCGCAGCGGCTGCCCCGGTCGCCACCCCGCCAACGTCGCGACCGTCGCCGCCAGCGTTTCCTTCAACGGCGCGGCAAGCTGCCGCATCCGCAAACCGCGCTCGTGCAGCGGCGGTCCCGCCAGATCCAGCCACACGCTCCACCGACCGCGCCGACCGCGCACGCTGATGCGGACGTCGGGATCATCGGCGTTCACGTTCGGGCGGCGGCCATAACGACTGCGCAGCACGTCGCACAGCGCGTCTTTGACCTTTTGCGAGACAAAAACGTGGTGCTCCAGCCCCTGCCCGCCGTTCTGCGACGGCACGAGGTCGCCCGAGGCAAAGATGGCGAAAGTCGCGTTCGGGTCGAGCCACTCGAGCCACGGCAAACGCCGCGTGCCTTCGTACAGCGACTCCGCGTTGTGCGCGGCAAAGTCGCCCAGCCGCATCAAAAGCCGAGTTGCCATGCGCAGGTGCACGAGCGCGGTCGCCACGCCTGGCCAGCCGAGATCCATGTGAACGCCGTCGCGGTCGTTCCCCAGGACGTCAAGACCCAACTGTCGGCACTCCTGTTCTACCAGGTCGACCGTTCCCAAAGCTGCGGTTGCGAGGACATGCATGGCTGCATCCTCGCTGGATCGGGGCCGCAGACGCAAGCCTTGCCCATCGACGCTGCGCCACCTACCATGGCGGCCCAACGTGAGGAGAGGCCCATGGCGAACGCGCTTGAACAACGGATGAATGAGCACATGGAGCGCCTCCAAGCCGAGCACGCCATCGTGCGGCTCTGGCAACGGGACTCGTCGCTGTTTACCGCGGATATCGCTGTGCAAAAGGCGATCCGCGACCGACTTGGCTGGCTCTTTCACATTGACGCGATGCGCACGCAGGTCGAGCGGCTCGCGGTGCTGGCGCGCGTGACGTCGCGGCTCAACTACGATCGCGTGCTGGTCGTGGGCATGGGCGGTTCGTCGTTGTGGCCGGAAGTGCTGGGCAAGCATCTGAAAGGCAAGCGCGGTCTGCCGATTCGCATCATCGATTCGACGCATCCGGAGGCGCTCGCGGAGACGATCGCGTGGGGCAAACTGGGCCAGCCGCTCTTCCTCATCGCGACCAAGTCGGGCGGCACGATCGAGACGATCAGCACGTACCGCGCGCTGCGGACGATTTGGAACAACGGCGCGCATTTTGTCGCGATCACGGATCCGGGTTCGAGCCTGGAGACGCTGGCCAGGAACGAGGAATTTCGCGAGACGTTCCTCAATCCGCCAGACATTGGCGGACGTTTCTCCGCGGGAACGCTGTTTGGCCTCGTGCCGGCGGCGCTCGCGGGCGTCGTGCTGCATGACGCGCTCGACCGCATGGCGGACGTGCTGGAGAACTGCCACGACGAGGATCTGCTGGCGAATCCGGGCGCGCAGTTGGGCGCGTTCCTCGCGGCGGCGCACGATGTCGGTCGGTGGCAGTTGCGGCTGGCGCTGGGACCGGACGTGCAGGGCTTTGGCGCGTGGATCGAACAGCTCGTGGCGGAATCGACCGGCAAGCTGGGCATGGGCATCCTGCCGATGACGGGCGAACTGCCGGAGAGCGGCGCGGAGCTCGCGCAGCGGCTGGAGCACGCCGTCGTGGTCGGGATGACGACGTTTGCCGCGCCGGATCAGGACTTCCTGACACGCGCCATCGATGCGGACGTGCCGACGCAGGCGTTTGTGCTGCCGGAAGTGGCGGACCTGTGGACTGAAGTCGTGCGCTGGGAAATGGCGACCGCGGTGTGCGGGCTGCTGTTGGGCATCAATCCCTTTGACGAGCCGGACGTCTCCGCGGCGAAGGCAGCGACGACTGGCCTGCTGAACGGCACGCTGCAGCCGATCGCGGCGGATCGCACGCTGGCGGTGAAGTCCCTGGCGCTTGTCGCGGACGAACTGGCGAACGAACTCGCGGCGCTGACGAGCGACGACTACCTGGCAGTGCTGACGTGGATGCCGGGCAATCCCGCCAACCAGCAGCGGCTGGAGAAAGTGCGGCAGGCGCTGCAGGCGCGGACGGCGGCGGCGGTCGTCATCCAGTTTGGCCCGCGCTACCTGCACTCGACCGGGCAATTCCACAAGGGCGGACCGAAGCGCGGCTTCTTCGTCTTCATCGACGATTTCAAGCGGCTGGAAGGCGCGGTGCCCGACATCGCGATTCCGGGGCAGCCGTTTGGCTTCGCGACGCTCGTGCGCGCGCAGGCCGATGGCGACGTGGCGGTGCTGAAGGCGCGCGGCAAGCCGGTTGTGCGGATTCGCCTGGAGCTGGGCGGCAAGGCGTAACCGATGAGCTACCTGCACTTGGACAAGCTGACACCGGGCAACCTCGGCGTGTTCCTCATCGGCGTCGTGCTGGCGTGGTTCCTGTACAAAGCGACCAAGCACCTGCTGATGGGCCTGATTTGCCTCGTGATCGCCGTGCTGGGCGCGGGCTATGCGACCGGCGTCCTTTCGCCGGAGAAGGCCATCGCGGTGGCCAAGTCGGCGGGCAAGAGCGGGCTGGAAGCGGCGGAGTCCGAAGCCAAGCTGCTGGGCGACAAAGCCCGCGAGTCAGCCGACAAAGCCGCTGAAAACTAGACACATCTAGCGTTTCTGGCACACCGCGCAGAAGTACGTCGCCCGGTTGCCGAGCACGCAGTGGCTGATCGCGGTGCCGCAGCGGTTGCACGGCGCGCCGTCGCGGCCGTAGACGTCCAGACGCTGCTGGAAGTAGCCCGGCGCTTCATCGCCGCCGACGAAATCCCGCAGCGTCGACCCGCCCGCCGCGATCGCCTCGTGGAGCACGGCTTGGCTCGCGGCGACCAGCGCCTTGGCCTCCCGCAGCTTGAGCGTCTGCGCCGGCCGCAGCGGATGCAGGTGCGCGCGAAACAGCGCCTCGCTCGCGTAGATATTGCCAATCCCCACGACGTGCTTCTGGTCCATCAGCACGAGCTTCAGCGCCACCTGCCGCCCGTCGCACGCCGCCAGCAGATGTTGCGCCGTGAACGCGCCATCGAGCGGCTCCGGGCCCAACGTGGCGAGCAGCGGATGCTCGGCCTCGTGCAACCGCTCCAGCACATCCAGCGCGCCAAAGCGCCGCGGGTCGACGTAGCGCAGCCAGAGATCGGGCTGTAAACGCAGCCGCCAGTGCTCGTGCTTGCGCCACGCATCGGGCGCATGCGGGTCGATGAACAGGCGGCCAGACATGCCAAGGTGCACGAGCAACACGCGATCCGGCAGACCGGGCGCGACGAGATCGCACAGCAGGTACTTGGCGCGCCGGCGCACCGCGACAAACGTCGCCCCGGCCAGGGCGTGCACCGCCGCGACGGGAATCGGGTAGCGCAAATCCGCCCGCTGCAGCGTCACTTCCGCGACGCGGCGATCGGGCAGCGACTGTTGCAGATGGCGGCGAACGGTTTCAACTTCAGGCAATTCTGGCATCGCGCGCTACGGCCCTCCCAGCGTCTGGCCGGCCAGCTGCGCGCACGCGAGCGTCGCCGACGTCTGGCGGATCAGGTCCTCCGTCTGGCGATCGATCTGCGCCGGGGTCGCGATGAGCGCCGTGCGCAGTTCCGCATCGTCCACGCCCCGCCGCCGCGCGTCCAGGTAGTCGAGGCCATCGCGCGTCCGCTCCGCGAGGTCGCGCCGCACGCACGCAGTCAGCCGGAACAGCAGCCGCACCCGACCAGCGCGCCCCGGCTCGTAGAGCGAGCCCGCGAGGTCAACACCCACGTCCTGCGCAAGGTCGACGAACGCGCCCTCCAGCGCCGCCGCCTCCTCGATCAGCTGGCCCATTTCACCGACGGCGTCCGCGTGCCACTTGCGCAGCGCCAACGGATCCGCCATCGCGCCACCCGCGCTCATCTGCCTGACGATGCGGTACATTTGCTCCACCCAGTGCAGATACGCGCGCGTCAGCATTTCCGTTTCGCGATCCCGGATCGCCGCGTTGTGCAGGTCCGCGGTCGCAACCGGCAACGGCAGGGCGATCGGCGGCGCGGTCGCAGTCGAAGCCAGCCGCGCGTCGTCCATGGGCGAGGGCGGCGGCTGGACCATCAGCGGCAGCGCGGACGGCACCGGGTAATGCACGCCGTCAAAGCGGGTCGTCTCAACTTCAATGAGATAAGGCCGTTGCGCCGCGGACGGTGCGCAGGCAATTACCCCGAGCAGCGCCACAACAAGCGGGGCGAGCGCCCGTACGCGCATGCTCACATGCCCGGAGCGCGACCGTCGTTGGTCGGTCCGCCATAGGGCGCGATCCACGCCGTACGCGACGCGGCGCGACCGGTCTTGAACGAGCGCACGGTCTGGCCGTCGGACACGTAGAGCGTGCCATCGGGGCCGAGCACCGGCGAAGGACGGACGCCGGCGTTGAGCCACTTGCCCAGCGTCAGGAAGCCGTTGCTCGAGACTTCACCCGCAGAAGCGTCGTATTGGGCAAAGCCGAGCAGTTGGCCGTTCTTGTCCAGCGCCACGACCGCGCCATCGCTGGCAACAAACAGCGTGCCGTCCTGCGCGACGACCGGACGCCCCGCGGGGTGATGGCGCGTCGTCGTCTTGTCGACCATGTTCTGGCTGCCGGGGATGAGCATCTTGGCGCCGGACACGGAGACGCTGACGTTATCAAAGCCGTCAAACGTCCAGCGCGCGACGCCCGTCTTGGTGTCGATCGCGTAGAGCGGGTCGATCGGCTTGCTCTGGCGCGTCTCCCACACGGGGAAATAGAGCGTGTCGCCCGTGACGGTGGGCGCCGCAGCGACCGTGCAGTCGCCGCAGTCGGGGCGGAAAGTCCAGGCGACGTCGCCGTTGCTGTTGACGCGGCGCAAAACGTGGCTGTCCTGACCCGTCGCGGTGCCGGTCACGACGTACGTTTCGCCATTGCCGCCGGGCGCGAGGTCAACGATGCCGGCGCTCTCGTCGTGCCGCCACAATTCCTTGCCGCTCGCGTCTTCCGCAACAAGCGTCGTGAACATGGGCACTTGCGCGAGCGAATCGCGGCCTGTCGGCGTGCTCAAGTAGCGCACGGTGCCGTCAGCGGCGATGACCGCGGGCGAAGCGCCGTCGTGCACCGTGGACGCTGTGCCGTCGCTCGACTTGACGCGCCAGATCGTCGCGCCGCTGCCGCCGTCGTTGGTGGCGACAAACACGTTGTCACCGGCGATCGCCGCGGGCGTCCCGACGGGGGAACCATCGAGGTGCGAACTCCACCGCAGCGTGCGCGTCGTCGGATCGTAGGCCTGAAGCGTCGTGCCGCCGTCCTTGCCGGAGAGCAGATAAATGCCGCCCTGCGCGTCAGACGAGGGAACCGCAACGGCACCGGGCGCCTGAACGAGCGTGGCAACGCGACCGTCCGGAGCAATTTCAACGAGATCGTTGTGGCCAGCGAGCAACAGGCGGCCGTCGGAGACCGCGATCGGCGGCCACGTGACGCCCTGCGCCTGCACGTTGCTGACGTAGCCGCGGGTACCAAAGGTGCCGCAAACCGTCACGCCGTCCTGGGTCGAACAGACGTCAGGCGTGCCGCACGCGGACATCGCAACGCCCGCCAGACCGGCAGCCACCAAGTTCAACGCGCGCTTCAGCGTCAACGAGTTATTCGCGTTCATTGCACATCCTTTGGCAGGGTAAAAAACTCCACCACTCCTGCCACGTTAATCAACTCTGCGCCGCGCCGCAAGTGACAATTTTTTCCAACAATTCAGCGGCCCTTCCGCGGCCGCAGGCGCGCCACGATGGGCTGCAAGCGCCGCGGGAGGCCGGGCATATCGACCAGCGCGCCGACAAACAGCAGCACCGCAAGCCAAATCGCCCCACCGACGAGCGTTTCCGCCCAGTGCCGGGCCCGCGGCTGGGCCAGGAACGCCCACGGCGCGGCCAGCAGCGCACGGTCCGCAAGCGCAACACCAACGCCGGCGGTGACGGCCACCACGCCCGCGCGGCCGAGTCCCTGAAGCAGCGTCGGAACGTCGAGCCCGAGCCGGACGCGCGCCAGCACCAGCAACACCAGCGCCTGCGCCGTCATCCCCAGCGTGGCCGACGCGCCAAGACCCGCGATTCCCCAGCGCGTGGACGCCGAGTAGATCGGCAGCATCGCCAGCGTGACGACCGTGCTCGCGATCATCGGCCGCCACGTGTCACCGGTCGCATAGAACGCCCGCGCCAACAGCGCTTGACCGCCCCACGCCGCAATCCCCACGGCGAGCGGCACAAGCGCCGAGGCCGCGGCAAGCGTGTCGCGTTCGCCAAATTTGCCGTACTCAAAAAGGATCCCGACGATCGGCACGGGCAGGACGACGAGGAACACCGACAGCACGAGCGACAGCCCCAGCACCGCGGCGAGCGACTTCCCCAGCACCTGAGCGAGCTCCTCGCGCGCGCCTTCCGCATGCAGCCGGGCGATGAACGTGCCCGTCGCCTGCCCCGCGGCCTGGCCCAGCAGCCCGATGGGCACCAGCATCACCTTGCGCGCAGCGTTCAGCCAGGAGATCGACCCGGGCGCGAGGGAGGAACCGAACTTGCGGCCCAGCCATTCGTCCACGGTCGTCAGGCTCACGCCGACCATGAGCGGCAACGCTGTCCACAGAAACGCTTTCATTTCCGGATCGGTCGGTCGCCAAATCGGCCGCCATTTCAGCCGACCGCGCGCCGACCACGCTGGCGCCAGCAGACCGCCCAGAAGCGCCCCGACCAGCGCGCCCCACGAGAAGCCGGAGATGTTGCCCGTTCGCGCGCCAATCAGGCCGCCGGCGATGATGCCAAAGTTGTAGAGCAGCGGCGTCAAAGCCATGGCGCGAAAGGACTGCCGAGCCAGCAGGCTCGCCTGGATCAGCCCGCCCGACAGGAAAAACAGCTGCGCCGGCAGGACAATCCGCGTGAGATGGACGGTCTGGGCGATCTGCGCGTCGTTGAAGCCATCAAACCAGGCGCGCAGGATCGGCTCGGCCAGCAGTTCGCCCGCCGCGACGCACAGCAGCGCGACGGCGATCATCGCGGTAAAGACAATGGAAAAGACCCGATCGGCGTGGCTCAGGCCATCGCGATCCGGTTCGCCCGTCCCCGCGCGCTCGGCGGCGTACAGCGCGGAAAGCCGCGGCAGCAGGGAAACCGACAGCGCGCCGCCCGCCAGCAGGTAGTTGATCATGTCCGGCAGGGTGAACGACGCCTGATACACGTCCGTCGCGCCCGTCGCGCCAAATTCGTAGTTGATGAGCCAGTCGCGACCATAGCCAAGCACGCGCGACAACAGACTGGAGATCGCCAGCAGCAGCGTTATGGCGCGAATTCGCAGGGTCAGATCGTCAGGCACCAGCTACCTCCGCGGCGAGCATAGCGGCTGTTGGCCGATGCACCAGTTCCTTGCCAAGTCCGAAATTTCCGGTACACAAGGGCCATGAATCTCGTACACGCGCTCGTTTTGGGGATGGTGGAAGGACTCACGGAGTTCATTCCGGTGTCGTCGACAGGCCACCTGATTCTGGTTGGCAAGGCCCTTGGGCTTGGCCAGACGCCGGAATCCAAGGCGGCGCTCGACGCGTTTGACATTGTGATTCAGGCCGGCGCTTGGCTGGCGTGCGTCTTGTATTACGCGCCGCTCCTGCTCAAGCGGGTCAGAGGCCTGCGCTCCGGCGATCCGGTCGAGAAGCAGCTCTCCAGCCGCCTGTTCCTGTCGATGCTTGTCGCTTTTGTGCCGATCGCGGTCATTGGCAAGCTCGCCGGCAAGGTGATCAAGCACGCGCTGTTTCACCCGATTCCGGTCGCGGTTGCGCTGGCGCTGGGCGGCCTGCTGATGATTGTCGCTGAGAAATTCGCAAAAGAGCGGTCCGCAGGCTACCAGCTGGATGACCTGCGCCTGCCAACGGCGCTGACGGTTGGCCTCGCGCAGTGTGCGGCGCTCCTGCCGGGCACTTCGCGCTCGATGGCGACGATCCTCGGCGGTCTGTTCGCCGGCCTTGAGATGCGCGCCGCGGCCGATTTCTCGTTCCTGCTCGCGGTGCCCGTGCTCGGCGCGGCGACGGCGTATGAGCTGCTGAAAGAGTGGCACGTCCTCTACACGGAGATTGGCGTGCTGCCGATGACCGTGGGCCTGATTGCCAGCTTCCTTGTCGGTCTGGCCTCCATCGCCGGATTCCTCAATCTGCTCGGGCGCTTTGGCCTGTGGCCGTTTGGCGTCTATCGCATCATCCTGGCGATCCTTGTCATCGCGACGCTGCACGGCTAGGCGGGACGGCGAATGGGCGAGCGCATGCAGATTGTGCTGACTGCCGGCGGGACGCGCGAGCCGATCGACGACGTGCGTTTTGTCTCCAACGTGGCGTCGGGCGCCCTGCCCGCGGCGATGGCGGACGTGCTGCTCGAGCGCGGTCACGACGTGCAGTACATCCACGGACCCGGCGCGATCCTGCCGGGCCACGCGGTGCTGGACATTGACCTCACGAGGGCGACGCCCGAGTCCCTGCGCGCCGCGACAGTTGCGTGGCTGGCGGACGCGGCGCTGCGGCAAACGGCCTTGTCGAACGGCGTGTTGACGCTGCATCCGATTCACACCGCCACGGAAGTGGCCCAGACGCTGCGCGATTTGTGCCAGAAGCTGCAGCCCGACGCGGTGGCGTGCGCGATGGCGGTGGCGGATTTTGCGCCGTTGGCGACGGCGGGCAAGCTGAGTTCAAGCACGGCGAGCCTGACGCTGGAGATGGCGGCGACGGCCAAGGCGATCGACGGCGTCAAGCCAGCGGCGCCGCGGACCCGACTTCTCGGGTTCAAGCTCCTGAGCGGCGCGACGGAAGCGCAGCTGTGCGACGCGGCAGAGCGGCAGATCCGCCGCAGCGGCGCAGACGTCGTCTTCTGCAACGACATGCAGGACCTGCGCCTCGGCTTGCGGCGCGGCATTCTCGTCGGTCCGGGCGGTCAGGTCCGCGCGCGGCTGGATGGCGGCCAAGGGCAGGCGGGCCTCCAGGCGCTGGCCCGCGCGATCGTCGCGGCGTGGTTGCCCGCGTAGACCTCAGCGCACCGGCGCCTTGCGGCCGGTATCCTCCGCCGCGATTTGCCGATCCAGCGCCTGCATCGCCAGCAGGATCGCCGCGCCAAACTGGCTGTGCGTCCGCCCTTCCAGCAGCGACCGCGCCTCGCTCAGCTGCGTGATGTAGCCGACCTCCAGCACGACCGCGGGCATCCGCGCCTCTTTCAGCACGCCAAACGGCGCTTGCCGGACGCCGCGAAAACGCGCGCGCGGCCGCAGTTTCTGGAGGCCGTCGGCCAGCGCGATCGCCCAATCCTGCGACCGGTTGAGCGCGTTGGCGTGGCCCATCTCCGTCACGATCGACGTCACCGACCACGGCAACAGCGCCGTCGGCCGGTCGGGCGCGATGCCTTCTTCGCGCTCGATCAACTGCCGCACCGTCTCCGCGCTTGAATCCGCCGCCAGGAAGAAGACCTCCATGCCCGTCGCTTCGCCCGTCTCGTGCGCGTTCGTGTGGATGCTGATGAACACATCGCCCTTCAGCGCGTTGGCCTTGCGCGGCCGCTGCCGCAGCTCCAGCGCCACGTCAGTCTCGCGCGTCAGCAACACTTCAGCGTCGCTATGTTGGCGAATGAACTGCGCAACGTGCAGGGCGATCTCCAGCGTCAGCGCTTTTTCCCGCACGCCCGCTGCGCCCAGCGCGCCCAGGTTGTCGCCGCCGTGGCCTGGATCCAGCACCAATCGCCGAACATGCTGCAAATGCAATGGCTTGGGAAACAGCGCGGCGCTTGGATCGGGCTTCACGGGCGGCGCGGACAGGAGGAGCGCGGCGAGGATGGCGAACAGCGTCGGCATGGGCGGCTGAAGCTACTGCGAGCGGACTTGGTGTCAAGCACAACGACGCATGACGCGACGCGAAAGTTGCGTTAGGCTGATGGGCAGGGGGGAATCGGCGATGCGCGTGAGTTGGTTGATGATGGCGGTCTGCGCAGTGACGCTCCCGGCGTGCGCGGTCGATGGCCTCTTCGTCGGCGCGTTGACCGGCCAAACCCACGTGCGGATGCCGGCGCCCGCGCCCCAGACGATTACCGGCACGACGACGGCCAGCGCGGAAGTGGTGATCCTCGGCAGCGACGGCCACCCGCTCGACAAGCTGGCGGGGACCGCGGATGGCAAGGGCGCGTTCCACATTGACGTCGACGGTGGCCAGAGCCTGCAATCCGCGGCGATTCAGGCGCGCGTGGGCCGCAAGCAGTTCCTCGCGCTCCTTCCGCAGCTGCCGGCGCAACCGACCGTGCTCGCGCCAGCGCGGACGTTTGACGTGCGCGACCTGTCGCCGGGCGCGACGCAAATCGACGTGACCTCGACGACGCTGGCGGTCCTGATCGCCGGCAAGCTGCGGAGCCAGGGCATGACGCTCGCCGCGGCGTCTCCGGATGCGCTGGCCAAGACGCTGATCGCGCTGGATAAGGACCTGCTGGCCGGCAAACCGCCGCTGGTGACCGTGGCGCAGCAGGTGGCGTGCGTGCTGCTGGCGGCCGATGGCGCCGCGACGATCAACGCACCGGAGCTGCCTTTTGACATCACGGGCGCGGGGCCGACGCTCCGGCAGGCGTTCCTCGACCAAAATAGCCACGCGGCGGCGTGCGAGGGAATCGGCACGATCAGCGTCGCGTCCTTCCAACAGGCGCTCGACGACGCGGCAGCGACGTTCGCTTTTGACGCGTGCTTCGCCACCGATCGCATCCAGGTCGTGCTGATGACGGCGCTGAAGGAAGGCGCCAAGGACGGCAACTGCCAGCCGATTGATCCGTATCTGTGGGCGGCGAAAGGCGACAAGATCGTGTTCGTGACCGGCGGCATCCACAAGGACTCCAAAGTCTGCTCCAAGGGCGCCGCGCCGCCGTGCCTGAGCGACGCGGACGTGGACGCAGCAACGCAGGCGCTCGGCAATTGGGTGCCCAACAAGGTGCCGATGTACGACGACAGCACGCACGGCGATTCCGTGGCAGGCGATGGCATCTGGTCGATCGCGCTCGCGCTGCCGTATTGGGCCGTGCAGGGCAGCGCGGCGGGCGTGCGCATCGCCTACAAGTACACATTTGGCGCGCCGGGCCAGGGCTGGACGGAGAGCGAGGAGTTTCCGGGCAACCAGCGGCTGCTGGAGCTTGTCGACGTGAACGGCGATCACCGGGTCAGCCGCTTTGACTGGTTCGCCGACGAGACGGGCAACAAGGACAAGAAGAACGGCCTCACGCCCGATCGCGGCGGCTGCGGTTCGCTGACGTGGCCGTCTGACGTGGTGCTTGGCGCCGATGGCAAGCCGACGACCTGCGCCCAGACCGATGTCCGCGAACGACCTGTGGATTTGACCGGCGATTGCCAAGTGGATGGCTGGCCGCCGGTCGGTGGCGTCGCGCCGCTGACGATTCCGTGCCCAACAAAGTAGCGACTTTGAATCATCGCCCCGCGTCTGCGTTTGACCTTTGGGCAGTGGCCGTGTCCATTGCTACGGGAGAATGCGCATGGACGCAGTGTGCTCACAAGCGGAAGACAACGTGGCGATGGCCGGCGAATTCGTTCGCCTGCAACGGATCGCCATGACCTCGGCGCCGGGCGACAGTCGCATCGCGAACAGCGAGCAAGACCTGTTGGTGCGGTTGCGCGCGGGCGATCGCGCGGCGTTTTCCGGCTGGGTCAACCAGCACCAACGGCCGCTTTTCGCGGTCGTCTGGCGCTACGTCAAGAACGATCAGGACGCGCAGGACGTCGTTCAGGCCGCCTTTGTGCGCGCCTGGCAAGGGCTGCCGACCTTCCGCGGGGATTCCAGCCTGCGCACCTGGCTGTACCGCATCGCCGTGAACCTCGCGCTGAACCACAAACGGGACGCGCGCGGTCGGCCAAGCGGCGAGATTCCCGAGCACGCGGCGAGCCCGGAGCAGCCGGTTTTGGGGCGCATGGAAGACGCAGAGCTGCAAGCGCGCCTGAGCGCCGCGGTCGAGGAACTGCCCAAGAAGCAGCGGCTCGTCGTGGAACTGCGCGTGCAGCAGGATTTGTCGTTCCGGGAAGTGGCGGACGTCGTGGAATCGACGGAAGACAGCGCCAAGGCCAATTTTCACCACGCAATCAAACGGCTGCGTGCTTTGTTGACGGACAAATAGGCGCAAAGGCCCGGGCGACCGGCGCGGCTGCGAATTGAGGGTGTGATGGCGACCGATACCAACCAAACCAACCAGGCGCTGGCGGGCGATCTGCCCGTGGCGTGCCTGCCGGTGGCGGAACTGCTGGCGGCTTGGGTCGACGGCGGCTTGCAGGGCGATGAAGCGCGCAGGGTGACCCGCCACGTCGCGCAATGCGCGCGCTGCGAGCAGGAGGCGGGGGAATTGCGCGAAGTGCTGGCGGACCTGCACGCCGCGCTGGCGGTGGAGCGCGTGGGCGACCGCGATCCGGCCTTCTGGTCGACGATGGCGGCGAACATCGACGCGGCGATCGCGCATGCGCCGCAGGTGACCGCGGCGATGGAGGCGTCCAACGTGATCGCGCTGCCGGTCAGGCGCTGGCGAACGGTGGCGTGGGCGGTGAGCGGCGCGCTGGCGGCGGCGGTGCTTGCGGTGTTTGCGGTGCACTTGTCGGCCAATCCGCCGGGACGGCCGTCGGTTATCGCCGCGGTTCCGCATTGGACGGACGCGTTGCAGGCGCGGATGTCGATTGAAGACGATCCGGCGTCCGGCGACAGCGACCCGATCGACGATCTGGAAGACTTGAATGACGATGAAGTGCAGGAACTCGCGACGCAGCTTGGCGAGGAGGGTTAGCCGATGGTGCGTCTGCTCCCAAGTCTGCTGCTGCTGACGATGCCTCTGACTGCCCTGGCGCAAGCGCCCAGCGGCCAGCCCCTGCCTGCGCCCGCGCCCGTGGGTCCGGTGCTGCGTGCGGCCCCGCGTGAACCCGTGCATCCGCCGCACGCCGCGGCGCCGCCTGCGAGGAGCCCAGCCGCGGTCGCGGAAGCGCGCGCCAAGCTGCGGGAAAAGATCCGCGCGATCCGCAGCCGGAAGCTCGCAGAGGTGATCCAGCCGGAAGCGGCGACGATGCTGAAGCTCGCGGAAATCGCCGAGAAGTTTGAGGAACAGCTGGAGCAAGCGCGCCTCCAAGCGCACACAACGCGCAAGGATCTGCTGAAGGCGACGCAGGCGGCCAATCCGGACGTCGCGAACGTCGTCCGCCTGACGCAGCAGTTGATCAGCCAACGCGCCAAGTTGACGGACATCGAGAGTGCGCGGGAGAACGCGGTTCGCGCGGTGCTCAAGCCGGTGGAATTCGCCAAGCTGGTGCTCGCTTGGCCGAAGATCAACCGCGAGATCCGCGAGGAAATCTATCGCGTGCTGCTGAAAAAAACGGCGCGTCAGGATGACATTTAGCGGCGGCAAAGCGAGCCTGCTACACTCTTGGCGGTGTCGTCCAAGGGGCGCCAGAGAGGTCTTGCCATGCCGATCGCTGATTACCTGAATCCGTATCAGTCTCCGCCGCTTCCGCCGCAGCTCGCGGAGATGGCTGAGGTGACCCGCACGATGCACGAGGCCATCGATCAGGCGATTCGCCTCTCGGGCATGCCGTACCTGCATCCCGATGGCGGGCCGACGGTGCAGCTCGATCTGCTGGGCTCCAAGCGCATGGCGGATTGGCAGGAAGGCAAGGTCGCGTTCCTGTTTGAAGGCGAAGGCTGCTGGTCGGATTTGCCGCAAGTTTATGCGCGCTACGGCACGGAGCCGACGCGCCTGCTGCTCGCCAAGGTGCGCGAACTGGAAGCGGCGGAGTGCGTCGTGCTGACGGATTGTGGCTCGCAGGCGGCGGCGCTGCTGATGGACGGCGTGCTCGAACGCGGCAAACACGTGGTGGTCTCCCGGCAGATCTACAACAAAACCCGCAAGTACGCGGAGTGGTCGCAGGAACGTTTGGGCGGCACGATCACGATCGTCGAGCAGGCTGAACCGGCGCTGATCGATGCGGCGATCCAGCCGAATACTGTGCTCGTGCTGGCTGAGACGTACACAAATCCGCTGATGCGCGCGCTGGACCCGGACGCGCTGTCAGAAGTCATCGTGCGGCGGCGCAAGAGCGACGCGCCCGAGGTGCGGCTGGCGATTGACGCGACGATCGCCTCGCCTTGGGGCGTCAAAGCGCCGCTGCTCAAGCGCAAAGGCATCGACTTCATCTTCGCGAGCGGGACCAAGTCGCTGGGCGGTCAGGATCGCGACCTGTGGGGCTACATCGCGTCCAACCGCAGCGAGCAGATGAACCAGATCATGGACGTCCAAGCGTTCCGCGGCGGCATCCTGGACTGGCGACGCGCGGCCGCGATCCTGGACGGTCTGGCCAACGCGGAGACGGCGTTTCAGACGCGCTGCCTGAACGCGGAGCGGATCGCCCATTTCCTGGCGAAACATCCGCTCGTCGATGGCGTGTTCCATCCGTCGCTGCCGGACCACCCGGATCGCGCGGCGATCGAGCGCGCCTACGCCCTGCCCGGTTCGCTGCTGTCCTTCCGCATCGCGGACGCCGACGAGGCCCGCACGCGGCATTTCTGCGACGTGCTGGCGATGACGATCGCGGTGCGTTACGCGCTGTCGTTTGACGGACCGACGACCAAGGTCAATCACCACCAGAGCGTCTCCGAATATTTTACGCCGGTTGCTGAACTGCAACGCCAGGGCATTGATCGCCTTGTGCGGTTTGCCGCGGGCGAGGAGGACGCGGACGACATTTGCGCGTGCCTGAACTGGGCGCTGTGGCATCATGAGACGGTGACAGCCGACGAGGTGCATCAGTGGCAGGAAGCGCGGGCGAAATCTTTGGGCATCTTTGGCGCGTAAGATCGGCGCTCCTCGCCGCCGCGCTGACAAGCGCGTGTGCGACGCAGGCGGGAACGGGCGCTGAAGCGGACGGAAGTTCGGACGGAAGCGCGGATACGGCCGCGGACGTGTCCGCGTGCAACGTCGCGCCGCATCTGAAGTCGATCCAGACCAACTACTTCACCGATTCGTGTGCGCTCAGCCACTGCCACGATTCGGCGCAGCCGACCCAGGGCAACCTCGATCTGTCGAACGGCAAAGCGTTCACCGCGCTTGTGAACGCGCCGGCCTTTCAGGCCAAGGCGAAGAAGGCGGGCAAGCTGCTGGTGGTGCCAGGGCATCCCGAGCAGAGCTACCTCTACGAGAAGCTGACGCTGACGACCGACGGCGTGCTGATGCCCTACGGGGCGACGGCGCCGTACGACACCGATTGCAGCCTCGCAGCGGTCAAGAAATGGATTGAGGACGGGGCGAAGGACGACTAGCGGGACGGCACGCTGGCTGCTCGCCGCTACGCGCGCTAGTCCTCGTCGGTGCTCAACACGGCCAGGAACGCCTCTTGCGGCACTTCCACATTGCCGACGTTCTTCATCCGCCGCTTGCCTTCTTTCTGCTTCTCCAACAACTTGCGCTTGCGGCTGATGTCGCCGCCGTAGCACTTCGCCGTCACGTCCTTGCGCAGCGCCTTCACGGTCTCGCGGGAGATGATGCGCGCGCCGACCGCAGCCTGGATCGCCACGTCAAACATCTGCCGCGGAATCACTTTCTGCAGCCGGTGAACGAGCGCCTTGCCTTTGTCGTACGCCTTGTCGCGGTGCACGATGACCGACAGCGCGTCGACGATCTCGTTGTGCAGCAGGATGTCCAACTTGACGAGGTCGTCCTTGCGGAACTCCTTGAACTCGTAGTCAAGGCTGGCATAGCCGCGCGTCGCCGTCTTGAGCTTGTCAAAAAAGTCGAAGACGATCTCCGCCAGCGGCATTTCGTATTCGAGGACCACGCGATTGGCGGACAGGTAGCGCATGTCTTTTTGCATGCCGCGGCGATCGTTGCACAGCTTGGAGATCGCGCCGATGTACTCGCTCGGCGTGTGGATGGTCGCGCGGACGATCGGCTCCTTGATGCAGTCGATGTCGCCCGTGGACGGCAATTCGCCCGGGTTGGACAGCGACATCATCGTGCCGTCCATCTTGTGGACCTGGTAAATCACCGACGGCGCGGTGGTGATCAGCTCGCAGTCGTACTCGCGCTCCAGCCGCTGCTGGAACACTTCCATGTGCAGAAGACCGAGGAAGCCGCAGCGGAAGCCAAAACCCAGCGCGCTCGACGTCTCCGGCTCAAACGAGAACGCCGAATCGTTGAGCCCGAGCTTCTCAATGGCATCGCGCAGCTTCTCGTATTCGTTTGATTCCACTGGGAAAATACCCGAGTAGACCATCTGCTGGACTTTCTTGAAGCCCTTGAGCTTCTCGGTCGCGCGGCGCTTGGCGTGGGTGATCGTTTCGCCGACCTGCACGTCCCGCACCAGCTTGATTCCGCAGATCAGCACGCCGGTCTCGCCAAAATTCAGCTCGTCGACGATGACTTCCTTGGGCGTCCGCACGCGGATCTCCAGGACGTCCTGCTCGCACTGCGATTCCATGAAGTAGACGCGGTCGCCTTTCTTGATTTTGCCATCGATGACGCGCACTTGCACGAGCACACCGCGATAGGCGTCGTACTGCGAGTCAAACACCATCGCCCGCAACGGCGCGTCCGGATCGCCTTCCGGCGGCGGAATCGTCTTGACGACCGCTTCCAGGATGTCCTGGATGCCAATGCCGTTCTTCGCCGAGCAGAGCACGACTTCGCGCGTGTCGATGCCGATGCCTTCTTCAATCTCTTCGCAGACTTCTTCCGGCCGCGCGGCGGGCAGGTCGATCTTGTTGATGACCGGCACGAGCGTCAGGTTGGCGTCCAGCGCGAGGTACACGTTGGCCAGCGTCTGCGCTTCCACGCCCTGCGCCGCGTCCACGACGAGGATCGCGCCCTCGCACGCAGCCAGCGAACGCGAGACTTCGTAGCCAAAGTCCACGTGCCCGGGCGTGTCGATCAGGTGCAGCACGTAGTCATTGCCGTCTTTCGCGCGGTAGTTCAACCGCACGGCCTGCGACTTGATGGTGATTCCGCGCTCGCGCTCGATGTCCATGGAATCGAGGTACTGCGCCTGCATCTGCCGGGGCTCAACCGCGCCGGTCATCTCCAGGATGCGGTCCGCGATCGTCGACTTCCCGTGATCGATGTGCGCAATAATACTGAAGTTTCGGATGTGTTTGGCTTGCATGTCGGTCTAAACGCTACCCGGTCCAAGCGCCACGGAGCGCCGGCGGACTGTCATGGAAAGGCGGGCTGGTGTCAACGCCTGAATGCCATCCGCGCCAGAAGTTGGCGCGCGGCGGTCGAAAATTTCAGGCAACAGCGGCAGGGCCGGGCATGCGGAAAGCGAGCGGGAGGGGCCGCGGATCTTTGGGGGATCTACGGCCCCTCGCTCGACATGCACGGGGCATCGCGAAGCCAGCGCGAGATGGGCTGGCGCGCGGGAGGGACGCGCGAGGGGCGGCGAACGGCGCGATCAATCAGGTGCTTGACCGTGTCGCAGCGCAGCGCATCGCCCGGTCTAGCCTAGAGGTGCTCGACGCCCACTTTCTTCACAACGGCTTTCCACACCTTCTCGGGCAGCCACTTCGGGCGCTTGGTCGGCGCCTTCACTTCAACGCGCGAGCCGGTGAACACGTGAACGCGCTTGGTGCCGCGCTCGCGCAGTTTGATTTCCTTGTAACCACGGTTGGCAGCCTTGAGGGCCGCGCCACGCGGCTGGGCGTTGGAGAACACGATGTTCGTGTCTTCGCCCTTCTCCATCAGCACAAAATTCTTCTTCGCCTTCTCGTCAGTCATGGTATCACTCCCCTGTTGCGTGCTCTGCACAACTCCCAGGCCCGTCCCGTTCACTGTTCAGCACACCTGCTCGTCTCCTATGTACCCACTTTTGGGGGCGCGCAAGTCCTTGCGAGCAAAATTCTGCGCGCAAGCAGTGGCGAATCTTCACGAAACTGTCATGAAGTTGACGATAACAATATGCAACTGAATGAAATCACAGCATTTGCCAATCTTCCGCGCAACTTCAAGGACTTGCCCGACGACGGCAGAGCACGCTGCGTTTCATGATCCCCGTCAATATCCACCATGATCACGAACGTGATCGGCAAGCGCCTACGCAGGAAAGTTCCCCCGCGGCGCATCCATGGTAGCTTCGCCCCGGACGAGGAGCGCGCGTGGTCCGGATGCGTCACATGCTTGCGATTGGACTGCTGGCGAGCTGTTGCTTCCTGGCGCTGCCGGTCCATGCGGACAGTTGGCACAAGCTGCACGCCGCGGTGCAGCGCTGGCGGGTCGCCGATCTTGACGGTTTGCCAAGTGAACTCGCGGAGATCCAGAAAACGACAAAGGAGCCGGACGTCGCGGCGATCGCGGCTTTTGTGCGCGCGCGTGCGTTGGCGCGGCTGGGCAAGGGCGAAGCGGCGGCGAGTGCGTTTGAGCAGGCTTCCGCGATTCGCAGCGTGCTTCCACAGGCTTGGCGTTGGGCGGAAGTGGAGGTGCTCCTTGCGCGCGGCAAGCCGAGCGCGGCGCTGGACGCCTTGGACAAGCTGCGGCGCGACTTTGAGGAGTTCCGCTGGTCGGCGGCCGATTTGCTCTTCAGCCGCCTGTGGGAGCGCGTGAGTCCGGGCGACCAGACTGCCGCGATTGCGCAAACGCTGTATGCCAAGTCGCAACTGAACCTGCCGCGCGATGAGCTGCTCGCCAGGGCGGCGCGGAACACGGCCATCAACCATCCGCAGGATGCGCTGGTGCTGTGGCGCAAGCTGATCCTGAAGCACCCCGAGAGCGCGTTTGTCGACGAGGCGCTGCGATTCGTGCCGGAAGAGGCGCTGTCTGACGTCGAGCAGTACGAGCGGATGGAGCGGCTTTTCGCCCGGCGCGCCTACGAGCGCTGCCGCGAGGTCGGGCTGAAGCTCTGGCAAAAAGGCGTGCGCAAGAGTGAAGTTGGCTACTACCTGGGCAAGATCGCGACGGAGCGGCTGCGGGACGATTATCCGGGTGCGGCAAAGTATCTGGAGGCGGCGATCGGCGATGGTGAACCGCTGGCGCAGCAGGCGCTGACTTCCTACGCGCTGGTACTGACCAAGCTGGGGCGGCTGGATGATGGTCTCGCCGAGTTCGACAAATGGTTCCAGCGCTATCCAGGCGTGAGCAATGAGAAGCGCGTCGACGTCGCCTACGACCGGGCGCGCGCGATGCACGTGGGTGGGCGCTCGCTCGAGGCAGCGGCGTACCTGCAATCCGCGCTGGACCTCGATCGCAAGGGCATCGACTTCGGCAAATACCTATGGTTTGTCGGCTATTGGCAGCTGCGCGGCGGCGCGTGCGATCTGGCGATCCAGACACTGGACCCGCTGATCGGCGACAAGAACCCGCTGGTGGGCGGCAAGGCGCGCTACTGGATGGGCAAATGCCTGGACAAGCTGGGCAAGCGACCTGAAGCAATCGACATGCTGGAGTCCGTGCTGGAGCGGCATCCGCTGAGCTGGTACAGCGCGCTGGCGGAGGACCTGCTCGTGTCCTGGGGCGAGGACAAACACGTGCCCAAGCTGCCGGATCTGTCCAAGGTGGCGATCCGCCCGCATGACCCGTTCCTGGGGCTGCACCTGACGCCGGAATTGAAGCGGCTGCGCATCGCCGTCTACCTGGGCGAGCCGGACAGCGCGCGGCTGGTGCTGGACGCGGTGCGCAAGAAGCTGGTCAAGACGCTGGGCAAGGAGCGGCTGGCGGAACTGGAGCGCGACCTCGCCGACCCGCTGGAGCAGTACGCGGAGGAGCGCCAGGATGCGATGACGCAGTGGCAGGCGGTGCTGAAGGATCCGCCCAAGAAGGAGACCGTAGACCATTGGCGGGCGATCTACCCGCGGGCGTATGCGACACATGTGGTGGCGGCGGCGAAGCGGTCGGGCGCGCCGGAGTGGATGATCTACGCGCACATGCTGCAGGAATCGCGCTACAAACCGTGGCTGATCTCTGGCGCGCCGGCGTATGGCCTGCTGGAGCTGCTGGACCGGACGGCCGCGCGGCTGGCGACCGACGCGCACGACGACTACCAGCTGTGGATGCTGATGACGCCGCAGTACAACGTCCGCTGGGGCGGGCAATACCTGGGCGCGCTGTACAAGAAGTTCGGCGAGCAACTGCCGTTCGCGATCGCCAGCTACAACGGCGGGCCGATGCTGATGGAGCACCATCTGCGGCAGTCCCGGGATCGCCATTTGGCGCTGGACGAGATGATTGACGACATTGGCCCGCACGAGTCGCGCAACTACGTCCGCATGGTCGTGGGCCATTTTCTGCGGTACCTGGCGATCTACGAGACGCCCGAGCGCGCCAAGCAGTACCGCGCGCAGCTCTTGCCGCAGCAGTGGCAGGCGACTTGGCTGCGCGAACCGAGCTACTGAGCCAAAATTCTCCGCGCCAACTTTTTGCCCTGCGCAAGTTGCGCCGCGTGCTTACCTATAAGCCCGAGGAGGTGTTGGATGCGCAAGAATTGGATTTACCTGACGATGATGGCGGTTTCACTCAGTGCTTGCGGCGGCGCAAGCCCGCAGGTGGAGGAGGCGACCGAGGAGAAGCATCTGGCTGAAGCCAGCCAGGAGCGGAAAGAGGCGCGGATCGACAAAGCGCAGTATGACCCGAACGCCGAGCGGCTCACCCAGATTGGCTCTGCGGGCGCGGCAGGCACGGAAGGTGCGTCGGGCATCCTCGTGACGGTCAATCCGACTGCGAGCCACCTGGCCGACGCTGAGGCCCACGCGCGCCACGCCCGGCAGCACGTGGAGGCCGCGATCAAGTTGGAGAAGTTCGAGGACGCCGCGTGTGTGGGCATCCCGCCGAACGACCGGCTCAGTTGCCCGACGCTGCTCAGCGACGCGATGGTCACGCTCGTCAATGGCGTGCGCCTGCACACGGGGCCCAAGCGCTTGCCGCAGGTGCTGGCGTTCATGCGCTGCCATCTGGCTTTCGCCCACGCCCATGGGTACACGGATGAATCGCTGTGCCCGTTTGCGATCAAGGGCGTCGTCGCCAATCCAGCGGCGGACCAGACGGGCGTGGAATTGACGAGCACGGATCCGGCGGCGGTCCGCGCGCTGCACGACCTGATCCTCGTGCCGTTCCACGGTCTGTAGCGGCTATTCCGACGGCGAGCGCTGGCGAACGGTGTCGTGCAGCCAGTTCTCGTCGTCCGTTTCCGGGTAGTCGGCGCTCCAGTGCAGCCCGCGCGACTCCTGCCGCGACAGCGCGCTCTCGACGATGAGCAGCGCGACGGCCGTGATGTTGCGCAGCTCCACCAGGTCCGGCGTCAGGTGAAAACGCCAGTAATCCTCGCGCACTTCCTGCTCAATCAGCCGCAAGCGCCGTTGCGCCCGCAGCAGGCGGCGATTCGTGCGCACGATGCCCACGTAGTTCCACATCAGCTGGCGAATTTCCGCCCAGCTCTGTTTCACCACGACGATCTCGTCGGCGTCGCCTGCGCTACCCGTGTCCCACTCGGGCAGATCCAGCCCCGCGTCGTCCACCGGCTGCGCCAGCCACTCGCGCGTCTGCCGCGCCGCACTTTCCGCGTACACGACGCCTTCCAGCAGCGAATTGGACGCCAGCCGGTTCGCCCCGTGCAGCCCCGTGCACGAGACTTCGCCAATCGCCAGCAGGCGATCGATGTTGGTCTGGCCGTGCATGTCGACCTGCACGCCTCCACATTGGTAGTGCGCCGCGGGCACGACCGGAATCGGCTGCGTGCGAATGTCGATGCCAAGGCTCAGGCAGGTCGCGAAGATGGTCGGGAAACGCTCTTCCAGGAACTTCGCCGGCAGGTGCGTCATGTCCAGGAACACGCTGTCGGCGCCGGAGAGCGAAAGCTCCGTGTCAATCGCGCGCGCCACCACATCGCGCGGGGCCAAATCGCGCAGCGGGTGGTAGCGCTCCATGAACGCCTCGCCGGACGTGTTGCGCAACAAGCCGCCCTCGCCGCGCAAGGCTTCTGAGATCAGGAAGTTCTTGACCGTCGGATGGAACAGGCAGGTCGGATGGAACTGGAAGAACTCCATGTTCGCCACGCGCGCGCCCGCCCGCCAGGCCATCGCCAAGCCATCGCCTGTCGCGACGTCCGGATTGGTCGTGTAGCGGTAGACTTTGCCCGCGCCGCCCGTCGCCAGACACACGACCTGCGCCGCCACGGACACCACGTGCCGCGCGCGCGTGTCCAGCACGTACGCCCCCAGCACGCGATCGCCCTTGCCGCCCGGATGACAATCCCGTCGCCCCTTGGAGATCCGCCCGCGCGTCAGCAAATCGACCGCGAGGTGCTGCTCCAGGATGCGGATGTTCGGATGGCGGCGGAGCTTGGCCACCAACGCGAGCTCAATCGCCTCACCGGTGGAATCCGCGTGGTGGACGACGCGCCGCACGCTGTGGCCGCCTTCACGCGCCAGCAGCAGATCGCCTTCCGGACCGCGATCGAAATCGACGCCGAGCTCGATCAGGCGGGCAATCGCCGCCGGACCGTGTTCAACAATCATCTCCACAACATCGCGCCGACACAGCCCCGCACCGGCAGTCAGCGTGTCCTGCACGTGCGTCGGGAAGCTGTCCGACTGGGGATCAAGCACTGCGGCGATGCCGCCCTGCGCCCAAGCCGTGTTGGCATCGCCCAGACCGCGCTTTGTCACGAGCAGGACCGAGGCAAATTCCGCCACATGGAGCGCATAGCTGAGACCAGCGATGCCCGACCCGATAACCAGTACGTCAGCTTTGTGCAGGGTGTCCATGGCCGCGCAGTGTAGCAGGCGCGGCAAAAACCGCGAATCGCCGAACATCGGTTGGCGCGATTCTTTGCCGCCTGAGACGAAAACGATGCTTGCAGTCCCACCCCAGATGCGCTCCACTCCCGCGGCCATGACCCTGCTTGCCCTGCCCGATCTCGATGCCATCCTCCACGACCGCTTCCACCTGGAGCGCTTTCGCCCGCACCAGCGCGAGGTGTGCGAGGCCGTGACGCGCGGCGAGGATTCCCTGCTGGTGATGCCCACGGGCGGCGGCAAGTCGCTGTGCTACCAGCTGCCGGGCATCGCGCGGCAGATGCAGGTCCCGGGGCGCGGCGGCGTGCTCGTGATCAGCCCGCTCATCGCGCTCATGGAAGATCAGTGCCAGAAACTGCTGGCCAACGGGATCGCCGCCGACCGCATCCATTCAGGCCGCGCCCGCAGCGACTCGCAGAATGCGCTGAAACGCTGGCTGGACGGCGAGCTGGAGTTCCTGATCCTCGCGCCCGAACGTCTGCGCGTGCCGGGCTTTGTGCCGCGGCTGATGCAGCGGCCGCCCAACCTCATCGCGGTGGACGAAGCGCATTGCATTTCCATGTGGGGCCACGATTTTCGCCCCGACTACCGCCTGCTGGGCGAGCGTCTGCCGGAACTGCGCGCCGCGGGCACGCCGACGATCGCGCTGACGGCGACGGCGACGGTGCGGGTCCAGAATGACATCGTCGCGCAACTGGGTATTCCGGATGCCAATCGCTTCATCCGCGGGTTCCGCCGGGACAACCTCGCTGTGGAGATGGTGGACATGGCGCCCGGCGCACGCATGGAAAAAGTCGCGGAGATCCTGCGGGATCCAGCGCGGCGACCGGCGATTGCGTACGTGCCGAGCCGCGTGAAAGTCGACGAGCTTGTGGCGATCCTGGCCAAGGACGTGAAGGCCGATGGCTACCACGCCGGCATGAGCGCGGATCGCCGCGGGCAGGTGCAGGACAAGTTCCAGGAAGGCAAGCTGGACGTCGTGGTCGCGACCGTGGCGTTTGGCATGGGCGTGGACAAAGCGGATATCCGCACGGTCGTACACCTCGGGTTGCCGGGATCGATTGAAAGCTACTACCAGGAGATCGGCCGCGCGGGCCGCGATGGTCAGGAAGCGTACGCAATCACGCTGTGGAGCAGCGCAGATCGCCACTTGCACACACACTTTTTTGACCGCGCCTACCCGCCACTGAACGTGCTGGAGAAGCTGCGCGAGCAGATTCCCGCCGAGGGTGTGGAGCGCGATACGCTGTTGCGGCGCAGCGGCCTGGACTTGCAGGTCGCGGAGGCCGCGCTGGAAAAGCTGTGGGGCCAACAGTCCGTCACGCTGGATCTGGACGACGTGGTGCGCCCGCGGCCAGAGACGACGAACTGGTCGGTCGCGTACACCAAGCAGCGGCTGCACCGCGAGGCGCAAATCGGCGAAGTGTTTACGTTTGCCCGCGCGACGGGATGCCGCATGCAGGCGCTGATCCGCTATTTTGGCGATCATGGCGACGCGAAGACCACGTGCGGGCGCTGCGATCACTGCGCGCCGGAAGCGTCCGTCGTGCGGCGTTCACGCGGTCCGGACGGCATGGAGCGGCGGCTGTTGGCGCGCATCCTCGCGGCCGTGCCGCGCCGGGCGATGGGAACGGCCAAGCTGCACCGCGAGGAGTTTGGGGAAGTGCTGGATCGCAAGCTGTTTGACCGGCTGCTGGCGGCGCTGGATCGCGCAGGGCTCGTGGAGCTGAGCGAGGACGCGTTTGAGAACCAGACGGGCCAGACGATTCGCTACGCGACCGTCAAGCTGACGCCCGGGGCGCAGACGGAAGGCGAGGATTGGCTCGGAGACGTGCTGATTGAGGCGGAGCACAAGGAGTCGGCGGCGCTCGCGCGCAAGGCCAAGCCGGTGCGCCGCGTGAAGACGGCGGCAGTGATGCACGGCGATGCGGACCCGGCGGTCATCGATCGGCTCAAGACCTGGCGGCTGGGTCGCGCGCGGGCCCAAGGCGTGCCGGCGTTTGTGATCCTGCGCGATGCGACGCTGTTGGAGATCGCGGCCGCGTTGCCGCAGACGCTGGCGGCGCTGATGGCGGTGCCGGGGATTGGCGCGCAAAAGGCCGCGACGTACGGCCCGGAGCTGCTCGCAGAAGTGAGGATGGCCAGTGGCGCGTGACGGCCTGCAGGCGAACGTTGTGCTCAGCGGCCTGACGACGCTGGGCGTGGGCGGGCCGGCGCGCTGGCTGCTGCCTTGGCGTTCCGTGGCGGAACTGCGCGATGGGCTTGCCTTTGCCGCTGAACAGCGCTGCCCGTGGTGGCTGCTGGGCGGCGGGAGCAACGTGATTGTCGCGGATGCCGGGCTGCCCGGACTTGTCCTGCAGCCGACGGGACGCGGCCTGGAAGCTCTCGCGCCGGACGCAGCGACGCAGGTGATCGCGGCCGACGCGGGCGTGCCGTGGGACGCGCTTGTGGCGTGGACGGTGGCGCGCGGCTTGGGCGGCATCGAGTGCCTGTCAGGCATCCCGGGCCTTGTCGGTTCCGCGCCGATCCAGAACATCGGCGCGTACGGCCAGGAGGTCGGCGACGTCGTGGATCGCGTGGAAGTGCTCGACACGACGGACGGCAGCGTGAGCGAGTGGCGCGCCGGGAACTGCGCCTTTGGCTACCGCGACAGCGTCTGGAAGCGCACGCCCGGCCGCTGGATTGTCACGCGCGTCTGGCTGCGGCTGGCGGTCAATGGCGTGCCGTGCTGCAAGTACGCTCAGGTTGCGGAGGCGACACGCACGCTGGCCCTGCCCGATGGCGCAATCGGGCTGCAAACCGTGCGCGACGCGGTCCTGGCCCTGCGGCGCGCCAAAGGCATGGTCGTTGATGCCGCGGATCCGGACAGCCGCAGCGCCGGCTCCTTCTTCGTCAATCCCCTCGTCGATCGCGCAACGGCCGACGCGGTGCGTCTGCGTTTGGCGGGCGCGGGGACGATGCCCGCGTGGCCCGCTGGCGACCGTGTAAAACTCTCCGCGGCCTGGCTCATTGAACACAGCGGCATGGCGCGCGGGTTCGGGACCGGACGCGTCGGCTTGTCGCGCAAGCACACGCTCGCGCTCGTCAACCGCGGCAATGCGTCAGCAGCCGATGTCCTGGCCTTTGCGGAGGAAGTCGCCACGCGCGTGGCAGCGGCGTCGGGTGTGCATCTGGAGCGCGAGCCCGTATTGCTGGGCTTCTGAACCCTACGGGGCGACTTGCGTCGCGTCAGCCGGAAGGTGCGCGGCGTAGCCAAAACAGTCGTCACCTTGCAGGCGCACGATCAGCTTGCCCTCGCGGTCATACACGTCCAGCACCGGGATTCCGGGCGCGCCTGGCAGATACTTGGCCCAGTCCTCGGCCTCCCACGCGGTCGCATCCACGCGCGCCAGCGCGACGCCCGCCTTGGCCGGCAACTCCTGCTCCAACTTGACACCCAGGCGGCCGCACGGCTCGCACCAGGTCGCCCAGTAATCGATGAGCGTGTACTTGCCCGGCACCAGTAGCTTGCCGATCTCGGCTGTCGTCGGCGCTTGCCCGCGCTCCGCCACTTTGCCCAAGTCCGCGGTCTTGGGCGTCGAACTCCACGACCAGTTCAGGCCAAAGAAGAAGCTCGTGTACTGGACCGGCTGCTCGCCGTTGACGAAGCGATAGACCGGAATGCGGGCGGACGCCGTCACCGACCACGCGTCGTTGTAGCCGATCATGAACGTGGGCGTGACGCTGATGGTGCGCCCGCCGGAATCCTTGTACGGCAGGCGCCCCACGTCGGCGTTCTCAACAAGCGTCGACTGATTGCGGTAGAGGTATTCGCCGTTGGCCAGGAACAGCAGGCGCTTGGGCACGAAGTAGTTGGCCGCGCCTTCCAGCACCGGCATGTCGAGGATGTAACGCGCGGAAAGACCCGTCCGGTATTCATCGCCCCAACCGAGGCCATTGGTCGGATCGGCATCCGGCGCCGCAGCGTAGGTCACCGCCGTGCGATAGCCGCCGGTGAGCGACAGGCCAAAATTCTTCGGCAGATCCAGATGCGCCTCAAGCTCGCCGATGAGCCACCACGCGCCGCGGCTGATCGACAATTCCTTCACGGTGTTGGACGAATACGCGGCGCGATTGGGAATCACGACGCCAAACGTCGCGAACAGGCGCGGCCACTGAATCGACCCGCTCAACGGCGCGAGGCCAAATGGCTGCAGCAGGTTCTGGCGGATCCGCACTTCCGAGTCGCCAAAATCGCTGGTATTCAAAGGCTTGGCGTCGCCGCCGTCCGTGTTCCAGTCGTCATAGCGCAGCCATGCGTACGGCAGAAGCGCGCTGATCCCGGTGCCCCACGGCGCATCCACGCCCGCGCTGAGGCTCGCGAGCTGCATCTTCATGCGCATTTCTTTGTAGTTGTACGTGTAGCCCGTCTTGTCCAGCTCGCTCGAGCCGTTGAAGAGCTGATTGGCGCCGGCCGTGCCGTAGATCACGCCAATGCGGGCACGCCAGACGTCGCCGGCGCCGCTGTACAAACTGGATGCTACGTCACTGTCTCCCACCGGGAGCGTCGGGTTGCTTCAAGTTGCGCATTGGGCAAAGGCGCCCGCGCTACCGAAGAGGATGACGCTTCCGACGAGAACAGCGATCAGGCTGCGAATCGTCAAAGTCATGAAATCCAAGCTGGCAAGTCTATTTCGTGTACTGCTGGAACAGCGTTGCCCAGCCACCCGGGCCAGCGCCGTTCTGCTTGTCGATGATCTTGCGCGTCTTCGCGTCGATCAGGATGTTCAGCGGAATGGAGCCCGCGAGGTTCCACAGGTCCGGCGTGCCATCGGGATCGATGCCGCTCGCGCCCGCCGGCTTGAACTGCTTGATCCACTTGAGGCTGTAGTCCAGGTCGATGACGCCGCTGCCCTGCGTGGCGTTCTCAATCAGGATCTGGAAGATGGTCGCCTTGTCGCCGTATTTCGCGAGCGTGGCGGCGAACGTCTTGGTCTCCTCCTGGCACGGCACGCACCAGCCGGCGGAGATCGTGATGCCGATGACCTGCTTGTCAGCGAAGTCAGAGAGGTGGATGAGCTTGGGCTCTTCGTCGGACAGCAGGCCATCGCCGTTGGTGTCGACGCGGCCGAGCATCGCGTAGTCCTCAAAGATGTCGCCCTTCTTGTACAGTTCCGTGAGCTTGCCGACGCAGTGGTTGGTCGTCGGGACGCAGCGCTTCTCAGTCGCGCTGACCTGCGTGCACTTGTAGCCCGAGCCACAATCGGCCGACGCCGTGCAGGTCGGCGTGCAGAACGTCTCGCCGGACTGACGGAAAGTCAGGCACTGGAAGTCGCTGGACGAGCAGAGGTCGTCCGCGCACGGCTGGCAGAGCGTGCCATCGCCGATGCAGGTGCCCGAACGGTGCGTGCAGACGTTGCGGCCTTCAACTTCCGTGCAATCGGCGTAGCGCGGGCATTCGTACGAGCCGACGTCGCAGGTCTTGGTGCAGAAGCGGACGCCGAGGCCCATGTCCGAGCAAACCTGGCCACCGCCGCACTGTTCGTCCGTGACGCACGGCGAGCAGAAGCGGCGCGGGCGGCAGACGTGGCTGTTGCCCGTGGCGTCGCTGCCGTCGATGGCGCATTCCATGCTCGCCGGGCAGTCGAGACCCGAGGCGCAGGCGTGCGTGCAGACCGCGCGGGTAGAGCCGTCGTCGCCGAGGCAGCTCAGGCCCTTGCCGCAGGTCTGGCCCATGTAGCAGGAGAGGCCCATGCCGACGGGGTGCGTCGGCTTGTGGCAGAACGCATTGCCGCCGTTGATGGTGATGCATTCCGCGCCGTCGGTGCATTCCGCGTTGTTGGCGCAGGACTTGGCGCAGAGGCCGGTGTCGCACGCGAGCGACTTGCAGTCGTCGTCCTTGGTGCAGCCAGCGCCGATTTCGCCAGCGCCCGGGCCGATGTCGGTGTTGCCGGCATCCTGCTTCACGCCGGTCACGTTGCCTTGGGTCGTCACGTCATCGCCCGCGTCAGCCGCAGCTTTGGTGCCACAGGCGGATGCGGAGAGCGCGAGCACAAGGCCGCTCACCAGGAGAAGGGTGCGGGAAAAGCTGGGAAGCGACATGGTGCCTCGACGAAAAAAGCTGAGCAAAGATGACCGGAAATCGCGATTTTGGGCACACGCCCGGCGGCGAGGATAAGATCGGAATCGAATCCTCGCAAGCCTGAAAAATGCACTTCTCCGGCCGCCATGTCCACTGGCGCGCGCGCCTTGCTTGTTGGCGGGCGACCCGGCTACCCTGCGGCTGGAGGCGCTCGTGGAGACGGCAATCGTTCGCGTGTCAAAGTTGATGGCTGATAGGGGCATGTGCTCGCGTCGGGAAGCCGATGCGTGGCTGGCCGATGGGCTTGTGCGCGTCGATGGCGAGATCGTAGCGGTGGGCGCGAAAGCGTTGCCGACGGCGCGGATCGAGTTGGAGGCGCGGGCGCAGCAGCAGCAACAGCAGCTCGCGACGATCCTGCTCAACAAGCCGGTTGGCTGGGTCTCGGCGCAGCCGGAAGATGGCTACCGTCCGGCGATTGAGTTGATCGTGCCGGACAATCAGGACGCGCAGTTTCCGGGTCCGCGTTTGCAGAATCGCCACTTCCAAGGTCTCGCCGTCGCCGGCCGGCTTGACATCGACAGCCGCGGCTTGCTCGTGTTCACGCAGGACGGCCGCCTGGCGCGGCAGTTGATCGGCGAGAATTCCGGCATCGAGAAAGAATACCTCGTGCGGGTCACCGGGCGGATCACCGATCGCGCCGTCGCCATGCTGCGCGGTGGGCTTGTGCTGGACGGCAAACCGCTGAAGCCCGCCGACATCGACGTGCTGGGGCCGGATCGGCTGCGGTTTGTCCTGCGCGAAGGCAAGAAACGCCAGATCCGCCGCATGTGCGAGCTCGTGGGCCTGCACGTGCACAGCCTCGTCCGCGTGCGCATTGGGCGCGTGCGCCTGGGCGACCTGAATCCCGGCCAGTGGCGCTTTCTGCGGCCCGATGAGGGCTTCTAGCCTCGGTCGATTGCGCTTCCGGTTCTGGGCATTTTGCGCGACACTACGCGGCCCATGGCGACGCCCCAGAAAACCAAAAAATTCGACAAAGACGGCATCCGCATCGTCGCCAGCTTCAAGAAGGCTGAGTTGGACTATGAGATCGACGAGCGTCTGGAAGCTGGCATCCAGCTCCACGGCTCCGAGGTCAAGGTCCTGCGCGCGGGCAAGTGCGTGATCTCGGGTGCGCACGTGCGCGTGGTCGGCGGTGAAGCGCTGATTTTCGGGATGCAGATCCCCGAGTATCCGTGGTCGCACCAGTTCAACCACGAGCCGGATCGGCCGCGGAAGCTGCTGCTGCACAAACGTGAAATTGAGCACTTGCGCGACGCGCTCGAGTCCAAGGGCGCGGCGTGCGTGCCGCTGCGCGTCTACTTCATGGGCTCAAAGGTGAAACTGGAGCTCGCTGTAGGCACGGGCCGCAAGCACCATGACCGCCGTGACGCGATCAAGGACCGCGAGATGAAGCGCGAGATTTCCCGGGTGCATCGCTAGCGCCTACAGCGCCGTGAAGAGGCAGCGGGACGCGGGAAAACCGATGTCCTGCAGCACATACAAGTAGTACGTCTGCCCCTTGACGAGCGCCAGCGCCGGACCTGACGACGGCACGCGCTGCTGCATGTCCCCGCTCACCTGGCCGTACGCGATGCCGGACGCGACCGCCGGCTGGCTGCTGGGGACGTTGACCTGCCAAACCGTCCCGTCCGGCAGATCCAGGTTCGGCGGCACGCCAGGATTCTTGGCGTTCTTGGCCAACACGTAGACGTAGCGCGCATCGCCGCCCAGCCAACTCACCTTTCCGTCAGCAGCGATCCCTTCGCCCGCGGCGCACGGATCCGGCTGGAACGTCGACTGGCTCACCAGCGGGCCGCCAAACGGTGCGTATTGTTTGCCCTCCGCGGGCGTGTGACCGCGCCGCGTCCACTCCGCCAGCAGGAATTGCTGCATGCGCGGGATGTCCGTCGTCGGGATGCCGAGCGTCGTTCGGTCAAAGCCGTTGTTGTCCTTGGCTGGATAGGCGCCCAACTGCGTCGAGTCCGCAAGGCCGGCCATCATCGCGATGCCGGAATCCTTGACGCCGTCCAGCCAGATGCCGTCGCCGTCAATGGACCAGTTCGACGCGCCCTTGGGCGCCAACTTGGCGGTATGGCAGCAGACACAGGCCGATGCGGCAATCTGCGCTTTGCTCCACGCGAGATCGGCCATGAACGCCGCATCCTTGAGGCGCGGATCGGCCGGATCGGTCTTGCCCGCGGGCGGCGCTGCCCAGTACGGCCGCTGGGTCAGCACGTCCGCACAACTGCCGTAGTCCTCAAAGTGCCGCCCAGCCTCGGTGCAACCGGAGATCAGGACGTTCGTGCACACCTTGCCGCCCGGGCCTTGGCCAGCGGGCTCGCCCGGCAACGCGTCTTTGCACACGTTGTAAGGCTGGATGAACGGGGTGCTGCCATAGCCGGCGCCGCCGCCCGTTCCCGGGTCGACTGTGCCCGCGCAGGTGTTGCCAGGGGCAAATGCGCCGCCGGCAAACGTCTCGCACCCGAGCTTGCCGTTGGCGCACTGGGCGGTGTCGCTGCCTTCGCTGAGGATGAGGTAGGCGGGCTCGCCGGGCTTTTGCACGGTGCACGTGCCGAGGAGGTGGGCGAAAGCGCAGCCTGTGCCGGCGACGAAGGTTCCCGGGCCGCCCATGGCGTTTTGACAGTCCTGCGCCGCGCTGGCGGCGGTCCACGCTGCGTCGGTGTAGGACTTGCACTCCTGGCCCTTGGAGAACAGGTTTGTGTAGCTGCAACTGCCCGCGACGCCTGAAGCCGCGTCTGCCGCGCTGACGGCGTCGGTCTGTGCGCTGACGTCGCTCGAGTCGTTGGCGATCGCCGCGTCATCGGCTACGGCCGCTGCGGCGGTGACCGTGGTGCTGCCGCAGCCGGCGAGGAGCGCGGCGAACGCCACGACTGGACGGAAAAACGAGAGTCGCGAGGCCATTTTGGGTGCTCCGTTGCAAGGCGGCGATGCGCCGTTCGCACGTTGGATGCACCGTCGCGCAAGCAGATGCGCGCTCACATACCAGGCATGCCGCCGGGCGTCGGCTCGGGCACGGACGCGCTCGGCAGGGCCACGCCGCCCGCGGACGGCATTGCCTGGCCTTCCGGATCGCCGTCACGCAGCCACAGCCACCGCGCGCGCGCCGCCAGCCAGGCGTCATCCAGGGTCAGCAACTGCAACTCCAGATCGACGAGCCGGTGCTCCGCCTCCGCCAACTCGACCGCCGCGCCGGTCCCGGACGCCACCGCCGGCAGGCCCGCGTGCACCGCGCGCTCCGCCAGCGGCAAGACCCGATGGCGCAGACCGTCGCGCCGCACTTTCAGTTCCTGCAGGGTCGCCCACGCCTGGGCTTGCGCGGCCGCGATGCGCCGGGTGCGCGACTGCTTCTCCGCCGCAAGCGCTGCACCGTCCGCCAGCGCCGCATTGACCTGGCCGTCGATGCGCGATTGACCGCTGCCAAAACCGGGCCAACGGAGGCCGACCGTCACGAGAAAACCGATGGGCATGTCCGGTCCGGTCATCAGCCCCGCGCCCGGCATCAGCGTCAGTGCCGATCCGGCCCGCGCCGCCGCCACGCGCGCATGGGCCGCCGCTTGCTGCGCCGTCAGCCGCGCGAGCACGGGGTGTTGGTCCACGGCGCGATCGGCCCGCGTCGGCGCCTCCGGCAGCGTCAGCACGGGATCCGCCAACGGCGTGTCACCCAGCCAAATCTGAACCTGTTCTGCGAGGTTCGCCGTCAACTGCACCACACTCTCCTGCTCCACCCGCAGGCGCTCGATTTCCGCCTGCAGTCGCGCCAGCCGCGCCGCGGACACGCCGCCCGTCGCCATTTGCCGCGTCATCGCCGCGATGAGCTCATCGCCCATCCGCACGTGGTGTTTCAGGATCGCGCGCCGCACGTGCACCGAGCGCCACGCGGCGAACACAGTCCGCGCTTGCCACGCCAGCTCGGCCTCCGCCAGCGGTTGCTCGGCCGCCAGCGCCTTGGCCTGCGCCTGCGCCACTTGCCCGCCTGCCTCGCGCGCGTTGCCGAGCGGCAGCGCCTGTTCCGCCATCAGCATCGCTGTCGGCGGCATCCGGAACATCGGATCGATGCCCGTCACCGTCAGCCGCAGGCTTGGATCGGGCAGGCCGACGTACTGCTTGCCCAGGGAAGTGACGGCTTGCGAGCGCTGGGCGATCGCCGTCAGTTCCGGCGCGTGTTGCAGCGCCGCGGCGACCAACGCGTCTTCATCCAGCAACGGCTGCGCCCAGACGTTTGCTGACCCGAGCAGAATCCAAACCAAGACCAGCGCACGCATCAGACGCCTCCGCGGCAACAGCGTTAGTATGCGCTGCAATTGCGGCGCCGTCATGCGCTGCCAACCTATTGGATTCGCATCTGTTTGCCGGATGCCGCTGGCGCGCGCCTTGACACGACCCCGACGAGCGCGTACCGTCGTGGCTCAGGTTTCAGTCGCGAGTGAAACTTCATGCGCGACTGAAACCAACAGCAGGCTACCAACCGCCGCAGCACTGACTCCCACGGCCCCAGAGCAACCCGATGGAATCAAACGCTTTGACCTCGCGCCTTACCCCTGCCGCGCCTCAGCCCTTGAGTGCCGCGCTGGGCGTGCTGCCCGCGCTCAGCAAACAGGCGCGCGCGGCCGAATTGGACTCGCTCGATCGCCACTTGCTGGAGCTGCAAGCGCTGCTCCAGGAGCAGCTGGCGGACGTGGAAACCCAAATCCAAGGGACCCGCGGGCCGACGCTCGCGCAGCGCGCCGGGCATCACCTGCTGGCGGCGGGCGGCAAGCGACTGCGGCCGCTGTGCACGCTGCTGGCGTCGCGGCTTGGCCCGGATGCCGACGATCCACAGGCGCGCAAGAACGCCCGCGACCTCGCCGTCGCCGTCGAAGTCGTCCATGCGGCGACGCTGTTGCACGACGATGTGGTCGATCTGGCCGACACGCGGCGCAATCAGCCGACGGCCCGCGTGCTGCACGGCAATGAAATCTCCATCTTTGCTGGTGATTGGCTGCTCGTGGAAGCGCTGCGGCGGATTTGCGCGACCGGCGTCGATGGCTTGGTGCCGCTGGCGCTGTCGACGATTGAGCAGATGATCTTTGCCGAGGTGGAGCAGGCGCAGCGCGCACGCAGCTTGTCCTGGGACCGCGCCGGCTATTTTCGCGTGATAGACGGCAAGACAGCCGCGCTTTTTCGCTGGGCGATGCGGGCGGGTGCGCGCGCGGGTCATGCCGATGCCGCGACGGAAGAGGCGCTTGTCACTTATGGCGGCGCCTTGGGTCTGGCTTTTCAGCTGACCGACGACGCGCTGGATTTTGACGGCGACGCGCAGAAGATCGGCAAGCCGCCCCTCGCCGATCTGGCGGAGGGCAAAGTGACGATGCCGCTGCTGCTTCTGCTGGACACGAATCCAGAGTATCTGAGCGATATCGAGCTTCTGCACGCGGCAGGTCTGGACACGCAGGCCCGCGCTGCGGCGACTTGGCAGCAGGCCCAACAGCGCGTGTTGGCAGGTCTGCATTCCACCGGAGCAATCGCCGAAGCGCGGCGGATTGCGGCGCAATACGCCCACGATGCTGCCTCCGCGTTGCGCGACCTGCCCGGGCATGGCCCGGAGCGCGCGGCGTTGGTGGCGGTTGCTGAAACGCTGGCGCAGCGAACGAGTTAAAGGGGACGAGATGGTCATCCTGTTGCGAGACGATGCAGACGAAAAGGCCGTTGCCGCGGCGCTGCAAGGCCTTGGACTGTGGACCCGGGCGCTGACGCCGGACGCCGGCGGTCCGCGCATGTTCGAGGTCGAAACCCAATCGGCGCACGTGTCAGCCGAGCTGATCCTCGCCGTACCGGGCGTCGCCCACGTCGCGGAGCGCAAGTCGCCGCATCCGCTGGTGGACGCGCTGGCGGAGCAGTATCTCGTGCGCTGCCGTTCGGGCGCGGATGTGTGGCTGGGCGGCGATCGCACCGTGCTCATCGCCGGTCCGTGCGCGGTGGAATCCGAGTCGCAGATCCAGACGATTGCCGGTCTTTGCGCCGCGGCGGGTGCGCAAATGCTGCGCGGGGGCGCGTTCAAGCCGCGCACGTCACCTTACAGCTTCAATGGCCAGGGCGATGAAGCGCTCAAGTGGCTGGCGGCGGCCGCGGCGGAGCATGGCCTCGGCGTCGTGACGGAAGCGATGAGTGAATTGCACGTGGAGGCGGTTGCGCAGGTGGCTGACATCATTCAGGTCGGCTCGCGCAACATGCAGAATTTCGCGCTGCTGGCGGCCGTTGGCCGGACGGGTCGGCCGGCGCTGCTCAAACGCGCGCGTGGCGTGGGCATTGAGGAATGGCTGCTGGCGGGCGAGCACTTGCTGCGGCATGGTTGCCCGTACGTGGTCTTCTGCGAGCGCGGCATCGCCGGGCCCAATGCCGAGATGCGCAACACGCTGGACCTCGCCGCCGTCGCGTACCTGCGCCACATCCTCAAGCTGCCGGTCGCAGTCGATCCGTCGCACGGCGTCGGCCGTCGCGATCTGGTCCTACCGCTGGCCAAAGCGAGTGCCGCGGCTGGCGCGAGCATCATCCTCGTGGAGACCCACGACCAACCGGCGCAGGCCCGCAGCGACGGGGCGCAGGCGTTGTTGCCGCACCAGCTCACAGAACTCTCCGTCGCGCTGGATCTGGAGCCAGTGGAGCCGCCGAGTGCGAGTCATACGGGGTACACGAGCCGGTTCTCCGAGTTCTACAAGAAGTCTGTTCAGGAGCGCCGGCGGGTCCTGACCCGGCAGCTTGGCCTCTCGCCCGCGACGCAACGCTACCTGCGGGAAGGCACCCTGGACCTCGGCGTCGCGGACCACATGACGGAGAACGTCATTTCGACGTTTGCGCTGCCCCTTTCCCTCGGCCTGAATTTCCGCATCAATGGCCGCGATCACCTGATCCCGATGGTTGTGGAAGAGCCGTCCGTCGTGGCGGCGTGCTCAAACGCGGCGCGGATGGTGCGGGCGTCAGGCGGCTTCCGCGGCGATGCCACGCGCTCCGTGATGACGGGCCAAGTGCAGTTTGACCGGGTGCCCAACATCGCTGAAGCGGCCAAGATCCTGCGGGATCGACGCGACGAGATCATCGCGCTGGCCAACGAGGCGATTCCCCGCATGGTCGCGCGCGGTGGCGGTTGCGTGGATGCGGACACGCGCGAGCTGGACGAGGCCTCCGGTCTGCTGGTCCTGCACCTGTACGTGGACGTTGGCGACGCGATGGGCGCCAACGTCGTTGACACGGTCGCCGAGAAGCTGGCGCCGGTCGTGCAGTCGTGGATCGGCGGGCACATCGGCCTGCGCATCCTGTCCAACCTCCCGCTGCGGCGGCTTGTGCACATTGAGTGCGACGTCACGGCGGAAATGCTGGGCGGCGAAGAGTTGGCCGACGGCGTGGCGCGGGCAAGCAGCTTTGCGGAAATGGACCCGTTCCGCGCGAGTACGCACAACAAAGGCATCATGAACGGCATTGACGCCGTCGCGCTGGCGTTGGGTCAGGATTGGCGGGCGATTGAAGCGGGCGCCCACGCGTTTGCCGGTCTGGGACGCGAGTACCGCCCGTTGGCGACGTGGTCGCGCACGGCGACCGGCCTGCGCGGCGTGATGGAAATGCCATTGGCGATCGGCACCGTCGGCGGTTCCGTGCAGGCGCACCCCGGCGTGCGCGCGGCCATGGAACTCGTGCGCGTCGATGGCGCGCGGCAACTGGCGGTCGTCATGGCGGCTGCGGGCCTCGCGTCCAACCTCGCCGCCCTGCGCGCGCTCGCCGGCGAGGGCATCCAGCAAGGCCACATGCGCCTCCACGCCCGCAAGTCAGAAATCCTCGCTGCGGCGTCGGGCATCCTCCCCAGCCGCCCGACGCACGCCTGATCTGGACGGTTCATCATGGCCCACAGCCCCTTGCCCTCTGACAGTCCCGTTGGCGCGCCGCTCTCGCAAGCCGCGGCAGGCGACGTGCTCGGCGGCAGCGGTGCGATGTTTGACGGCATCGCCAAGCGCTACGATTTGCTCAACCGCGTCATGACGTTCGGCATCGACCAACGCTGGCGGCGGCGGGCGATCGCGCTTCTGGAGCTGCCCAAAGGCGCGCACGTTCTGGATCTGGCGACCGGCACGGCGGATCTGGCGATCATGACGGCGCAACTGCACGGCGACGCGCGGGTCACGGCGCTCGATCCATCGCGCGGCATGCTCGCGGTCGGTGAGACAAAAGTTGCCGCCGCGGGGTTGAAGGATCGGGTGACCCTCGTGGTCGGCGACGCCCAGCATTTGCCCTTTGCCGACGCGACGTTTGACGGCGTGACGATGAGCTACGGCATCCGCAACGTGCCCGACCGGCTGGCGGCGCTGCGGGAGATGACCCGCGTGGTGCGCCCGGGCGGCCGCATCGTCATCCTGGAGGCCACGGAGCCGCCGGCGAATCTGCTGACCTGGGGCGCGCTGCTGCATATCCGCGTCGTGGTCCCGCGGCTGGGCGCCTGGCTGTCGGGCGCGCCGGCGGAGTACCGTTATCTCCAGAAATCGATCGCAGGTTTTCCGTCCCCTGCGGCGTTTGCCGACCTGATGCGCGCGGCGGGCCAGGATGTCGTAGCCGTCGTGCCATTGCTGCTCGGCGTGTCGCACTTGTGGGTGGCGCGCGTGCCGCAGCAGTTGGGATCGCCAAGATGACCGCGCCGGGGCCGCGCGGCTGGCAGCCAGACGCGTTTGTCGACCACGTGATGGACGTGGTGGCCGAGCTCAACCGCCGTCACGATCGCCGGTTGGTGCTGCGCGCGTGCGTCGACCTGCCGGACGATTGGACAGCCGCCGACAGCGGAATCGTGCCGCGCGTCGCTTGGCGGCCGCCGCACGGACGGCAGTCGGAAGCGCTGGGGCTGGCGCGGCAGTGTCCGGTGACGGCGCTGCGCTGGCAGGATGACGCGCCCCATCCCGATGATCTTCAAGCGATGCAGGCGTGGATTGCCCAATATCAACTGCTGGCGGACGCGCTCCTGGCGTGCAGCTTTCCCGAGCAGCGCGGCGGCGAAATTGTGGTGCCGCTGCAGTTGTGGTTGCCGCGTCTGTGGGTGACGACGCTGCCCGATGGTCGGGTTGAAGTGAGTCTGGTGTTGCTGGGCGAGGATGACCCGGAGGCAGTGAGCGCGGAGCTGCGGGTGCTCCTCGCGGCGATCCAGCCGCATCAGCGCTCGGTCGCGCCGCTTCAGTTTGTCGACCGCACGGAGCCGCGGCACTTGGAAGCCGTTGGCCAACTGGTCGCGGCGATGCGCGCGGGCGAGGCGCACAAGGTGGTGTGGTCGCGGATGCGCGCGGTTCCTGGCACGTGGCTGCGCAGCACGCTCGCGGGGCGGATGCGCGCGGCCCGACCGGAGGCTTGGACGGTGGATGTACAGCTGGCCGACGGCCAGAACTTCCTGTGCGCAACGCCGGAGCTGTTGGTGGCGTGCGAGGGTGAGGAAATCGCGACGATGGCGCTGGCGGGCACCGGCTCGCGCGCGCAGTTGACGGCGGAGGACGCCCGGCTCGGCGACGAGCATGGCCGCGTGCGGGATTTTGTGCTGCAGCGGCTCACGGCGCTGGGCGTTGAGGCGCCGAATCTGCAAACCGATATCGCCAACGCCGGGCCGCTGGCACACCGGCGCACGCAGATCCGCGGACGTCGCGGCGCCAACGTGGACGCGCTGACCGTCGCGCTGACACTGCACCCAACGCCTGCGCTGCTGGGGCTGCCGCGCAAGGAGGCCCTGGCGCTGCTCGCGGACAAGGAGCCGCCACGGGGTCTGTATGGCGGGTGCCTGGGGCGGCTGGCGTGTGACGGCTCCGGCACCGGTGAAGTCGTTGTGTTGCTGCGCGGCGTCATGGCGACGCCTGACGGCTGGCAGGCGCGCGCCGGTGCGGGCCTCGTGCCAGACAGCGTCCCGGCGGATGAGGTGGCTGAGATTGCCCAGAAGCTCGCCGCCATCGGCCAATCGCTCGCCGCGGAGGCGCCATGAGCACGCAGGCGACGACCGTGCGCAACTTGCTGGCGACGCTCGTCGCGGCCGGCCTCAAGCACCTGGTGGTCTCTCCCGGTTCGCGGTCCACGCCGCTGGTGCAAGCCGCCGCCGAGCGTCCGGAACTGACCGTCCACGTGGTGCTCGACGAGCGCGCGGCCGGTTTCTTCGCCCTCGGGCTGGCGCGCGCGACCCACACGCTTGTCGGGACGCTGTGCACGTCCGGCAGTGCCGTTGCCCACGTTTTGCCCGCGGCCATTGAAGCGACGGAATCAGGCGACGCGCTTGTGGCGATCACCGCGGATCGGCCCGTGACCGTTCGCGGCCTCGGCGCGCCACAGGCGATCCTGCAGCCGGGGTTGCTCGCGCCCTACGCCGCGTATTTTGCTGAAATTGACGCGCAGGATCCCGACGTTGCCGCGCGCCTCCTCTCGCTCCAGCGCGCGCTGCAGGCGTTGTTGGCGCTCGGCGGTGTGGCCCACGTGAACGTTCCTCTGGCCCTGCCCTTGGCGCTCACCCCGGACGCGCCAGCGCTGCTGCCGCCGATCGGGAACGTCGTCATCGCGCCGCCGGGTGACCCGCTCCCGCCGCCGCAGCCTGGCGAACGCATCCTCCTGCTGGCGGGGCCGCTGCGGCTGCGCGCTGATCTGCCGGCGTTCCTCAACGCGCACTTGCCGCGCCACCAGGTCGCCGTGCTTGCGGAGCCGGCGTCGGGCCTCCGCGATCAACTCGCCAGTCTGCGCCACGCGGACGCGTTTCTGCGCGATGCGACCGTGCGCGCGGCTTTGCTGCCCGACCGCATCGTCCGGATCGGCGCGTGGCCGGTGTCCAAGGGTGCGCAGCTGCTGCTGGAGGACGCCAAGCGTCTGGGCATTCCCGTGGACGCGGTCCAACCTCGGCGCGTGTCCGATCCGCTGCGCCAGAATCGTGTGACGCTGACCGACGATGTGGCGACGGCGCTGCGCGATTGGCCGCTCGTCCAAAGCCAGCCCGAGACGCCTTGGGTCGCGCGGTGGCGGGCGATCGACGCGGCGATTCCGCAGCCGGCGGGACAATGGCATGAAGCGGCGGCAGTGGCGGCGCTGGCCAGCAGCTTGCCGCCCGACAGCACGCTCCTGCTGGGCAACAGTATGCCGGTGCGCGACTGGGACAGTTTCGCCACGCCCCTGCCGCAGGGTGTGGGCATCGAAGTCAGCCGCGGCGCGGCGGGAATTGACGGCGCGCTGGCGACGATCGCGGGGCTGGCAGTCGGCGGGCAGCGGCCGCTGACCGCGTATCTGGGCGATTGCACGTTCCTGCACGACGTCGGCAGCCTGCAGGTCCTCGCGGGCCAGCAGCTGCGCCACGGCGGCGTGCGGATCTGCGTGGCCGACAACGACGGCGGGGCGATTTTTGACTACCTTCCGGCGCGCGCTGCGATGCCAGAACCTCTCCACGTCGCGTGTTTCACCACGCCGCACGGCCTCGATCTGGCGGCGATCGCACGCGGTTTTGGCATCGAAGCCCAGCTCTGCGGGGACCTGGCGACCTGGCAGGCGCTACTGGCGCAACCCGTGCCCCCAAACAGCGTGCAGGTGTTGGTCGCTCGCTTTAACCGATCGGTCAGTGAAGCGTTGCACCGCGACTACTGGCGACAGGCCGCGACGGCGGCGCACGATGCGCTGGGAACGCAGCAATGACGGCCGCCCCGGGCTTGTTGCCCATCCGCACTTCGGGTCCGACGGATGGCCGACCTGTCATTTTGCTCCATGGTTTCCTGGCCGATAGCCGGCAGTGGTACACGCTGACCCGCGCCGTCGACGCGCGGACGCGCCACCGGATTCGCTGGCTCCTGCCCGACCTGCCGGGGCATGGTCAGGCGGCCGACCTGTTTCCGGCGCAGCCCGGCTGGCACGACCTCACCCAGCTGCTGGCGGAGTCGCTCCGGCCGCATCTGTACCAGCCAGCCGTGCTCGGCGGCTATTCGATGGGCGGTCGCATCGCGGCGGCGCTGGCGGCCGCGGAATGGCTGGACCTTGCCGGATTGTGGTTGGAATCGGCGCATCCCCCGCTTTCCGAAGCGGCTGCGCTTGCCCGCCGCACGGAGGATGCCGAACGCGCCCAGCGGCTCGAAACCGCTGGCCTGCCGGCGTTTGTCAGCGCATGGGAAGCGCTCGCGCTTTTTGCCAGCCAGCAGGCTCTGCCGCCCGCCGTGCGCGATCGACAGCGGCGTTTGCGCCTGGGCCAGAATGCTGCTGGGCTCGCGCGGAATTTGCGCGGGTACGGCACCGGCACGATGCCGCGCGACCTGCGACTCCACTTGCCGACCCGGCTTCTGGTCGGCGCGGGCGACACCAACCTCCTGCGGCGCTTGCCTGAGTGGCAGCCGCTCGTCGCGGACCTGGAGACGACCGTCGCGCCTGACGCCGGCCACGCTGTGCACTTGGAGCAACCTGCGTTCACGGCGGAGCACCTCGACGCGACGCTTGATCGGCACTTTTCCTAGCCGTTCCAAGACGTTGCACGGAGACCGCGCCGCCGCCAAAAGCGCGTCCGCCCACCATGGCGGCGACGGCCGTTTTTGCCCATACTGAGGCTTGGATTTTTGCGCCTGACGCAACGGACGAGCCGGTGCCCCACGTCATTCCAGCCGCATCCTTGCTCCGCTGCGCGCGCCTTCGCGGCCTCACGCTGGTTTGGCTTGTGCTGCTGGTGGGGTGTGCGCCGCCGCCGTCGCCGCAGACGGGGTGTCGCCTGGACTCGGAGTGCGCAAGCGGTCGCTGCTTGAGCGGTGTGTGCACCAGCCTGGACGCTGACGACGGTGCCGACGCGACGGGCGATGCGGAGACAGCCGGCGATATGACCGACGCGACGGATGCAGCGGATGCGCCCGACGCGCATGACGGCATGGTCGATGCCCCCGACGCCGTTGAGACGACGGGCGACGTGGCAAGCGATGGTGGTCCAAAGTGCGCGAATGACCTCGAATGCACTGGCTTGCTGGGCGCGCTGGACCCGTGTCTGACGCCGCATTGCAGCGGCGGGACGTGCGTCGCCCTGCCGGTCGCCGATACCGCAACGTGCGCCACCGCGGCCGTTTGCCCAGAACCCGGCGTGTGCCACGGCGGCATCTGCAAGGCCGTTGGCAAGCCGTGCGACGACGGCGAACCGTGCACGAACGACACCTGCGGATGGCCCGGCGGTTGCCAACACACGGCCAAGCCCGACGGCGTCGGCGGCTGTGACGGCGATTCTCCGTGCACCGTCGGCGTCTGCACGGCGGGCGTGTGCAACCCGGGCGTCGTGGCCAGCGGCGCGTGCCGAATCGACGGCGCCTGCTACGAGGGCGGCTCCAGCCAACTGGGCAAACCGTGCGCGCGGTGCTTGCCGGAGAGTGCGACCTCGACGTGGACTTTGCTTGACGCCAGCCCATGCGACGACGGCAGCGCCTGCACCCACGACGACACGTGCGGCACCGGCGGAATGTGCTCGGGCGCAGCCGTGGCCTGCACCGACGACAATCCTTGCACGGACAACAGCTGCGACCCAAAGACCGGCTGCGTCGCGCTGCCCAATCAAGCGACGTGCGACGACGGCAATCCGTGTTCACTGACCGACGCGTGCAAAAGCGGCGGATGCGTGCCCGTGGCGTGGAACACGTGCGACGACGGCAACCCGTGCACGTCGGACGTGTGCGACGTCGCGCTTGGCTGCGTGCATGCGCCCGCGTCCGGACCTTGCCAATACGATGCGGATCCCTGCACGACGGATGAATGCGTGGGTGGCGCGTGTGTCGGCGTGCCACTGGCGTCCGTGTGCATCATCGGCGGCACGTGCGTGCCAGCTGGGACGAGCGCGGATGGCCAGCCGTGCCTGGTCTGCGATCCAGAGATTTTTGACGACGCGTGGACGCCGCTTGCGGGCAAGGACTGCGACGACGGCAACGCCTGCACTGCCGGCGACCTCTGCTACAACGGCGCGTGCATCGGCGCGGTGGGACTGTGCGATGACAAGAATCCGTGCACCAAGAACAACTGCACGCCGACGACCGGCTGCGTCTTTCTGCCCGCCAACGTGCCCTGCAACGACGGCAACGAGTGCACGAGCGGCGACGACTGCGCGACCGGCAAGTGCGTCGGCCTCGCGATGCCCGCCACCGCGTGCGACGACGGCAACCCGTGCACCGATGACAGCTGCTTGCCCGTCGCCGGTTGCGCCCACGCGCCCAACCTCGTCAGCTGCAATGACGGCAACCCTTGCACAGCCGGCGACTACTGCACCGCCGGCGTCTGCCACGCCGCCCACGTAATCTGCGCATGCACCGTCGGCAGCGACTGCAACGACGCCAACCCGTGCACCGTCGACGGCTGCGGCCCTTTGGGCGAGTGCATCAACACGCCGATCGCGGCGGGCGCCTGCAACGACGGCAACGCCTGCACGTCCGACGACCACTGCGCCAAAGGCTACTGCCTGGGCGTAACCATCGGATGCAACGACAACGAACCGTGCTCACTGGATGGCTGCGTCCCTGCGACGGGCTGCGTCTTTTTGGCGCTGCAAGGCGTCACGTGCAGCGACGGCAACAACTGCACCACCGGCGACTTGTGCGTCAACGGCACCTGCACCGGCACACCCAAGAACTGCGATGACGGCAAACCGTGTACGGCGGACGCGTGCAAGTCCGGCATCGGCAAGTGCGAGCACGTCGCGCTGGCCGAGGGCACGACGTGCACGGCCGACGGCTCCTCGTGCACAATTGACGCCTGCCTCGCCGGCGAGTGCAGCCACAGCACCATCGTCCCGGGCCTGTGCCGAATCGGCGGCGTGTGCCTGAACGCGGGTGTCGGACAACTGGGCCAACCGTGCCTCGGCTGCGTCCCAAGCGTCAGCCAAATCGCCTGGTCGGTGCTCAGCGGCGCGACGTGCAGCGACGGCAACGCGTGCACGCAGGACGACAGCTGCCTCGCGAGCGGGTCGTGCGTCGGCGTCGGCGTGAACTGCGACGACGGCAACCCCTGCACGTTGGACGTGTGCAATCCATTGGCCAGCACCGGCGGCGGCAAAGATCCCTGCCTGTTCGCGCCCTCCGCAGCGAGCTGCGACGACGGCGACCCGTGCACGGACGCGGACGTGTGCCTCGCCGGCAAGTGCGCCGGGACCGCGATTGTCTGCGACGACGGCAACGCCTGCACCCTGGACGCGTGCGCCGCGTTCATCGGGTGCCAGACCGCGCCCGTCGCCGGTGGAACCCCATGTGCGGGCGACGGCTTGGCGTGCACGTTTGACGTCTGCGTGGGCGCTGCGTGCAGCCACCCCATCGCGCCCAGCACGTGCCTCATCGACGCGGCGTGCCGCAGTCCCGGCCAAGCCAAGAGCACGGATGCCTGCGCAACGTGCCAACCCGCGCTCAACGCCACAAGCTGGTCACCCGCCAGCGGCGCTGCGTGCGACGACGGCGACCCGTGCACAACCAGCGACCTCTGCACCAGCGGCCAGTGCGCGGGCAGCGGCAAAGCCACGTGTGACGACGGCGATGCGTGCACAGCGGACAACTGCACGAGCGACGTGGGGTGCCAACACGTCGGCCTCAGCGGCGCGCCCTGCGAGGACGGCAACCTCTGCACGGACGCGGACAGTTGCCTGAATGGCGTCTGCCAGGCGGGTACGCCGACGGTCTGCCAGCAACCGCAGGGCAGCCTGTGCGGCGTCAGCGCCTGCGTGCCGGCCACGGGCTGTCATTTCGTCAGCAAGTGCAATGCCTTGGAGGGCTGCTTCCAGAGCGTGTGCACCACGCTGGACGCCGCCGACCTGCCCGCGCCGGTCACCGTGCCGTTGGACAGCGCCGTTGCGCCACAGCCGCTGGCGCCTGCGCTTCTCTGGCAACCGGGGACGGCGGCTGACGAGGCGGGGTTGCCGCACCTGCGCCTCGCCGTGCAGACCCGCGGCTGCGCGCCGGCGGTTGGCCTCTATTCCGCCGTGGCCGTCGCGACGCTGCCCGCAAACCACCAGCCGCTGGCGTGGCAACTGGCGCCCTCGGTGCCGCCGCCCGGCGCTGCGGGGTGGTGCGCGTTGAATCCGCAGTTCCTCGCCCAGAACGCCATCAACCCGTCTCTGCAGCTGGCGTGGACGGAAGGCGGCAACAGCGCGAGCGCATGCAACGTCGTCGCGACGGGCGGCGCTGTGCGGTTCGCGGCGGTGGCCAATGGCAGCGGCGCGCTGCAGGCGGGGCCGCTCGCGGCATGTCCGACGACAGCGGGCGGATTGTCACGGCCGGCGCTCAGTCTGACGGACGCAAGCGCGCCCGGTGGCTTGGCGGGCGTGCTCGCGCGGGCGACGCAAGATGGCCTACGCGTGTGGCAAGGCGGCGCGGCGGCGGCGTGGGGCGGCGCTGGTGCAGGCATCAAGCCAGGCGACGTGCCAGCGACAAGCGCGCAATTGCTGAGCGTGCGGCCGGTGCTGCTGACGCTGGACGCCATGGCGCCGGTCCTCGTGTCGCTCAGCCGGCATGATGGCGGCACGGAGCCCGTCTTTTCCGTCGATGTGACCGCGGTGACCGCCGATCCCGGCGCGACGCTCGCGACGTCAAGCAAGCTCGTCGGCGTCGACAACACATCCAGCGCCGTCATCTATCGCGGCGTTGACGCGGTCTGGGATCCCGACACCCAGCGCGTCGCCGTGCTGATTTCCGGGACGCTGCAGTACGCCGGTCAAGCGATGGGCTTCCTCGCGCTGGCCCGCACTGCGCTGGACGCGCCGCTGACCACGCCAACCATCCTCCGGCTCTTTGGCCAAGCGCCGGGCTCGAACGCGCCGCCGGTGCTGCACGCTTTCCGCCTCGCGGAAGTGCCTGGCAGCCCGGATTTCCTGCTGGCGTTTGGCGCGCCGGACGCCACGACGCTGGAGCTCCTGCGGGTGCATCCGTTGAGCGATGCGCAGTTTACCGTGACGGCTGCCAAGATCCTGACGAGCGACTTTGTGACGCATGAGACCGGCGACGCCATTCTGAGCTTTGGCGGTCTGTCAGAACTGGCGATCGCGCCTGATGGCGGCGCGCTGTCGCTTGTCTACGAGACGATCGGCGCCGTTCGCCTCATCAGTATGCCAATGCCGTGACGGCGGTTGACTCCGGTGCCGCCGAAGTCGATCCTGCCGCGCGGTTCAATGGAGGAGCCAACCATGTACGACAACGTCCGTCAGCGCCTGCAAACTACTTTGGATGAGATTGAGGCCGCCGGGCTCAGCAAGCCGGAGCGCGTGATCGTGACGCCGCAGGGCGCCGCGATCGCCGTCAAGAACGGCAAGGAAGTGCTGAACTTCTGCGCCAACAACTACCTCGGGCTCGCCAATGACCCGCGCATCGTCGCCGCGGCGCACAAAGCGCTGGACGAACGCGGCTATGGCCTTTCGTCGGTGCGCTTCATCTGCGGCACGCAGGACATCCACAAGCAGTTGGAAGCGGCGATTTCGCAGTTTTTTGGCACGGAGGACACGATTCTCTACGGGTCCTGCTTTGACGCGAACGGCGGCCTGTTCGAGACGCTGCTGGACGAAAACGACGCGATCATCTCCGATTCGCTCAACCACGCGTCCATTATCGACGGCATCCGGCTGTGCAAGGCGGAGCGGTTCCGCTACACGCACGGCGATCTGGACGAACTGGAGCGGCACCTCCAAGCGTCCCAGCACCTCCGGACGCGGATGATTGCGACCGACGGCGTTTTTTCCATGGACGGCGACCTCGCCGACCTGCCGCGGATCTGCGATCTGGCGGAGAAATACGACGCGATGGTCATGGTCGACGAGTCACACGCGACGGGCTTCATCGGCGCGACGGGGCGCGGCGTGCCGGAGCACCATGGCGTGCTGCAGCGGATCGACGTCATCACCTCGACCCTGGGCAAAGCGCTGGGCGGCGCGTCAGGCGGCTTTACGACGGGCAAGCGGGAGATCATCGCGCTGTTGCGGCAACGCTCGCGGCCGTACCTGTTCTCCAACACGCTGGCGCCGGTGATTGCCCAGACCAGCATCCGCGCGCTGGATCTGATTGATTCTGCACATGATTTGCGCGCGCAGTTGACCGATAACACGCGGCACTTCCGCGAGGCGATGACCGCGGCGGGCTTTGCCATCCGGCCAGGCATCCATCCCATTGTGCCCGTCATGCTGGGCGACGCGCGGCTGGCGCAGAATTTCGCCCGGGAGTTGCTGGACGAGGGCGTGTACGTCATCGGCTTCTCCTTTCCGGTCGTGCCCAAGGGCGCGGCGCGCATCCGCGTGCAACTGTCGGCCGCGCATAGCCGCCCGCAGGTGGAGCAGGCGATTGCCGCGTTCATCCGCGTCGGCCAGCGGCTCGGCGTGATCCAGGCTTGACCGATGACGGCGGAGGATGCGATCGCGCTCGAGGAAGTGCCGCTGGCGGATCTCCGCGGGCAGCCCGCGCTGTGGCAGTCGTTCCTGGGCGTGCAGACGCCGTGGCTGGAAGCGGGCGTCACGCGCTGGCTGGACCTGGTGCGGCCTGAGGGCCCGTGGCCGGCGTTCGTCATGGGCGCGCTGCGACCTGGGCAGCCGCAGCGGCTCTTGGGTACGATTGTCGGCATCTGGGCGCCGACGGCGGTGTCGCGCTTTGACGATTTGCTGGAGGGTCGTTGCCCAACGGGGCACGGCGGCAGCGATCGACCTGATGGCGGCGTGTGGCATTTCATCGCGGCGACCGTCGGGCCGGAGGGCGAAGGGCTCAACCTCGGTCGGCGACTGGTTGGCGCGGCGCTGGACTGGCTCGTCGCGCACACGCCGCACGCGGAGGCGCGGACGTTGTCGCCGGCGGTGGGTCTCCCGCGACTCCTGACGCTGCTGCCTGAGCAGGACGCCGTGCGCGAGGCGGTGCTGCATGTCGCCAACGCCAAGGGCCAGCCAGCCCTGGAGATCCTGCGGCTGCATTTGGGCGCGGGCGCGACGCTCGACGCCATTTTGCCGGAGAGCCGCCGCGATGAAGTGCGCAGCGGTCGGGTCACGCTGCGATTTGCCTATGCGACCGATCCAGCGGCGCGTGACGCGCAAAAGGCGCGCTATCAGGCTTGGCTCGCGCGGCGGGCGGCGCAGATTGCCGCAGGCGCGGCGCGACCGCTGGGTGAGGCATGGCTTGTCGCCGATTCGGCCGATACCGACGTCGCGGCAGTCTGAGTGCGCTTCACCGCACCAGATCAATCATCGCCAAGGTCGCCGCACGCACGTCCCGCCCCAGTTCTTCATTGAGCGCGGTCTGCAGCTTGATGGCGATCGGCCCAGTCCCGCGCAACAGACGATGCAGCTCCGGCACCGGAATCCGCACGAACGAGGAGACCATCACGGCCGTCGCCCGCGTCGCCGAGGGACTGCCGCTCAACACGCTGTCCAGGCCAACGCACTGACCGGCGTCCACTTCCCGCACGACAGGCCACGCGCCATCGGGAGCGCGCACGGTCTCCTCCACGCGGCCATTGAGCACCAGATACCACCAGCGCACGTCTTCGTCAGCGTCAAAAAGCTGGACATTGGCCGCGCAGCGCACGACTTCCGCCACCTCCGCCAACACCGCGCGCTCACGCGTCGCCATGTCGTCCAGAAGCGGCACGGTCTCCAGCAGGCGCAGAATCTCCCGCGGCTGGAGGCCAAGGCGCGCCATCGGGTCGTGAAGCGGTTGCGTGGACACCGTTGTTCGCCTCAGCCCTAGCTGTGCAGGTTCTCGACCCGGCCGGGGAAGGTCACAAACAGCACGCAGCCCTCGCGCGTCGTCGGCGCAGTCCGCGCGCCTGCGGGCACATGGGCGTAGCTTCCGCGATGCAGCGCGGTCTCAGCAATCGTCAGTTCGCCATCCAGCACGAGGATATCCATGCCCTTGTGCACCAGGTTCTCCGGGTATTCCGTTTCCGGGCACATGTGGATGAGCACCGCGCCGCTGTGCGTCTCGCCCTCGTAGCGCAGGGACTTGTAGGACACGCCCTTGGCCTGCGCGCAGGTCCACGGCAGCGCATCTGTGTCAAAGAGAACATCGGGTTGCGCGGCGTGCTGGGTCATGGACGTCTCCGGGGCGAAGCAGAATTCGCCTTTGCAGTTTCAGTGGCTGGCCGCGGCGTGTCAACCGGATCGCCGGCCAGCAGCACCATTTCAACGCCTTGCGGTCGCCGATGCGCCAGCAGCAAGGGCGGCGTCGGCAGCGGTTGGGACGGTGCCACGTGCGCGGGCGGCGGCGTCAGGCCGGCGATGCGCACCTGCGTACCGCTCACCTGGGCGTGCGGATAGCGCGATTGGAAAAACTCGCCGACCCGCTGCCAGTCCAGCCCGGGCAGCCAACACGTCGTGACGCGCTGGCCAAGGCGGGCGGGCTGACAGGAACGCGGCACGCGCCAACCGTCAATCGGCAGCAGCGCCTCGCACAGGAGACCGCCGGAACACGCGTCGTCCACCCGAGCTTGAGGCACCGGCGCGACGACGGCGGGCTTGGGCGACGGCGGCGATTGACACGCCGGCAGGAACAGCATCATCGAGACAGTGAACGGCACGAGCCTGAACATGGCGATCCCCGCGCAGCGCATTCAATCGAGCAACAAGTCCCACCCGGTGATGACCGCGGCGGTGCGCGGCTGCGGCGGCGTCGTGGCAATGGTGCCAACCGACGGGCTGCCGCTGCCCGAGGACTTGGGCGTTTGGTACGCCGATTGGACATTGCCGGCCACCGCGACGCTGAGCTCGTACTTGGGCGCGCTGGGGCCAAGCGCCGCGCCCTTGGCAAGCAAGCACTGCGGATTGTTGGGCGGACAGCCAGAAATGCACGACGGCTCCGGCTGCAGGTCAACCGGTGACGGCCGGTACGCGCCGACTTCCTGGAAATCCAGGTTGGCGGAGATGTTGTTGGGCGACTGCGGGTTGATGAACGCGCCAATCGTATCCTGGATATCGGACACCGACTGGCGACGGTCATAGCGCACGCCCCACAGCCGCGCGATTCCCGTCTGGCAAAGGCCATCCTTGGACACGACGTACGACGCCCAATACGCGTAGTAGGCGAAGATCAGCGGCGGGCCGATGAAGCGCTCGCCCGCGTCCAGCACCTTCAGCCAGTTGACGGTCCCGACCGGCGGCTTGGCCGTCCCGTCATCGGCGAGCGTGTAGGCCTCCGTGAGCGAGACGACGACGTCGCGCGCGACCGAGCCGGTGTCCAAATCGCCATTGCCGCTGCCGATCACGACGGCCAAATTGCCATTTTGCATCATGCTCATGCTGGGCGGCGTGGTGATGGGCATGCGGGACGTGCTCGACAGGTCGAATTGCAGCGTGTTGGGGAGCGAGGGGCCGTTGTAGAGGTCAAAGAAGTACCGCATCGTCCAATCGTTGGGATTGGCTGCGGAGAGGTCCATGCGCCACACCATGCCTTTGGAGTCGCCGAGGATGCACCGCGTGGCGACCTGGCCCGCGGAGTTGTTGAAGCAGCCCGGCTCGGTCCAGAAGTTGCCCAACAGCGCCTTGTCGTTGATGGCAAACGGCGCGCCGGTCGTGATCAGGTCGTCCGTGAGGAACTTGCGCAGGATGTCGCCGTTCTGCAGGTCCAGAACGTAAACACCGCGCTGGCCAGTGCCCTCGACGCCAAGGTTGCTGACCGTCGAATCCGCCGGCGCCTTGCCAAACGGCACGATCACAACCGCACGCTCCGCCGTCACGCCGGCCAGGTTCGTGTAGTAGAGGTTGGCGATGACCGGTCGCGCCGTGGACCGTCCCATCTCCGCAAACTTGCTGGACGCCAGGCACGCCGGGCCAAATTGCATGCCAACCGTCACCGCGCCAAAACAGTGGCGATCCGGCGTGATTTCCCACATGACCTGCGGATCGTCCGGCGAAGTCACGTCCAGCGCCGTGTAGCCAGAACCCGCCTCGCCCGCGCCCGCGATCACGACTGCGCGCCAGTTGCCCGACGTCGTAGCCGCGGTGGCGCCCGACGAGATGTCGCGCGACAGCAGCACGTGCTGCGCGGTGATCGGCGCGTTGAGGTACGACGCGTCGGGCGACGTCACCAGCTTCATCTGCGCAACGCGCGAGAGGCTGAAGCGCGGCAGGAACGACCACATTTCGTCGCCGGCCAGCGACGCGTCCTGCGTCGTAATCGCCGGGTCCTCGTCCGTGCGAAACGCGTGCAGGAGGCCATCGTGCGTCGCGACGAACAGCATCGTGGGCCGGAGCGCCGAGCCGGGCTGGTTCGCGGTCGTGTAGACGCCATTGGGCGGCACAACGGTCGTCGCGTAGGTGCGGAAGGACGGATCGCGAATCGGCAGACGCGCGGCAGGTTCCAGCAGCGCGGGCTGGGCGCGGGACGGTGCGCCGAGCGGGTGATTCTGCCGGCAGGTGCCCAGGTCGCCGCGCAGCGTCGCCAGGACATCATCGCGGTACGCCAGCCGCTGCGCCGGGACGGACAAATCGAACACGCCTGACGTCGCACAGCTCGTATCCGTCTGCAACTGCAGGTGGGCAATCTGCCCCACGGTCGCAATGCCCAGGTCCAGCGGCGAGATGGTGAGCTTGTCCAGGTTGCGGCGCACGCCAAACGTGTGCGTGTACAGGCGGCGCGCGAGCGTGCGGGCGCGCAGGCGATCCTGATAGTTGATGATGGTGCAAGCCTGCGCGCGGTTGGGCTGGGCGTCCGACTTGCACGCCGCATCGCACTTGAAGATCCGCTGCTCCACGATGCCGCGCGTGCGCAGCGGTTGGCTCAGGTCAAAAATGCTGATGGTCTGAAAGCTGTGCTGCACATCGTTGACGGCGCCGGTCGACGTCGTGAACACCGGCCGCGTCAGGACCACGCCGTTCAGCGCCGCGGCATCGATGGCCGGCGCAAGGGCGGAGATGGCGTCATCGGGCGTGTTGACGATGCGCGGGTACTGCGTGCCGCCCGCGGCCGCGACGTCGCTCAGAAACTGCCAGTCGGGTCCGGTCGGCGTGCTGCCCGCTGCATAGCCAATCGCAAACACAAAGACCTGAATGTTCCTGGCAAAAAGCGTCGCCGCCGCCTGCACCGCCGCGGCTCGGCCATCGCTCGTGCCGTTGTGCAAGTTGCCGCCGCCATCGGTCAGCAGCACGACGACCTTCTTGCGGCAGGACAGGTACGGGTCGCCGTACGTTGGATCCTGCACCGCCGTGTGGAAGTGCGGGTCCATGAACGTGCTCGGACCGATGTATGCGAGCAGGTCCATCAGCGCCGAGCCGGTCGGCGTCGGACCGTTGGGGCGAATCTGGCTGAGCGCGCTCTGGATGGCGGCGTAGGTCGCCGCGCGATCGGCCAAGGCGTCGGGACCGGTGATGGGCACGCTCACCGTGCCGTTCAGGTACGGATCCGCGAGCCCCATGTTGATGGTGCCCCAGATGGACGCGAGGTCGTCGGCGTAGCTGAAGCCGGAGGTGGCCGTCGTGCCTTTGTTCATCACGTTGTCGCCGGCGAGGAAGGCGAATTTGGCGTTCAGGCCAAAGACGTCCATCACGCCGTCCATGCCGCTGGGCACGGAAGCAAGCGAGCCATCCGCCTGCAGTCCGATCGCAACCGAATGCATCGTGGGCCCTTCAGCGGGGCATGGCACACCGGTCGCGATCGTCAGCGAGGGGGAAGCCGAGGACAGCGGGCTCGTCGAGCTGGGCACGAATTGGACGTTGGTCTTGGGCCCGCCGGATACGTTGGTGCAGCTGTTGTCAAAAGTCAGGCCGACCGGGACAAGCGCGACCGATACAGCCGCCGCGCCGGTCTGCCGCATCCCTTCCAGGATCGTCGCGCCTTGCGCCGTGAGCGGCATGGACAGCGTCGTCGCCTGGAACGACGCGCCCGTCGATGGCAGCGTGAACGGCGCGGTCAACACCGTCTGCGAAGCCTGGGCGATGCCGCACAGGTCCACGCCAGCTTGGGGCGGATTGTACGGCGAGAGCACCAGCTGCACTTGCGTCGTCTGCACGTCCAGGTTCAGCAGATTGCCGGGAATGTCCACGCTCGCGCCCGCCCAGAGGCTCGCTTGCGGCACTGCATTCAGGTCGAATTGCAGCCACATCGCCCGCAGCGTGTACGTTCCGCCGCTCCAGGTAGTCTGGAACGAGGCCGCAGGGTCGTCGGGGCCAGTCGCGCCGACCGGGAACGTACGCGACGCCATACCAGCCGACAGCATCGGCCGCGCGACGTAGGGCGTCGTGAGCGTCATCCCCAAGCCCGGAATGCACTGCGGCGTCCCCAGGAGCTGCGGCGGCGGATTGACCGCTTCAGGCGGCAGCGGCAGCGGCTGCAACTGGCATTGGAAATTGGCGAACGTGCCGCCGATGACCTCGCGCACGATGTTCCAGCGCGAGCGCTCGTCCGGCACGGCAGGATCCGCCGACTCACAGACCGGCAAGTTGTTGCTCCCGACCTTGTACTGCATCGACTGGGAGGTATCGACGACGAACAGCACTTCTGGCAGCGCGGTCGTCTGGGCAAACGCGCCGGGAATGGCGACGAAGGACACAAGAAGGAGAAGCAGCAGCCGCATGAGACACCTCGCTCAGGGACCGCAGAGGACGGGGCCAACCGTCAAGTAGGTCTGGATCGCCTGCTGGCCCGATTGCTCGATTTGCAGCAGGGTGGTCGGCGTCGCTTGGCCAATCTGGGACGTCGTGACCATCTTGTAAGTCTTGAAACAGTAGCGCGCGGCGTCGTAACCCGGCACGGCCGCGGACATGTCCGACTCCGAGACGAGCGTGGAGAAGCCAATCGGCGAAATCGCGGCGAATTCACGGCCAAACGAGCCGTCCGGCGCGGTCGTGTCAATGGTTGAAGCGCCGACGTCGGCCATCGTGAGGATGTTGTTGCGCGCCGCAACGTAGTCGCCAAAACCGAGCTGCATCTGCGACGCCAGCGCCACGGTGCCCATCGCGCCCGCTTCGCTCAGCCGCAGCGCCGCTTGGCTGATGCGCTGGGCGCCGCCTTCGCGAATGTCATTGGAAGTCCGCACAATCGCCGCGCTGCACAGCACGGTAACCAGCGACAGGAACACCAGCGTCGTCACCAAGATCATGCCGCGTTCGCGCAGGCGATGCTGCGGGTCGGGCACGGTTGGCGTCTGGGTCTGCGTCGTCACCATCGTGGGCCTCACAGGTTGCGGGACATCATCGTCGGCATGGCGATGCGCCCCGCGAGCGTGATTGTCGGATAGATGCCGCGTTGGTCGTCGGCCACTTTCCAAGTCTCCAGCGGGGCAAAAAGCTGCGAACGCGGCCTGTGCACCAAGTTCTTGTCCGGCCAGCTCGACCGCACCGTCACCTTGACCGTCATCGACCGCAGCGCCTCTGGCGTCGCGGCGCCTTGATAGCCCAGCACGCCGCCACCGCCCGCCAGCACCACGTCCGCCGCCGTCGGCATGTACTTGATCTTCAGCGTCTGCGGCGTTGGATCGATGTCCAGCAGCATATCAAACACCCCGAGGTCGACGGCGTTTTCCGCCAAAATCGTCTGCGCCACGATCGTCACGCCGTTCAGGTCCAGCCGCTCGCGCACCAACAGCGTGTTCTCCGGCTGGCCATCCGTGCGCCGCGGCGCGCCGGGACGGTTGTCGGTCACGATGCGGTAGCGCACGAAGTTCTGCACATCGACGGTGTAGTTGGCGCCCATGCCCAGGTAGCCGCAGACCTGGCCGTTGCCTTGGCGCGGAATGGTGCCGACGACGTTGAGCGTCTTGGCGCCAAAGTTGGTCGAGGCGATCGGGAAGTACATCATGGAGCCGTCCGCGCCGCCGAGCCGAACGTAGCGATCGGGGGAGAAGATGACGTTCCACGTCGCCTCCGTCGTCGGCAGCGTGCCGTCGTCGAGGAGACGCACTGTGGTGCCTTCAATCGCCGTCGTGTGCCAGCGCGTCTTGACGTCCAGGCTGCCAAACAGCTTGATCGACACCGGCTGGACAAATGGATCGAGCGCCACATCCATCGAATAGCTGTCATCCACGCTCAGTTGCAGCGCCCGCAGATCCAGCGCCGGCTTGGGACACACCAGCGGATCGACGCCGGAATTGGGCGTGCTGTTGGAACCGAGTGAGGTCAAATCCTGCCGCAGATGCTCCAGGGCGAAGCGCGCTTCGCGGTTCATGTCGATGAGGTCGTTCTGCTGGGACATCACCTCGGACTGCTTCACGAACATCTGGACGGACGCCATGAAGACGATAGTCGCCAGCGCCAGCGCCATCAGCAGTTCAATCAGGTTGAAGCCGCGCGAAAAGCCGAAGAACGGTCGCGAATTGTGGCGGTTATTGAACATAGACGTTCTTCATGACCATGGCCGGCAGGGTCATCGTGCCGACGTTGCCTACATCATCCGTCATCGTCACCGGGCAATCCTTGTACTTGTCGACGTTGAGCTGCGGGCGCTGCCACGCCACTTTCACGTCCGCGCGCGCCAGCGAATCCGTCACCCACGTCAGGCGCCAGAAGCCACAGTAACTGACGCCGCGCTCCGCCGGGATCTCAAAGCGGATGCCGCCGTCGTAAATCCAGTCCGCGCCCATGCGACCGACGCGCTTGTCGTCAGCTTGGTCCACGCCCGGCACGAGCTGCCAACCCGTCGTGGCGCCTTGCGCGAAGGCGGGCAGGCGGAACAGGTACCAGCCCACTTGCGGCGGCAGCACGTCCGTCCAGAACACCGCTTCCGCTTGGATTGTCGAGAGCACGTGCTCGGCGTACTGCTCCGCGGCGATCGCGTCCCGGCGCTCCTGATTGGCGTGCAGCGCGTAAATCGCCATGTTCAAGCTGGCGTAGAGGCCAATGAGCGCCACCGCGGCGCCAACCAGCAATTCCACCATCGAAAAGCCGCGCTGGTTGCGCAAGTGCGTCATGGCAAGCCTCCCGCGCCGCTGCCAAAGAGATCTTCAATCGGCCGTCCAACGACGATCCGCGCCGTGCCGTTGTAGCCGACCTGCACCTGCACCGGATTGCCCAGCACCGTCCCGCCTTCCACCCGCGCAAGCTCAATCACCACGTCGCCCGCGCCGAGCGTGCTGCCGATCGGCGGCGAATACGGGAGCGACAAGTCCGCGCGCAGCACGCGGCCGTCGGGCTTGATGCACAGGTGCGCCGTGTTATTGGCCAGATCCAGCGGCGCAAACCGGCTGATCTGCACGGGGCTGAGGTTCTTGGGATTGGTCGGCTTGTAGTTGATCGACCGGACTTTTTGCCCACCGATCCAGCTTGCACAGCCGGTGCCGGTGCCCTGCCACACGTCAAAAGCCAGCGGCGCGTTGTTGGACGTCCCGCCCAGCGTGATCACGTACGCGCGCCGGTTGGCCTGCGCCTGCGTGCGGGCGTAGTCAACGGACTGAATCAAGTCGTCGGCAGCCGCGCGGACGTTGTAGCTCCGCCACAGCGACATCACGCCCGGAATCGCCAGCCCCGCGAGCACGCTCAGGATCGCCAAGCCGACAAGCAGCTCGAGGAGCGTCGTCCCGCGTTCTGGATGTCGGACCTGCGTGTTCATGGATCCCGTCGCCGCGCGCCTGCGCGTCCCTGCAAGCACTGTACAGAGCAAGTGCCGTGCCAGAATGCCCGTATTGACGTTCTGACGCAAATTCATGGGCTTGTCATGCCGGACGCAGCGGTGAATACCGCAATTTTTGCGCACTTACGCGGCACTTTGCGGACTTCCCGGCGCGGTTCAGTCACCCAGGTCCGCGATAACTTCGCCTTGCCACAGCGCTTCCAGCGTCTCGCGCGGCCGCACGACCGCCCACTGCGCGCCGCTCACCAGCACTTCCGCGGGGCGCGGGCGGCTGTTGTAGTTCGACGCCATCGCCATGCCGTATGCGCCAGCGCCAAAGACGCCGAGCAGTTCGTCCTCCTGCACTTCCGGCAAGGGCCGATCCACCGCGAGGAAGTCGCCCGACTCGCACACAGGACCGACGACGTCCACCGTCCGCAGCGGCCGATTCGCGTGCGTCGCAACGGGCTCAATCGCGTGATAGGCGTCGTACAGCGCGGGCCGAATCAGGTCGTTCATCGCGGCGTCGACGATGACGAACTCCTTGTCATCATGCTGCTTCTTGCCGATGACGCGGGTCAGCAGCAAGCCGGCGTTGCCGACAATCACGCGCCCGGGCTCGACGATGACGTGCAGCCCCGTGCCGGCAACAAGCGACTTGACGGTCTGGCCCCAGAGTTCCGGACTGGCCGGCTTCTCGTCGTCGTACGGAATGCCCAGGCCGCCGCCCACGTCGATGTGCTCCAGCGAGATGCCGTCCGTGCGCAAATCCGCCACAAGTTCAAGGACCTTGGCGATCGCTTCGGCGAACGGCGCGACTTCCAGGATCTGCGAACCAATGTGGCAATCGACGCCCACGACGCGCATGTGGTCGCTCGCGGCGGCCTGAAAATAGAGCGCGCGGGCATCCGGCATCGCGATGCCGAACTTGGACTCGCGCAGCCCCGTGGCGATGTACTTGTGGGTCTTGGGGTCGACGTCCGGATTCACACGCAGGCTGATGGGCGCGCGCACGCCCAGGTTCCGCGCGACGCGTTCGATGCGCGCAAGCTCGCCCGCGGACTCGACGTTCAGGCAATGGACGCCCGCCGCCAACGCCGCGGCGATCTCGTCGTCGCGCTTGCCAACGCCGGAGAAGACCGCCTTGGTGGCATCCCCGCCCGCAGCCTGAACGCGCCGCAGCTCGCCGAGCGACACGATGTCAAATCCCGAACCGAGGCGGCCCAGCAGCGACAAGACCGCCAGATTGGAGCACGCCTTGACGGCATAGCAAATCGTGTGCGGCACGCCTGCAAGCGCCTGATCCACCGCGTGAAAATGCCGCGTGATGGTCGCCTGGGAGTAGACGTAAGTCGGCGTGCCGACCGCGGTCGCGAGCTGCGCCAAGGAGACGTCTTCAGCGAACAGTTCGCCGTTCTTCCGATTGAAATGATTCACGTGTTTTTGACCCGGGACAGCCGCGCTGTCTAGAACATCAAGGACATGTGGCCCATGATGCGCCACGCGTTCTCCGGCACGATGACCTTGACGCCGTTGACGCTCGTGGTGCTGTCGACCTGCGCGCCGTACCAGCCGTTCTTCAGGTTGAACGCGTCGCCGGTGATGGCGTAGGCGAACGAGACCTGCGCGAGAAAGAGGCCCTTCTGGCCGAGGAAGCCGCGCGCGTCGAATTCCCAACCGATGTCGGAGCCGCCGCCGGGAGTGCCGGCCGCGTTCATGGCGATCGCCTTCATGACGGAAACGTCGACGCCGAGCTGCTGCGGCGAGTAGAACGGATAGGCGTTGAGCGAGAACGTCGGCTTGAAGTACATCGCGTTGGTGACGGCGCCGATGATGTCGCGGAACAGCAGGTTGTCGACGCGGTAGTTCTTGTGGAACTTGAACGCCGTGATGCTGTTGTTGGCCTTGCCGTCAGCGGTGGACAGCGTGCAGGACGCGTCGCCGGCGACCGGGTAGACGCCAAAGCAGCCGGTGTCGTCGCCGCTGGCGAGGCCGGTTTCAAAGTACACGCCGATGCCTTCATTCTGGTACGCGGACTTGAGCGCGCCGCCGTACATGCTGATGTCGCGGACCTTGGCGGTGCTGCCGACGAGCGTGTTGGCGTCGTCAACGTGACCGGTCAGCATCGCCGCTTCCAGTTCAATGACGAGGCGGCGGGAAAACGCGATGCGCTTCTCAAAGCGGAGCCACAAGTCACCGGAAAACGCCGTGGCGCCGCGCGGCATGAGCTGGTTGGACTTGCCCTTGAGCGCGTCGTTCAACGTCAAGTCGGACGTTGAGGAGTTGCTGGCGAGGTCGTTGGTCTGCGAGCGGTACATCGCGTAGACGCCCCAGTCAAAGACCGACTCGTGGTTGTCGAGCAACGCGGCCTTGCGCGCGTCCACTTCCGTCGGCGTCATCGGCTTGGAGAAAATGGAGATCGACGCCTGACGCACGTCGTCGGATTCTTCCATGTCGCGCGCCTGGCCGTCGGGGCGCGTCGTGTCGATGGCCGTCATGCCCTGCGACGCAAAGTCGTACGCCAGCGCGACGTAAGCCGGGCCGATCTTGGTGACAAACGCGATGCGATCCGCGTAGCTGGCAAAGTCAGCGTCGTAGCCGGCGCCTTCCCACGTCTGGCGCGGGCCGCCGTAGTATTCCGTCGGGCGACCGCCGTCCCAGCCATCGCCGCCGCCGCCGTTGGCAAAGATGCCAAGGCCCCAGTTGGACGCCTGCCGACCGACGCGCAGGACGCCGAGCATCGTCTTCCATTCGGCGTACGCTTCTTTGACCGCGATGACGCCGGGACGCATCGACGTGCTGAACGCGACGAGCGGGACGTCCGGACGCTGCAGCGCGCCGGCGTAGTCCGGATTGCTGCCCATCACGTAGTTGTCCATGATGTCGAACGTCGTGAAAATGCGAATGGTGTCGCTCACGTGGATGGTCGGCGCGAAGCGGATGCGCATGTTGGCGCCCGCGAGGGTCGATTCCGCGGCGGCCTTGCCGACCTGCGCAGCGTATTGCGAGCCGGCGTTGTTGGACGGCCAGAGGGAGAGCGGCGGCAAGATGGCGCTCGTCGTGACGACCTTGTTGCTCTGCGTCGCGTTGACGGCGGCTTGGCCCAGATGGCCATTGCTGATCAGGTCCGGGCGAAAGCGGAAGTAGCCGTGGTAGTCGACGTACGGATAGGTCGGCGCAGGCGGCGCGGCCGGGACGTCCCACGTGGTACCGCTCGACGTCGTCGTGGCCGCCGGCGTGCCCGCGTCCATCTGGTCGAGCAGCGAACCCGTGGCGGGCGTCGTCGCAGCCGGAACCGCGACGGCAGCCGGCGCGTCATCGGCAAACGCCGCGGTGCCATACAGCAAGCCCGCAGCTGCGAGCGCAGCGCGCGCGGCGTACGCCCAGCGATTGGCGACGCCACAAGTTTCAGTTCGTTCGTTTGCGTGCAATGCTACCACGGTTGCCCTCCCCGTTTTGGCCGGGGCGGCATTTGACGACGACTGGCCGTTCCCGTCAACCAACCAAGGCGAAGTTGCAGATGATTGACCTGGACGCCAACGCGACGACCCCGCTCAGCCCGCAAGCGCGCGCGGCGATCACTGCTGCGATGGCGCTGGAATTGGGCAACCCGTCGTCGTTGCACGCCCGCGGTCAGGCGGCGCGCGCGTTGTTGGAGCAGGCGCGCAAGGCGGTCCTGACGTCAGTGGGCGGCGCGGGCGGCAAGATCGTGTTCACGAGCGGTGCGACGGAGGCCAATGCCCTGGCGTGGCACGGCGTCCTGACTGCGCCCTGGACGCCCTTGCCGGTGCGCATCGTGACGAGCGCCGTTGAGCATCCGTCGATCGGCGCGCTTGTGAAGGCGCTGCGGCTGCGCGGCGTGGAAATCGTGGAAGTGCCGGTCGACGCCGCGGGCCAGTTGGATGGCGCGGCCTACGCCGCGGCGCTCCAGCAACCGACGACGCTTGTCAGCCTGATGGCCGTGCAGAACGAGCTGGGCGGCATCTACCCGATCGCCGATTTGGCCGCGCGCGCGCACGCCGTCGGCGCGGTTTTCCACTGCGACGCGACCCAGGCGCCGGGACGGGTTGCACTGGACCTGAACGCGCTGGGTGTCGACCTCGCGAGCCTGTCAGCGCACAAGGCGGGCGGTCCGGCGGGAATTGGCGCGCTCTGGTTGCGTCGCGGGCAACGCCTGCAGCCGCTTGTCGCGGGGCATCAGGAAGACGGCCTGCGCGGCGGCACGGAGAACCTGCTCGGCGCGATCGGCATGGCGGCAGCCTTTGGGATGCTGCCGGAGCGGCTGGCGGCGATGCCGAGGCTCCGGCAACTGCGCGATCACCTGTGGCAAGGGTTGCAGGCCACGGGGCAGGTTGCGCGCAATGGCGACGTCCCGCCGCACCTGGAGACGGGCCACGTGCTGAACGTCGCGTGGGCGGGGGTTGACGGCGCGCGGCTGGTGCGGGCGCTGGATCTCGAGCACGTCTGCGTGTCCTCGGGCGCGGCTTGCGCGTCCGGCACGCAGGAGCCTTCCCACGTGCTGCTGGCCTGCGGGCAGACGGCGATGCAAGCGCGCGGCGGGCTGCGTTTCTCCTTGGGCCCCCAGACGACGCTTGGGGAAATCGACCGGGTCATCCAACTCCTGCCGAGCCTCTTGCCACGCGTCCGCGGTCCGCATCTGCGCCAGTTGTGACCGAATCGTTGCCGCGCACGCCAGCGTCGCGACGCGTTTGCGTTGCGTGAGCGGCGGGGTGTGGTACCCTGCGGGAGACCGTTCATTCTTTGCCGCGGTCCTTTTTCCGTCCCCATGCGGGCGACGTTCGCACTGATGACCCTTTGTGCCCTGCCCCAAACGCCGCGTCCTTGGACCGATCTGCTCGCAGAAGCGGGCGACACACGCGCGCCCGCTGAAGTCGTCGCTGAGATGCGCGCCGTGATGCGCTTGCCGGTTGGCGCCCGCGTCGCCGTGGCCATGTCCGGTGGTGTCGATTCCAGCGCCGTCGCCGCGCTCCTCGTTGAAGCTGGCTATGAAGTCTTTGGCTTGACCGCGCGCTTGTACGACGTCGATCCCGCGATGATCGGCCGCGCCGGCACCTGCTGCGCACCGGAAGACGCCCGCGATGCCCGCTCCGTGGCCTGGTCCCTCGGCATTCGCCATTACACGCTCGATGAACGCGAAGTCTTTGCCCGTGCGGTCATCGATCGCTTCGTCGCCGACTACGATCGCGGGGACACGCCCAATCCGTGTGTCGAATGCAACCGCACGCTCAAGTTTGAAGTGCTGGTGCAGGAAGCGCGCGCGCTCGGCGCCCAGGCGCTGGCGACCGGTCACTACGCGTGCCTCGATCTGGACGCCGACGGCCAGCCGGAGCTGCGGCGCGGCGCCGATCCGCAGAAGGATCAGTCGTATTTCCTCCATCCGTTGACCGCCGATGTCGGCGCTTTTGTGCGCTTTCCGCTCGGTTCCTGGCACAAGACGCAGGTCCGGGGCCACGCGGCGCGCTTGGGCGTTCCAACTGCCGAAAAGCGCGAGTCGATGGACGTCTGCTTCGTCGCTGCGAGCACGCCGCGCGACTTCGTCGCTGGCCAACGCGGCGCACGGCCTGGCGCCATCGTCGATCTTGCCGGCACTCAGCTGGGACGTCACGCCGGCATCGCCGGGTTCGCGGTCGGCCAACGTCACGGGCTTGGCCTGCCGCCGCAAAAGCCGGAGGCTTCGCCGCTTTTCGTTGTCGACAAGCGCCCCGACGGCACGATCGTCGTGGGGCCGCATGAAGCGCTGCGGGCGACGCGGGTGCAACTGCGCAATCTGTCGTGGATCGGCGCGCCGCCAGCGGTGGGAACGGAATTGGGCCTGCAAGTGCGCCATCGTGGCAAGCCCGTGGCGGCGCGCATTCAGGAATCGGCGGACGGCGTGGTGACGTTGACCGTGCTGGGCGAACTGTTTGCCGCAGGTCGCGGCCAGAGCGGCGTACTTTATGACGGCGATCGCGTCCTCGGTGGCGGCATCATCGCCGCTGCCACACAAGTCAGCGGCGAAACTGAGGCGGTAGCATGAACGACGACCGGACGATGACGCATCGCGAGCGCCGGCTCTCCCGCCCGGCCATCGCGATCCACGACTATCTGGCGGGCATCGGCGCGCTGGCGCCCCGCTTGGGCCACGGTTTTTCGGACACGGACTTGCTTGTGACTGCGGTGACGCATCCTTCCTGGCGCAATGAAAATGCCCCGGGCGGCGAGGACAACCAGCGGCTTGAGTTCCTCGGTGACGCTGTGCTGGGTCTGACGATCACGCAGGAACTGGTGCAGCGGCTGCCCGAGCGCAAGGAAGGCGAGCTGACGGTGATGAAGTCCCAGCTTGTGCGCGAGTCGAGTTTGGCGGTCATCGCCGAGCGGCTGGGCGTGGGCTTGGCGCTGAAACTGGGACGCGGCGAGGACCAAACCGGCGGACGCCACCGGCCGTCGGTGCTCGCAGACGCGATGGAAGCGCTGATCGGGGCGGTCTTCCTGGATGGCGGCTACGACGCGGCGCGCGAAGTTGTGATGCGGCTGTTCGGCGAAGCGATCGAGCTGATGATCGAACAGTTGCAGCAGACTGACAGCCTGGATCCAGGCGCGCTCTCGGCCAATACGGCGAATTGGAAGACGGCTGTGCAGGAGCTGCTGCAGCGCGCCGGCCTGCATCCCCCGATCTACACGCTGGAAGGCGAGGAAGGCCCCGTGCACCTGCGCAAGTTCCGCGTGGCGGCGGTTGCGCGCCTGGGCGAGACGCTGCTGACCGCGCACGGCGAGGGCGGCAGCAAAAAGATCGCCGAGCACGACGCTGCGGCTGAGCTGTACCGGCAATTGCACGAGCGGATTACCTAGCGCTGACAGCCGGTTGTGTTATGATGAAGGCACGGGTGTGTGGGCCGACAGCCGGTCCCCATGTCCGCAACGCCGGTAGAGGATTCATGTTCGGCATCGTTTCTACAGGAATCACGCTAACAGAGCGCGGGACGCTCGGCTTGGAGCACGCCATGTTGGGCACCACAGAACTGCTTGTTATCTTTGGCATCATCGTCGTCATGTTCGGCGCCACCAAGCTGCCGCAGCTCGGCAAGGGCATGGGCGAGGCCATTGGCAACTTCAAGAAAGCCCAGCGCGACGCTGAGCGCGAGATCTCCCAGAGCGGCGAGATCGATGCAACGCCGAAGCTCGATCGCGACCAGGAACACAAGTCCTGAGCCAAGGACTGCGAACTCTTCGGCCGCGGCTGCTTGACCGGAAGGCGCAATGTCTCTAGACTCCGCCGGCCGTTCGCCGAGCGCGAGCGGCGCGAGTCCAAGTCGGTGCCACAAGCAGCCGCTTGCGTCGCAGCGAGCCGGTAGCTCAGCCGGTAGAGCAGCAGACTTTTAATCTGTTGGTCGAGGGTTCGAACCCCTCCCGGCTCACCGTTCCAAAGTTATTGTTTCTGTTCGTCCCGACGACCCCATCGTCTAACCAGGTTAGGACACCGGCCTTTCACGCCGTTAACGCGGGTTCAAATCCCGCTGGGGTCACCAAAACCAAGCAAGTAAGCCAACACGGTCCAGGTTCGCCTGGGCCGTGTTCGCGTTTTTGCCCGCACCGCCGAAGCAGAGCTGCTGACAGCTCCCGCTCCTGTCGAGGATGTGGCGCATGAAGGGGCGGCGAAGCGACATCGCGCTCGTCCCAAGCGGCCAGCGAAGCGACGGCGCGTCCTTGCCCAGCGGCTAGCGAAGCGACAGCCCTGAATCCCCAGCGGCCAGCGAAGCGACGACGCGTCCTTTCCCAGCGGCTCGCGAAGCGACAGCCGTGAATCCCCGACCGGCCATCCCTCATCCGCGAATCCACCAGTCGCGCACAGCAGCTCGAGCCGAGACGCGAGCGCGCCCGCAGCAGGCCGACCGAGCGTACTCCCGTACGCGACCGAGGCCTGCGAGGACGTAAGCCGCGTGTCGGCCGAGCTGCGAAGCGCGACGACTAGTGGTGGTGGTGGCCGCCTGGCCCGTGGACGTGCCCGTGCTTCAGCTCTTCCTTCGTCGCCTCGCGAATCGCGCCAACCGTGATGCGGAAACGCAGCGTCTCGCTCGCGAGCGGGTGATTGCGGTCGAGCACGACTTCATCGCCACGCACGCCGGCAATGAACGCCATGGACGACTCGCCCGACTCGTCTTCCAGCTCGAGCGGGAGGCCGATCTCGATCTCGAAGTCTTCCGGCAGCGCATCGCGCGGCACTACAACGATCTTGTCTTCGTCGCGCACGCCGTAGCCGTCTTCCGGGCTGACCGCGATCTCGCGTGTGTCGCCCGTGGTGAGGCCGATCAGCTGCGTCTCCAGACCGGGCACGACGTTCTCAAAGCCGACGAGGAAGCAGAATTCGCCGTCAGAAGAGCTGTCGATGACCTCGTCATCCGCGAGGCGCAGCTCATAATCCAGCGTGACAACAGTGTTTTTGGCAATTTTCAGATTCTCTTGAGTCATGGTCGTTCCCCGTTTGAAAAGCGGCTCGCCGGCGCATCGGCATGACGCGCGGCGGCGAAGCCTACACGCGGTTTGCGGGCCTGACTACTTCTGAAAGTCGCTGGCGGCGCGCGGAATCAGCTTGTCGTTGCCAAACGAGTAGAACACAAGACCGCGAATCCACTGGAATGCATCGCCGACCGCCGGTCGCGCCATGTCGGTCGCCCAGGTGATGAGTTCGTCGTCAATGCGGAAATCACCGGTCACCAGCAGCTCGCCAAAATCCTGCGTCGGCTTGGCCGGATCGGCGTCCGCGTTCTGCTGCGTCACGGTCACCGGGCCCACTTGCACCAGCAGCGCGCGGTACGCCGGCGACAGCGCGTTGTCGGTCAGCGCCGTCACATCGACCATCAGCGGCACCGCCAGCGCAATGCCGCCCGCGTTTTGCAGCGTCGTGTTCTGGAGGATGCGCCGCCCGTTCAGATCAGCCACCACGCCCGTCGCCGTCAGCTGTTGGCCCAGCTTGGGCAGCGCCTGCGCAGTCGCCATCTGCATCTCGATGCCGCCGTACAGGATCGCCGGAACCTGCTGCGCCCACACGCGCGGCGGCACGGCGCCCTTGGCGGCTTTCGTCGCCGTCACCGTGAGCACGTTGGTCTTGACCTGCTGGCCCGCAATGCCGTTACCGAGGTTCTGGTTGATCGCGGTCACGTCCGCCGGCAGCACTGGGCACGGCGAAGCGCCCGGGTTGGCCAGCGTCGGGCACGGATCGCACACGTCGCCCTTGCCGTCCGCGTCCGTGTCCTTCTGATCGGCGTTCGCCAGGTTCGGGCAATTGTCCGCCGCGTTGGCCAGTCCATCGCCGTCCAGGTCGTCCGGCCCGGGCTTGGGGCACACGGTCGCGTTGGCCACGATCGGGCACACGTCGCAGGCATCGCCCTGTTTGTCGGTGTCGATGTCGCTCTGGTCGGGATTCCACACGTTGGGGCAGTTGTCCGCCGCGTTGGCCAGGCCATCGCCATCGCTGTCGCCCGCGCTTGGCTCCGCGCCCGTCACGTCGCAGTTGATAAGCGCATCGGCCTCCGCGCCGCACTTGAACAGCGGCCACAGGTTGTAGCCGTAGGTGTAGCCCGCCGCGGGCTTGTCCGCCGCCAGCGCCGCCGCCAGCGTGGTCTGGAGCACGGTCTGGATGTCCGTCCAGCTCTGGATGCCCTTGTCGAGCGTCGCGTCCTTGATGCAGATCGACTTCTTCTGGCCGCACGCATCAAACGCATCGCATCCGGTCGGCTGCAGCGCGGACACCAGCGCTTCGTCACCGTACACCGGCTTGCCGCCGATCAGCACGAGTTTCACGTTTTCCGGCCGCGCGGCGATCACGGACGTTGCCGGCTTGCTGCGATCGCCCGAGAACACGGAGATGTCCGCGAGATAGCCCGTGGCCAAGCGGCCGATGTCCGCGCCCGCACCGAGGGCCTTGGCCGCCTCCGTCGTGACCATGTGCAGGAGCATGTCGTCCGTCAGCATGCCGCCCCAGCGCTTGTCGCTCAGCTTCTTGGCGCACTTCATTTCGTCCAGCTGGTTCATCGAGCCCGACGGCGTCCAGTCCGGGCCAAGCGCGACGGTCATGCCGAGATTCAGCGCGGTCGGAATTCGCGTCGTGTCGCCGTAGAGATCCAGGTTGGACTGCGGCGACCAAATCAGCTTCACGCCGACCTGATGCGCATCGGCAAGTTCCGCGCCGCCCAAGCCCGTCGCGTGAATGAGCGCGACGCCCGGGAGCGCGAGGCCCTTGTCGACAAGCGTGTACCACTCCGCCTTGGAGCCCGCGTCGACGCCTTCGCCGAGGTGCAGGATCAGGCCCGCCGAGGTGCCGTTCTTCAGGCCCGCCGCCCAAGCTGCCGCGTCCGCCGCCGCCGTGCCGCCGATCTTGGTGACCTGCGTGTCGATCATGTAGCCGGTCAGGCCGCTCGCGCCGTGCGTGTCGTCCAAGTCGCGGACCATGCCTTTGGCGCAGAGCGGCACCGACGAAGTCACACCCTGGATCGACGTCGTGCCGGCAACGATTTCACGCAATTCCGTCCACTTGACCACTTCGCACTTGGCTTTGGTGAACGTCGTCTGCTGGGAGACCTTGAACGCCTTGTAGCTGGCGTCGCCCTGCCACTGGTAGCGATCGCCGTACTTCTTGGTGTGCTGCCAGCGCGGCAAGTGGTTGTACGTGCCATGGTCGTGCGGATTGATCAGGCCCGGCGTGATGATGCCGTCCGTGCACAAGACGGTGGCCTTGTCGGCGTCCGGCGTGCTGCTGCAGTCGGCGCCCACGCAGAGAATCTTGCCGGTCTTGGCGGAGAGGAACACTTCACCGTCGTTGAGGGTGACGTCGCCGGTCCAGACCGTGCCGCGGAGGCGGATGAGCGTCGGATCGCCGGAGACGGGGATGCAGTTGCCGACGTTCGTTGTCGTGTCGCTGCTCAAGCCGTCTCCGCCAGCGCCGTCGTCGGTCACGCCGACGTCAGAGGAAGCCGCGTCGGGCGCCGCGCACGCCGCGAGGCTGCACAGGGCGAGGAGCCACCATCGGGACAGGAGCCGGGACATCGAGACACCAGTATTTGCGCGCATTCAAGCCTCCAGGCGCGGCATCCTAGCACATCTACCGCGCTTCCCGTCGAATCCGTGACAACTTCAACGGCTATTGCTACACTTGCCGAAGATTCGGCGCATCCGGCTTAGGGGAAGTCGGTTGTTAGCCGTCGCCGCGCTGCCCAAATGGCAGACTCGCCCCCGAACGCGCCGTCGAAACTGACTGAACTTGTATGCGAGGCCACATCATGAACGCTCGAATTTTGCTTAGCTTTCGCGTCTCGACGCTCTGTCGATTTCTGGCGGTAGGCAGCCTTGTGGCCAGCTTCGGCTTGGTCGGCTGCGGCACCAAGACGACGGCGACCGACGACACGACCGTCACCGAACAGGACGGATCCACGGACGATCTGGGCACTTCTGACGCTGACCGCGACGGCGACGACGCGACTGACACGACCGATCACGCGGACACCACCGACCTGGCCGACGGCCATGGCGACGCGGATGCCTCGACCGACCAGGGCGATGCCCCGGACGCGATCGACGCGGGCTCAGACGTGGCCGTTGACGTGGACACGAGCAAGCCGGACATTCCGATCCCGCCGATCTGCCCCGAGGCCAAAGGCAGCTGCGCGCTTTGCACGCTATGCCCGGCGTTCCCGGTCTGCACGCTCAAGGAAGTCGGCAAGCCCGATCTCAAGACTTACCCGAACGATTGCGCGGCCATGTGCGCGCTGAACGCCATCAACTGGCCGAGCGAAGTGGGCACCCAGCTGTGGGCTTCCGAATGCCCCGCCTGCCCGCTCTGCACGCCGACTGACATGAAGACCGCGTCGCCGTACTGCGTGACGCTGAATTCCGGCGCCAAAGTCACGGTTGAGCATCAGTGCGAAATCGGCTGCCTCCCCGACGCCAAGATGCAGGCGGACGGCAAGACGCCGGTCGCGAGCAAGGGCGCCTGCAAGGCCAAGTGCACCGACCCGGTCGCGAGCGGCGGCGCTGGCTGCAAGGTCAAGGGCCAGCCGATCTGCGCGCAGCAGGACAACAGCACCTACACCAACCAGTGCCAGATGGAGAACTGCGACATCGCCGGCTGCTACCCTGACGGCGCGACGGCCAAGACCGCGGCGTGCGCGCCCGGCTCGATGACCAAGGAATGCGACGGCGCGTGCTACGACGCCAAGAAGACGCCGAGCTGCCCGGCCACGTGCTCGCCGGTGTGCGGCATCTCCAAGAAGAAGCTGCTGAACGGCCAGACCCTGACGATTGGCACGAGCTTCCGTTCGGCGTGCATCGCGGCCGCTGAAGGCGCGACGGTCGGCGACTGCGCCGGCATCAGCAACTCCAGCGCGGACGCGTGCGCGGGCGGCGTGCTGTACACGGCCAAGGGCTGCTGCGAGAACGTCGACTACGGCATCATCCACCCGGTCTGCGCGTCGCAGACGGTGACCGGCAAGCCCGACCAGTACGTCACGTTCCAGAACCAGGGCGAATACGACTGCCTGACCGCGGGCAGCGCCACGTGGACCTTCCAGTACGCGTCGGCGTGCGTCGGCAACTGCAGCGGCAACTACCAGCCGGTGTGCGGCGCGGACGGCTTCACGTACCAGAACGCCTGCCAGGCGGACTACTACAATCCGCCCGCGGGCACGTTCACGTACACCAACGGCCCCTGCACGCCGTAAGCATTTGATTCAGCGCGGACGTTGCGGCGGCTCGGACTTCATCGCCGCCGCAACGGCCTCGCGCAGTTCCTGCTCCGGCCGCCGCAGAAATGCCCACGGCTGTTGAGCCAACCACCGCAAAGCCGCCGTGCGCTGATATAGCTGGGCCATGCCCGGATGCGCCCCTTTGAGCCACTGGCGCACGCTGCCATAGCGCGCCACGAGGTCCGCGACGTCCGCTGGCCACGCCGATCGCGCCTCGCGCGCGAGCCGACCTGAGAGCCCCGGCGCCGCGCCTTTGGTGCCCACCGCGAGCGTCAACGGCCCGGCATCCTCTTGGGCCATCAGGTAGACGCTGCACGCATCGGGCACGTCTGCGGCATTGCACAGCAAGTGTCGGGCTTCGCAGGCGGCGAATACTTCGATGTCGACGCGGTCGCGGCCGGTCGCCGTCAGGCAAAACCACACGTCATCCAGATCCTGCGGAACGAATTCCCGCTGCGCGATGGCCAACCGTCCTTGCGCCGCCAGGGCGCGGATCTCCGGGAGCACATCCGGCGCCACCACGGTGACAACCGCGCGCGACGCCAACAACCGCTCAATCTTGCCCAGCGCGACGGGACCCGCGCCCACGACGAGCACCCGCCGACCTTGCAGGAGAAGGCCAACCGCCAGCGGCGTCATGACCGTTCCTGCGGCAACTGCCCGCGCAGCGCCACGACGTTGCCAATCACCGCCACTGCCGGTGCGCTCAGCGTATGGACGGCGATGGCTGATTCGCACGCCGCCAGCGTCGATTGCCACGCGCGCGCTTGCGGCCACGAAGCGTGCATGATGAAGGCGATCGGCAGGTCTCCCGGATAGCCGAGCGTGCGCAGCTGCGGCAGCCAATGCGGCAGCGTGTGGACGCCCATGAGGATGACGAGCGTGCGGCGCGGCTCAAACGGCGGAATCGCCGGCAGTTGGCCTTCGTGCTGCGGATGCGCGGAGACGACGCAGAAAGAATCGGCAACCCCTCGATGCGTCAAGGGAATCCCAGCCAGGAGCGGCGCCGCCAGCGACGACGACACACCAGGCACGACTTCACACGGCACGCCCGCTGCCGCCAGCGCGAGCGCCTCTTCACTGCCTCGACCCAGCACATAGGGATCGCCGCCCTTGAGCCGCACCACCGCGTTGCCTTGGCGCGCCAGATCGATCAGCAGCGCGTGGATGCCCTGTTGGCCCAAGCCATGATCTCCGCTACGTTTTCCCGCGTCGATGCAGCGAGCCGGCAAGTCGGCGTACAGCTCCGGCAGCACAAGGCTATCGTGGACGACGACGTCAGCGCTTTGCAGCAGCCGCAGGGCGCGCAAGGTCAGGAGATCGGGCGCGCCTGGCCCGGCACCGACCAGATAGACGGTGCCCGGACGGGCGAGGCGATGCGATGGCGGCAAGGTCGGCTGCATGGGCGGCGGAGGCTAGCACGCGGGCTGCGGCGCGTCAGCCAGATGCCGGCAACCGCGCAAAAAGTGGCGCATCCGCAGCGCGGGGCTACGCTGACAATGGGGTTCCCGATGACGATGGCACAAACCGCAAATCCGCCGTACGTGTTGACGCGCCTGCTCAAGCCGTTTGAGACGCTGGGCGCGATCACGCTGTTCACGATTTCCGCGCTGGGCAAGACCGTGCGGCGGCCGTTTCGCATCGCGCTCATGACGCAGATTCTGGAATTTGTCGGCGTTGGCTCGCTGGGCATCGTGCTGCTGACCGGGGTGTTCACCGGCGCGGTTTTTGCCATCCAGACGGCCGTTGCCTTTGAACTCTTCAACGCCAAGACGCTGATCGGCGGCACAGTCGCAATCTCGCTTGTCCGCGAGTTGGCACCGTCGCTCACCGCGCTGATGGTCGCCGGACGGGTCGGATCGGCCATGACGACCGAGCTCGGCACCATGCGCGTGACCGAGCAAATCGACGCGCTGGAGACGATGGCCGTCGATCCCATCCACTACCTCGTGACGCCGCGCATTCTCGCTTGCACGTTGATGGTGCCGCTCCTGGCCATGTGCTTCAACGCCATCGGGCTGCTCGGCGCGTACGTCGCGGCGACGCAGGTGCTCGGCATCGACCGCGGCGAGTTCTTCAGCCGAATCTGGCTGTGGATTTCGCCACACGACATCGCTTGCACGCTGGTCAAAGGCACGTTCTTCGGCTTGGTCATCGGCGCCGTCAGCTGCTACCGCGGCTTCCACGCGTCGGGCGGCAGTCGCGGCGTGGGCTTGGCCACGACCGGCACCGTCGTCACCGCGTCCGCGGCGGTGCTCATCATGGACTACGTGATCACGTCCGTCTGGCTCGTCGTCTTCCCGAGCCAAGGCGGATTGCAGTAGCGGCGCCAGCGAGCAGGACCAGGCTCCAGGCGGAATTCGCGTGCGGGCTGGCTTGGCACGCGGGCGGAACGACGGTCTGCTCCGGTCCCGTGCCGGTCGCGTCGCCCGTCGCGTCGGCGGCATTGAGCTTGGCATTCTCGGCACACGTCGCGGTGGGCAGGAAGGGCTTGGTGGCCGCGCCGGTGCACGTGGTCCGGTAGATCGTGCAAATGCCCAGGATGTCATCGTCCGCCAATTGGCATTTGTAGGTGTCAGTCGGCACGGCGGATGCCGCCATCGTCGCCTTGGTCACCAGCGAGTGGTTCATACCGAGCACGTGGCCCATCTCATGGGTCAGCGGCAGGCACAGCGGATACGCCGACGGCTGGCTGGCGCAATCGTTGGCGCAAAACGCAAACTTGGTGCCGTCCGCGTTGGGGACCACGTTGAAGAGGATGTCGGCGTCGATAATCTCGCCCGTCGCGTTGTTCGTGGTGACGACGGTGTGGGCGAGGTCGTACTGGCTCCACGGCCAGTCCTTCTTCTGCTCAATGCCCACAACAAAATTGCCATTTGGTTTGACGGTCTTGCACGAGCCATCGGCGTTGGTTTCCCCGCACGGCAGGCCCCATGGCGTATGCGCGGCGATGCCGCCATCGGCGATTGTCACGCCCAGCGGGTTGGTGCCGCATACTTTGGGCGCACAGCCCGCGCCGCCGGAGTCGGCGCACAAGTCGCACTCCACTGTGTTCCACGTCTGCAGTGCGCCGACCAGCGCCGCGTGCACGTCCGCGGCGGCCACTGCACCAAGGCCAGCGGAATCGGCCGTCATCGTCAGCGCCACCGCTTTCGGGTCTGGCGTGTACCAGCGATCCATGCAGCCGGTACCCACGGTTGCCGCCACCCACGCGTGCGCGGAAACGGCGGGCAACATCAGCAACAACGACAACAACGCGCGCATCCGCACCTCCATCCGCAGCGTAGCAAACCGGTCGGGGCGCGTCACGACGGATCGATCGGTGGCTTTGGCTTCATGCCGCGGGCTTCCATGTACGCGCGCTTGAGCGCCTGGACGTCCTCTTCGCCGTCGTGCAAATGGCCGTCCCGTTCCGCCCACACCCAGGCGCAGCGCGAATACGGAAAGGCGAAACACGGACCGACGATGCACGCGGTGACGATCGCGGCGATGACGGTGACGAGCGTCGATGCGCCGCTCAGGAGCAGCGAGATGGTCTGGATGCCGCACACGGCGAGTGACAGGCCGTAGCTGGCGTACATGGCGCCGAGGAAATAGCCGTTGCCTTTGTCGAACTGGTAGTTGCAGTGCGGGCAACGGGCGTTCATGTGAACCGGCGAGCGGAACATCGCGCCGATGCGGCAGTTGGGGCAGCGCAAGAGCGCGAGCGCGCGGAGCTTGGCGGGAAGCGGGACGGGGGCGATGGCGTTGGGCAAGGGGCACCTGCGATGGAGCCGTCAGGATGCCGGAAGCCGCCGCGCGCAACAAGCGATTTGCTGGAAAACCGCCGTTGTGGCACCTTGCCGGCATGAAGAACCGCGCCCTGCTCCTGTCCTTCTGCTTTGGTCTCCTCGCGTGCAGCCCGACGCCAACGGCGGCGGTTGAAGACCCGCTTGTGGAAGACGACGCCGCCAGCACCGACGGCGATGCGACCGGGGACAGCGGCACCGGCTCGGACGTCGCCACCTGCATGTCCGCCGGCTGCCCGTGCACCGCCAACAGCGACTGCACCTCCAAGCTGTGCGCCATCAAGGGCGGCGTCCAGGTCTGCGTGTCGTGCGTCGCGACCAACGGCGGCGTGGAGAAATGCGACGGCCTGGACAACAACTGCAACGGCCTGACTGACGAAAGCACCTGCCCCGGCGACGGCCACTGTCTCCTCGGGTTCTGCGACGGCACGACGAACAAGTGCCACATGGAGCCCGCGCCCGACCAGAGCTCCTGTGACGACGGCAACGCCTGCACCATCGCCGACAAGTGCGCGACCGGCGCGTGCGCGGGCTCGCTGGCATCCTGCGACGATGGCAACCCGTGCACCAGCGAGGACTGCGCGCCGGCCGTTGGCTGCCAATTCCTCGCAGTCGACGCGACGTGCACGGACAACGACGCATGCACGATCGCGGACGCGTGCGCGGGGACCACGTGCGTCGGCATCAGCAAGGACTGCACGGATGGCAACCCGTGCACAACCGACACCTGCGGCGGCGGCGTTTGCCTCTCGCAAGCCAACACGGCCGCGTGCGACGACGGCGACGGCTGCACCAGCGGGGATGCGTGCGCCAATCAGGTCTGCGCCGGCATCGCAGGCTGCCAGGATGGCGACCCGTGTACGCTCGACGCGTGCGACGCCGACAAGAAAACGTGCATGCACACGCCCAGGACCGGCTGGCAAACGCCCCTGTGCACCGGCTGCGCGCCTGGATTCAAGGGCCCAGACTGCGACGCGTGCACGGACGCCAGCAAGACCTGGCCGGACTGCTGAGGATCATGACAGCTTACAGCCTCTTCATTCACTCGACCGGCACGACGCGCGCGCTGTGGGCCAGCGTCCCGCCCGCGGTGTATGCCGGTACGACGCCGCTGTTTCCCGCCAATCTGGGCTACGCGCCGCTGCCGCCCGTGCCGCGCGGTGTGGCGGTGACGGCCGACGACGATGCCCGCCATTTGGCCCAGCAAATCCCGGCGGATGCGACATCGGTGCGGATTTTTGGCCATTCCTACGGCGGGCTGGTGGCGATGAAGTTGGCGCGGCTGGTGACGGTGCCGGTGGAATCGCTGTTCCTGCTCGAGCCGGTGTTGTTTGGCGCGCTCGGCGCGGTGATCGACCGCCATCCGGATGCGGCGCCGGAGGTTCAGTTCTTCCACGACAGCCCGATCTTCCTCAACGACGCGGTCGGCGGTACGGCGCCATGGCTGGAGCTGTTCATCGACTACTGGAATCGCCCGGGAAGCTGGGCGCGGATGCCGGCGGAGATGCAGGCGGCGCAGCTGGCGGTGGGCTGGAAAATGTACCAGGAGGTGCGGTCGGTCTCGTTGGACCCGACGCCGTTTGCCGCGTGGCGCCTGCCAATGCCGCTGACCCTCGCGTATGGCGAAAAAACGACAGCGTCGGCCAAGGCGATGATCGCGGAATTGGCGGCGGCGAATCCGCATGCGCGGCAGCTGCTGCTGCCAGGCGTCAACCACATGGCGATCGCGGTGAAGCCAGGCGTTGTGTGGACGGCGATGACGGCGGCGGACTGACCGCGGGCGGCGGGCGCCAAGCATCCTACCTTGACGGGGCTGGCGTTCGCGCACCGCAGTCGCCGGCAAGGAGTTTGCCATGCGTCCGTTCCTCATTGTCTTGCTCGCCAGCCTTCTGGGCAGTTGCACCGCCAAGACGCAAAGCACGCCGGGACCGCACAGCGGCGTTGCCTACGCCGCCAGCACGCCCACCATCCGTTTCTCAGGCCGCTGCATGATCCAGACGAGCACCGGCACCGCGCTGATTTGTCAGGACTTCTGGAACCGTCCCGGCAGCGAGTTGGAGGGCGCCGAGCGCACCCAGTGCCTCGTCTCCGGGTCCGGTTGGGCCAATGAGCCGTGCGCCGTCGCCAACCGCTTTGGCGGCTGCAAGTCCAAGACGGATGAAAACGGCGCGTACGTCATCCAGTGGTTCTACGTCGAAGAGATCGCCCGCGCGGCGCGGGACGCCTGCGAGCGCGAAGGCCAAAGCCAGTGGGTCGAGTGACGGGCGGGCAGCGACCTCAGGTCGTGCCAAACCGCTTGCCGGCATCTTCTTCCAGCGCCGCGCGGTGATCCGGATGCGCGATGTCGATCAAGGCGCGCGCCCGCTGCCGCAAATTCCGCCCAAACAGGTTGGCCACGCCGTATTCCGTCACGATCCAATGCACGTGGGCGCGCGTCGTCACCACGCCGGCGCCTGGCTTGAGCATGTTGACGATGCGCGACTGGCCGTTTTTCGTCGTCGAGGGCAGCGCGATGATGGGCTTGCCGCCTTCTGACAGGCTCGCGCCGCGGATGAAGTCCATCTGCCCGCCGACGCCGGAGAAGAGCCGCGTGCCGATGCTGTCCGCGCACACTTGCCCCGTCAGGTCGACTTCAATGGCGCTGTTGATCGCGGAGACCCGCGGATTGCGGCGAATCACCTCGACGTCGTTGACGTAGGCGATGTCCAGCATCGCGACCAACGGATTGTCGTCGACGAAGTCGTACAGCTTTTGCGTGCCCATGGCGAAACCCGCGACGATCTTGCCGGGGTGGACGCGCTTGAATTCGCCGGTGATGGCACCGCGTTCAACGAGATCCACGAGGCCGTCTGAGAACATCTCCGTGTGCACGCCCAGGTGCCGGTGATCGCCAAGCGCGGCCAGCACTGCGTCGGGAATCGCGCCGATCCCCATCTGCAGCGTCGCACCATCTTCAATCAGATTGGCAACCTGGCGGCCAATCGCCTTCTCGATCGGTCCGAGCTTGGGCTGCGACACTTGCGGAAGCGGCTCGTCGACAAGCACCGCGGAATGGATCCGCGACACGTGCAGCAGGCCATCGCCGTGGGTGCGCGGCATCCGCGGGTTGATCTGGGCAATCACATGCGTCGCGTGCTGCACCGCGGCAATCACCACGTCGATCGACACGCCCAGCGAACACCAGCCGTGGCGATCGGGCGGCGAAACGTGGATGAGCGCGACATCCAGCGGCAGCACGCCCTTGCGGAAGAGACTCGGCACTTCTGAAAGAAACACAGGCAGGTAGTCGGCGCGACCGTCGTTGACCGCCTCGCGCACAAGCCCGCCGACGAAGAGCGCGTTGACGCGAAAACTCTCCTCCATGCCCGGCGCTGCGTAAGGCGCGCGGCCTTCCGTGTGCAGTTGCACGATTTCCACGCCGCGCAGCTCGGGCGCACGCGCGGTGAGCGCATCCACGAGCGCGAGCGGCGTTGCGCAAGCCCCCTGAATGAACACGCGTTGGTGCGATTGGACGATCTTGAGGGCTTCGGCGGCGGTTACTGTGTGCATCGGTTCTCCATCCTTTCCAGCGCCTGAATGCATCGACTGGACAGATTGCGCAAGCCCTTTAGACTCCGTCTTGGTGGACCTTGGAGGCCCTGTATGGCGAAGAGCAGCGGAATTTCTGGCAGCGGCAGCACGCAGACCCGGCAAATTGGCCTTTCACTTGGCGCGGATATCTGCTGGGCCGCGGCGTATGAGGACATTCTCAAACGCCTGGATCTGGCGATCCCCCTGGGCAAGGACGAGATTCGCTTTGAAGTTTCGCGCGTTACCATCGAGCCTTTCGACCTCAAACAGCCCGTGCGCTACGACCTGGTCGTCGATCGCCTGACGCACTGGATGCACACGAGCCGCGAGTGGATCAAGAAGGCCGTCATCATGGACGGGCTGTACGTGCTGAACAATCCGTGGTCGCTGCAGTCGATGGAGAAACACACGACGTATGCGGCGATGATGAAGCTCGGTCTGCCGGTGCCGGAGACGTGGCTGATTCCGCCCAAGCAGTACGCGCCGGACCTTGTCGACGCGCCGGTGACACTGGGTCGCTATGCCAAGTTGTTTGATCTGGGCAAGGTCGGCGCGGAGTTGGGCTACCCGATGTTCATGAAGCCGTACGACGGCGGCGCATGGGTCGGCGTTTCGCGCATTGACGACGAGGCGGGGTTGCGCGCGGCGTATGAGAAGTCCGGCCAGCGCGTGATGCACCTGCAAAAAGCCGTGTCGCCGTTTGACCTGTTCGTGCGCGCCATCGGCATTGGCCCGCAGGTGCACATCGCCAAGTACAACCCGGACGCGCCGATCCACGCGCGGTATGAAGTGGCGTTCAACTTCGTGGACAACGAGGAATACCAGCTGCTGACGGACATGTGCCTGACCATCAACGCGTTTTTTGGCTGGGAATTCAACTCGTGCGAGTCGCTGCGCAAAGACGGCGTGTTCTACCCGATCGACTTTGCCAACGCGTGCCCGGACTTTCAGGTCACGTCGCTCCACTATCACTTTCCGTTCATGGTCAAGAACATGCTGCGGTGGTCGATCTACTGCGCGGCGACCAAGCGCCCGATGCGCCAGAACCTCGACTGGCAGCCGTTCTTTGACATCGCCAAGAAGGACCTGCCGTATCGCGAGCGCATGCGCGCGTATGGGGCGATCGCCCGCGAGCGCATGGAAGCCGACCGCTTTGAGGAATTCTGCGCGAAGCACCTTGGCCACCTGGATGAGGTCGTGCTGGACTATTTTGGCACGCCGCGCGCCAAGGAAGTCGTCGAGCAGAAAGTGAAAGCGCTGTATCCGGCCCATGAAGTCGAGCGGTTTACCGACCACTTCTACGGCCTTGTGCAATTCTGGCGCAAGACGGAGACCGAGCGGCTGGCGGCCAAGCGCGCCTGGGCCGATCCGGGGCGGCAGGAGACCAAGAAGATCAAGCTGGTCCGCAACCCGTAGCCGCAACAGCGCACCCCGACAGGAGCCCGCATGAAGATCAATGCCCGTTGGTACTCGCAACGGTTGCGGCAGGACATGCAGGTGGTGCGCTGGGGCGTCATCGGCCAGCCGGTGCTGCTGTTTCCGACGGCAGGCGGCGATGCCGAAGAATGCGAGCGCTTCCTGATGCTCAAAGTGCTGGACCCGCTGATCTCAGCGGGGCGCATCAAGGTCTACGCGTGCGACAGCGTGGGCGGCCGGGCACTCGTGGACAGCAAGCGCCCGCCGGCGCAGAAGGCCGCGATCCAGCGGCAATTCCTGCAGTTTGTGCGGCATGAAATGGTGCCCGCCATCTACGCCGATTGCGGTGGCCAGGAGCTGCCGATCTGGGCGGCGGGCGCGTCGATCGGGGCGTACAACTCGGTCGCGGCGGTCACGTCGTTTCCGGACGTGTTCACGCGCGCCATCGCCATGAGCGGCACGTACGACCTCAAGCGCTTCATGGACGGCTTGCACAACGAGGACGTCCACGCGATTTCCCCGCTGCTGTACCTGCGCTATCTGGATCCGAACGGCGATCACCTCGCGCAGCTGCGCAAGACGTTCATCCTGATGCCGACGGGCGAGGGCAAATGGGAGGACCCGGCGGAGTCGTGGAAGGTCGCGAATCTGCTGGGTAAGCTGGGCGTGCCCAATCGCGTCGACCTCTGGGGCAAATCATACGACCACGACTGGGTCACTTGGCGCGACATGCTGCCCAAGTACCTGGATGAATGGACCCGGGAGTAGCGCATGCACGTCGTTTTCGTCGCGCCGTATTTCATGGACACCACGATGCGGTTCATCCGCGCGGTGGCCGAACTGCCCGGCGTTCAGCTGGGCCTCGTCACGCAGGAGCCCAAGGACAAGGTGCCGGCGGATCTGCGCCAGACGCTGGCCGGGTACGCGCAGGTCGACGACGCGCTCTCCCCGAGCCACATCCGCCAGGGCGTGGAGCTGCTGACCTTGAAGCTCGGCAAGCCGCACCGGCTGCTGGGTACGCTGGAGCACATCCAGGTGCAGCTCGCGGAAGTACGCGAGATGCTGCATATTCCGGGACTGAAATCCGAGCACGCCCACAATTTTCGCGACAAAGCGCGCATGAAAGACGCCCTGCGCGCCGCTGGACTGCCGTGCGCGCGCCATCGGGAGATTTTGCAGCCGCAGGATGCCCGCGATTTTGCCGCGCAAATCGGTTTTCCGCTGGTCATCAAGCCGCGTGAAGGCGTGGGCGCGGCGGTGACTTTCCGCGTCGACAGCGAGGATGAGCTGGAAGAAGCGCTGCGGACGATTCGGCCATCGCCGGAGCACGCGGCGGTTGCGGAGGAGTTCATCACGGGCGACGAGCATTCGTTTGAAGTCGTGTCCGTCCATGGCAAGCCGGTGTGGCATTCCCTGACGCGCTACGATCCGCCGCCGCTGGATGTGCTGCGCAACCCATGGATTCAATGGACGGTCCTGCTGCCGCGCGAAATTGACTCGCCGGAGTGGGACGCGGTGCGCGCGGTGGGCTTCAAGGCGCTGAAGACGCTCGGCATGGCGACCGGAATCAGCCACATGGAGTGGTTCCGCCGCAAGGATGGCACGGTTGCCATCAGCGAGATTGCCGCGCGGCCGCCCGGCGCGCAGATCATGACGCTCAACTCCTTTGCCCATGACACCGACATGTACAAGGCCTGGGCGCGGCTCGTGGTTTTTGACAAGTTCGCGCCGCTGGAGCGCAAGTTTGCCGCCGGCGCGGCGTTTTTCCGCGGTCAAGGGGAAGGCCGCGTCAAGCGGGTCCATGGGCTGGAGCGGGCGCAGCGCGATCTGGGGCATTTGATCGTGGAAGCGCACCTCCCGCAGATCGGCCAGCCCAAGGCCAGCGGCTACGAGGGTGAAGGCTACGCGGTTCTCCGGCACCCCGAGACGCGCGTGGTTGAGAACGCCCTGAAGCACCTGATTTCGACGGTGCGCGTCGAACTCGGGTAGCCCGATTGGGGCCTCCACGCCCCGGGCGTACGACCTTCGCGGCCCCTCGCCTTGCCCCATTCGTGCGACCCGCCTAGGATCGGCACCGTTCAACCCAAGCGGACGTGCGTTCATGAAGGCTCCAATCTCCAAGCTCCTCGGCGTGTTCCTCAGCGTGTGGCTCCTCAGCGCGTGCGGCAACAGCGCCACGACCGGCGATGGCAGCGGCCTGACCGACAACGACGCGCTGGGCGGCGACACGCTCGTCTTCAACCCGGACGCGAGTGACGCCATCGGCGGCAAAGACGCCCAGGGCTGCACGATCGACTCGGACTGCGCCGGCTTGACCGTCACCGCATGCCAGAAAGCCGCATGCGGCCCGCAAGGCACGTGCATCGCGCAGAACCTCGCGAGCGGCACCGCGTGCGACGACAAGAACGGCTGCACCACCGCTGACCAGTGTACCGCCGGCACGTGTCACGGCGTCCTCAAGAGCTGCAACGACCAGAATCCGTGCACCGCGGACAGCTGCGATCCGGCGAGCGGCCAGTGCGCGTATGCGCCGATCGCCGCCAAGTGCGACGACGGCGACCTGTGCACCCAGAACGACGCGTGCACCGACGGCAAATGCACCGGCACGCCCAATGCCAGCTGCGACTGCAAGACGGACGCCGATTGCGCCAAGACCGACGACGCGGACCTGTGCAACGGCGTCCACACCTGCCAGTCCGGCCAGTGCCTGACCAAGCCCGGCTCCGCCGTGACGTGCGACCCGAGCAAAGCCAAGCCGTGCGAGGTCATCGCGTGCGACCCGACCGACGGCACCTGCAAGGGCAGCCCCGCGGCGGAAGCCAGCCAGTGCGACGACGGCGACAAGTGCACCAAAGCCGACCAGTGCGCGGGCGGCGCCTGCAAGGGCGCGACGGTTGTCTGCGACGACAATCAGGTCTGCACCGACGACAGCTGTGACAAGCTCAAGGGCTGCGCCAACACGCCCAACGCGGCGAAGTGCGACGACGGCGACCTCTGCACCAATGGCGACGTGTGCGCCGCGGGCGTGTGCGCGGGCACGGCCAATCCGAATTGCAGCAAGTGCGCCACGGACGCCGACTGCGCCAAGTTTGAAGACGGCAACCTGTGCAACGGCACGCTGGCGTGCACCGGCGGCGCGTGCATCGTCAAGGACACCACGGTCGTGACGTGCGTGGCCGACGCCAATCCGTGCAAGACCAACGCGTGCGTCCCGGCGACGGGAAAGTGCGAGACCAACGCAGCGCTCGACGGCAGCGCGTGCGACGACGGCGACGCGTGCACGACCGGCGACAAGTGCGCGGCGGGCGCGTGCGTCACGACGACGGCCAAGAAATGCGCGGACACCAATCCGTGCACCAACGACAGCTGCGACAAGCTCAAAGGCTGCGTATTTGCCGCCGCGGACGGCGCCACGTGCGACGACGGCGATCCGTGCACCGGCACTGACAAATGCGTCGCCGACAAGTGCCAGGGCACCGCGACCGGCGCGTGCGCCAAATGCACGACTGACGTGGATTGCGCGGCGTACGACGACAAGGACTTGTGCAACGGCACGCTGAGCTGCAACGGCGGTTCGTGCTCGGTCAACGTGGCGACCGTCGTTGTGTGCGACACGTTTGGCCTCTCCCCGTGCGTCAAGAACGCCTGCACGCCGGACACCGGCAAGTGCGTGAAGAGCAACCTGGGCAACGGCTCCGCGTGCGACGACTCCAACGCGTGCACGGAGAAGGACTACTGCTCGACCGGCGTGTGCAAGGGCAAGCCCGTGTACTGCGACGACGGCTCGTTCTGCACCGACGACTCGTGCAACCCCGACACGGGCTGCCAGCACGTCTTCAACAGCAACCCGTGCGACGACGGCAACAGCTGCACCTTGAGCGACACCTGCAAATCGGGCAGCTGCGCCGGCACGCCGGTGGAGACGTGTTCGTGCGTCGCGTCGTCTGACTGCAAAGTCTACGAGGACGGCGACCTGTGCAACGGCACGCTGGTCTGCGCGGGCGCCAAGTGCGTCGTGGACCCCAAGACGGTCGTGACGTGCAGCGCAAGCACGGATGTGTGCACCGCCAACACGTGCAACAGCAAGTCCGGACTGTGCGCGCTCGTACCCGTGGCCGACGGCAAGGTCTGCGACGACAAGAGCGCCTGCACCTCGGGCGAAACCTGCGCCGCGGGCAAATGCCAGGGCGGCGCGGCTGTGCCATGCGACGACAAGAACGCGTGCACGGACGACACGTGCAACCCCGACTTTGGCTGCACCTTCAAGGCCAACGCCGCGACGTGCGACGACGGCGATGCGTGCACGACCGGCGACGCCTGCGCCAACAGCGCCTGCCAGCCCGGCAAGACCAACATCTGCCCCAACGCCTGCGCGCCGGCATTCACGCTCGGCTGCGGCGCCGCGGACGCGTGGGGCAACGCCAAGAGCGGCAGCACCAACGTCGTCACCGACTATCCGTGCAACCCGACCGACGCCGGCAAATACACCGGTCCAGAGTTCGCGTACCTCTACACCGCGCCGTTTGACGGCAAGGTCACCGCAACGCTGAGCAATGAGACCGCGGAGACCGACGTCTTCATCCTCGCCCAGGGCGGCTCCGGCTGCGACGCCAAGCAATGCCTGACGTTTGACTACGCCAGCGCGACGGCGACCGTGAAAGCCGGGCAGACGTACTACATCGTCGTCGATGGCTACAACGGCGCAACCGGCACGTACACGCTCAACGTCACATGCACGCCCGCCGTGGAGACCAGCTGCGCCGACGGCATCGACGAGGACGGCGACGGCCAGACCGATTGCGCGGACACCGACTGCGCCGCCAACGCCGCGTGCATCGCGCCCGCCTGCAAGGCCGCATTCACACTGACGTGCGGTGCCGTCGACTCGTGGGCCACCACGTCCTACGGCACGACGAACGTCATCAGCGCCTATCAGGGCTGCGGCAACAGCTACGCCTATCCCGCGCCGGAATACGCGTACACGTTCACGTCGACCGTCACCGGCAAAGTCACCGTCACGCTGACGAACAAGACCGCGGAGACGGACATCATCGTGCTGAGCGACGACGTGGGCGTCTGCAGCAGCTCCAAGTGCATGGCGTTTGACGGCGGCACGGGCGCAGTCTCCTTTGACGCGGTCACCGGCACGACCTACTACTTCGTCATCGACGGCTACAACGGCGCGACGGGCAGCTACACCATCAGCGTCGCGTGCCCGCAGGCGACCGCGGAAATCTGCACCGGCGGCAAGGACGAGGACGGCGACGGCGCGACCGACTGCGAGGACAGCGACTGCTTTGGCAAGTCCGCCGATTGCCAACCCGCGTGCACGCCGGACACGGTCGAACTCGCCAAGCTGACGTGCGCGGCGGACAAGGACTCGTTCCAGAACAACGGCGCGGGGTCGACGAACGCCATCAGCAAATACAGCTGCTCGCCGACAAGCGTCTACAGCGGCAACGAGTACGCGTACACCTACGTCGCCACCGCCGACACCAGCGTGACCGTCACACTCGCCAACGAGACCGCGGACACGGACATCCTGGTCCTGCAGGACAGCGGCCTCGGCTGCAACCCCGCGAGCTGCATCGCCACCGGCATGAGCAACGCGCAGTTCAACGCCAAGAAGGGCACGACGTACTACATCGTCATCGACGGCTACAACGGCGCCAACGGCAACTACGACCTCGCGTTCACCTGCCAGTAGGCACTGCGCCGATCTCCAGCTACGCTCAACGCCGGAGGCCTCGTGGCGCAACTCAGCAGCGGCTACCAACTTATCGTCCTGCCTGCGGAGTTGGCGAGCGGCCAGTTGGCGTTGACGATGGTGGTGCGGCGGACGTACCGCGTCGGCCTGGAAAGCACGCTGCTGGAGCCGCTGGCCGACGCGGATCAACCGCCGCCGCTGCCTGAAGACAAGTACGACGGCGGTGACGCGACGACCGTGCCGCCGACGCTGGAGACCGATCTGGTGCCGGAGAAGGCGCGCGTGGACATCCTCGTGCTGGGCAAGGCGTATGCGCCGGGCGGCAAGCCGCTGCCGGAGTTTGAGTGCGCGGTCCAGGTGGGGCGCAAGCGCGAGACGTTGCGGATCCTGGGACCGCGGCGCGCGGTGTGGCAGCCGCTGCGCAAGCACGACGGCAAGATGACGCCGCAGCCGCCGCGGTTCACGGAGCCGGAGCCGGTGCAGGAGGTGCCGCTGTCCCTGACGCTGGCGTATGGCGGCTGGAGCTGGCTGGTGCCGGACGATGAGACGCTGCGGATCCAGCGGGAGGTCGCCAAGGTGATGGCCGAGGAGGCGGCGGCGGAAGCGGCGGCCAAACCCCATGCGCCGGCGAAGCCCGCGGGCAAGACGGACGACGTGGCGGTCCAGGCGCCAGCGACGACGGCGGAGGCAGCGGAGAAGCTGCGGCGCGGCGATGGCTCAGAGGGCTATGACGCCGATGGCGTGCGGCTGTGGAATGCCGCGGCGTCCAACGACGGAACGGCGGTGCTGACGGTCGACGAGTTTGAGCGGCAGGATCTGGCAGCGCAGGCGCGCGCGCTGCGGACGACGGACGAACCGGCCAGGCAACAGCGGGCGCTGCGGCAGAACGCGGCGGGCGAGTGGATCGAGGTTGACGACGGCGCGGCGATCCTGACCGACGAAGCGCTGGCGGCGATGCGCGCGGAGGGGGCGCGGAATGCGCCGCCGGTCGCGGAGACGCGCGCGGACGCGGAGGTCGTTGTGAACAGCGACGGCACCAAGGTGCTTGCGGCGATGGCCGACGACGACGCGGACTGGGATGCGTCCCTCCGGACCGGCATCGCGGCAGACGACGCGAAGACCGCGGGCGCGCGCAAGAAAGCCGATGAAGCGCGGCGCAAGGCGGAAGATGCGGCGCTCGCGGAATTTCCCCGCCTGCCCTGCCCGACCAACCCGTTTGGCATCGGCTTCTGCATTTCCAACCATCCCAAGGTGCTGGAGCGCACGCAGTTGCCGCAGATTGAACATCCGCTGACGCCGCTGACGCCCGCCGATTTTGTCCGCGATTACCAACGCCTGGATGCGGTGCCGATGCCCGCGGGCTTTGCCGTGCTGCCGCGCCACGCGCGCCCGCGGATCGACCTGGCGGGACCACTGCCGTCGGATCTGGGCGACTGGCAGGCGGAACAGGACGCGCAGAAGCAGAAAGTGGACCTCAGCACGCGCGCGGGCGTCCAGACGCTGCGGGCGATGGAAGCGCGCACCAAGCCGCACCCGATGCAGCCGGGCTACTACAACTGCGCGCTGCCGGCGATGCAGATGCAGGAAGTGCGCGGGGACGAGGAAGTGCTGCTGGAGAACCTGACGAAGAGCGGTCGGCTGTTCTTCAAGCTGCCGGCGCGCGCGCCGATCGCAGAGCTGGACCGCGGGCGCGGCGTGGAGCGCAGGGATCTGCGGCTGGACACGGTCGTCATCGACGCGGAGAAGGCCGAGGTGGCGCTGGTGTGGCGGGCGCAGTTCAAATTCGCGACGTGGGAAGAGCTGGAAACGTACCCGCACCTCGTCGGACACGTGCTGGATTGGGACCTGGAAGATCGCCGCAAGCGCGACGAGGCAGATGCCGCCCGCAAAGCCCGCAGCGACGGCACGCAGGTGCTGGACCTGAACGCCATGCCGCCGGAAACGCCGACGTTCCCGACAGCGGCGCGAGCGGAGCCAGAACGCGCGCCAGACGGAGCACTGGAACTGCCGAAGATGGGGTCCTACCTGCAAGCCGCGGACGACGGATGGGCAGAGCGCGCCGACGAAGCGGCGGCAGAATCAGCTGAACGACGCAAGAAAGAGCAGGCGGACCTGGCCTGGCGCGCGCAGAAGGCCGACGCGTTCCAGAACCTGGCGGCAGAAGAAGCAGCCGAGAACGCGCGACGCGGCGAGATTGCCGCGGCGGTTGCGGCAGGCAAGCCGGTGCCCCCCAAGGGCGGCGGCAAGAAGTAAGGCGGGGACGCGTCCCCAGCGATGCGCGGAAGCGCAGAGCCTCCCATTCCCCAGCGACCCGCGATGCCCCCAACGCCGCGCCCCCAGCGATGCGCGAAGCGCAGAGCCGTTGAATCCCCAGCGATGCGCGAATGCACCCGCCCCGCTTCCCGAGCGATGCGCGGAAGCGCAGAGCCGCTCATTTCCCACCGTCCGGCGATTTCCCCGCCCCGCATCCCCAGCGATGCGCGAATGCACCCGCCCCGCTTCCCGAGCGATGCGCGGAAGCGCAGAGCCGCTCATTTCCCACCGTCCGGCGATTTCCCCGCCCCGCATCCCCAGCGATGCGCGGAAGCGCAGAGCCGCTCATTTCCCACCGTCCGGCGATTTCCCCGCCCCGCGTCCCCAGCGATGCGCGGAAGCGCTGAGCCGCTCATTCCCGAGCAAGCGCGAAGCGCAAGCTAGTCTTCTCAAAAACGCCCTTCCCAAGCGAGCACCCCGCGCGTGAGCGCGTCGGGTAAGCGCAGCTCCCCACGCCCAGCCGTGCCACCCACCCGGCGCGAAGCGGGGCCGAGCACTGCGCGCAGCGCAAGCGCAGGCCACCCACCGCCCAGCCGACCTCCCCACCAACCGCCCGGCCAGGAAGAGAGCGCGAGAGAAACCTGCGGTTTCTCTCGCATCCGGCGCGCCTGCGGCGCCGGCCCCGCAGCCCCCACTAACCCCTGCGCCGGACACCCAACCAAACCACCACCCCCGGCACCAGCCAGACCGCCAGCGACCCCAGCACGAACGCGTGACTCCGCACTTCCACCCCGCGGCCAATCAGCGGGCTCGCGGCGATGTACGCCACCGACTGCGCCGACGCCAACAGCCCGGCCGTGGCCGAAACAGACGCGGAAGGCACGCGCGCCAGCGTGTCGGCCGTGAAGAGGGCAAAGAGCGCGCCGCCACCGGCCATTGCCACGCCGGTCAGGAACACCGCCACACCCGGCGCGTCGCCCAGTGGCACCGCCGCGCACGTGAGCGCGAGCGCCAGCGCGACAACGCCCGGCAACAGCGGCACCGGCGGCTGGGATGGCGGCGCATGGCGGGCGCGGCGGGCTTGCCACGCGCCAAAACCAATCGAGCCGATGTCGTACAACACCGGCGGCAGCCACAACAGACCGCCCAACGCCTGCTGGGGCAGATGGAACGTCGCGACGAGATACTTGGGTGACCAGTTGAGCGCGTAGGACATCATCGGCGCGACGGCGAGGGTGGCAAAGACGCCGCGCAACACCGCGGGCTGGCGGATCAGCGCGCGCAGGGGCAGCGCGGGCGCGGGCGTGGCTTCCTGCGGCGGATGGTCGAGCACAGCGCGGGCGGCCGGCGTCCGCGTCGCCCACAGCCACAACGGAAGCCACGCCAGACCGACCGCCGCGACGCCGAGGAAGGCAAAGCGAAAACCAAAGCGATGCTCCAGCGCCGCGGCAACGGGTGGCACGACCATCGCGCCCAGCGACGAACCGACGTAGAGCACGCCAAAGCCGCGCGGCCGATCCTGGGGCGACAAGGCGCGGTGCACCGTCTGCGAAGCGCCCGGGAAGGACGGCGCCTCCGCCATGCCCAGCAGCACCCGCAGGCCCAGAAGCGCCCACAGGCCCGCGCCAGGCCCGGGCAGGAACACGTGCGCGGCAGCGATTGTCGACCAGAGCAGCACGGCGATCGGCAGGCCGCGGCGCGCACCCACGCGATCCAACCAACGTCCCGCGAGCGGCGCACCGACCAGATACGCCAGCGAAAATGCTGAGAGCAGCCAACCGTACGCGGTTTCAGAGATCTGCAGTTCGCGTGTGACCGTCGGCGACAGCACGGCCAGCGCCTGGCGATCGGCGTAGGAGACGGCCATCGTCAGCGTCGCGCAGATCGCGAGCAGCCACGATTGGGGGCGGGTCAGGGGCGGCATGAGAGCGGCGCGGGGCTAGGCGAAGCGGCGGCGGAGCACCAGCGCGAACGCCAGCACGAGGCCCACGAGACCGCTGATGCCGCCAACCGGCGTGGCCTGGCAGCTTGTCGACGTCGTTGTGGCGCCAGCGGCAGTGCCCGGATTGGCCGTCACATCACCGCCAAGCGAACCGGCATCCGTGCCGCCCGTGACCTGCGCCACGACCTTATACGGATCCCAATCCACCTGCGGCAGCGACTTCTTGAAGTCGTCCGTCAGCGACGGCGTCCCGAGCTTGGCGTTGTTCAGCTCCGCATCCACAAGGTCCGCGGTGCCCAGCGGCTGGATGTCATACGGCGCGCCGCTCTCGTCCAGGACCTGCACTTCCTTCGCCGGCTGACCGCCCGCCGCCACGATCGGCAGCGAGCTGTTGGTCGGACTCGTCGCGCTGCCCGGGTAGTAGCAGTTCTGGTAGTCCGGCTTCGGCACGTCCACCGTCAGCTTGTGACCATCCGCGAACGTCAATTGCACCTTGCTCGCCGTCGTCATCGTGCCTTCGCAAATCGGCAGCGCGACCGCGGTGTGCATCCGATCCACGGTCGGAAGGTCGCCGTTGTAGGCAAAAATCGGGTCCTTGGTCATCTCTTCCGGGGACATCGTCGTGTACAGCCGCGTCAGGTAGCGACCATCCGCGTAGAACTGCGCCTGCACATCCTTCATCGGCTTGACGACCGACGCTTCCAGCTCCGCGGCAAACGCCTTGGCGTCAAACGGCTGCTTCTTGACCGCGGCGACGTACGCATCGCACGGCGCGTAGTTGCCGCCGTTCTGGATGCAGTTGTAGAACTCAGAGTCCGCCACAGCCTTGAACGCATCCGGCTTGGGAATGTACTTCTTGAAGAGATTCCGCACCGTCGTCGTGCCCGCGAAGCCTTGGCTCAGCATCGCCTGCATGAACGTCGTCGCGTCGGTCATCGTCGCCAGCTTGGCCGTGTTCCAGCCCGGATTGGCAAACGCGACGTTGGCGGTCTTCAGCGCGCTCGTCGGCTGCGCGTATTCCGTCGTGAACGCGTGGCCGGAGCCCTGATCGACCGCCTTGGACACGACCGTCTTGTAGTTGTTGCCGTACTGCAGCCAATCGACCACGGCTTCATTGACGATGACATGCAGGAAGTTCTTGGGAATCGCACGCTTGGCCGCCAGCACCCACGCCACGATGGGCATGTCCGGCTGGGACGCAATCTGCGTGAGGCGAATCGGCAGGCACGGACCCGGCTCGGCGATCTTCACGACGATCGGCACCAGATCGCCCGCGCCCTTGTCTTTTTGCAGGCGCAGCGCCAAAAACACGTTGCCCTGCTTGGCGTATGCGTCCAGGAGCGACTCCGTCGCCGCGGGCTGCACGTACTGGTTGGCGTTCAGCCAATCGCGGACGTCCTTGCCGGTCGCGCCTTGAATCACGACTGCCGCGTACGGACCGACATTCTCCTGCAGGAGCACGGTCACGCCATTGCCGCCAGTGCCACCGGGCGTACCGCCGCCGCCGCTCGCGTCTTCCGCATAGCAGCCGCCGTTCAGGTAGCAGTTCTGCGGCGCGTTCGGGTCCAGCTTGTACTGGAAGATCGGCGACGTCGCCTGCTCGAGGATCGTGAAGATCGAGTCCGAGCCGACGTTCAGGTACGTACCGTCGGCATTTTGCGCCGGCGCCTTGGCCAGCGGCAGAACCCACGAGAATTGGTCGTCATTGCCGGTGTAGCTGATCTGGATGTGCAGCGTCACCGCGGCGTCATCGACCACGTACAGGATGCGCTCAGCGCTCTGATCAACCGGCTGCTGGAAGCAGAAAAAACCGCCGCACGCCCAAGCGGGCATGGCGACAAACAGCGCAATCAGGGTCAGGCAGGCGGTCACGAGGCGACGAATCATGAGGTACTCCAATAGGCAAGCCGCGAGCAATGTAGCATTTTTCGCCAGCTTGTGAAGGGTGAGGCTACTGCGCCCCGTGATCGTCGCAATGGCCGTCGTGCGGATGGTGCAAATGGCCGTCGACGAGGTAGTCGAAATGGTCGCCGTGGGTCACGGATTCATGGCCGCAATCCGGACCGTGCTCATGGGCTTGGTGCTCCAGCAAGGCGTGGGCGCGATGCGCCTGCCACGCCTGGGCGCGGTCACCCAACACGCGCGCCACCCGCACGACCGCGACCAACAGCGCGGCGACGAGCGTCTGCGCCGCGCCCACCGGCAGGGACGCCGCAAACGCCAGCCAGTAGCCGCCGAGCCCCGACGCCGCGCCAAACAGGGCCGAAAGCACCAGCGCTTGCTGCGGATTTTGCGCCAAGTCCAGCGCGGCGAGCGCCGGCAGGACCATGAACGCAAACACGGGCAGCGCGCCGAGCAACCGCGTCGACACGGAGACCGCCGTTGCGAGCGAGAGGACGAGCACAAAATCGAGGAACCGGACCGGCAGCCGCTGTACGCGCGCGCCGTCGCGGTCGAGCGAAACGTGCAGCAGGCCGCGATGCAGCCACACTTGCACCAACCCGAGCACGAGCGCGAGCCACGCGATGATCCGGAAGTCCTCGGGAAGGACGGCGACGCCGGAGCCAAACAACAGCGATTCAATATCCTGCAATTCCTGGACAATCTTGGTGCCGATCGCCAGCGTGCCCGCGGCGCCGACGAGGTAGATCGCGCCGAGGAGGCCATCTCGGCGGCTGGAACGCACGGGAATTCCCGCCAATGCGGTCGCGAGCAACGTGCCGCCCAGCGCGCCGAGCGTCGGCGTCGCGAGCCATGGCGGCGCGCCTTGCACTTGCGCCCAGAACGCGGCGGCGACACCCAGGCTCGCGGCCTGAGAGAGCGCGGCGGAGAGGAACACCATGCGCCGGATGAGCACGTAGACGCCGAGCGCGCCGAGGATGGCGCCCGCGAACGTGCCGGCAAGCGCGGCGTCGCGGAAGAGTTCCCAGGAGGCCCAGAAGCTTGTCGTGTCAGTCATGGCGGCCTCCGCGGTCCAGGACTTGACCGTAGCGCTCCAGGAACGCCGGGTGCCGCAACACGGTCTCGCGTTCGCCGACGAGCGCCAACTGCTCGTCCTTGTCCAGCAGCAGAAAGTGCGTCGCGTAGCGCGCCAGCAGCGCCAGGTGGTGGCTGATGACGACCACGCCCAGGCGGCGCTCCGCCCGCAGCCGCTCCAGCACCGCGAAGATGCCCGCCTCCGCGTGCACATCCATCGCCGACGTCGGCTCGTCCAGCACCAGCAGCGTCGGCTCACCCGCGAGCGCCTGGGCCAGCAGCGCCCGCTGTTTCTGGCCTTCCGATAGCCGCTGCCACTGCGTCCGCGCCAGCGCCGTCACGTCGGTATCGCGCATCGCCGCCTCGACCGCCGGATTGCGCCGCGCCGCCAGCGGGTCCAGCACGCGCCACCCGCGCTCCACTCCCATCCGCACCAGGTCAATGACGCGCTGCGGCACGGCTGAATCGATCTCACTGCGCTGCGGCACGTAGCCAATCGCGCCCGGACCTCGGCTGATCGTCCCCGCCACCGGATGCTGCAGCCCCAGGATCGTCCGCAGGAATGTGGACTTGCCCGCGCCGTTTGGCCCGATGACCGCCCAAAGTTGCCCCGGCGCCACGCGCAGCGTCATCCGCGGCAGGATCGCGCGTCCCTGATAGCCCACCGCCAACTCGTCAATCTGCAACAACATCGCGTGTCGCTCCTAGGGCTGCAGCCCGGTGTAGAGCGCCTGCGCGAGCGCCTTGACGTGATCGGGATACGACTCCGCCGGAAACCGCGCGCCGCCTGGCAGCACGACGAGCTTGGCGTGGCCGATGGCGCCCAGCGTCTTGCCCGTATTCTGCGGGTAGAACTCCTCCTGCGCGATCGCCGGCACCGCGGCGGCCTTCATCTGCTGCAGGACTTCCGCCACGTGCTGCGGGTTGGGCGCGATGCCCGGACGCGGCTCCAGCGTCGCGACCTGATGCAGCCCGAGCCAATCGACGAGGTAGAGGAGCGAATCGTGGTAGGCGACGATCGTGCGGCGCGCGGGCGGCAGTTGGGCAAATCGCGCGCTCTCCGCTTTGGCCAGCGCCTCCAACTTCTGCGCCAGTGCGGCGGCATTCTGCTGAAACGTCGCCGCGTGCGGGGCATCCAGTTTGGCGAGCGCATTGCCCACTGCGACGGCGATCCGCGCGCCCGCCCGCGGATCCACGAGAAAATGCGGGTTCCCGCCGGGATGCACGTCGCCCATCGCGCGGTCAATCGGCCCTTTGGGGACGCCCAGCAGCCGCACCGACTGCGACGCGTCGACGTAGCCCGCCGTGCCCTTCTGGATCCGCGCGTTGCGGGCCTGCTGCAGGAGCGGCGGCAGCCAGCCAATCTCCAACTCCAGCCCGTTGACCAGCAGCAGATCCGCGTGGTTGAGCGTGACGATCAGGCTCGGCTTGGCGTCCGCGTAGTGCGGATCCTGCCGCGGCGAAGTCAGCGCCTCGACCTGCACCAGCGGCCCGCCGACGTCCCGGGCAATCGCCGCGAGCGACGGCAGCGTCGCGACGACCTGCAACGGCGCCGCGTACGCCGGCAGCGCCAACAACATCAGGAGAAAGCTCAGCTTCTTCATGGCAAATTCCTAGTAGCTGTGCGCGCCATGGGCGCCAATCACGGTTTCAAGCGCCAGCATCCCGGCAAAGATAGGGTCCGCGCTCCACGCGGGCACGTCGACGGAGCCTTGCAGCCGCAGGCGGGCGAAGTGACTGGGAAAATACGTGATCTGCGCGCTGTATTTCTGGCGGTGCCCGGTCCAGAGCGGATCCAGCGGGTCGTCCTGTACGCCCGAGCCCTGCTCTTCCCGAACGCCGATCTCCCAGCGCGGATTCAGTTCGGCCACAAGCTGCGCGTAGCCCGCCCAGTCGCTCAGCTGCTGACCCAGCCACGTGCGCTGCCGAATCAGCGCCTCTGCCTGCAGTGAAATCGCCAGTCGATCCGGATTGGCGACGGGCCGCCAGCGGACGTAGAGGTCGGTGCCATAGAGCTGCGTGGAATCCGTCGCGGCGTTCGGTCCGGTGCCCTGCTGCGTGGACAGGCCCCAGTAGAGGCTCCAATCGTCGCTCAGGGCGAAAAACTGGCGGACGTTGGTCGTCCACACAAGGTCAGCCGGCGAGCGCACGAGCTTGCCGCCCGGCGCGACAAAACTGCGGCCAGTGTCTGGATCCGGATGACTCGCCGCCGCACGCACTTCCAGGAACCACGGCAGCGGCGCCAGCCACGCCAGCTCCGTCCCCAGGCCGCGGCTGCCATCGGGGCCCAGCATCTTGGTCAGGGCAAACGGCGCGTCGACAAAATGCCAAGCGTGCGGGTGCGTCGGGTTCAGCCGGCCAAACGGGTTCAGGAACTTGCCGGCGCGCAGTTGCAGGTTGCCCGGGAGCGCGGTCGACTGCGCGAACGCCTCTTCCAGCTCCACGCCGTCCTTGCCCCAGACGATGTTGGCCTGCATGGAAAGGTACGGATCGACGTTGCTCTCCAGATGCAGTTCCAGCTGCTGCAGGTTGAAACCGCTGCGCGTTGGATCGTGGCCGCCGGCTTGGAGATTGTCGCGATCGCTGAACCACGCCGCGGCACCGTCAAAAATCAGCGACATCTGCGGCATCAAGGGCGAATCGGCGGCGAGCGCGACGTCCTCGACAGCCGCCGTTGCGTCAGCGGCGAGGGCGGCTTCCAACGCCGCGCGATCCGCATCGACGGCCGTGGCGGCATCCGGTTCCGCAACGGCGGGTGGTTCAAATGCGCGCACGGGGGCCGCAAGGAGCGCAAGCAGCGCGATCGGAGCGAGGACCCAGATGGCGCGGGTGGGAGGCAAGAAGGACACCATGGGCAGTACTCCGCGCATTCCAGTGGGGAATGCGCTTGAGCCGGAGCGCGCGCAGAAGGTGCACGCGCGGCCGGTCAAACCTGAACGTCGACGAAAGACGTGGACGAGGCGTTCAGGTCGGAGGCGAAGTCTTGGGCGCTGTGCGCCACGTCACGGCCGGTCCGCGGGCGCGCGGCGGGGCAAACCGCGCCGGAACGGACACGACCACGGTCGTCAGCTCGTGCACGTGGACAGGCGGCTGGCGGGTCGTCACACGGTCGCGAAACGCCGTGGGCGCGCTGCAGTGGTCATGACCCTCCGCCGCGTCCTGACCGTGCCAGTTGGCCTGCGCCGAGCCATCGGCATGCGCCGCGCCAGCGTGGACGTGCATCCAATCGCCGTGCTCGGGGCACTGCGCGTGTTCAACGAGCGCAAAGTGGGCAAAGCCGGCCAGGTGCGTGAGCGCCAGCAACGCCACGACGCACGCCATCCCAATTCGGGAGAGCCGCCATGAAGTCAGTAGGTTGACAGCACCGTCGCTCATGCGTGTCCGCGCCGGGCTCTGGTTCCCGGCGAGAACCAGTGTCGCGGGTCCGGTCTCAATCCGCAAGCAGCCACGCAGCGGCCGCGCTTGACGGCCCCCTGCCTTCGCCGGACACTGAGCCGGCTCCCCCCTGCCTTGCCGACGCGTGCGGCCTGGAAACGCCATGAAGCGGATGCACTTGGTTGAGTTCGAGGACCTGCCGTGGGTGCCTGCCGTGATGCGGGATGGCGCGCGCGACGTGCTGGACGTGCTGTTCGCACGCGTGCACTTCTACCGACCGCTGGCGCCCAAGCTCATGGCATGGATGGACGCAACCGGAGAGACGCGGCTGCTCGATCTGTGTTCTGGCAGCGGCGGTGGCGCGCTGGCGATCCATCGACTGTTTGTGAAAGCGGGACGACGGGACGTTGCGGTCGAGCTGACGGACCTGTATCCCAACGCCGCCGTGTGCGACCGCGTCTCGCGGCTGGCCAATCCGCACCTGCAGTACCGGCGCGAACCGCTGGACGCCCGCCATGCGCCACCGGACCTGCCGGGCGTCCGCACGCTGTTCAGCTCCCTGCACCACTTCCAGCCAGCGCAGATCCGGGAGCTGCTGGGAAGCGCGGTGGCGGCGCGAGCGCCGATCGCCGTCTTTGACGTCGCCGCCTCGCCGGTCCTGCGCAAACTGCCGGCGTTCCTGGCGCCGTTTGTCGCGGTTCCCAATCTTGTCCTGCAGTTCCTGATGTGCCTGCTGTTGACGCCGCTGGTCCGGCCAGTGCGGCTGTCCCGCCTCGCGTGGACGTACGTGCTGCCCGCGATTGCGCTGCTGTACGCGTGGGACGCGACGGTGTCCGCGCTGCGGGCGTATACGCCCGAGGAAGTCCTGGCGCTGGCGCAAGCCGTGCCGGGTGCAGGTGGCTATGTCTGGGAAAGCGGGCGGCTGGGCAAGGCGCTGTTCCTCCTGGGGCGGCCGCGTTAGCCGCGGCGATGGCGGCGTCTGCTGCGCCGACCTACCGTGAGGATGCGCGGGCGGCGCGATGGGGGGCTGCGATGGTCAGGCAATGGACAGCAGGGTGGGCGGTGATCGGCGGCCTCGCCGCGTGCGGAAACACTGAGTCGGCGGCGAGTGCGGATGCGGGCGCGGACGTCGTGGTCGATGTGGCGACCGACGCCGCCGATGCAACCGATGCGCCTGACAGCCTGGACGCGGACGACGTCGCTCCGACCGCGTGCCAGCCCTACTGTGGCGCCATCGGCACCAAGAGCGAAGCCTGGTTCGGCGGCTGCACGCACGCGGCGCTGACCGACCCGGCAACAGGCTTCCCGATGTGGGACCTGTGCACCAAGTGCGTCGCGGTGTGCAAGCTGGACGGCAGCAAGAGCGAGGGATGGTACTCCAGTTGCACCGACAAGCTCATCCAATGGAACAACTGCATGTGAGCGCGTGCAAGCAGCGGCGCGCGCGCTCCCAGTTCGCGGTTTCGGCGCGGCGTTCGCTCGCAACTACTTGAATCTACGCGTTGCGGCTGACTCCGGCGCGGTCCCAACGCTGCGGCGCGGAGTCGCGGGCGACGCAGTTCGCGGCGCACCCGAAGCAAGTCGACCGCAGGCGGCGCCGCATGGATGCAGCCCGGAACGCAGCAATTGCCTGGCAATTTCCAGCAAATAAGCCACTATAATCAGGATATTGCACAGAAATATTCAAAGCAAATACGATCAAAACGGCCGACTCGCTTGCGACGACGACCCGGAGCGCTGAATCTAACAAAACGGCTCAACATACAATTCTTCATTTTCACTTCGCTTCGACTCGCAATCACCCGTGATTCATGCTGAATTCCGGATCGATCGCCGAACAATTCGCCGACGATCCTCAAGCAATCCTGAGCCGCACGATCGTTTTGTCTGGAACGGCTGCGACATTATCGGTAAACTGGCGCCAACCCGCGCCCCGTGCGCAACAGGAGTATGAGTGAAATATACCATCATCATCATGGCGCTAGCGCTAACTGCCTGCGGTACAACCGCCAATAATTCCGCCGTTGAATTGCATGACGACGCCTTCACCTCCTCAACAGATGGGAGCACCTCTCAGGACGCCGGCAAGGATGCTGACGCGTCGGCCGATTCAGCCCAAGCGGACGCCACCCTTGGCACCGCGGAACCAGATGCCGCCAACCCGGGCAAGGACGCCGGGGCGGAGCCCACACCCGATGCGGCTGCCCCGGGAACGGACGGCCAGATCGCCGCTGACGCGCAGGGTGGCGCGGATGCCCAGGTCGCCGCAGATGCCCAAGGCGCCGACACCGCCGCGGCGGATGCTGTTGCGGTAGCGCCGGATGCTGGCCCGACGGATGCGGGCTCGACCGCGCCGGATACCGCCACGCAGCCCAAGACTTGCTCGGTCGCCCTGGACTGCCCAGGCGCCACGGACCTGTGTGTGAGTGGCAGTTGCGTTGCGGCCATCGCATGCACGGCCAACAAGGCCTGCACGACCGCTGGCTTGGTGTGCGACAAGGTTGCGGGCCATTGCGTGCAGTGCGTCACCGCCGCAAACTGCGCGAGCGGCAACGTCTGCCAGAGCGGCCAGTGCGCGACGCCGCCCCTGGTGTGCGCCTCCTCCGCGGATTGTGTTGTGGGCAAAGTGTGCGACTTGAACTCCGGCGCTTGCGTCCAGTGCGTCCAGAACACGGATTGCGCGACGGGCGAGGTCTGCACCGCGGCCGCGTGCGTGGCCGCTCCGTTGCCGACTCCAACGCCGACGCCAACGCCGACGCCGGCGCCAACTCCCGCGCCGACGCCGAGCGCGTCGACGATTCCCCTGTCGGCGGCCTCCTGGGTGACCGAGTACGATGGCTACGGCTCCGTGACGTACGACGCGGCGAACGGCATCTACCTGTCGCCAATGGTGTCGACTCAGCCTTCTGAGACCCACGCGGCGCTGACGCTGGCGGCGATTGCGCCGATGAAGGATTTCCATCTGGTGATCACGGCGTCAACGGACCAACAACTGCGCACCGGCTCGACGCCGAACACGTGGGAGACGTTTTGGATTTTCTTCAACTATCAGCCGACGGCGACCGGCAAGAACACCAACTACTTCACGCTCAAGACCAACGGCGTGGAGTTGGGCACGGCGACTGATTTGCTCGGCCAGACGTTCCTGGATACCGGGTCGAGCACCGCCACGGCGGTGGGCGCGTCCAACACGTTCGACATCGTCAAGGTCGGCACGCACGTGAAAGTCATGATCAACGGAACGACGGTGGTCGACTACACCGGTACGCTATTCGACGTGGCGGGCTCCATCGGGCTGTACACGGAGGACGCGCGGGTCCACGTCACGTCGGTGAGCGTGTCAGGCGTCTAAGTGTGCGTGTAGCTGCGGCGGCGGCGTGGGGGACATGCAGTCCTTCCACGCCGCCTGCTCGCCATTCACTCCGCCAGGCGCCAAAGCACCGTCTGCACCACGGCCTCCGCGTCCACCTCGAAATGGCGACGCAGCGCCTCGCGAGTATCGCTCAGGCCAAAACCATCCGTTCCCAGCGACGTCAGCCGCCCCGCGAGCCACGGCGCCAGTTGGTCGGGGACCGCGCGCATCCAGTCCGACGCCGCGATGATCGGCCCTGCCGTCTGTCCCAACTGCTGCACCACGAAGGGCACTTCCGCCTGCTTTCCGGTCTTCTGCCCCTGCCGGTTGCGGGCATCCACCGCCAGCGCGTCGCGCCGCATTTCGCCATAGCTCGTGGCAATCCACACATCCGCCGCGACGTTGTGCTCGGCCGCCAGCGTCGCCTGCGCCGCCAGCACGCCCGCCAGGATCGACCCCGAACCGAGCAACTGCACCCGCTTCTGCCCGGGCTTCACGTCCGCCGCGCGGTACAGGTACAAGCCGCGCTTGACGCCCTCGGTCACCCCCTCGGGCATCTTCGGCATCACGTATGCTTCGTTCTGCAGCGTCAGGTAGTACAGCACGTTCTCGCCCGCCAGCATCCGCCGCAGGCCGTCGCGGATGAGGATCGCCGCCTCGTAGGCGAACGTCGGCTCGTACGCCACCACCGACGGATTTGTCGACGCGATGAGCAGTGAATGGCCGTCTTCGTGCTGCAGTCCCTCGCCGTTTAGCGTCGTGCGCCCCGCCGTGCAGCCGAGGAGGAAGCCGCGCGCGTTCATGTCCGCCGCCTGCCAGATCTGGTCGCCGACGCGCTGGAAGCCGAACATCGAATAGTAGAGGTAGAACGGAATCATGGGCTCGCCGTGCGTCGAATGACTGGTCGCCGCGGCGATGAAGCTGGCCATCGAGCCCGCTTCCGTGATGCCCTCCTGCAGGATCTGGCCGTCCTTGGCCTCGCGGTACGCCATCAGGTACTCGGCGTCCACCGGCGTGTAGAGCTGCCCCACCGATGAGTAGATGCCAAACGGCTTGAACATCGCCTCCATGCCGAACGTGCGCGCTTCATCGCAGACGATCGGCACGATCCGCTTACCCAACTCCTTGTCGCGCATCAGGTTCTGCAGCACACCGACCGAGGCCACCGTCGTCGATACTTCCGCCGTTCCGCTGCCTTCGTAGAACCGCGACCACGCGCTATCCCCCGGCACCTGGACTTGCACTTTCGCTTCAGCGCGCTGCGGAATCGGCCCGCCCAGCGCCGCGCGCCGCTCGCGCACGTACGCGACCTCCGGACTCTCCGCGCCCGGGTGATAGAACGGCGCATCGTCCAGCTGCGCGTCGTCGATCGGCAGTTGCAGCGCCGTCCGGAAGGCCTTCAGCTCCTCCAGCGCGAACTTCTTGTGCTGGTGCGTGGCGTTGCGCGCCTCGATGCCTTCGCCCAGACTGTAGCCCTTCACCGTCTTGGCCAGAATCACCGTCGGCTTGCCCGTCATCGCCGTCGCCGCATGGAACGCCGAGTAGACCTTCAGCGGATCGTGGCCGCCGCGGTGGAATCGCTTGAATTCACGGTCATTCAAGTTGGCCGCCAGCTCGCGCAGGCCCGGATACTTGCCAAAGAAGTCTTCGCGCACCCAAGCCGGGTCGCTCGTCACGTACTTCTGGTACTGACCGTCAACGATCTCATTCATCCGCTGCCGGAGGATGCCGTGCGTGTCCCGCGCCAGCATTTCATCCCAACCGCTGCCCCAAATGACCTTGATGACGTTCCAGCCCGCGCCGTGGAACGTCGTCTCCAGTTCCTGGATAATCTTGCCGTTGCCCCGCACCGGACCGTCCAGCCGTTGCAGGTTGCAGTTGACCACGAAAGTCAGGTTGTCCAAGCCTTCCCGCGCCGCGAGCGACAGCGCGCCCAGCGTCTCCGGCTCATCGGACTCGCCATCGCCGGTAAAGCACCAAACGCGTGACTGGGACGTGTCCTTGATGCCGCGGGCGTGCAGGTAGCGGTTGAAGCGCGCCTGGTAGATGGCCGCCATCGGCCCCAGGCCCATCGAAACCGTTGAAAACTGCCAGAAATCCGGCATCAAGTGCGGGTGCGGATAGGACGAGAGGCCGCGCGCGCCCGACGGCAGGGGCAGCGCCTCGCGACGGAAATGCTCGAGCTGCTCGGCGGTCAGCCGCCCTTCCAGGAACGCGCGGGAGTAGATGCCCGGCGCGGAGTGCCCCTGGATGTAGACCTGATCGCCGCCTTCTGGCCGCGTGGGCGAGCGGAAAAACCAGTTGAAGCCGACTTCATAGAGCATGGCCGCGGACGCGTAGCTCGACAGGTGACCGCCAATGCCCGGGAACTGCTGATTGGCGCGGTGCACCATCACCGCCGCGTTCCAGCGCACAATGCGGCGAATCCGCTGTTCCATCGCCAGATCACCGGGATAGGCCGGCTGCTTGTCGACCGGAATCGTGTTGACGTACGGCGATTGCACGAGGAACGGCAGCGCGATGCCCTCCACCTGCAGCGATTCGTGCAATTGCCGCAGCAGAAAGTGCGCGCGCTCCGGACCCGCGGCTTCCACCACGGCTTGCAGGGAATCGATCCACTCGCGCGTCTCGAGGGCGTCGGTGTCGTGGGCAAAAGGCGAGCGAAGGTCGGTCATGAAGACGTCCAGAAACGGCGCAAAAAGCCGCAGCGGCAAAGTGTAGGGGTAGACCGGCGAGTCGGCCAAGAATGGCCACGCAAGTGTAGATTAGCGCAGGAGATCTGCCATGCCGTAGCGACCGGCTGGCTGGCTGGCGAGCCAATGTGCCGCCCGCAGCGCGCCCTGGGCAAAGACGCGGCGATCGCGGGCGTCGTGCTTCAGCGTCAGGCGCTCAGAGCCCCAGCCAAAATGCACTTCATGCTCGCCGACGATGTCCGCGAGGCGCACGGCGTGAAAGCCGATTTCCCCCTGCGGCCGTTCGCCGACCTGCCCGACGCGACCGTCCCGCCGCACGTTGGACAGATCCTGGCCACGCGCAGCGGCCACGGCATACCCGAGCGACAGCGCCGTGCCCGACGGCGCATCGCGCTTGCCGTTGTGGTGCGTTTCAACGATCTCCACGTCCGCATCCACGCCCAGCACGCGGGCCGCGCGCGCGCACAGGTCCGCGAGCAACGCGACGCCGATCGAGAAGTTGCTGGCGAGAAAGACCGGCGCTTGGGTGACCGCGTGTTCCAGCGCCTGCTCGTCATAGGCCGAGAGTCCCGTCGTCCCGAGCACCCACGGCTTGCGATGCCGCGCAATCCATTCGGCCACTTCCGCAACCGCGGCGCGATTGGAGAAGTCCACGCACACGTCCACGCTTTCAGGATCCAACGCGGAGAGCTGGATACCGCCGTCTTCATCGGGCGCGACCACGCGCGCGGCGAGCTCAAGTCCCGCTGACGCTTCAGCGACTTCGCACAGATGCCGCCCCATGCGGCCGTTGGCGCCGATAACACCCACGCGAATTGCGGTCATGTCAGTCTCCTCGTTTGCCCATCAGGGTCAGCTCGTTCTTGTCGTTGAAGAAGTGCCTCGCGAGGACATGGTAGCCCGCCGCAACCGCAGTCGCCTGCGCTGCGTCAACCGCTGGCCAATCTGGATCACCTTTGAACTTGATCTGCACCACGAAACGCTCGCACAGCCGATCCGGCAGCCACGCCGCCAGAAGTTCGCGCACCCGCTCCGGGAAAGCAATAATATCGCTGACGAGCCACGCCACCGGCTCCGGTGGCCGCCAGGCAAAGGCGTCGACGCTGAGAAACGTTACCAGCGGGTCCGTCATCAGGTGCGGCGCGAGCGGCGCGCGGTCAACGGCCGTGACTTGCGCGCCATGTTGCAGCAGCACGCGCGTCCAACCGCCCGGACAGGCGCCGAGATCCACGCACACGTCGCCCGCGCGCGGCGCCGCGTCCAGACACGCGAACGCCTCCACGAGCTTGCGGTACGACGAAGCCGGCGCCACATCGTCATCGGGAACGTCCGCGAGGCCCGCGGGCAGGGTCGCTGGCCACGTTGCGCCATCCTGCAAAGCGTGAACCGGCGTGACGGAGAACCACACCTGCCCTTCGTCCAGCAGCACGAACTGCGCCAACACCGCCAGTTGCCGCCCGCCCGCCACGCGCCGCTTCAGCGCCCAGCGCGCGGTCGTCTTCAACCGCTCCAGCACCGCTTCCTGAATCAAGTCGGCGCGGCGGCGCATCGGCGGCTTGGGATTGCCCTTGAACTGCCCCGGCACCAGCGCGTGCAGGTCCCACGCGCCCGGATGGGCGTCGAGCACGGTCCGCAGCTTGTCGGCGATCGGCTCGGCCAGCGCGCGAATGGACGGCGCGAACACCTCCACCGCATGGGGCAGCACCTGCAGCGCATACGCCGGATTGCACGCCGCGAGCAGCACATCCGTCGGCAGATCCGCGCGCACCAGCCCCGGCGCCAGCTCACCCGCGCGCAGGAACGGAATCCGCCGATGGCGCATCTCCGCCACCAGCGTGGGCTCATACGTGTGACGGCAAGTGAACAGCCAAGGCGCTGCCGGCGGAACGGACCCGGTCATGACATCCTTTGGCTCCGGCAATTACGCCGGCGGCTTGAGTCGCGGCAGCGTCTTGGCGAGGCGCCCGAGCAGCGCTTCAATCTCCGGAACGCTGATGGCGCCGACGGAAAGGCGGTACCAGTCCTGCGCGTCGTGCGTGCCAAACGCGTCAAACGGCACGATGGCGAAGCCCACTTCATCGAGCAGCCACTTGCGCACGTCATCGGACGTGTTGAGCACCATGTCGCCGTCGCGCCAACCGCGCAGGGCGAACTCCGCGGACAGGTAGATGGCGCCCTGCGGCTGCAGCGCGCGCACCGGCAGGCCCAGCTTGGCCAGCTCGCCAATGCCCTTGTACAGCATCGTCAGGCGCGTCTCCGCGGCGTTGCGGATGAACGCGAGGTACTCGTCGACCGCCTTGGCGTCGCGCAGCAGGTGCGCCGTGGCAACCTGCTCCGGCTTGGGCGCCCACGCGCCAACGTGGCCGATGACCTTGTTCATCGCTTCAATCACGCGCGCCGGCCCGATCGACCAACCCACGCGCAGGCCAGTTGCCGCGAACGCCTTGGAGATGCCGTCGATGTACACGACGTAGTCGGCCATGCCCGGATGCACGCGCAGCGGGTCCACGTGCTGCGTGTCGCCAAACGTCAGCATCCAGTAGATCTGGTCGTAGATCATCATCAGCGGCCGCTGGCCGGTGGTCTTGCGGCGGTCGTTTTCGGCGACAATCGCGTCGCACACCTGCTTCAGCGTCGCCTCGTCAATGCACGTGCCCGACGGATTCTGCGGGCTGTTCAGCACGATGAGCGCGGCGTCCTTGAGGTGCGGCGCAATGGCCTCCAGGCGCGGGAAGAAGTTGTCCTCGGGACCGACTTCAATCTCCACGGGCACGCCGCCAACCTGGTGAACGTAGTGGTTGTTATTCCACGAAGGCACTGAATACAGAACTTTTTCACCCGGATTGACGATCGCCCGATAGGCGCCGTACAGCAGCGGGCGCGCGCCGCCCGCGATCAGGATGCGATCGAGCGCGATGTCCAAACCGCAGCGATCCTTGTACATCGCCTGCACCGCCGTGCGCAGCTCCAAAATACCGTTGGCTGGCGGGTAGTTGCTGTGACCGGCGTGCAGCGCGTCAATGGTGCCGTCGACGAGCTTCTTGGGCAGCGGGTATTCCTTCGGCTCAAAATCGCCAATGGTCAGGTTGGAAACCTGCTTGCCCGAGGCCACAAGTGCACGAACCTGCCCGGCAATCGCGAGGATGGACGATCCCCGCAACGTGCCTGCCATCTGGGAAACTCCGGAATCCAGCCAATCACTCATCAGATCCTCGCGTTGCGTTCGCAGCCGGCGTTGATGCACGGCGGGGCCGAGATTCTACCCGCGCTGCCCCTTGCCGTCGAGACCAGGACTTTGCACACTAGCCGCGCACACCGCGGTGGGCACGCAGTTTTCACTATTTGGAGGCATCTGATGCGCACGAAGACCCGACTTCTCATGATCGTCACAGCGCTCGCGCTCGCGAGCTTCACGACTGGCTGCTTTGGCAAGTTCGCGCTGACCCGGAAGATGTATGGCTGGAACGACTCGTTTGACAACAAGTTCGTCAAAACCGTGGTGTTCTGGGCGTTCACGATTATCCCGGTGTACGAAGTCCTGGGCTTCGCGGATTTCATCGTGCTGAACACGATCGAGTTCTGGACCGGCTCCAATCCAGTCGCGCAGATGCACATGCAGCAGATGCCGGACGGCTCCGTGCAGATGGAACGCGACGGCGTCGTGATGCGCTTGGTGCCGACCGGTGAAAACCGCTTTGACATCTTCCGCGACGGCACGCTGGCTGGCACCGCGACGATGACGGGCGACCGCGGCCTCGTGTTCACGATGGCGGGCAATGGCCAGGTTGTGCGGTTGACGCCGGAAGACGTGCAGCGCACGGAAGCCGTGACGGCCAAGCTGCAAATCGCGCCCGCGCAGTAACAAAATCGCCACTTGCGGCAAACACGCTTGACCAGAAGCGGCTTCAGTGTTGCGATCCGCGCCCTTTGAGCGCGCGGCCGCGCGTGAGGTCCGGATGACAGATTCGTTCACCAACAGCCAAGCCCGCGAACGTATTTGCGAATTGTGCCGGCTTTTTTGGCAGCTTGGCTGGGCGTCTGGCACGGGCGGCGGCATCAGCTTGCGCGTCGGCGAGACGATCTTCATGGCCCCGTCCGGCGTGGAGAAAGAGCGTCTGCAACCGATTGACATCTTTGAGCTCAATCGCGCGGGCGAAGTGCAGAAAGCCGCCGCGGGTCACAGGCTGACGGCTTGCGCGCCGCTCTTTCAGGCTGCCTACGATCACCGGGACGCGGGTGCCGTGCTGCATTCGCACAGCTTGGACGTCGTGTTGGCGTCCATGTTGGTGCGGCCGGGCGAGCCGCTGCGCCTGACGCGCCTGGAAATGATGAAAGGCCTTGAAGGCGTTGGCTATTTTGACGTTCACGAGATTCCGGTCATCGACAACACCGCGCTGGAGCACGAACTGAAGGACCGCGTCGAGCGGGCCATTCTCGCGTTTCCCAAGGCCAACGCCGTCATCGTTCGCAACCACGGCGTCTACGTCTGGGGCAGGGACAGCGTGCACGCCAAGACCCAAGCCGAGTGTCTGGACTACCTCTGCCGGGCCGTCGTGCGCATGCACGGAGCCGGCATCGACCATTTACAGCACGACCGCAGCGCACCCGATGCGCCGGATTTGTCCCCCGCCTGCGCGGCGTAACGGAGAATTGTCCATGCAAGCGTATTTCCTCGATAGTCCGCAGCAGCCCATCGGCACAGAGAAGCTATACGGTGAAGGCATTTTCTATGCGCAGATGCCGGTGGATGAGGAGCAGTACCGCGCGCCGCTCGCCGCGATCTGTCGCGAGCGCGGCTACGTCGCGCAGGATCAGGTCCACCTGAGCGCGTCGACCCCGAACCTGGAGCCGTTGCTGGAGAAGTTCTTTCAGGAACACCTGCACACGGACGAGGAAATCCGCTTTGTGCTCAAGGGTGAAGGCATCTTTGACCTGCGCGATTGCGACGACCGCTGGATGCGCGTACACGTGGTGCCGGGCGATCTGATCATCGTGCCGCCCAACAAGTACCACCGGTTTGCGCTGACGGACGCGATGAACATCACCTGCAAGCGGCTGTTCCAGAATCAGGACGGCTGGGCGGCAGTCAACCGCAAGGCTGTCTGAGGCAAGATGACCGAGTCACCCGTCCAGCACGACATCTTCCGCCCAGTTCCGCGCACCGGCGTCATCTACGTGATGGCCGAGGCAGCGGAGCGTGGGTTTTCCTACGGCAAACCCGGATGGGCCAATCTGGGCCAAGGCGCGCCGGAGACCGGCGAATTGCCAGGGTGCGTGCCGCGGATGCACCACATCGACGTGGATCCGGCGAGCCACGAGTACGGGCCGGTCGGCGGTCTGCTGGAGATGCGCGAAGCAGTGGCGGCGCTGTACAATTCCCGGTATCGCAAGGGCATGCCAAGTCAGTACACCGCTGAAAACGTTGCGATTTCAGCGGGCGGCCGAACTGCGCTGACACGCGTGCTCGCGACGCTGGGCAACGGCCATCTGGGCCACCTGCTGCCGGACTACACGGCGTACGAGGAACTGCTCGGCATCTTTCGCGCGTTCGTGCCGATTCCGATTGTGCTGGATCCCGCCGAAGGCTTCGCGCTCTCGCCGGCGCGGCTGCGGGCAGAAATCGTCGGCAAGGGGCTGGGCGCGGTGCTGCTCTCCAATCCGTGCAATCCGACCGGCCAGGTCGTGCGCGGGCGGGACATGCGCGCGTGGGTCGAGACCTCGCGCAAGCTGGGCTGCGCGCTCATTCTGGACGAGTTCTACAGCCACTATCTCTACGACGCCGCGGCGGCCAGTGAGGGCGCTTCGACGAGCGCGGCGCGGTTTGTGGAAGACGTCAACGCGGATCCGGTCATCCTCGTCGATGGCCTGACCAAGAACTGGCGCTACCCGGGCTTCCGTCTGGCTTGGACGGTCGGCCCGCGCGACGTGATTGAGCGCCTGACGTCCGCTGGCAGCTTTCTGGACGGCGGCCCGCCGCACCCGATGCAACGCGCCGCGCTGCCGCTGCTGGAGCGCGACAATGCCGACCGCGAAGCGCTGGCGATCCAGAAGGCGTTCGCCGAGAAGCGGTGGATGATGCTGGAGCGCATTCGCGAGCTGGGCCTCGGTCTGGACCATGTGCCGCTGGGCGCGTTCTACTGCTTCGTCAGTCTGGACAACCTGCCGCCCGCGCTGCAGGACGGCCACGCGTTCTTCCGCGCCGCGCTGGAGAAGCAGGTCATCGTCGTGCCCGGCGAGTTCTTTGACGTCAATCCCGGCAAGCGGCGCAGCCACATTCCGTCGCGGCTGAAATCCTACGTGCGGCTGTCTTTTGGCCCTGAGGCGCAGGTGGTGCGCGAGGGCATGGACCGGCTCGCGGCGATGATCGCCGAGCATTCCTGATTCATGACGCGCGCGAACCCACGCTTTCACACCCTGACGCTGGCGCTGCTGGTGCTGATCGCGAGCGGGTGCCGCCGCGAAGTGCCGCGCGTCGTGCCGGCGGAGGAATTGCCGCGCATCGTCGCGCCGCCGCATACGCAGATTGCGCCGGGCGAGCGGCGGCCGGATGACGCGGTGGCGGAAGCGTTGCTGACGGGTGCGTATTGCTACCCGCTGCCCGGAGCGGCGCGCCAGAGCCTGTGGTGGCACGCCGAGAGCGCGGGCCTCGAGTTCACGGAGCAGGCGGAAGATGGCCACTGGCGGCGCGTGGCCGTGGCCCTGCCGACGGGCGTGAGCGAAGTGCTGGCGGAGCCGGTGAACGGCGAAACGGGGTTGCCGCTCGATGTGTCCCCGGGGGACGAGCCAAGCTTGCCCCAAGCGACGGACAGCTTGCGGCTGATCCACACGCCGCAGGGCCAGAACTGGCTGGTGCGGACGGATGCGCGCGGTGAGACGCTGCTGGAGCCGACGCGCGGCGGGCCGGTGCCGGTCGTGACCGTGGCGCAAGTGGCTTTCCAGGCCGCGGCGATGGTGCCGGGCGGCGTGCTGGCGGCGCTGCTGCGGCAGGACACCGATGGCGATGGCCAGCCAAGCGCGGAAGACGAATCCGACGTGTGCCTCATCGCGCGCGCCGTGACGCCGGTGCAGGTGACGGCGCGCTCGGTGCCGCTGGCGCGCCTGAAAGTCGCCGATGCCGTGCGCAAGATGGCCGCGGAGACGCTGACGGCGGCAGTGACGGACCGCTGGCTCAAGCAGGAACACCGGCTGCAACTCCGCTACGCCGGCCCGTGCGGTCTGGATCAGCCCGCGGTGACGGACCGCCTCGTGGAACTGCACGACGCCGTGACGCGCGTGGTTGGCGAGATGGATTTGTCGCTGGAAGTGCAATGTGCCAAGGTCCCGGAAGGCTTGGTCGAGTAGGCTGAACGGCGCGCAAGGAGCACCAGAATGGACGTCCTCTTTCTCTCCCCCGGCTTTCCCAGCGAAATTCCCGAATTTGTCCGCGGCCTGAGCACCGTGGGCGCGCGCGTCTGGGGCGTGGGCGCGGAACCCGTCGGCACGCTGCCGCAGACCGCGCGGCGCCATCTGCACGCGTATTTGCAAGTGCCGAGCCTTTTGGACGAGCTGGACACGGTCACGCGCATTCGCGGCTGGCTGGGCGGTCGGCAGATGGATCGCGTGGAGGCGCTGACGGAGTATCAGGTCGTGTTGGCGGCGCGGCTGCGCGAGGCGCTGGGCGTCCCGGGGATGAGCGTGGGCCAAGCCGAGACGTTCCGCGACAAAGAGAAGATGAAGCAAGTGCTGGACCGCGCGGGCATTCGCACGCCGCGCCACATGCGGGCGACGACGGTCGGTGAAGTGCGTGAAGCGGCCGAGCGCATCGGCTATCCGCTCATCGTCAAGCCGATCGACGGCGCCGGGTCAGCGCACACGTTCCGCTGCAACGACGCAAACGAGCTGGAAGTGGCGATCGCCGGCACCCGGCAAGTGCCGCACGTGAGCGTGGAGGAATTCGTCGACGGCGAGGAATTCACCTTCGATACGCTGACGAGCAAGGGCCAAATCCAGTACCACAACATCGCCTGGTATCGGCCACGACCGCTGATTGCCCGCACCAACGAGTGGATTTCCCCGCAGGTCATCGCGCTCCGCGACGTGACCCAGCCGCACCTCGCGGGCGGCGTGGCGATGGGCCAGAAGGTGATCGACGCGCTCGGATTCCAGGATGGCTTCACGCACATGGAGTGGTACCGCAAAGCCAACGGCGAAGTCGTGTTTGGCGAGATCGGCGCGCGGCCGCCCGGGGCGCGGCAGGTCGACCAGATGAACTACGCGTGCGATTTCGACAGTTTTGTCGGCTGGGCGGAGATTGTCTGCGCGGGACGGATGACCCAGCCGTGGCAGCGCACCTACAACGTCGCGACCGTGTTCAAGCGCGCCCACGGCCAGGGCCGCATCGTGGCGATCGCCGGGCTCGCGGGCCTGCGCCGCGATTTTGGCCAGCACATCGTGTGGGAAAACCTGCTGCCGGTTGGGGCGCAGCGGCGCAACTGGCTGCAAACGCTGCTGTCCGATGGTTTCCTGGTGGTGCGCCATCCGGAACTGGCCAAGACCGTGGAGATGGCGGATCGGATTGGCCGGGAGTTGAAGTTGTACGCGCGGTAGTTGCTGCCGCTACCACTTCTTCAGGTACACCCGCGGCGTTCCCGCGCCCGTCGCCAGCGAGAAGCTCTCCGCCGGCGCCGGCAGCAGCGTCAAATCGGTCTTTTTGCCCTTGTCCGTCACGGTCTCCGACCAGATCACTTCCGTGTGCAACAGCGGCCCCATCGCCAGCGTCGCGCGGCCGCGTTCCGTGACCGTCGCTTTGGTGCCCTTGGGATAGCGGTACAGCCAATAGACCGGCGAGACGTTGAGCATATCGGCATCGTACGGGTCGAACTGCGCGATTTCAAACACGCGGATCGTCTCGCCGTCGTCGTTTTCCCAATGGCCGTAGAGCTGGTTGATGTTGTCGGGCAGCCAGAATCCGTCGGGCCAAACGTCAGCGGCGGGGACGTCGGCGGCAGGCGCGACATCGTCGGCGACTTCAAGGGCAGCGGAAGCGTCAGCCGTGGCGTCGTCATCGGTCGCGCCATGGCCGGGATCGCAGGCGGCGGCGAAGGCGAGGAACAGCAGCGCTGGCAGGAGATGCGTCTTCACCCGGCGACCTTACCCGCATTGCGCCGCGGCTTCAACGCTTGCGCGCACCGCGCCCGCTGCAGATACTCCCTCGCTTGGAGGTTCCCATGCGCGCCATCGAATTGCAGAGGTTTGGCCCCGGCGGCCTTGTCCAGGTTGAACGCCCGCTGCCGGAGCCCGGCCCGGGTGAGGTCCGCGTGCGCATGCGCGCGTGTTCGCTCAACTTCCGCGATTGGATGACCGTCTCCGGCACGTACAATCCGCGCCAGCCGCTGCCGCTGGTGCCGCTGTCGGATGGCGTGGGCGTCATCGACGCGATTGGGCCGGGCGAAACGGCGCGGCAGGTCGGCGAGCGCGTCGTCGGCCTGTTCAATCAGGCGTGGCAGGACGGCGACGCGACCCCGGACATCCTGCGGCAGTCGCTGGGCGGGCCGCTGGACGGCATGTTGCGCGAGTACGCGGTGTTGCGCGCGGATGCCGTGATGCCGGTGCCCGCGCACCTGACGGACGTGCAGGCGGCGACCCTGCCCTGCGCGGCGCTGACCGCGTGGAGCGCGCTTGTGACGCAGGGCCACTTGAAGGCGGGCGATACGGTGCTGATTCAGGGGACGGGCGGCGTGTCGATCTTCGCGCTGCAGTTTGCCGTTCTGATGGGCGCGCGCGCCGTAGTAATCTCGTCCAGCGACGCCAAGCTGGAGCGCGCCAAGGCGCTGGGCGCATGGCAGACGCTGAATTACCGGCAGGAGCCGCAGTGGGGCAAGAAGGTGCTGGCGCTGACAGGCGGCGTGGATCACGTTGTGGAGGTGGGCGGCGGGCAGACCTTTGGCCAATCGCTGCTGGCGACGCGGCCGCATGGCCACGTGGCGGTGATTGGCGTGCTTTCAGGCGCGCAGCCGGACGCGACGCTCCTGCCGATCCTGATGAAGAACCTGCGCGTGCTGGGCGTGATGGTCGGTCACGCGGCGTCGATGCGGGCGATGCTCAAGGCGATCGACGCGGCGCAGCTCCAGCCGGTCGCCGAGCGCGTGCTGCCGTGGACCGACGCAGAAGCGGCGCTGACGGAGCTGGCGACGGGCGGGCATTTTGGCAAGATCGCGCTGACGTTCGAGTAGGGACTGGCAACTCTGCTGAACAATCGGCATTTTGTCTTGGGCGAATCGGGGCTTGCGCCCCGACCGGGCTCTAGTCGCTGCGCGACCGGAGACTCGCCAGCGAGCCTCCGCCCATTCGGGTGACGATCCCTTTCGCGCCTCCGGCAGACGCCCCGCACAGGCGGCAACCTCGCCTGCGAACCGCCCAGATCACCGCGTACTGGCGAAGAGTCCAACCACGCGAACAGCACCGCGGCTAGCGGCTCTCGGCGTCCGCGGCACTACGCGCGCCACGCGTCGGCGCATGGCCCCACAGCTTGCCGTTCAGCATCATCCAGTACATCCGGTAATCGCCCATCAGCGACCACAGCGGGTACTTGAACGTCGCCGGGCGGTTCTTCTCGATGATGAAGTGGCCAAACCACGCGAAACCGTAGCCGCCGATCGGCAGCAGCCACAGCAGCGCCGGCTTGCCCGTGACGATGGCCGCGAGCAGCAGCGCGTTCACCAGCGTCGTGCCGGCAAAATGCAGGCGCCGGTTGGTCGGATTGCTGTGCTCTTTCAGGTAGAACGGAAAAAACGCGCGGAAACTCGGATAACGCTCTTCAGCCATGTGCCCCCCATTTGCTGGGCGGTTCTATGGCACGCAACCCGCGTTGGGGTCAAGCAATTTGCGGATGCGATTGTTCTGCGTGTCCGCAACGAACCAGAAGCCCTTGCTGACCCACAGGATGCCGCCGGGCTGCTTGAACAGCGCGGCGCTGAACGTGCCATTGGCAAAGCCGCTGACGCTGCCGGTGAGCGTGCTCGTCGCGGTCGCGCTGACGCTGCGGATGCGGTGGTTGCTCTTGTCGGCGATCCAGAGCGTGCTGCCGTCTCCGGTGATGCCAGTGGGCGCGTTGAAGCTGGCGAGCGTCATGTTGGCGCCATCGACGGCACCCGCGCTGCCGCTGCCGGCAAGGGTCGTGACGGTGTTGGCGAGGAGGTCGATGACGCGGATCGTGTCGCTGCCGATGTCCGTGACGTAGAGCTGCTTGCCATCGCCGCTCAGCCACAGGCCAGTGGGCTGGTTGAAGGTCGCGCTGCCGATGGCGCCGTCGGTCTGGCCAGCCGTGCCGTTGCCGGCGAGCGTGCTGACCGTGCCGGCGGCGATGTGGATGGCACGAATGCGGTTGTTGCCCTGATCGGCGACGTAGAGCGTGTCGCCCGTGGCGTCCCAGGCAAGACCGACGGGCGTGCTGAAGAGCGCGGTGGCAGCGGCGCCGTCCTGGAAGCCGCCGGCGTTGGCTTGGGCGGGGAACGCGGGGTCGATGGCCATGCCGGCGACGAGGCTCGTCGACTGGTCGGCGGCAACCTTGCGGATGTTCTGGATGGCGGAGTCCGCGACGAACAGGCTGTTGCCCGCGACGACGACGGATTGGATCGTGCGGAAGCGCGAGCCGGTGCCCGTGCCCTCCTGATAGCCGGCGATGCCCTCGCCTGCCCACGTGGTGACGGCGCCGTCGACGGCGATCTTGCGAATCTTGAAGTTGCCGGTGTCCGCGACAAACAGCGCGCCGCTGGCGTCCAACGCGATGCCGCGCGGGCCGTTGAACGTGGCGACCTGGCCGTTGGCATTGTCTGACCCACCCGCGGCGCCCTGGCCAGCGTAGGTGGTCACGGACGTGCCGGGCTGGCTGCCGACGCAGACGCCGCTCTGGCAGGTGTCGGGCGTCGTGCAGTTGTTGGCGTCGTCGCAGAGCGTGCCGTTGCTGACGGGCGTGAAAATACAGGTGCCTGAAGCGGCGTCGCAGGAGTCGGTCGTGCAGGAGAGGCCGTCATTGCAGACCTTGGCGGTGCCGGCGGTGCAGACGCCCGCGCTGCAGGTGTCCGGCGTGCACTTGCTCGCGTCCAGGTCGCAGACGCCCGTGCTGTTGGGCGCGTGCTTGCAGCCGGTGAGCGTGTCGCAGCTGTCGGTCGTGCACGGGTCGTTGTCGCTACAATCCGTGGCTGTGACGCCCGCGCAGGTGCTGCCGTTGCAGACGTCGCCGCTGGTGCACGGTTTGCCGTCATCGCACGCGCCGACGTGGTTGACGTGCTTACAGCCGCCGCCCGCAGTGCACGTGTCGTCGGTGCACGGATTGGCGTCATCGCAGCTCTGCGCGACGCCGGTGCATGCGCCCGTGGCGCAGCTGTCGTTCTGGGTGCACGCGTTGCCGTCGTCACACGCGCCGGTGAGCGCGACGTGGCCGCAACCGCTGACGACGCTGCAGCTGTCCGCAGTGCACACGTTGCCGTCCGAGCAATTGGCCGTGCTGCCGGCGCAGTCGCCGCTGGTGCAGACGTCGTTGCTGGTGCAGGCATCGCCATCGTTGCAGATCGTGCCGTCGCTCCGGAGCGTGTAGGCGCAACCGCCGGCAACGGCGCTGCACGCGGCGAGGAGGCATTGGCCCGCCGCCGGGCAATCCTTGACGGTCCCGACGCAGCCGCCGCCAGAGCACGCGTCGCCCGTGGTACAGGGGTTGCCGTCGTCGCAGGTCCCGGGCGCGTCGGCGTGACTGCAGCCGGTGGTCGGCGCGCAGCTGTCCGTCGAGCAGGGGTTGCCGTCGTCGCAGTTGACGGTGCTGCCCTTGCAGGTGCCTTCCGAGCACGCATCCGCCAGCGTGCACGCGTCGTTGTCCGTGCACACCCCGCCCGTCACTGGCGTGAACACGCAGCCGCCGCCCGCGCACGTGTCCGCCGTGCACGCGATGCCGTCGTCGCAGACCGTCGCCGCGCCGGGAAGGCAAGCGCCGCCGCCGCAGACATCGCCAAACGTGCAGAGGTCGCCGTCCTCACACGGCGCGACGTTGAGCACGTGGCTGCACCCAGTCGTCTTGCTGCAGCTGTCGGTCGTGCACGTGTTGCCGTCGTCGCACGCGTCGCTGGCGCCCACGCACTTGCCGCCCGCGCATGCGTCGCCGGCCGTACAGCCGTCGCCGTCGCTGCACGCCGCGGTGTTGTTGGGGTTGCTGCAGCCGGCCGCGCCGCCGCAGGTGTCGTTCGTGCACGGGTTGCCGTCGCTGCAGGTGCCTTCGTCGGTCGCGCCATTGCAGTCGTTGTCGACGCCGTCGCACGTTTCTGCGCTGGGCGTGAGCGCGTCGCAGAGGCTCAGGCCCGCGTCACCGCAGGTCCGCGTGCCGCCGCAGGTGTGCTTGCCAGCCGTGACGCCGCACAGCGTCGATTTCTTGGCGTCGATCGCCCGCTGGCTGCAACTGCACTCGGCCAAAGCGCCGCCACCGTCCACGCGCACGCACTGCTGGGCTTGGCCGCCTTCCACGCGCTCCACGCTCCGGCAAGCAAAGCCAGTGCCGCAATCGCCGTCGCCGAGACACGCCGTACCGCAGAATGCGCCCAAGTTGCCGTATTTCACGCACGCCGCGCCGGGCAAGCCGGGGATTGCGCACTCACTGTCGTCTTTCAGGCACGGCTCGCACAGGTTCACCCGGCGCGGAATACACAGCGCCTTGCCCTCAAAGCTGCCGCAGCCAAAACCAGCGGGGCAAAGCGTGTTGGCGCACGAACGGGCGCAGGTCTGGACGCCTTTCTCGTCGGCGACGCAGTGCTTGGTGCCACATTCCGTGTCAGTCAAACAGGCGCAACCCTCGCCGCCAGGGCAGACTGCGGTGGCGCTGACGTCACTGGCGATGTCGACCGTAGAGGTGACGTCGCCAGAGAGGCCGTCGGCAACGTCATCGGTGGTGGAAGGCGTTGTCGCAGGCGAACTGCACGCCACGCACAGGAGAGCGCCGAGAAGCCCCAGAAGTCCGCGCGCGTTTTTCACCATGGCCCCAATCCACATGCCGAACATCAGCCTTGCTCCATGGTAGCGGGCAGCGGGGATGGCGACAAGCTCATGGCGACGACAGCGAGCGCGAAGCGCAAGCCCACCATGCTCCACGACGCACCAGCGAGCGCGAAGCGCAAGCCCACCATTTCCCCAAGCCACGCCTGCGAGCGCGAAGCGCAAGCCCGCGATGCTCGCCGACGCACCAGCGAGCGCGAAGCGCAAGCCCGCGATGCTCGCCGACGCACCAGCGAGCGCGAAGCGCAAGCCCACCATGCCCGCCGCCGCACCAGCGAGCGCGAAGCGCAAGCCCACCATCCCCCGATTCGGGCGAAGCCAGCCGCATTCCCAAGCAAAGGACTTCCCAAGCGAGCACCCCGCGCGTGAGCGCGTCGGGTAAGCGCAGCTACCCACGCCCAGTCGTGCCCCCCACCCGGCGCCATGCGGGGCCGAGCACTGCGCGCAGCGCAAGCGCAGGCCACCCGCAGCACAGCCAATCTCCCTAACATCCGCCCGGCCAGGAAGAGAGCGCGAGAGAAACCTGCGGTTTCTCTCGCATCCGGCGCGCCTGCGGCGCCGGCCCCGCAGCTAAGCAAACCCTCCCTGCCGGGGATCAATCTTAAACGCCGCAATCTTATCAAAATTAAGATACTGATAAACCTTATCCGCGACCGCCGCCAGCCCGCCGGTCTCCGCCATATACTCCGCCTTGGTCGGAATCCGCCCAAGCCGCGCGCAAATCGCCGCCAACTCCGCCGAACCCAAATACACATTGGTATTCTTGCCCAGACGATTGGGGAAGTTGCGCGTCGACGTCGACATCACCGTCGCGCCCTCGCGGACCTGCGCCTGATTGCCCATGCACAGCGAGCAGCCGGGCATCTCCGTCCGCGCGCCCGCGGAACCGAACACGCCGTAGATGCCTTCCTCGGTCAGCTGCTGGGCGTCCATCTTGGTCGGCGGCGCGATCCACAGCTTGGCCGGCAGGTCGCGCTTGCCTTCCAGGATCTTGGACGCCGCGCGGAAGTGGCCGATGTTGGTCATGCAGGAGCCGATGAACACTTCATCAATCGCCGCGCCGGCGACGTCGGACAGCGTCTTCACGTCGTCCGGGTCGTTGGGGCACGCGACGATCGGCTCGTGGATCTCCGCAAGGTCAATGTCGATGACCGCCGCGTACTCCGCGTCCTTGTCCGGCTGCAGCAACGCCTGCTTGGCCAGCCACGCTTCCTGCGCCGCGATCCGCCGCTGCAAGGTGCGCGCGTCCTGATACCCCTTGGCGATCATCCACTTCATCAGCGAAATGTTGCTGGTGATGTACTCGGCAATCGGCGCCGCGTTCAGGTGCACGGTGCACGCCGCCGCTGAACGCTCCGCCGACGCGTCGCTGAGCTCAAACGCCTGCTCCACCTTCAGATCCGGCAGACCTTCAATCTCCAGGATGCGACCGGAGAAGATGTTCTTCTTGCCTTTCTTCTCCACCGTCAGCAGGCCGGCCTTGATGGCGTAAAGCGGAATGGCGTTGACCAGATCGCGCAGCGTCACGCCGGGCTGCATCTTGCCCTTGAAGCGCACGAGCACGCTCTCCGGCATGTCCAGCGGCATCACGCCCGTGGCAGCGGCAAAAGCGACGAGGCCTGAGCCCGCCGGAAAGCTGATGCCGATGGGAAAACGCGTGTGGCTGTCGCCGCCCGTGCCGACCGTGTCCGGCGTCAGCAGGCGGTTCAGCCAGCTGTGGATGACGCCATCGCCCGGACGGAGCGAAACGCCGCCGCGGGTGCTGATGAAGTCCGGCAGCTCGTGGTGCATCTTCACGTCGACCGGCTTCGGGTACGCCGCGGTGTGGCAGAACGACTGCATGACCAAATCGGCGCTGAAGCCAAGGCACGCGAGGTCCTTGAGCTCGTCCCGCGTCATCGGGCCGGTCGTGTCCTGACTGCCCACGGACGTCATCTTCGGCTCGCAGTACGTGCCCGGGCGCACGCCCTGACCTTCGGGCAGACCGCATGCCCGACCGACCATCTTCTGCGCCAGCGTGAAGCCCTTGTGCGTGTCCACCGGGTTGGTCGGCAGGCGGAACAGCGTCGACGTCGGCAGGCCCAGCGCTTCCCGCGCCTTGGCAGTCAAACCGCGGCCGACAATCAGCGGAATCCGACCGCCCGCGCGCACTTCATCAAACAGCACGTCGCTCTTCACGGTGAATTCCGCGATGACCTTGCCATCCTTGAGCGCCTTGCCCTCGTACGGTCGCAGCTCAATCGTGTCGCCCATGTTCATCTGGCTGGCGTCGAGTTCGATCGGCAGCGCGCCCGCGTCTTCCATCGTGTTGTAGAAGATCGGCGCGATTTTCGAGCCCAGGCAAACGCCGCCAAAGCGCTTGTTCGGCACGTACGGAATGTCCTCGCCGGTGAACCAAAGCACACTGTTGGTGGCGGACTTGCGGCTGGAGCCGGTGCCGACCACGTCGCCCACGTACGCGACGAGGTTGCCCTTGGCGCGCAGCGCTTCGATGAACGCGACCGGGCCACGCTTGCCGTCGTCTTCCGGCGTGATGCCCTCGCGCTTGTTCTTCAGCATCGCCAGCGCATGCAGCGGAATGTCCGGGCGGCTCCACGCGTCCGGCGCGGGCGACAGATCGTCGGTATTCGTCTCGCCCGTCACCTTCAGGACGGTCAGCTGAATCGACTTGGCGACTTCCGGACGGCTCGTAAACCACTCCGCATCCGCCCAGCTCTGCAGCACGCCCTTGGCGTTGGCATTGCCCTTGTCGGCCTTTTCCTTCACGTCGTGGAACTGGTCAAACATCAGCAGCGTCTTTTTCAGGCCCTCCGCCGCCACTTTGCCAACGACGGCGTCGTCCAGCAGGTCGATCATCGGGCTGATGTTGTAGCCGCCGAGCATCGTGCCCAGCAGGTGCGTCGCCGACTCGCGGGAAATGAGCGCGCACTTCTCCGTGCCGTGCGCGACCGCCGCGAGGTAGCTCGCCTTGACCTTGGCGGCGTCGTCCACGCCCGCCGGCACGCGGTGGGTAATCAGCTCGACAAGCGTCGCTTCCTCGCCCTTGGGCGGGTTCTTGAGCAGCTCGATCACTTCGCCCGTCTGCTGCGCGGTCAGCGGCAGCGGCGGGATGCCTTGGGCAGCGCGTTCGGCAACGTGTTCACGGTAGGCTTGCAGCATGGCGACTCCGGTCAGTGGGCGAAAAAGGCAGAATGGCAGCGGCGCCGGGGCTCTGCGATGGGCCCGCCGACGCGGTTGGCCCGGGTGTCCGGGCGGCGCAAGAGTTTGGACTTCGGCCGTAAGCGAGTCAAGGGACGGCACCGCCCACGGCCGCTCTGGCTGGCGAATACGCCTGCGATTTGGCGTCTGATCGAGGGCCGCATCAGGCGCCAACGGGAGCCCGCGCGGAGCGGCGCGGTTCAGAAGCCGGGGCAGTCCGACTTGCACTTGCCCGTGATGCAGTCCAGCACGTTCTTGGCGTTGCTCGACGTGTTGCTGAACGTGGTCATGCACGCCTGCACCTTGCTCGCGTCGTCACACGCGGTCGCCATGCACGTGCCCACGTTCTCCAGCGGCTTGGCGCAGCCGTCCGCGTCCGTCCCGCAGGCCATGAACTCCGTGAGGCAGCTGCTCTGCATGCACGACGAGCACTTGCTGTTGGTCACGCTGCCGCTGGTGACGTCGGCGTTGGCGCACGTCACGTCCAGCGTGGACGTCGTGTCGGTGCCGCTGCCCGTGTCCGCGCCGACCCCGTCCCCCGTGCTGCCGGTGTCCGTTGTGGTGCCGCTGCTGCTCGTCGTGCTTCCGCATGCAGCCATCGTCCAGATCGCCGCCGCCGCGGTCATTGCTTGCCAGTGTTTCATCGCCAACTCCCTTGAGCGCCAGCACGCCTGCGGCCGTCCGAGAGGCTGCGGCGTGCCCGAACCAACGCGCGTCGGCAATTCCGACGCAATCACGCGGCAATGTAGGACGGGATGCGCGGCGATCCGGCGGTGCGGCGAACATTTCTGCGTGCAACGCGCGCGGGGCAGCTTGGGACGGCGCGCTCAGACGTTGTCGATGGCGTCCAGACTCGCCAGCGCCAGGTCGAAATCAAAATCGGCGATGGCTCGCACGACCGGCGCGAGCCCACCCAGGTGCGGAGAATCGGGGAGCGCTGCCACCAGCCGGGCAACGTACGGCCCCGCAGCGGTGTCCCCGGCCTCCAGCAGACTGCGCAGCCCGTCGAGCGACGTGTCGGTGTCGGTGGCCGACAAGGCCGTCGTCGCGACGGGCGCCACTTCCGCCGTGGGCGCCAACGCCGCTGCATGGGTCGCCAAGCTGCCCAGGACCACGTCCAGCTCCGCAGTTGCGCGCGCGACAAGCGGCCCGAGCGTCGCTGCGTCCGCGCCCGCGCGGCACGCCGTTTCCAGATCCATGGCGACAGCGTGCACGGTCTTGGCACCGATCGATCCCGCGTTCCCGGCGAGCGTGTGCGCCATGCGCCGCGCGGCAGTCGGATCCGCGTCGATTTGCGCCGCCGCGAACTGGGCCGGAAAGGCGGTCCAACTCTCACGGAACCGCACGACGAGGCGACGGTACAGCGCGTCGTTCGCCGCCATCGTCGCCAGGCCAGCCGCCGTGTCGATGCCCGCCAGCACCGGCAAGGGCTCCTGACCGTCGAACTGCGGCGTCGCCGGGTCCACCGCGGCCACCTGCACTTCCGCCTGCCGCCGTGCCAGCGCCGGTCCAATCCAGCGCGCGATCGTCGCGAACATCACGTCCACGTTCAGCGGCTTGGCAATATGATCGGACATGCCCGCAGTCAGCGCCTTTTCGCGGTCCTGCGCCATTGCGTTCGCGGTCATCGCGAGGATCGGCAGATCGCGAAACGCCGGGTCCTGCCGCAGCAGCCGCGTCGCCGTATAGCCGTCCATGACCGGCATCTGGCAATCCATCAGCACGCCGTCAAACTGCGGATCCCGCGCCAGCGTGTCGAGCGCCTCCTGACCATTGTGCGCAACGACGGCGTCGATCCCTTCCTGACGCAGCAGCTCCAGCGCGAGCTCCAGATTCATCTCGTTGTCCTCGACGAGCAGGATCCGCGCGCCGCACAGCTGCCGTCGCCACTGCCCGGCATTGCCGTGTTTCGGCTCCGCCCACGGTTGCGCACTTCCCGCCCGCACCAGCTCACTCTCGATGGCGTCAAGGAGCGACATCGCAGGCATCGGCTTGCTCACTGAGTCCCGCTTCGGCACGCCAAATCGCGCGTGAAAATGGAACGTGGATCCCGCGCCCGGCGCGCTTTCGCCCCAAATGCGCCCGTGCATCCGCTCCACCAGGCTCTTGGAGATCGCAAGGCCAAGCCCCGTGCCGCCGTATTTTCGGGTCGTCGACGTGTCCGTTTGGCTGAACGATTCGAAGAGTCGGCCGTTCTCCTCCTCGGTCATGCCGATGCCGGAATCGCGGACGCTGAAATGCAGCTCAACGGAGTCGCGCTCCCGCTGAACCGTGCGAATCGCCACGACGATTTCACCCTGCTCCGTGAACTTGACGGCATTGCTGCCAAGGTTCAGCAGCACCTGGGTCAGCCGCAGCGGATCGCCCATCAGGGTGCGCGGCACGTCGCGCTCGACGTCAAAGCGCAACTTCAGCCCCTTCTCTTCGGCCTTCAAGCCGAGCAGATTGGCGAGTTGGGCGAGGACGTCGTCGAGACGAAAATCCGTCACTTCCATCGTCAATTTGCCGGCCTCGATCTTGGAGAGGTCCAAAATGTCATCGATGATGCCCAGCAGATTCTTGCCCGCGCGGTTCACCTTCTCGACGTAGTTGCGCTGCTTGACGTCCAGCGGCGTTTGCAGCGCCAGATAGGACATGCCGATGATCGCGTTCATCGGCGTGCGGATCTCATGGCTCATGTTGGCCAGAAACGCGCCCTTTGCGCGCGAGGCACCCTCGGCGAGTTGCTTGGCGCGCTCACTTTCCTCGAACAGCTTTTCCATCTTGCCCGTCGCGCGGTCGGCGCGCCGTTGCAGCTCCTCCTGCGCGGCCAGCACGGTGTACAGAACCGCGCCACCGACGCCCAGCAGAAACGCGACAAGCGCAGCGCTGACGAACTCGCCCGTCGCGGTTGGCAGCGGTTGAAAGAAACGCGATTGGACCGTGGGCGCGAGCAGGACGCTGGCGATGAAAGTCGGCACGGAGATGCCGCCGATCCACGCGATCCGCCGCGCGCCGAGCAGGAGTCCGCCGAACAGCATGAGGAGCACCACGCCGACCGCCATCGCCGGCATGGCCTCCGGGACGAGAATCGGGACGGATGTCACGAGGACGAAGCTTCCCGAGAGAAAGACGGTGGCGCCGAGAAAGAGGCGGCCGCGCTCAAACAGGGGCCTGCTCGCCCACGTGAGCGCGGCGGCGACGACCAGCACGGCGACGTACCAGAGGAATTGCGTGTAGACGGGAGCGAGCAACCAGATGACGGCGACAAGAGGCGTGCCAAGGAGCATCAGTCCCGGCACGGGGCGGGAGGCACGCAGCGCGAGTTGGCTCCGGCGGGTGCGTTCAGCGGCGTCAAACTGAAAGTGCGGGCGGCCACTCGCCTCGGCAGGTTGGTCTTCTACGACTGTCAACGGGATTTCCCTGTCCATGACGGGTCTCCACTGCCGGCCGAAGCCTGATGCGTACTTTAGCAGCAAGATGCCGGGGAGGAAACCAGGAACGGGTGATTCTCGGCGACGAATTTGGCCAGACTGCGCTACTGCGACTTGCCCGACTGCACGTTGAAATTCGGCTTGAAAGGCTTCTCCGCCTCATATTCTTCTGGCGAGATGAAGTCCTCATCCAACAGCCGGTCCATGTACTTTGTCACTTTCATGTCATACCAGTCGCCCCAGCCGTTCGCGCGCGCCGTTCCGTACCCGGATCGCGGACTGGGCTTGATGATCCCCAGGTACACGCCTTCCTTGGGGATCAGCTCGCCCGGCGTCTTGCCAAAGAACGCCCAAGCCGCGCGGGTGATGCCATAAATCTTGGGGCCAAATTCGACGCCGTTGATGTAGATCTCCAAAATTCGCTGCTTGCCGACCACTTTCTCCATCTGCCACGCGATCAGCATTTCCTCAAACTTGCGCGAAAGTGCCTTCTGCCGCAGCAGGTACAGGTTCTTGACGAGCTGTTGCGTGATCGTCGAGCCGCCGTAAATGAACCGGCCATAGGAGAGGTCAATCGCCAGCGCTTTGGACACGAGGCTCTCCGAGATGCCGCGGTGGCGGAAGAACGAATCCTCGGTCGCCCAGATCGAATACACCGCGTGCGCCGGGATTTCCGTCAGCGGCGTCCAGGAGCCCGACGCGGGGCCGATGTGGACGTCGTCGAGGATCGTGCCGTTCTCGTTGACCGGGCGGTCAAAATCTTCATTCAGCTCTTCCAGCAGAATATTGCCAAAATTGTCCATCACGCAGTTCGTGTCGCCCAGCGCCAATTCGACTTGCGCCGCGCCGGTCATCGCCAACGGAACCGTGACCGCCACACGCCAACCGAGCGGTCCATGCGCGTCGATGCGGCCAATCGTCGGCAGCATGGACGGCGGAATCGCGTGCAGCATGTCCGCGGACTCCTGCACCGGCGCCTCCAGGGCAAAATGCACGCGCGGCTTGGTGTCCGCCGCGGCAATGTCGAGGTCAACCGCCATGTGCGCCATCGCGTCGTCGCCCGCGCCGCCAAAAAACACGTCTGGCGACCGGAATTGGATGCTTGCCGGATGCCGGCGCACGTGCAGCTCAAATGGCATGTTCAGGCGCAAATCGGCAATCGGCCGCTCCGCAAGCCGCCACCAATGCACGCCCATGTGGGTCACGGACAGGCGGCCGCTCACGTCCACGCGGTCGTCGTCCGGCAGCGCCAGCGTCGCCAGCAGCTCAATGTCCGCCTGCGATTGCACCGCCAGCCCCTTGGCCTTGATCGCCAGCAACTGGGCAATCCCCGCGCCGGACATCCGGATGTCCAGCCGATGCCCGGTCGCGTCGTGCTGCCACGTCGCGCCCATGTGCCCCCAGGATCCCGCGGAATCAAACGGCTCGGCGCCAAAGCTCAGCTTTCGCATCCCCTGCTCGGGCGGCAGCAGCTCCACGCGCCCGTCGCGCAGCCCCAGCAGCGCCTTGCCCGCCTTGTCGGTCAGCTCCAGCCGGCCGCCGCGCACCTGGATCGTCAGCGACGCCGGCAGCGGCGTGTTCGGCCACAGTTCATCGAGCTTGTCGTGCAGGCCCAGCAGCCGCGCGTGGAGGTTGTTCACGCCCCGCGTCCACCGCACGCCCGGCTTCTCCTTGGACCGCTGCGCCGCGGTCGGCGGCTTGGTCGGGTCGTCCTCCGGCGGCGTCTCGGGCAGCGCGTCCGGGTCGACGTTCTCGTCCGTCGCGTCCTCCTCCTCCGGCTCGTCCGCCGGCTTGCGCAGGGACGCCAGACGGCCGATCTCCGCCGCGAGGTTTTCATCCTTCTGCAGCAGCTGCCCGTCAATTGGCAGGGACAAGGTCGGGGCATCCAGCTCAATCGTCCGCCAGCTCGCCGGATCGCGGAGCGCGTGGCGATCCGCCAGCGCCAACTGCAGCCGCTGCAAACGCGCTTCCAGCCCGGCGATGCCCAGCGCCAGGTTGCCCGCGTCCACCGCCAGGGCATTGTCCGCGCCCGGCTGAACCGTCAGCGTCGCGGCCGTCGCCGTCCACTCGCCGCTCAGCCCCACGTCCGCCAGCTGCTGCCGCACCTTCTCCGGCAACAGTTGCGCCTGGATGGCCGGCTTGACCGACAGCTGCACGTCGCGAATCGCCAGCGACTTGTCCGCATGCACCCGCACTTCCGCGATCGTCAGCGCCATGTCCTCGACCGGCCCGACGCCGACGTCGGCCAGCACGACCTGCCAATTCGGTCCGGCTTTCTCCAACGCCAGCGCGCGCACCGCGATTTGCCAGTTGGGCGGCGCCTTGGGATACAGCGCCTGCAACGCCACCCGCACGGGCGGCTGACTCGCGGCGCGCACCGCCGTCACTTCGCCCTCGGCATGCTCCAGCGCCAGCACGACCTTGCCGCCGCCCAGCGTCGCGTCCAGTTGCGCCGTCAGTTCACTCGCCGGATCGGCAAGCCGCGCGTGGCCCTGGAGCGTCGCCGCCGTCTTCAGCAGCAGCTCCCCGTGGCGAGAAATCTGCACTGCAACCGTCAGCGCTTCCACATCCACCGCGCCCAGCCGCGCCAGCAGTGGCGTTCGCTCGCCGGTCTCCACGTCGTCCTTGCGTTTCTTCAGCGCCTTGCGCAGCCGCTCCAGCGCGTCCGCCTGCCCGTCCGCCACGTCCACGCGCAGGTGCACGTCCGCGAGCCGCAGGCTGTCGAGGCGCTTCTGGCCGACCAAGGATGGCCACACCGCGACGTTGGCATCGATTTCCCCGGCGGTCAGCACGTCGGTCTGACTGACGGCGTCGTGGAGCACGAGCTGCCGCAGCGACAGTTGCCCCGTCGGCCCGAGCGCGAGCGACTGCCAGCGGAGGTCAAAGTCCGTGCCGGCGAGGCGGGCGTGCAGTTTGTCCGCAACCGCCTGCTCGAGCCAACGGCGCGTGCCAAACCAGCCGCCGATGAGCAGCAGCAGGAAGATCCCAACGGCAATGGCAAGTTTTCGAAAACGCACAGCTATTACGCTTGTTGACCGCCGAATCGGCGACGCCTGATCCGCAATGGTCGCATAGCGCCGAGCGATCGGCCAAAAAAGAAGCGCGCCGCGTCAGACCAGCGGGTGGTTCAGGCGACGCCACCGGATTGCGTGAGGAACGTCCCGCCGCCCGTGCCGACGTAGTCCAACGCCGGATTGCCGTTCTTCCACGCGGCGTCCGACCAGCCGTGGAGCTTGCGCGCCAAAGTGGGCGCATAGCCAAGGCGCATCAGGATCATCAGGTAGTTGTAGGACATGAGCCGAGGCGCGGCCCAGCACTCATCCACAGTGCCCAGCGCCAGAAGCAGCGGAATCCGCGCGGCGCGACCGAGGCGCTGCAGAAGCCCGAGGCCAGGCGCCATGATGTAGGCGTGGATGGACATCCAGCGCTGCGGGTCGGACGCGCGCGGCGGGAGCGCGCTCTCAGGCGCGTGCGAGGCGGCGATGAGGAACGCGCTGGCGACGATGCCGCTCCACACCGGCACGCCCAGCGCCGTCATCTGCGCTTGAACGGGGCCACTCAGCAGGTACAGCGCGCCGACGACCGGGACCATCACCGCCCACCACAGCAGCAAGCGCTCCTGCCAGGCCACGACGCCGTACCACACAAGCAGGAGCAGCCCATAGGCGAGGCCGCCGTCGAGCGCGCCCAACGGCGTCTGGAGCACGACGAACTGGCGCAGGAGCGCGACGATGAACAGATTCTCCGTGGTCATGAACACGCCGTGGCCCACGAGCGCCGGCCATTTGCGGTGAAAGACCAGAAACAGGAACGACTGGAGGTTGAAGCTGACAAACGTCAGCTGGGTCATCGGCGCGACGAGCGCCATGAGCACCAAGCCGGCCAACCGACCGGGCTTGCCCTCCGGCGGGGACACCAGGCGCGGCAGATGGCGGAGCAGGAAACGCGCCTCACGCGAGGGCGGCGCGTACAGCTCAGGCTTGGGCGACGTCACCGGGTTCAATGGCGGCGTGGAAGGTGCATCGTTGAGATTCGCCATCGCCCTTTTCAATCCGTGTAGATTCGCGGCCAAGCGCGTGTGAGGACGGCCCTTTGCGGTCGCCCCGGACCGCGGATGCGGACTGGCCAGCTTGAGGTTCAGCGGGTTTGGCTTCGCAGCACTCGCGCCCGCTGAGTGTGCCCGGTATTGGCGCGGGTTCAAGCAAAAAGGCCGTGCCCGCCTGACGGTCGCGGCTACTGCGCCACGTACCGCACGGTCACCGTCGACCCCGGCAGCGGCGGGTGCGCAAACGTCAGCGTGCGGTCCTTCAGCGTCCAGGTCAGCGTCAGATCCTGCGGCTCCACTTGTACGTCCACCGTACCATCGCGCGGCGTCGCGCTCAGCACCGCAACCTTGATGCCCTCGCGCACGCGCCTCCCGATTTCCGCCAGTGTCGCCCCGTAGTCAGCTTCGCAAATGCTGCCCACTTCGCCGCCGGTCAGCTGCGCGAACGCTTGGAGAACGTGGCCATAGTGACCGCCGAACAGCGTCTCCGTCGCCATGCACGCGGTGTCGCCCGGCACGACGATGATACCGAAACCCGTCAGCGCTTTCCCATCGCCAAACGCCGCTTGAACCGCCGCGACCACATCCGCGCCGGACGTCGCGCCCGGACCGCCTTCGCTCTTCTCGTCCTCGTCACTCAAGACCACCACGACGAGGTCCGCGTCCGCGCGAAAGAAGCCCGCGTTGCCCGCGTCGCGCTTGCCGATCGCCTCGATTGTCGCCTGCAGCGGCTGTTCGTCCGTCGATGGACAGTCCGTCTGGCAGTTGTAGGTCTCCGCCCGCGCGATGTGGCTGGCGAATAGCTGCGGCGCGTTGGGCATCGCGCGCGTCAGGAAGTTCTGGGACACGCCTTCAAACGGGATGAGCTGGCCCTTCAAACCGTACGTGCCATCGGACACGTCGGTCGTCGTGATGGCAATCTGCCAATCGATCTTCGCGAGGCTGTTGAGCAAATGCGGAAAACGCGCGCCGAGCTTGAGCTGCTCGTCGCGCATCGAGTCGGAATTGTCGTCGACGAACAGGATGTCGACGCGCGCCTGCGTCTCAAACGCGTCAAAGACGAACAGGTCCTGCGTGCGCCCGTCCGTCAAGTGAGCGGTCGTCTTCGCGGTCGATACCGCTTCGTCGACCGGATCGTGGGTCATCACGTCCGAACAGGCGGCCAGAAACGCCAGCACGCAAATCCACAGCACTCGCGTCATCGGCGCCTCCCCGTCCACTTGAGGAATATCAGTTGCCACGCGTGCAAGATAAGTTCTTTGGCGGCGGAAGGAAGGTTGCGGGCACGAACGCGGGTTCGCGACTGCGTGCCACGGTCGGTCACGGCGCGTAGTGGTAGCCCATGTCCAGCGTCGCGGCGTCCTTCACGCCATCGGTGCGCGTCGTCAGCATGCTGAAGCCGCCTGAAGCCGACGCCAAATCCGGCACGAGTGCGCCGAGGTTGGCCGGTCCGGGATCGGTGCACGGCGACGGGTAGCCCTGCCCCGCAGCGATTTGCGAGAGGTAGTACGGCCCGCGCGGTCCAGCGACAAACTGCGGATCGGCGTCGATGTTGCCGTTGCCGCCGATGAAGAAGCCCTTGCCGCCGTTCAAATGGCCGCCCGGGTCGTCGATGCCGATGGCGCTGTTCGTCACGTCGCAGAATTGGATGGTGCCGTTGCCCGCGCCGCCCGCGCTGAGCTGGTTGCCGTAGGTCGCGCTGTTGGCACCCAAGATGGCGTACGCGAGGGTGCCGGGTTGCGAGAAGTACGCCGCGCCGCCGCGCACCGCGGAATTGCCAATGAACGTCGCGCCCTTGATCAGGGGATAGACCGGATAGGACCAGCCCTGCTGCGGGTCCGCCGTGTAAATCGCGCCGCCGTTGATTGTCGCTTTGTTGTTCAGGAAGAGCGCGTCGGTGACCTGGAGCTTGTAGTTGGTCCCAAAGTTCTGCCAGCAGCCGTCAAAGTAGATCGCCCCGCCGTAGTTGGACGTGTTGCCGTCAAACACGTTGCGCTCGATGAACACGTCGCCGAGATCGGTGTAGCGCACCTCGATCGCGCCGCCGCTCGTGCCCTTGTTGCCGGTGAACGTGCAATCGTCAATCGACGTGCTGCTGCCCGCGCGGATCGCCGTGTTCTTGTTGTTGGTGAACGTGCACGACGCGATGAGCGTGTGGTAGCCGCCATCCGCGGTCGAGATTCCGATGCCGTTGTTGCTGACAAAGTTGCAACCCATGATGAGCGCGGACCCGGAGACGCTCACCGCGTCGGGGTTCAGGGCAAAGCGCGCGCTGGCGATGAACCCTGCCGCGCTCATGTACCACGCCGTGCTGATGACCGCCGTGCCGGAGAAATGGTGCAAAGTGCCGCCGCTGATGCTGAAGCCAGTCTCGAAGTCGTCCCCGAACGCGTGCGGCACCTTGCCGCTGCCGTTCCATTCGCAGTAATTGCTGCTGATTGACGCCATGTTCTGCACCGCCGCGTAGTTGTACTTGACGGCAACGTTCGGCGAGTTCGCCACGCAGTAGCTCAGCGTGACGGTGCCGTGGTTGTCAGCAAACGCCGCCGCGCCGGCGTTGGACGCGTTGTTGTCGGTGAACGTGCAGAGGCCAAAGCTCGCGCTTGCTTTCGCGCCCGTCGCCGTGGTGCCGCCGCCGCTCGTCGCGGAGCAGTTGCGGATCGTCGACTCGTAGACGATGGCCTTGGTCGTGACGGTCGCCGCGTTGACGTAAATCGCCGACGCCGACGCTTTCTGGATCGTCAGCCGGCCAATCACGGTCGCCGTCTCGCCCGTCTCGCTGAAGTTGAAGCCACGGCCGTTGTTCTGCACGTCGATGACGACCGCGCCTTGCGCCTCGCCGAGGATGACAATCTGCCGCCCCATCGTGACCAAGTTGACGTTGCCGGCGCCGACGTACAACCCGGCGTGGATGAAGACCACGTCGCCGTTCACCGACGCGTTGATCGCCGCCTGGATCGTCTGGAACTGCTGGTCGCCGCCGACGTGCACGAACTTGCCGGTGTACACGTAGACGACCACAAAACTGCTCGCGCTGTGGCCGAGCGCGTCCGTGACCGAGACCCGGACGACGTGCCCGCCGAGGGACCAAATCGCCGTCGAGAAGGTCGCCGTGCACGCGCCGCCGCTGCAGAGCATCGGCTTGTCCGGCGTCCCGTTGTTGTCGCTGTCAAACTTCACCCCGGTCGCGGGGTCAACGTCGCCGTTGGGGTCGCTGTACACCACAGTCAACGTCACGCTTGAGCCCAGAAGGACCGGCGTAGGTCCGCTCGAGGTCCTCTCGATCTTCGGATCGCTGTCGATGAAGCACTTGCCGCCCTTGCACGCGCCCGCCGCGCCGCAGACGGTGCCGTCCGCGCTCTTGACCGTCGGCGTGCAAACCGGCGCGCCGTTCAAGCAGGTCGTGGCGCCGGCGAAGCAGTCGTCCGTGCAAGCGGTGCCGGGCACGAGCGCGTCGTTGATGACGTGGACGCAGCCGGCATTGGCCGAGTTGCAGCTGTCCACCGTGCACGGGTTGCCGTCGTCGCATGCGAGCGCCGCCGCGCTGCCGTTGTGCACGCACGCTTGGCTGACGCAGGTGTCCACGGTGCACGCGTTGCCGTCGCCGCAATCCGCCGCGCTGGCGCAAACGCACTGGTTGTCCGTGCCCAGGCACTTGCCGCCGCTGCACGTGTCCTGGATGGTGCACGGGTTGCCGTCGTCGCACCCAGCGGTGGTGTTGCCGTACTGGCAGCCCAACGTCGCGCTGCAGCTGTCCGCGGTGCACGGGTTGTTGTCATCGCAGTTCAGCAGCGTCACGATGCAGTCGCTCACCGGCGAGCAGTACTCGCTCGTGCACACGCTGCCGTCATTGCACGTGCCGACCGTGTGGCTGCAACCGCTCACCGCGTCGCACGCGTCGATCGTGCAGTTGATGGTGTCCGCGCAGTTCACAGCCGCGCCCACGCACGCGCCGCCCGCGCACTTGTCGCCCGTTGTGCAGACGCTGTTGTCCGTGCACGCCAGTGTGTTGGCGGCATGCGCGCAGCCGGTCGCGGCGACGCAGCTGTCGGTGGTGCAGACGTTGGCGTCGTCGCAAGAAATGGCGGTGTGCGTGCAGCCCAACGTCGCGTCGCACGCGTCAACGGTGCACACGCTGGCGTCCGCGCAGTTGCCGGACGGCGCGTGCACACAGCCCAGGATGGGGTCGCACGAGTCCGCGGTGCAGGCAACGCTGTCATTGCACGTGTTGGCCGTGCCCGCGCACTTATTGGCGGTGCACTTGTCACCGGTCGTGCAGGGGTTGCCGTCGTCGCACGTCCCGGTGTACGCGGCGTGGGCGCAGCCGGTGACCGCCGCGCAGGTGTCCGTTGTGCACGGGTTGCCATCGCCGCAATCCACGGCGGGATAGACGCAGCCCTTGACGCTGTCGCACCCGTCACTCGTGCAGACGCTGGCGTCGGTGCAGACAAGCGCGGTGTGCACACAGCCAACTTTGGCGTCGCAGCTGTCCAGCGTGCACGCTGTGCCGTCGTTGCAGTCCACGGCGGTACCGGCGCACGCGCCGTATTGGCACTTGTCGCTGCTCGTGCACGCGGTGCCGTCGTCGCAGCTCGCGGTGTTGAACAGGTGCTGGCAGCCGCCCACGCAGCCGTCGTCGGTGCACGTGTTGCCGTCGTCGCAGTTGACTGGAGTGCCAACGCAGGCGCCGCCCGTACAGGTGTCGTTCACCGTGCAGCCCTCGGCGTCGTTGCAGGCGGTCGTCAGGTTGACATGCTGGCAGCCGGCAAACGGATCGCAACTGTCGCTCGTGCAGCCGTTGCCGTCGTCGCAGGCGGCGCCGCCGACGTCGACATGCGCACAGCCCAACGGAAACGCGCAGCTGTCGGTCGTGCACGCGTTGCCGTCGCTGCAGTTGGCGGGCGTGTGCGCGCAGCCGGAAACGCCGTTGCACGCGTCGACTGTGCACGGGTCGCCGTCCTCGCACGCGCTGGTCACGTGCAAGCAGCCCGTCGCGGCTTGGCAGGAATCCACGGTGCAATCGACGCCGTCGCTGCAGTTCACCCCTTTGCCCGCGCAGACGCCGGTGTTGCACGCGTCGCCGGTCGTGCAGGCGTCGTTGTCCGAACACGCCGCGCTGTTCCACGCGTGGATGCACCCGTTCAGGCAGCCGTCGTCGGTGCAGACGTTGCCGTCGTCGCAATTGAGCGCCGGAGCCGAGCATGCGCCCTTGCTGCACCAATCCGGACCCGTGCACGCCTCGCCGTCGTCGCACGCCGCGTCAAGCGCGGTATGCACGCAGCCGCTCGCGCTCTCGCAGCCGTCGCTTGTGCAGGATTCGCCGTCGTCACAGGAAATCGACGTCCCTTTGCACAAGCCGCCGCTGCAGGTGTCATTGCCCGTGCACGCGTTGCCGTCCGCACACGGCGCGGTGTTGGCAACGTGGACGCAACCCTTGGCGGGCTCGCAGCTGTCATCGCTGCATGGCTGGCCGTCGTCGCAGTTTTTGGCGGTTCCGATGCACGTGGTTGCCACGCAAACGTCGCCGGTCGTGCATTTGCTGCCATCGTCACACGCGGCAAATGAGGGCGAGAAGACACAGCCAGAATCCGGCGCGCACGTTTCCGCGGTGCACGGATTGGTGTCCGTGCAGTCAAGCGCCGCGCCGCCGACGCATGTGCCGGCAACGCACTTGTCGGCGGTCGTGCAGGCATTGGCGTCGTCGCACGCGCCGGCGACGGGCGCCGTCACGCAGCCAAGGGAGGCGAGGCAGCCGTCGACCGTGCAGGCGTTGCCGTCATTGCAGATCGCCGCCGCGTGTGTGCAGCCGAGCGCGGTATCGCAGCCGTCCACGGTGCACAGGTCGCCGTCATCGCAGTTGAGCGTGTCGCACGCATACGTCACCGCCGCGTCGTCAGCGTCCGCGTCACCGGCAGTCGCCGTGTCGGGGGCGTCCAGGGCATCGATGACCGCCACGGCATCGGGCGCAGCGGCGTCAGCACCTGCGGCATCGGGGGCATCCGGAGCGACCGCATCGCCAACGTCCGCCACGTCCGGATTGCCGGCGTCATCGCCATCCGGTGCCGCATCGGGCTGCTGCGCCACGTCGGTCGGGGCCTCCGCGGCGTCGGCGTCAAGCACCGCGTCGTTCGATGCGTCCGCATCGCTGCCAACCAACTCGTCGACCGCAACGTCCGCGGCGGGCACGTCACCGGTGGCATCGGCGTCCACCGCGGCGACTCCATCGGCTTGGCCATCGGCGGCGAGGATGTCAGTCGCGGCCACGTCGGCCGTCCAGGCGTCGACATCCGGTTGCGCGACGTCGTCTGGAGCCGCGGGTGCGGGCGCTGTGCACGCCGTGGCGATGAGCGAGAAGGCAGCAGCGAGCGGCAACAGGACACGCGGAAAAGTCATCAAAGCCCCCGCGAGTCGCCGGATGAGTCCGCACGAAGCGTGGCGGCCATTGTCGCACGCGGGAACATTCGGTCAAGCCTGAGGAAAGCGCGTGCGGGCGCCCGTCGGTCGTCAGGTGAGCCAGGCCAGGACCCGCGGATCCTCACGCGGCGGCGCGGGCGGGATCGCCTTGGGATAACCGACGATGATCGGCGCAATGGCGGCGCCGCTGGCTGGGATGCGCAGTTCCTCCCGGACTTCCGGCATGTTGAGAACGCCGAGCGCAAAGCCGATGCAGCAGGTGCCCAGTCCGGCATCGCATGCCGTGAGCATCAGGTTCTCGGCGGCGAGCCACGCGTCGGCGTCGCTGAATGGGCCGCGTTCTTCGACGCAGACCGCGACGAGCGTGCTCGCGTTGTAGAAAATGTTGAACTCCTTGGCGCTCAACAAATCCCGGTAGACGCGGGTCTTCTGGTCGAGCTTGGGGTCCGCCAGCAGCAGTTCCTTGGCGCGATCGGAGTAGCGCTTGAGCCGCGCCGCATCCTGGATGACCGCAAAGCGCCATGGCTGACGGTTCATCGCGCTCGGCGCTTGGACGGCGGCCTGCAGCAACGAATTGACCGTGCTGGCCCCCACGGGCCGATCGAGATAGTCGCGCACCGCGCGGCGGGTCTGTATCGCTTCAAGAACATCCATTGCAGAAACCTCCCCCACGCATCCAATTGACTGCCAACTAGCGGCGGCGAGGCCCACCGCCACCACCGAAACCGCCACCAAACGGACGGCCGCGGAACGGCGGCTGGCCCCAACCCGGACCGCGAAACGGGCGGTACGGGACGCCAATGCGGAACCATGGCCGCGCGTACCACGCGAAGCGCGCCGGCCCAGGCACGCCCCAGCGCGGCGCCATGCCAAAGCCGAGCACCCACGGCGCGACGACCCAGCGCCAGCCGAAAGTGGGGTAGTAGACGTACATGTACGCGAGCGCCGCCTCAGGAACGACGTGCGTGTAGGCCGGCGCGTAGGGCATCCAGAGCCAGCCGTATTGCGCCGTATGCACCCACTGACCCGCTGGCGCGGCAGAAGCCGGTGCTGGCGGCACAGGCGTGGCGGCGGGCGGCGGCGGCTCGAGCGGTTGCCCGGGTGGCGGCGCCGGGTTCTGCGTCGATGGCGGCGGCGGCGGTTCCATCGGCGCCGGACCAGACGGCGGTTGATTGGCAGTTGGCGCCGGCGGGGGAGGCAGCGGCTGGGACTGCGCGCGATCGGGAACCATAGCAACAGCGACGAGCGCCAGAACAGCGAGTGGCTTGAACATCGGAGACCCCAAATGTGCAGGACTGCTCGGCAGAACGCCGCAGACAAGTGCGGCCGGATCGGAAAGCAAATAGCGTGCCAATTCGCGAGAATTCACCGAACAGCAGCGGGAGGCGCAATCACCGGGCGCGGGCGCTTGGACCACGGGCGCCGTGGGCGATTTTCCCCAATCGGTGCGCGCATTGCCCCAGCGCTCGCGCCAGGCCGGAGCGCGGCGTCGGGTTCCTCAACGCGGCGCTGCCGGTCGCGAAGGATGTCGGTCCACGAACGTGGGCTTGGCTGCGCGCGAAGGCAGGGTCACGTGCGGCGGGAGCCAAGCATTCGCTCCCGTCACACGTCCCCGCGAGGATTATCCCAATCGCACACGGCGGCGCAGGATCAGCGCGCTCAAGCCCGCAATCAGCAAGCCGAGCGTCGTCGCCGTCGTGCTGCTCCGCGGAGCGGCGGTGCAACCACCCTTGGCGCCGTCTTTGCCGGCGCTGCCGTTGCACAGGTAGCTCGTGGCGGTGATTTCCGCGCCGCTCAGCGTGCCGTCGCCGTTGCTGTCGATGCCGGACTCCAGCTTCTTGCCGCCGCCCTCGCAGTTCGCGCCCGCGGCCTCCTCGCTGATTTTGACCAAGCCCGATTTGCCGTCGCCGCCCGCTTTACCGTCCGCACCGGCTTTGCCGTCCGCACCGGATTTGCCATCGCTGCCGTTGGCGCCCGTGCAGATGTATGCCGTGTTCTGGACTTCGCTGGCTTCGAGCGTGCCGTTGCCGTCCTTGTCCAAGCCGCTTTCGACCTTCTTGCCGCCGCCGGTGCACTTCGTTCCTGCCGGTTCATCGCTGATCTTGAGCAGGCTGTTCGAACCCGCCGCGCTGGCCGTGCCGTCCTGGCCATTGCAGACGTACGCCGTGCTGACGATTTCCTCGCCCGTCAACGTCGCGTCGCCGTTCAGGTCGACGCCGGACACGACCTTCTTGCCGCCAGTGCCGCAATTGCTGCCGGTCGGCTCGTCGCTCAGTGCCACGATCGTGGCGCTTCCCTTGCCGCCAGTTGCGCCCGGTGCGCCGTTGCAGATGTAGGACGTGCTGCTGATCTCGTCGCCCGTCAGGGTGCCGTCGCCGTTGCCGTCCACGCCGGAAATGAGCTTCTGGCCGCCGAATTCGCAGTTCTCACCGGCGGCTTCCGCGCTGACGAGCGCGAGGCTCTTCTTGCCATCGCTGCCATTGGCGCCAGCGCTTCCGGAGGTGCCGTTGCAGATGTAGCTCGTGCCAGCGATTTCCGCGCCGGTGAGCTGGCTGTCGCCGTTCTTGTCCTTGCCGACGAGCACTTTCTGGCCGCCCGCCGCGCAGTTGGCGCCCGGTGCCTCGGGGACGACCTGAATCGAGCTGCCGAAAGTCGGCGGCGCGGTGCAGGAGCCGCCGTTCCCACAGCCGTTGGTATTGAGCGCGCTGCCGAGATAGACGATCGGGTGGCCGTAGCCGCCGTCCAACGTCACGAGGTCGATCTTGCCATCGCCGTCAAAGTCGCCGCGGCCGATCTGGTTGGAACCGGTACCGACGTCGCCGATGTCTGCCCGTGTGTAGCCCAAGCCGGGGCCGTTGGAGAGGAACAGGATCACCGGGTACTTGCCGGTGTCCTCCGCGCCGCAGCACCAGGCGCCACGGGTGGTGGCCACGTCGACGAAGCCGTCGTTGTTGATGTCGACGCTGACGGCACTCCACGCGCCTTCAGCCTGGCCCCATGGACTGCCGGCTGGGGGGCCATAGGAGACGGCAGTGCCGAACGGGAAGCCGGCCGCCTGCGACAGCGTCGCTCCGCCGCCGAGCCACGCGTCCACGCCGCCGTCCGTGTTGGGCGTAATGGCGTCCGTGGAGCTCTGGAGCGTGGCCGAGGCCAACAGGTCCAGCTTGCCGTCCAGGTTCAGGTCGGAAATGCTGAAGTTGCTGGCGTGCCCGCCATTGCCCACCTTGAAGTTGGCGATGTCCGCGCCAAACGTGCCGTCGCCGGCGCCTTTGAGCACATGGACGGTCTTCGCACCGGATTTGATGTTGTCATTCCAGTCCAAGGTGGCCAGATCCAGCAACTTGTCGCCGTCAAAGTCCGCCAGAATGAGGTGGCCCGCGGGGCCGCCGAACGCCGGTAGCGCCGTGAACGTGCCGTCGCCATTGCCCTTGTACGGGTGCAGATCGATGGGCTGACCATTGTTTGGATTGTAGAAAATGGCGACCATGTCTGGCATGCCGTCGTTGTCAAAATCGCCCAGCGCCACGTCCTGCGCTCCATAAGTGGGATAGCCGATTTGCGCAGTCGAAGCAGGCGTCCAGCCGCCTTTTCCGTCGCCCAGCAACACGCGCACGGCATCGTAGCCGGTCGTCACCACGTCGATGTTGCCATCGCCGTTCAGGTCGGCAATGTCCATGCCAAACAGATTGTTCGTCGCGGTCGTGGTCATCGTGAAGTCGCCATCGCCCTTGGCGATGAACGTGTGCAGGTTGCCCGCTGCGTAGCCCGCGACCAGCAAGTCGGTCTTGCCGTCCTTGTTGATGTCGTACGTGATGATTTTCTGTGGCGAGTCGTTCGTTTGCACGGTCGCCGCCACCTGCGCAAACGCCGGAACGACGGGACCGGGCTGCACAGCGTTGGCAACTGCGCCAGCGCTCAATACGCCGCCAATTGCGGACAAAAATCCAAAACGCTTCGTAATGCTCATGACTCGGGCACTCCTGGGCAGCGCCGACACGGATGAATGTGGCGGATGCTGACTATGTCAGGGAAGCAGCGACAGCCGTCGCAGCTAAATAAATGCGAAGGGACAGACACCGCATCTGCCCAGCTCACGCGGCGGAGCTTTACCCAATCCTGCGGATCGATGTCAAGACGCCGCGACCTCGCACTCGCGCTTTTCGCTAGGTGCAATGGCCGTTATTTCGTTGCTGACGAATAATTACGCGAAATTGTAATTCATTTCGCCTACCACAACCCAAGCGGAGCAACGCTGCGGGTGGCACCCCTGGCTCCGCCCGCTACGGTGTCTGAATCCGCCCAATCACCGCGCCCTTGTCCCCGTCCTACAGATTGCTCCGCCACACCGTCACCACGCTCCCGTCCGCGCGCGCCGCAATCGCCGGCTGGCTCTGGTCGTTGACAAACGTGGTGTTGAACAGCCAGTCCAAGCCAATTTGGGCAATCGCGCCCGTCGCGCTGAACACGCCGCCCTTCAGCGCCCAGCCGGTGCTCAGGCCGCTCTCGTCCTCGCCGACCGACTGCCACGCGGAGACAAATTTGCCGCTGGGCAGCATCGCGATCGCGCTGTGCGACTGTTCATACGCTGTGACCGTGTTGAGCCGCGTCTCCGCGCCGACCTTTGTCGCCGTGTTGTCGTACGCCTGCGCGTAGATGCCATAGTTGTCGCCGTCCTGGGACAGCGAACTCCACGTGATGACGAACTTGCCGGTCGGATCGACCGCGACCTTGGGCCACGTCTGGTCCGCCGCGATCGTCGTGTTGACCTTCCACGGCGCGCCAACCGCTTTGCAGTCGTACGTCATCAGCTGCGCATAGATGCCCCAACCGTCGCTGTCCTCGCCGTAACTCTGCCACACGACGATGTATTTCTGCGAACCGTCGGCAAACGGCGCGATGGCGGCGAATTGCTGCTTGTCCGCGGTCGTGGTGTTGACGATGAGTTCGTTGGCGAGCGCCGCGCCGTTGGCGTCGTAGCAGCGCATGACCACGTCGTACGCCGCGCCGCCCGTCTGGCCGTTGGATTCCCACACGGCGGCGAATTTGCCGCTCGGCAATTCCGCGACGCTGGGCCGGCGCTGGTCGTTGGTGCTGAACTGGTTCATCTGAAATTCCGTGCCAGCCTTGGCGCCCGCGGCGGTGAAGCGCTGGCCAAAGATGCCGTTCATGTTGCCGTCCTGGCCGTACGAGTCCCAGGCAAGGACAAAGTTGCCGACGCTGTCCGCGCCGATCGCTGGCGTGATTTGCGCGAGGTTCGTCGTCGTGTTGGCCAACGTCTCCGCGCCCGTGACGACGCCAGAGGCGCTGTACCGCTGGAAGTAGACGCCCTGCTGGCTGCCGTCGTTCAGGTTGGAGTCCCACGCGACGATGAAGCTGCCGTCGCCCGCGACCGCGACCGCGGGGTCCTGCTGTTCGTCCGTCTTTGTGGCGTTGGCGATGAACTCCGTCGCGCCGTTCTGCGCCAAGCCGGTGCTGCTGAACTTGCGGGCATACAGCGTGCCGTCGGCCATGTTGGTCCAGGAAAGGACGACGTCGCCGGTGCCCAGGCCCAGCGCGGACACGTACTTCTGGTCGCCCGCAGTCGTGACGTCGATGACTTTCTCCGTGCCGACCTTGTTGCCGCCGGAGTCAAACCACTGGCCGAGGATGCCGTAGCCCGCGCCGTCCTTGCCGCTGGAGTCCTCATACGCGATGACGAAGTTGCCGTCGGCGTGGCTGGCGAGGCGCGCGTTGCCCTGGAAGCCGGTCGTCGTGGTGTTGACGGTGAACTCGCTGCCGGCCTTGGTGCCGTCCGAGAAGAAGACCTGCGCCTGCAAATCGCCCGCGTTGACGTCCGTGTTCCACGCGACGATGAAGATGCCGGTCGCCGGTTCGTACACCACGCGCGGCCAGCTCTGCACGCCAGTGGAATTGGTGTTGAGCTGGAATTTGCTGCCGTTGGTGGTGCCATTGCTGTAGAACAGTTGGCCCCAGATTTCCGCGCCGTCGTCCCAGACGAGGATCGAGCTGTTGTCCCCCTGATAGACCGCCATGGCGAAGTTCTTGACCGTCGCGTCCGCGCCGAGGTCTTTGTACAACGTGCCGTTGGCGTTGATGATCTTGCGGTAAAGCGAGCCGCCCTGCATCCAGGCGATGAAGCGCTTGCCGTCGGAGAACGGCGCAACGTCAAACGCGGTGATCGGGACCTGCTGCGTCAGCGTGCAGGCGGGATTCACAACCGCAAAGACGTCGACAACGCCGCCGGACGGTGCGTCAAGCGAGTCAAAATGCTGGTAGGACACGTGCCGGCCGCCGTACGCGCGCGTCGCGGAGATGCATTGCGAGCCGGCGTAGGGCGAGCATGCGGCGTAGGACGAATAAACGACGTTGCCGTTGGTCGAGCTGTAGACGCTGCCCGTGCAGGCGTTGATGTTGCCGCCGCTGTAGTACCAAACGGTCTGGTTGGAGCTGTAGTCGCTGGCCCAGTAGACGTCGTGTCCGCCGCCCGCGCTTGGCACCGCGATGGGACCGCCGACAAGCGATTCGGATCCGGACAAGCTGGACGTCGTGGCGAGCGCGGCTTCCGTCCATTCCCGCGACCAGTCGCTGCGGTAGGAACGTCCGGCGATCGCCGTCGCGCTGTTGGCGAACGCCGTGCGCATCCGGCCGCTGCCCATGTCCACCAAGCTGGCCTGCGGGTTGGCCGCCGTGTACGCGGACTTGAACGTCGTGAGCTTGAAGTCACCGCACGCGTTGTTGCTGCCGAGGCACACGCCGGTCTTGCACGTGTCCGTCGCGGTGCACGAGTCGCCGTCGTTGCATGCGGTGCCATCGGTCTTGTTGCCGGACTTGCACACGTCGTTCGTCTCATCGCACGTGCCGACCGTGCACTGCGTCGTGAGCGCCGAACAGTCGCGCGCCGCGCCGTTCTTGCACGTGCCCAAGCCGTCGCAGTTCTCGTTGATCGTGCAATACAGGCCGTCGTCGCACGTGGTGCCGAGGGTCTTGGCCGTCGGCTTGCACTGGTAGCTCAGCGCGCCGGTGGACGAACAGCTCCACGTGTTGCAGGGGTCGCCGGACGGCTGCGCGCACTGGTAGGCGCTGCCCGCGACGCACGCGCCGGATTTGCAGACGTCGTTCACTGTGCAGCCATTGTTGTCGGCGTCGCACGGCGTGTTGTCGACCTTGGGCGAGCCAATGCACTTCTTCTGCGTCTCGTCGCACGTGCCTTGTGTGCAGCCCGCGGAGGCGCAATCGAGCGCCACGCCGCCCTGGCAGCTGCCGGTCTTGCAGGTCTCGCCGGTCGTGCAGTACAGGCCGTCGTCGCAGCTGGTGCCGTCGGTCTTGGCGGTCTTGGCGCAAATGTAGGTGTTGATCGCGGTCGATTTGCACGTCCCCGCGTTGCACGTGTCGCTCAAGCCGGTGCAGTCGGGTGCAGCGCCGGCGGTGCACTTGCCGGCCTGGCACATGTCGTTCTGCGTGCAGCCGCTGCCGTCCGCGTCGCACGCCAAGCCGTTGGCCGCCGTCGCGCTGTGGCTGCATTTGCCGCCGACCGCGTCGCACACGTCAATGGTGCACGGATTGCCGTCGTCGCACTGCGCGGTGCTCACGCAGCAGCCGACAATCGCCGTGCCCGCGCACTTGCCGCCGCCGCAGATGTCGTTCTGCGTGCACGCGTCGCCGTCGTCACACGTCAGCGCGTTGTTCACGTGTTTGCAGCCGACCGCGGGATCGCAGGAGTCCGTCGTGCACGCGATGCCGTCGTCGCAGTTGGGCGCGGAGCCCGGGATGCACGCGCCAGTGGTGCACGTGTCGCCGACGGTGCACGCGCTGCCGTCGCTGCACGGACCGCCGGCGTTGATGGCATTGGCCTTGCACGCGCCGCTGGCGGTGTCGCACGTCGTGACGCTGCAGAGCGTGTCCTTGGACGTGTCGCAGATGACCTTGGTCGCGGCGTTGGGCACGCACTTGTATGGCAAGGCGGACGTGTCGCAGATGAGCTTGCCCACGCACGGCGTCGGGTTGGGCTGCGCGTCGCAATCGGCCTGGTTCTGGCAGCTGCACTGGTTGCCGCCGCCCACGCACTTGGACGTGGTCGGGTCGCACGCGTCCCCGACCGTGCACGGGTTGCCGTCGCTGCACGTCAGGTTGTTGCCCGTGTGGGTGCAGCCGGTCTTGCTGTCGCACGCGTCGGTGGTGCAGGGGTTGGCGTCATCGCAAGGCGCGGCCATGCCGCCCTGGCACGTTCCCGCGGCGCAGCTTTCCCCGACCGTGCACGGGTTGCCGTCGCTGCACGCGCCGCTCAAGTTGCTGTGCAAGCAGCCTTTGCCGGTGTCGCAGCTGTCCGCCGTGCAGTCCTTGCCGTCGTCGCAGCTGATCAGCGTGCCCGCGCACGTGCCGCCCGCGCAGAAGTCCTTGCTTGTGCATGCGTTGCCGTCGTCGCACGCGGAGCTGATGTTGGTGTTCTTGCACGCGCCGCTCGCCAGATCGCAGACGTCGGCTGTGCACGGATTGCCATCGTCGCAGCTGACGAGTGCGCCGGCCTGGCAGCTGGCGCTGGCGTCGCACTTGTCGCCGGTCGTGCACGGATTGCCGTCGTCGCAGCTGGACCCGACCACCGCGATGAACAGGCAGCCCTTGGTGTTGTCGCATTGGTCAATCGTGCACGGGTTGCCGTCGGAGCACTTCTTGGCCGTGCCGCTGCACGCGCCGCCGGTGCAGTTGTCGCTGACGGTGCACGCGATGCCGTCGTCGCACGCGCCGGTGAGGCTCGTGTACTTGCACACGCCCGTGACGCCGTCGCACGCGTCCGACGTGCACGGATTGCCGTCATCGCAGACGACCGGCGCGCCGGCTTGGCACATGCCTTGCGCGTCACATTTTTCGCCGACCGAGCACGGGTTGCCGTCGTCGCAGCCCGCGCCCGCGACGAGCACGTGCGCGCAGCCGGTGGCAAGCTCGCAGCTGTCATTGGTGCAGCTGTTGCCGTCGTTGCAGCTCTTGCCCTTGCCCGCGCACAGTCCAGCGGTGCAGAGGTCGCCCGCGGTGCACGCGTTGCCGTCGTCGCACGGTCCGCCGGTCGGCGTGTTGTGACAGCCGGTTGCGTCGCAGCTGTCGTCCGTGCAGACGTTGCTGTCATCGCAGTTCTTGGCCGCACCCTGGCACACGCCGGTGCTGCAGTTGTCGCTCGTGGTGCACGGATCGCCGTCGTTGCAAGCCGCCGCCGTCGACTTGTGGATACAGCCGCTCGTCGGGTCACACGCGTCGATGGTGCACGGATTCGCGTCGTCGCAGTTCTTGGACTTCGCGCCGGTGCACGCCCCGTCCGCGCACTGGCCAGGCACTGTGCAGATGTCCGTCGCGCCGCAAGGACCGGTCGCGGGCGTGGCGACGCAGCCGCTCTTGGGATCGCAGGAATCGTCGGTGCAGTCGTTGCCGTCGTCGCAGTTCTTCAGCTTGCCCGTGCAGCTGCCCGCCGCGCACGCGTCGCCGGTCGTGCACTTGCTGCCGTCATCGCACGGCGCGGTCGCGGGCGTGTGCTTGCACGCTTTGGCGGCCGCGTCGCACGCGTCGTCGGTGCACGGATTGCCGTCGTCGCAGCTGATGTTGTCGGTCTTGCCGTCGCAGTCATTGTCGGTGCCGTCGCAGACTTCCGTGCTGGCGGGCAACGCGCTGCACGCGGAGAGGCCGCTGGCGGAGCAGGTCCGCTTGCCCCCGCAGACGCCGTCGCTGTTCGCCGTGCTGCACGCGGTTGAAAGCCCCATCGTCTGCGCGCGGTTGTCGCAGCCGCACTGCTTGTCGTCGCGGATGCATTGCGCCAGCGGAAAGCCATCGACGCTGACAACCGTCGTGCACGAATAGCCGCCAGGGCAAAGTGTGTTGGCGTCGCACTTGCCGCCGCCGCAGAAGTTGCCGATCAGCGACGCACCGCTCTTGTAGGCAACGCAGGCGCCGGTGCCGCCGGGGCCGTCCGCGCAATCCGCGTCCTGGTTGCACGGCTCGCACAGGCGGCCGAATGCCGGCTTGCAGATCTTGCCCGCGCCGCCCGCGCTGCAGGTGTAGCCAGCGGGACAGACGTCGGTGCAGGTCGTCGCGCAGACTTTGCCGCCCGTGTCGTCCTGGCAGAAGCCGCTGTCGCACTGGCCGTCGGTCTTGCAGGGACAGCCCGCGCCGGTGCACGCGCTGACGTCGACCGGCACATCCGCTGGAACGTCGGCTTCGGCGTCAACGCCGGCATCGCCGACTGCGTCTGAGCCCAAGTTGGCGTCACTGGCACCGTCCGTGCTGACCGTGTCGAGAGGCGGCTGGTCCGTGCCATCCGGCAGGACTTGCGTATCCACGCCAGTGTCCGCGGTGACGACGACAACGCCGTTGGAGCCCGCCGTCGTGCCGCAAGAAGCGAGCGCGAGGACGGCGACGAGGACAAACACGCAACGAGCAGAACAGCGAACAGTGAACACGGGACCTCCTGGAACCAAAGCTGCGCGGGAGGATAGCGAAACTACGGAGTTTCGCACAACCGGAAAGGTGCGCTGCCGACGCGCGGACGGACTGTTTCTTGCCCGCAGTGCAGCGATCCGAGGCCTGAACCGCGACATCCATGCGGTTGGTCGGGCGCGCCGCCCGCGCATCCAACGCCCGCGCACGGCATCAAAACGCATGGCGCCCGATCGCGCTTGGGTCCGAATGCCGCTTTCCTTCGACTACGCGCTCATCGGCGGCGGCCTGCAAAACGGCCTCATCGCGCTCGCGCTTCGCCATCGCCAACCGCAGGCCAGCATCCTGCTCGTCGAGCGTGACAGCGCGATCGGCGGCAATCACACCTGGTGCCTCCACGACGGCGACGTCGCGCCTGCCGCCATGGCTTGGCTGGCGCCCCTGCTCGTCCACCGCTGGCCGAGCTATGACGTGCATTTCACCGACTTGGACCGCCACGTCGCGCTTGGCTACGCCGCCATCACGTCGGAGCGCTTTGCTGCGATCGTCCACGCGGCGATGGCTGCTGGTCCGGGCGCGGTCTGGCTCAACGCGACGGCGCGCGACATCGGGGCGCAGCACGTGACGTTGACCGACGGTCGCCACGTGCGCGCGAAGGTGGTGATTGCGGCGCTCGGTCCCGACGAGGCGGCGACGCCCGCGAACACCGGTTGGCAGAAGTTCCTCGGTCTGGAGATCGCTACGCGGGCGCCGCACGGCTTGCAGACGCCGATCCTGATGGACGCGCGCGTGCCGCAGGTTGACGGCTTTCGCTTTCTCTACGTCCTGCCGCTGGATCCGCACCGTTTGCTTGTGGAGGACACTGTATTCTCCGACCGTCCGCACCTCGCCGCCAGCGCGATGCGCGCGAACGCCTTGGCCTACGCGGCGCAGCGCGGCTGGGAAGTCGCGGCGATTCTCCGGGAAGAGCGCGGCGTGCTGCCGATGCCGTGGACCGCGCCGCCCCTGACCGACGATCCCCGTGGCCCGGTCCTGGCCGGAATGCAGGGCGGCTGGTTTCATCCCGCGACCGGCTATTCACTGGCCGTGGCCGCGCGTCTCGCCGATTGGCTGGCTTGCGTGCCGCCCGACGAAGCGCGCGGTCCGGGGCTGCAAACGCTGCGCGCGCGGCACGCCGATCAGGCATCTTTTGCCCGCAAGCTGAACTGGGCGCTGTTCCGCATGGCCGCCCCGGCGCATCGCAACACCATGATGTCGCGCTTCTATCGGCGGCCGGACGAGGTCATTCGACGGTTCTTCGCGCTGGACATGCATCTCTCAGACCGACTGCGCATCGTACTGGGTGCGCCGCCCCGCAAGATGAACTTGTGGCCGCGCAGCAGCCAGGAGGAGGTCAACGCATGAGTCCGCCGCAAGTCAGCACAGCCGTCCTCCGGGAGACCGGGGAGCCGCAGCCGAATCAGCCGCTCGCGCACCTGAATGCGCTGGCTGACCCGTCGGCGTTGGTGGCGATGCTCGGTCCGGAAACGGCTGATGTGCCGATGCGACTGTGGAACGCGGCCCTCTACGACCCGGCGCGGGCATTCCTGGCTGAGCCGGGCAAAGGCTTTCGCGCCAATCTTGTGCACATGGGCTGGGACCTCGCCGGTGGCGAGCCGGACGCGTGTCCACCGGTGCTTGCGGTCATCCTGGAGTGGCTGCACGGCGGCTCGCTGATCGTCGACGACATTGAGGATGGCTCGCTGACCCGCCGCGGCCAGCCGGCGCTGCACGTGAGCCACGGTCTGCCGCTGGCGCTCAATACCGGGAATTTCCTGTATTTTGCCGCGCAGATGCAGATCGACCTGCTGCCCGTCCCCGCGGCGACGCGCGCGCAGTTGCAGGAGGACGTTGTCCACGCGCTTGTGCGTTGCCACCACGGCCAGGCGCTGGATTTGGCGGCGCACGTTGAAGCGCTGACGCAAGGTGAAGTGGCGGCGGTAGTCCGCGCGACGACGGCACTGAAGACCGGCGCGCTCACGGCGCTGGCGGCGGTGCTCGGTGCGCGGGCGACGGGCGCTGACGCAGCGACGGTGGACGCGATTGCCCAGTTTGGCACGGATCTGGGCAACGGCCTGCAAATGCTGGACGACCTCGGTTCGATCCTCTCTGCCAAGCGCCACGACAAGGGACTTGAAGACCTGCGCGGCGGCCGTCCCACTTGGGCGTGGGCGTGGCTGGCGGAGGACGTGGACCCGTTCACGTTTGCGCGCCTCCAGACCGCGCTGCGGCACGTGATGGCGGGCGAACCGGCGAATGCGCTGCTGACTGAATTGCATGACCGGCTCAGCCACGTCGGTCGCGCGCGCGTGGGTGTGCATCTGGATGGCGCGGTGGCGCGGCTGCGCGAGCGCCTGGGGCCGACGGCAAATCTGGCCAAAGTAGTGGCGGAATTGGAACGATTGAGGAGCAGCTATGTCTGAGCAAATTCGCGGTGCAGTCATTGGTTCAGGTTTTGGCGGCATCGCCGCAGCGATTCGCCTGCAGGCCGCTGGGGTCCAGACGACGATTTTTGAAGCGCAGGATCAGCCCGGCGGCCGCGCGCGCGTGTTCCACGCCAAGGGCTACACGTTTGACGCCGGCCCGACCGTCATCACCGCGCCGGAAAGCCTGGAAGAACTGTTCGCGCTGGTTGGCCGCACGCTGTCTGAAGAGGTCGAACTGCTGCCCGTGACGCCGTTCTACCGGCTTGTCTGGGACGACGGCGACAAGTTTGACTACGACGGCAACAGCGAGTCGATGATTGCCCAGATCCGCGCCCGCAATCCGGACGACGTGGCCGGCTACGAGCGCTTCGTCGACTATTCCAAGGCCGTGTTTGAGGCCGGCTACGAGAAGCTCGCGGGCAAGCCGTTCCTGCGGTTCATGGACATGGTCAAGGTCGCGCCGCAGTTGGCCAAGCTGCGCGCGGATCGCTCCGTGTACGCGACGGTCGCGGGTTTCGTGGAGAACGACCACGTGCGGCAGGCGCTGTCGTTCCACTCCCTGCTCGTTGGCGGCAATCCGTATGAGACGAGCTCGATCTACACGCTCATCCACTACCTGGAACGCCACTGGGGCGTGTTCTTCCCGCGCGGCGGTACGGGCGAGCTCGTGCAAGGGCTGCTGCGGCTGTTCCAGTCGCTGGGCGGGGAGCTGCGCTTGTCGTCGCCGGTGACGCAGATTGACGTCCAGCAGCTGGGCGAAAAAACGGTGCACTGCATCGATTCGGCGACGGGGGAGCAGGAAATCTTTGATTTTGTCGTCTCCAACGCGGACGTCCATCACACCTACAAGAAGCTGTACCGGAATCACGCCAAGGCGCAGAAGCGCGCCAGGAAGCTCGAGAAGATGGACTGGTCGATGGGCCTTTTTGTGCTCTATTTCGGCACGGATCGGCCGTACAAGGACGACGTCGCGCACCATACCGTGGTCTTTGGCCCGCGCTACAAGGAGTTGCTGGAGGAGATCTTCCACGGCCACGCCCTGCCCGACGACTTCAGCCTGTACCTGCACGCGCCCACGCACACCGATCCGACGATGGCGCCGGAGGGCTGCGGCGCGTTCTACGTGCTGTCGCCGGTTCCTCATTTGGGCAATGCCGCGATTGACTGGAAGACCGTAGCGCCGCAGTACGCCGAGAAGCTGCTCGCGCACCTGGAGACGCACCTCCCGGATCTGCGGCAGCACGTCGTCACCAAGAGCTGGCTGACGCCCGAGGATTTCCGCGACGACCTGAACGCGTATCAAGGCGCGGCGTTTTCCGTGGCGCCGACGCTGACGCAGAGCGCGTGGTTCCGGCCACACAACCGCGATCAGGACATTCCGGGGTTGTACATCGTCGGTGCGGGCACCCATCCGGGCGCCGGCGTGCCGGGCGTGATCAGCTCCGCCAAAGCGACAGTGGAAGTCATCGCCGCGGATTTCTGCCTCCCCAGCGCGGATCCCGTCACGGTCGCGGTCATGCGCCAGCGGCTGGCCAAACTGGCCGGCGAGCGGCATCGCAAGGTGGCCTGAAGATGCCAAGTCACATCAACGCCCAAGCGCTCGCCGCCGCGTCCATCGCCAAGAATTCCAAGTCGTTTGCGCTGGCGAGCCGACTCCTGCCGCGACGCGTGCGGGACGACGCAGTCGTGCTCTATGCGTGGTGCCGCTATGCCGATGACGCGGTAGATGAAGCCGAGTCGCCCCTGGCGGCGCGCACGGCGCTGACGCGGCTGGACCAGGAGCTGGCGGCGATCTACGACGGACAGATGCAGGGGCAACCGCTGCTGGCGGCGCTGCAGGAAATGCTGCAGCGGCGGCAGATTCCCCAGCTCTATCCGCAGGAGCTGCTGGCCGGGATGCGCATGGACGTGGACGGCGTGCGCTACGGCGATTCCGCGACGCTGATGCTGTACTGCTGGCGCGTCGCCGGCGTCGTGGGCCTGATGATGTGCCACGTGATGGGTGTGACGTCCGACCGCGCGCTGCAGCAAGCGAGCGACCTTGGCATCGCGATGCAACTGACCAACATTTGCCGCGACGTGGCGGAAGACTGGCAGCGCGGGCGGCTGTACCTGCCGGCGGACGTGCTCGCGCGTCACGGGCTGCAGCACTGGCCGGCGATGCTGGGCGGGCCGCTGGCGGAGAAGCGGGAAGGTGAAGTGGCGCCGGTCGTCGCGGAGCTGCTCGGCGTGGCGGATCGCTACTATCAGTCCGGCGCGCGCGGTCTGACCGCCTTGCCGTGGCGGTGCGCGTTGGCGATCGCAGTGGCGAGCGCCGTCTATCGCGACATCGGTCGCGTGCTGACGGCCCAGGGCCATGACCCGTTCGCAGGTCGGGCGCATACAACGTTGGCCCGCAAACTTTGGCTTGTGGCGCGAACGACGCTTGCGCAGCTCGGCCAGCTGCCCGCGCGGATGCGCACGCTCGCGGACGCGCAAGTCCCCCAGACGTTGCTGACCGGGCCCGCGGAGATGCGGCGCGCGCGGGAGACGTGAATGGCGGCGCTGGGCAACAAACCCACGGCGATCGTCGTGGGTGCCGGCATGGGCGGCCTCGTGGGCGCTGTGGAGCTGGCCAGCCAGGGCTGGCGCGTGCAGCTGTTTGATGGCGCACCGGCGCTGGGCGGCAAGATGCGGCAAGTTGCCGTTGGTCAGAAACAAATCGACGCAGGGCCGACCGTCCTGACGCTGCGCGACGTCTTTGACGACGTGTTCGCCCGCGCCGGAACGCGGCTGGAACACCACGTGACGCTGGAGCCGATGGCGATTCTCGCGCGCCACGCTTGGGTGGATGGCTCGACGCTTGACCTTCATGCCGACGTAGATCGCTCCGCTGGCGCAATTGCCGACTTTGCCGGCGCGCGGGAAGCCGAGGGCTTCCGCCGATTCCTCGCCCACGCCCGGAGCATTTGGCAGACCGTCGAAGGCCCCTTCGTCCGCGCCCAGCGCCCCACGCCGTTCGGCATCCTGCGCGACCACGGGATGCGCGCCCTGCCCATGCTGGCGAACATCGACAGCCACCGCACGCTGTGGCGCGCGCTCGAGACGTACTTCCGCGATCCGCGGCTTGTGCAGCTCTTTGGCCGCTACGCGACGTACACCGGCTGTTCGCCGTTCCTCGCGCCCGCGACGTTGAGCCTCATCGCGTGGGTCGAGAGTGCGGGCGTCTGGCGCGTGCGGGGCGGGATTCATCAGCTGGCGCAAGCGCTGGGCGATGTGCTGCTGGGTCTGGGCGGGGAAATCTTCCTGAACACGAACGTTGCGCAGATTACCGCGGACAAGGGCCGGGCGACCGGCGTGATGCTGGCCAACGGCGAGCGCATTGCCGCGGACTGCGTGCTGTTTGCCGGCGATGCGTCCGCGCTGGGCACGGGCTTGTTGGGCGGCGCGGTGAAACCGGCCGTGGCGCCGACGCCAGCGGCCAAGCGCAGTCTTTCAGCGCTGACGTGGTGTCTGGATGCGCAGACGGCAGGCTTTCCGCTTGTGCACCACAACGTGTTCTTTGGCGCGGATTCCGCCAGTGAATTTCAGGCGATCTTCCAGGCGGGCGCGTTACCCCCGAGTCCAACCGTGTATGTGTGCGCTCAGGATCGCGACGACCGCGCGACGGCGGAGGGCCCCGAGCGCCTGCTGGTGCTTGTGAATGCACCTGCACGCGCGGACGTGCAGCCGCTGTCGGATGCGGCGCTGGCCCGTTGCGAGAGCGCGACGTTTGACCATTTGCAGCAGCTCGGGCTCTGCATCGCGCCAACGACGTCGTGTGTGCGCACGTCGCCCGCCGAGTTTGCTGAGCGATTTCCGGCGTCGGGCGGAGCACTGTACGGCGCGGCCAATCACAGTTGGACCGCCACGCTCAACCGCCCCGGCGCACGTACCGCCATCGCCGGCCTTTACCTCGCTGGCGGCACTGGCCATCCCGGCGCCGGCGTTCCCATGGCCGCCTTGAGCGGACGCCTCGCCGCCGACGCCATCTGCGCCGATCACTCCGCCACTACCCCAGCGCGCGCACGCGGTCCGGCACGCTGGGAAATCGCCCGCGAGGTCCCCTGATGTTGCGAGAGCCGCAGTTCTGGCTGGTTTTTTTGGCGTTCGCCGTCGCTATGGAGTTCTGGGCGATGCTTCTGCACGGCCGCCTGTGGCACGGCCCGTGGTGGCCCGCGCACCGGTCCCATCACCGGCCACGCACCGGCTGGTTTGAGGCCAACGACGTCTTCGCGGCGCTGCACGCCAGCATCGCGATTTCCCTCATCATCGGCGGCTGTGAGCAAGTCTTTGGCGCGTTCTCCCACGCCTGCGTCGCGGCCGGCTGGGGGATGACGGCCTTTGGCGTCTCCTATTTTCTCGTTCACGACGGCCTGATCCACGGCCGCCTGCCGATCGGCTTCCTCGGCCGCGTCCGGTGGCTGCGGCGTATCCGCAATGCCCACAGCGTGCATCACAAATTGGACGCCGCGCCGTACGGTCTGTTTCTCGGCCCATGGGAACTCCGCCGCAGTCTCGCGCAAACTGGCAAGGCCCGGCGCGATCAGCGCGCCTGACGCGCATCCTTCATCGGCGAGGCGCATCTCACGATACGGCGCTCCAGAGAAACGCCCAAAGGCATCCCGCGCGCCATGATTGAACTCGCCGATGCCACGCAACCACCGCAGCAGAGCCATTGGCAACAACCCGGCGGATTCTGCTGGTGGTACGCGGAAGCGGGCGACGACGCGGGCAATGGCATCGTGCTGATCTGGGCATTTGGCCTGCCTTTTTTGCCCGGTCACGCCAACGCCGTACGCCGTGGCGTGGGTACGCTGCCGACCGAGCGCCCGTCCCTCAACGTCGTTGTCCACCGCGCCGGCCAGCCGGCCTTCTACGTGCTGCGCGAGGTGCGGGAGGCGACGTGGGATGGCGAGGGCCGCTGGCGCTTTGACGACACGCACATCGAGAGTGTGCAGGAGAATGGCAAGCTGGCGCTCCGCGTGACGCTTGACGTGCCGGTGGTGGGTGAGGCGGAGCCGCTGACCGGATCGCTGGTGCTGGCGGGACGGGTCGCGCAGACGGCCGGGCACGCGCTGGGCTTTGGCGCGAGTCCGCACCAGTGGACGCCGCAGGTGGGTCCCTCTTTTGCCAGCGCAGCGGTGCAGTGCGGCGGCTTTCGCTGGCGGCTCGCGGGGCGCGGCTATCATGACCGCAACGCCAGCCCGTTGCCGCTCCACGCGCTGCAGATCCAGACCTGGCTGTGGGCGCGCGCGGCGCTGCCGGATCGCGACCGCATCGTCTACGCGCTGTGGCCCAAGGACGGCTCGCCCGTCCAAGTGCACGGTCTGGACGTCCTTGAGGACGGGCGCGTAGCGATTGCCGAGGCGCTGGACCTGACGACAGCTGGCGCGACAACAACGCGCTACGGCATGCCGACCTGGCGGCAACTGACGGTGCGCCGCGCTGGGATGCCCTGGCTGGACCTCCGGCTCGATCGCCGCGTCGACGACGGGCCTTTCTACCTGCGCTTTTTGCCGGGTGCGACGACGCCCGACGGCCCTGTGGTCGCGGCGAGCGCGGAGATCATCGTCCCCGATCGCATTGATCTGGCCCGGCATCGGCCGTTCGTGCGGATGCGCGTGTCGGGTCCGGGGCCGCGGGCGAGCGCGTGGCTGCCGCTGTTTGAGGGCGCGGCGCAGACGCGGGCGCGGCGTCTGTGGCGGCGGTGGCTGCCGGCGGTGCTGCGCGGCGACGAGAGCATGCGCGCAGAACTGGACCCTCGGCCCCCCCGCGAGCGGTAGCGCGAACGTACGAGGCGTCCACGGGCGGCGGTCGGTCAGCCTCCCTCGCTCCGCGAGTCATCCGCCTTGGGCCGGCGTTCGCGCTTCCAGCATCCGCGCCAGCACCAACAGCCGCACGGCCTGCATCACGCCCGATTCCGTGTCCCAGGACCGCGTCCGCGTCGCCACCGAGGTCTTGCTGCCCAAGCGATCCGAGGAGGACTGCGGCGGCAGGGTCGTCGACGCCAGCTTGCCACCGGCCCGCTCCAGCCGCGGATCCCACGCTGCCGGCACGCGGGTGCGCAGCGCTTCCTGCAGCGCCAGAAAATTGGCCATCGCGCCGTGGCGCATCACCGGGCCAAGCCCGCTCCAATCCGTGCCTTCCGCGTCGATCCGGACGAGCTCGCCGCGCCCGGCCAGCCACAGCACACAGTAAAAACGGCTGTCGGTTTCGATGGTGCGCTCGGTCGTCGTCTTCTTGGAGGAGAGCGGCAGCCCCATCGCCATCGCCGCCATGTTCGTGGTCGTGCGCGTCGTCGCCGTCGTTGTTTCCTGCGCTGAATCCGCGCGGCACGGCAACGCAAGCGCAATCTCCGGCCAGCCGATGTGCTCCCACGTCATCTCCGCCGCGCCGTCGCGAAAACCGCAACGCAACTGGCCTTCGTTCCAGGAAGCGGCACGGGTCCGCCGAACCTCGGGCGTGCGATCCAGCGCCGCCTGCGCCATGGCCCACGCCGGCAGCCCGACCGCACGCAGCTCCGCCGCCCGCATGGACACGAGCTGCGCGTCCTCGTGCCAGCCCGCCAAATACGGCAGACCGCGCAAGAGCGGCGCCTTGTGGTCATACGCCGTGCCGCCGAGCTGCCGCGCGAGGGTCTGCGCCGCCAGCTCGGGGTTCTGCGCGGGCGGATGCAGCAGGAGGGCAAACATGGCGCGCGTTCCTTCCGCCAGACGTTGCGGATGCGGCTGAGGATAGGCGATTGCCAGACCTTTGGCACGCGGCTCGCGCTAGCCCTCGACCGTCACCGCGACGCCGCGCTGCTCAAGCTGCTGCCTGACCTGTGCAAGCCTCGCGTCGGACGGTGGCTCGAGGCCTTGCACGCCCGGCTCAAGCCCCATCGCCCGGTACTTGTCCACATACAGCCGATGGTAAGGGACGAGGCAGAGCGCCAACGCGCCGTGGGTGATGAGGAACTGCGCCATTGCGTCGATGTTCTCCGCGTCGTCGTTCAGACCCGGGATCAGCGGCATGCGAAACTGCACGTTGGCGCCCTGCTGCAAAAGCCAAGCCGCGTTGGCGTGAATGCGCTCCGTCGCCACTCCCGTCAACTGCCGGTGCCGCGGCGAATCCATGTGCTTCAGGTCGAACTGGAACAGGTCGACAAGGTCCAGCACGCCGGCGAAATGCGCTTGCGGCACGGCGCCGGACGTCTGCACGCACGTGTGCAGCCCGCGGCCCTTGGCGCCCTCCAGCAGCGCGCGGACCGGCGCGAGGTGCAGGAGCGGCTCGCCACCCGAGACCGTCAGGCCGCCCCCGCTCAGCGCGTAGTAGCTTTCATCCTTGAGCACTTCCGCGAGGATCGCGGCAATCAGCATCGGCTTGGCGTGACCGTGGCCAAACGCCTCCGGATTTTGGCACCACCCGCACCGCAGCGGGCAGCCCTCCAAGAAGACGGTGGTGCGAATGCCTGGACCGTCGTGGATCGAGAAGCGCTGGACGTCAAAGACGCGGCAGGTTTCTGGATCGTTCAGCCGCACGTGGCGAACTCCGTGCGGCCGATGATGTCCTCCTGAATGGCGTGACCGAGGCGCGTGAAGTACGCGGAGTAACCGGAGACGCGCACGATGAGGTCAGCGTAATCCTCAGGACGCGCCTGAGCGGCGCGCATCGTCGCCGTGTCGACCGCGTTGAACTGCAGGTGAAAGCCGCCTTTGTCAAAATAGCCGCGGATGAGGTGCGCCACGCTCTCCACGCCCTTGTCCGAGCGCAGGATGCCGACGGGCAGGCGCAGGTTCAGCGAATTGCCGTAACCGATGTGCGTGTGGTCGATCCGCGTCAACGAGTTCAACGTCGCCGTAGGACCGCACCGCTCCGCGCCGTTGCTCGGCGACATGCTGTTGGAGAGCGGCCTGCCCGCGCCGCGACCGTCTGGCGTCGCAGGTTCCAATGCGCCTTCGTAGACGTTCAAGCCGTAGGAGATGAGACTGGCCTTGAAATGGCCGCCGCAGATCGTGGCGCGCGACGAGACCATGGCGCAGAAGCGGGCGACCACGTCCCGCGCGAGTCCGTCGACGGCGGGGATGTCGTTGCCAAACCGCGGTCCGGCCAATACCCGCTGGCGCAGCGCCTCGTGACCGCGGAAGTTGCTGGCGAGCGCATCGCGCAACTCGCCCATCGTCATCGCGCGCTCGTCAAAGACCATCGCGCGGATCGCCGCGAGCGAGTCGACCGCCGTGCCCAAGCCGCCGCCGCCAACTGCGCCGAAGTTGTAGCGTGCCCCGCCAGCGGTCATGTCCTTGGCATTGGCGATGCAGCCGTCGATCGTACTGGAGATGAGGGGATTGTGGAAACGTTCCGCCCAGATGGCATCGCGGAGATTGGTCGCATCCGTGACCCAGCCGACCATGGCGTCGAGCTGCGTGTAGAAGGCGGTGAGGAAGTCGTCGAACGTCGCCATGGCCGCGGGATCGCCGGTGTCCGCGCCATCCTGGTTACCGAAGAACGTGGTCTTGCCGCGGTTGAAGACGAGGTCGAGCGCCGTTGGAAAGTAGATCTTGGAGCCGCCGGTCGCGCCGTACGTGTCGCCGTTGCCGCTGGGTTCGACGCAGCCAACGAGGCAATACTCCCGTGCATCTTCAACGGCGTACCCGTCGCGCACCATCGCGGCAATTGCGGTCTCGTCGTTCAGAAAAGCCGGCGAATTGGTCTCGCGGTGGATCGCGACGACCTCGCGGACAAAGCTCTTGGGACTCTTATTGGAGACGCGGAAGGACGCGGTCGTCGCCAAATTCGTGTTGGCAATCGCTTGGATGAACAAGTACGTCAGTGCGTTTGTGGCGTCCTCACCTTGGGCATCCACGCCGCCCAGCGTGATGTTTTCTACGTCCGAGCCGAGGTGGTTCAGTTCCACACCGCCGATATTGGGCCAGATGATGACGTTGTTGTTGAGCTTGATGATGAACTCTTCCAGCAGGCGCAATGCGTGCGGACGGGTCAGCGCGCCGCTCGCAAGGTCGGCGGCAAAGTACGGGTACAGCAGCTGATCGACGCGCCCAGGCGTGATGCCGCTGCCCGCGCCGTAGCTGATGATGGCGGCATTTTGCGTGAACCACAGCGCCTGGAGCGCCTCGGCGAATGTCTGCGGCGGCAGCCAAGGCACGCGGTTGCAGGCGTCGGCGATGGCGTCCAACTCGGCGCGCCGTTCTGGATCCACGGTGTCGGCAGCCTGGGCGCTGGCAGCCGCTGCGAAGCGGTCGGAGAAATCGCGCATCGCTTGGCAGCTGAGTTCCACGCTCTCCAGGAACGCGCGCTCCTCGGCGGTCTGGGCGCTTTCTTGCCGCGCGCGCGCCGCCGCAGCAATCCCTGAAAAGCCCAAGCGCAGGACGTTCTTGTGGCCCAGCACGATGTGCGCTTGCGTGTCCGTGCACCGACCGCGCCCCTTGATGTTGTCACCCGCGCCGCCACGCAGCGCCCGCAGGAGCCGCGGCAAGCGCGTCATGCTGGCCAGCACGGTCCGCTTCTGCTGGCCGTTCACCACGAGTCGCCAGAGTGAACGCGCGCCGAAACTGCGTAACTTGCGGCGGATTTCACCGGGTCTCACGCTCAATTGGCTCACGAGACCGTGCGCGCGGAACGCCGCAATCTTGGCGTCGCGGACCGTCTTGCCGGACCAGTAGGGGATCAGTTCGTCGTAGAGGAAGCGCTCATCGGATTCGGAGATGCGGTAGCCAAAGGCCTTCAACTCCTCCATCAGGTGGTCAAAAATGAAGATAAAGTCGCCGCGCTCCGGCGCAATCGGCGGCGCAATCAGGTGCGACGAGCGATTGCCCACCAGCAGCTCGTCCGGCTCAATCCGCACGGTCATGTTGGCAAACACGCACTGGAGCGCCCGCGCGGCGCGCAGGGAGGGGTGCTGCCCTTCCGTTTCGCGGTGCGCCTGCGTGTAGAACCGCGCACGCTCCATGCACAGCCAGTGTTCGGCGTTCAGCAGCCGGGCCTTTTGCGCCGCATTTTTCGCGTGCAGCTTGCTCATGCAGTCAACCTCTCGGTGTCCTGACCGTGGCGCCTGAAATCTTCAAACAGGAGCGCAACCACGCGCCGCACGTGCCGCTTGCGCGCCTCAAGCGCGTCGGGCGAGAACGGATCCACCGGGCTGAGCTGGGACAGGACCCGCCCGTGGGTGAAATACGTGACGACCATGCCGTAGACGCTCGTCAGCACGTGGACCAACTCCGCCATATCACCGGTATTCACAGCCACTTGACCAAGCCACGCCGTGCCGAGCTGCAGCACCGGCAGCGTCCGCGCCACAATGTCGCCAACGTGCCGACCGCTCGCCACTTCACGGTGAACGACACTGCAGAACGTCCGATTCTGGGCGAGGAAATCGGCGTACGCGTCGACGACGTCCTGCACCTGTTCCTCCGGCTGCGGGCGGAGGGCCATTGCCGCCACGAGGTTCTGCGTCAGGCGGTCGTAGTAGCCGTTCAACAGCACCGCGAGGAGCTCTTCCTTGGTCCTGAAGTGGTAGTGAATGAGCGCCTTGTTGACACCTGAGCGCTCGGCGATGTCGCGGGTGGACATGCCGTCAAAGCCCACTTCGCCCAGCAGTTGCTCTGTGGCGGTCAGGATCCTGAGCTTGGTTGTGTCCGGGTTCATCGCGCGGCGACCTCTTGGGCGACCGGTTTAGGCGATCGCCCAAAACATGTCAATGGCGAAGGCGCGCGGAGGCGTTTTGCAGCGTCGATGGCTACTTCCGCCAGAGCGGCACGCTGAGCACGACCGCCAGCGCGCCCATTGCCGCCAGTGCGTTCCAGGCGCCCGCCCAGCCCGCGCGGTCGACGATGGCCGCGACGCCCACACCGGCAAGGCTCGCGCCCAGGTAGCCGACGCCGTCCAGGAGTCCCGCAGCGGTTGCAGCCGCGTGTCGGCCGCCAAAATCCAGGGCGATGACGCCGCCGCCGACCATCGAGTACGGCCCGAGGAGGCAGAATCCCGCGAGCCCCGTAAACGGCACCGCCAGGGTCGCCGCGGCCACGCCGAGGTGCGACGCGAGGACGGGCAGGTTCGCCAGAGCGAGAAGGCTCAGCACGAGACAGGTCAGCAGCACCGCGATGACCGGGCCGCGCCTGCCGTTGGAGAAGCGGTCAGAGAACCAGCCTGCCAGCAGGGTCCCAGCGAGGCCAAGCAGCGGGAACGCGGTCGATTTGAAAACAGCGGCCGCGTCGCCCGCGCCGAGATCCGAGAAGTAGCGCGGCATCCAGAGGTTGAACGTCTCCCGAACAATCGTGAGCGCAAAGGACAGACCGAGCACGTTCCAGAACGCCCGACGGGACAGCAGCGCCCGCATCGGCGCGTGCCAAGGTGGCTTGATCTCGGCCACGACGAGCTCCGGCTCCTCTGCGGGCAACTCGTCCAACCCGACGTCAGCCGGCGTCTGCACCACCAGGCCGCGCACCATCTCGCCGACGGCGATGAGCAACGCCGCCGGGGCCCAGAACAACGCTTGCCAGCCCGACGTGATGCTGAGCACCCCGGCCAGCAGCATGGGCGTAAAAACGCCGCCGAATTGATAGCTTGTGGATATCGCGCCCATCGCCGTACCGTAGCGGGACGCCTGAAACCAACGCGGCATGATCTGCACCAGACCGGCCCAGCCGAGGGACTGGAAGGCGCGACTCAGGCCCCAAAGCGTGATGAAAAGCCAAAGTGGGCCGCCGATCCCGATGAACAGGTTGGCGATGGCGGACGCGTAGAGGCCAAAGAAGAAAACGCGGCGACCGCCGATGCGATCGGCGATGGGCCCGGCCACGACTTTGCCGATGGCGTAGCAGAGCGTGCCGATGGAGGCGATCTGGCCGAACGTGGCTTTGTCGATGCCGTGGCCGGTTTCGAGGATCTTGGCCGCGGCGGAAAGGTTGTTGCGGCACAAGTAGAACGCGGCGTAGCCGATCAGCAAGCCCCAGAACGTTCGCGTTCGGACGCGGTTGAAGGCGCGCGATTCGGAGATCACGGACGTTCTCCGGCGGCCAGGCGGGCGTTGATGTCATTGATGATGCCGGGGATTTCTGCCCACGAATCAGCCAAATAATGGGCGCCAGCGCGGCCAAGTGCGTCGTGGGCCAACGCGAGGAGCGAAGCGCGTGCACTGGCGTCGAGTTGGGCGAATTCGGCTTCACTCAGGCCGACCTCGTTGCCGCATGTCGTCAGCGCCACCGTCCAGCAGCCGGCATTGCGGCCTTCCTCAATGTCCGCGGGTGTGTCGCCGATCTTGACGACCGCGGCCGGCGGCCACACGCCAAGCGTCTGCAGGTTCTGCCAAATCATCCACGGCGCAGGCCGGCCAGCCGGCGTCTGATCGCCCGCAACCATGGCGTCTGGGTGATAGCCTTGACCCTCAGCGGCGCGCGCAACGATGTCGAGCATCGCCCGCGTATAGCCCGTCGTCGAGCCGATGCGGATACCGGCGGCGCGCCACTGCGCCACGACGTCGAGCATCCCCGGGATCGGCGTGGCGAACTGGCTGAGCACAGCCAACTGCGTGGGCACGAAACGGCCGTAGACGGCGTCGATTTCAGCCTCTGTTGGCGCATGGCCAAAGCGGTGCTCCCACTGCGCGGCGATGTGCGGCAGGGCAAAAATGGCGCCCAGATGGTCCCGCTTGGCCCGGCCCATCGGTCCTCGCGCGTCGGCGGTGCTGAGGTGGATGTCGAGGCCCGCGAATACACTGAGGAACGCTTCAACCGGCGCGCGCGATCCAAAATCGACGGCCGTGCCAGCCCAGTCGAGGATGGCCGCGCGGACCTGCAACGGCTGCGGCAAGAACTGTGAATTGCGCATGGAACTCCTCGACATCAAAGCAGGGTGACGGATTGCGCGCTGAGTACGTCGCCCATGGCGGCGCAAAGGGCGGAAAAGTCGGCGGGGAAGAGACGGCCGATGGTGCCGACGCGGAAGCAGTTGGCGCTGCTGACTTTGCCCGGGTAGAGGGTGAAGCCCCGGTCGGCAAGCGATTGATAGAAGGAAGGAAAATCAAAACGCGGGTCGTCCGGATAGCGGACCGACGTGATGATTGGCCCCTGCAACTCAGTCGGCAGCCACGCGCGCAGGCCCTCCCGTGCGAGACCGTCGAGCAATTCTGCGCGGTTGGCTTGATACCGGGCGTGACGCGCGGCGATACCGCCCTCATCGGCGAGTTCCTGCAGCGCCTGATGAAACGCCGCGAGCACGTGCGTCGGCGGGGTGAAGCGGAACTGCCCCGAGCGGTCGAGTTCCGCGGCCTGCGCGTACAAATCCAGGCTCACGCTGCGGGCATGACCGGCGCACTGGGCGAGCACATCGCGGCGTACGAGCGCGAACGAGAAACCCGGCACGCCTTCAATGCACTTGTTGGACGACGAGACCAGCGCGTCAATGCCCGCGGCGTCGAGGTGCAGCGGAATACCGCCAAAGCTCGACATGGCATCGACGAGAAACAGCTTGCCATGGCGCTGGACCACCGCACCCACATCTTCGATTGGATTGATGATTCCGGAAGTCGTTTCCGAATGCACGCACGCGACCAGGTCGATTTCCGGCCTGGCGGTCAGAACCGCGTCGATCTCCGCCGGGGCGACCTGCGCGTGCTCCGGCGCATCCACGACCACCGTCTCGATGCCAAGCCGGCGGGCGATCTCCGCGATTCGCTTGCCGTACGCGCCGTTCTGCGCCACCAGAAGCGTGCCGCCGCGCGGGACCAGCGTACCGAGCGCCGCTTCCACCCCAAACGTGCCGCTGCCCTGCATGGGCACGCACGTCCAGCGCGTGGGGAGCGCCGTGCCGAGCGCCACCAACTGCTGGCGGATCTCCGCGATCATCTGGATGAAGCGCGCGTCGCGCGAGCCGAAATCGCGCAACATGGCGGCCTTGACGGTCGCGCTTGTCGTGAGTGGTCCGGGCGTAAAAAGCAGCTGGCGTTCGGTCATCGCGGCCTCCGTGCGAGACAGAGACTCGGCCAAGCGCGCAACAATGCAATGACGTGGGAGCGACGAATTGGACTGCGCGTCATGGGCGCGAAGCCGTTGCCGAACCGTCATCGTGGCTGCGCGCTTTGCGTGGACCCTCACGCTCGCCGGGACCCATTCCCAGCTCGGAGACCACCCATGAGCCCTACCCGTCACTACCTCGCGTTCCTTGTGCTCGCCACCGCATGCGCGACGTCCGCGCCCGCAGCGCCAGACGCCGGAGTCGGCGTTGCGGCGGATGCAGCCCAGGACGCAGGGGTTGAGGCAGCGCCCGCGCGACACGCCTTTCCCGCCTGCGACCCAACAGCGACAAGCCAGCGCGTCAGCTTCGTCCACGTCAACGACTTGCACGCGTCGTACACGCCGCTCAGCGACGGCATCAGCCCGGTCGCGCGCATCGTCGGGTTTCTGCAGCAATCGCGAGCGGAAAACCCCTACACGGTGTTCACGGACGGCGGCGATGACTATGAGAAAGGCTCGGTCGCGGAACTTCTGTCGCAAGGCCAAGCCACGCGCGAGATCGTGCGCGCCATGCAGTTCGACGTCCGCGTCATCGGCAACCACGACTACGCTTGGAGCGAGGAGGAAGTGCTCGCCAATTCTCAGGATCCCGTCGCGCACGTGCTGAGCAGCAACATCCACTACGTCGGCAACGATCTCGACCGCTTTGGCGCCGTCGAGTTCACCGTGATGCAGATCGGCTGCGTGAAGGTCGGCTTTTTTGGCCTGACCTCGCAGCCTTGGGATTCCAACGACAATCTCGCGCCGGGCGACTTCTACCCCAATTTCCCCGCAAACTACGACTACGTCGCGGTCGCCACCGACATCGTGGCCAAACACCGCAAGGAGGTGGATTTGCTCATCGCAGTGGACCACATTGGTCTGGAGGCGGACCAGATTCTGGTTCAGGCGGTGCCCGGCATTGACGCGATCCTGAGCGGCCACTCGCATTCGTTCACGCTCATGCCGCTGGCCGATCCCGCTTTGCCGCCAGTTGTGCAATCAGGCGCGTTCTGCCAACACGTGATCCGCCTCGACGTCGACATCGACCTGAAAACCAGAAAGATCAAGCACTTTGACTATGAGACCGCAGGCCTGGGCATGGACAGCGGAACTCCTGCCGATAGCGCGATGAACGCGACCGTGCAGGCGGTCGTGCGCAAGTTTGCGCCGGAATGGGACAAGCCACTCGCGACGCTGGCGGGCGCGGTGGGACAAGCGGATGCAGCGCAAGTGGCGGCACGGGCGGAACGCGCGGTGCTGGCCGTGGATGCGGCGCTCATCGACGTCTACACGACGTGGTCGCTGTGGCTGCCGGGCGACCTCACGCAGCAGAAGCTGGCCGAGATGTTCAAGGTGGAGCGTGAGCCGCCGGGCTCGCCGGGCTTCAACGCGGCGTACACAGCGAAAATCACGGGCGCGGAACTGCAGAAATTGCAGCATCTCAACCCGGCGAACTGGGCGTTCGTCGGCCCGGCAAACATCGACCCGCAGCACGTCTACACGTTGGGACTGCAGAAGCGCGCGGCCCTGAACCCAGCCTCGATGCCGGACGGCGTGACCGTGACCGAGCCCAAGGCCGCGATGGAGATGTGGGAGGTGCTGGACAAGTTCGCCCGCGCGCGTTCGCAGGCGTGTCAGTATTTGGACGTGGAGGACAAGCTGCCGACGTGCCCGTGACGGTTGCGTCGACGCCGGTTAGCCCAACAGCATGGGACGGATCGTCCGCAAGAGGGGCTGCCAATCGCGCATCAAGTCCTGCGCGCGCGGATCCGGATCGTCGAACAGCGTCCGCCCCGTCGCTGCCAGCGCGCCGTAGGCTGCGGCATCGCGCAACATGGCAGCCGGCGGCATCTCCAGTTCAGTCAGGAACGTCGCCAACCGCCGGGTCGCGACGGTTCGCAGCCGCACACGGTTGCCCACGGTGAAGATCGGCACACACCGCTTGCGGATGGGCTTGAACTTGGTCACGAGGTCGAGGAACCGCCGCGAGCCATCTTCGTCAAATGCTGACGGCAGCACGGGATGAATGAGCGCGTCCACCTGGTCGACGAGCGCCTCCAGATCCTTGCGTTTCATCGCCGCGGGAATGTCATAAACGATGACGTCAAATCCGACGAGAGGCTGCCACTCGCGGGAGAGGTCTCGGCCGTGCACGACCGGCAGATCGCGCGGACGGCGTTGGGTCCACGTGAAAGCGCTGCGCTGTCGGTCGAGGTCGGCGAGCGCGACCGATGCGCCACTGGCAGCGATCCAGGCGGCCAAATGCGTGGCGATCGTCGTCTTGCCGCTGCCGCCTTTGATATTCGCGACCGCCACAGCAACCATCGGAGCCTCCACGCGCAGTGCGCCGCACGTCTACCGTGCGCGCAGAGTCTGGAGGGCAGTCCTGGGTGCGTCAAGCAACTGCTTCTGTTGGCGCATGAACCGTCGTTGCAGGATGTTATGCCGCGCTTCCTCGCCAGCGAACTGCGGCACGCGCCGCCGGGATGATGTCCTCCCCGCGACATCTCGGCGCTGAGGGACAATCTCCCCCTGCCCTCACGGTTTCGGCTGACTGTACGGCATCCCGAGGTAGATCGTCCCCGAGTACACCCAACTCCGCTCGGCCATGTACTTCTCCGGAGTCGCGCCGAGGAATTTCTTCAGGTGGTTGGGCACGATCCGCACATCGACGCGGTACACGCCGGCAGTCTTCACCGCGAAATCGTAGTCCTTGGTGTCCGACGCCACTTCTTCCCAGCCATCCGTCACCGCGCGCAGGATCTTGGCGGTAATGACTGGGGCAATGGTGCCTGACGCCAGCTTGCCGTAGACCCGCGGGACGCTCACATGCAGCGTCACGCCGGCGGCGCTCTGCAGCTCAGCACCCATCTCGTACGTCTTCCCACCGACGGTCGCGTGAAAGTCGAAGCCCACGGGATAGCCATAGAACAGGAAGGCATTGTAGACCCGCCCCGCGGCCAGCGCGTCCTTGTACGTGCGGTCGTCAGGCGTCGCCGCCTGGTCCTTCGGCAGCAAGAAGAAGTTGCCAAACCAGTGGAAGAGGCGCCGATACGAGTCGCCGCGCTCGCCGTCCGCCATCTCCATCGGCAGCGAATTGCGGTGCGCGTTCGGCCCGATGAAGTTGAAGACCCGCTGGCGCAACACGGTGTCCGACCAGAACTGCATGTTGGCGGCACCTTCTTCAAACACGGCGAGGATCGCCAATTCCGGCACCGGGCTGTTGTCCGGATCATTCACAAAGTCTGCGATCGAACTGAGCATTGTGCCCATGTGCATCTTCATTGTTGTCGCCGGATTGAACACTTCGTAGCCATCCCACTTGTACTTGGCGAGCTCCGCGCGGTCCCAGTCGCTCACGTACGCGACGGCGACAAGCGCGTGGCCTGAGTCGCGAAATTCCTGAAACGCCGCATCTGACTTCGTGCCGTAGAGCGTCTGCCGGTCCGCCGACGTCGCGCGCAGATGTTTTTCCAGGCCGAGCACGAGGTTATGGTTGTCAAAGCCCGGCGCGAGCAACATCGTGTGACCGTCCTTGCATTTGAGGCGGTTGGCCACGGGCGCGCCGTCGCGCAGCACCAGCGTGTCGCCCTGATCCGGCTCGTAGAGGAATTCTTCGGGGTACTCGTAGTCGCAAAACAGGCCCGCGTTGTGGTCAGTCAAGAACAGGACGTCGAGCCCGGTCTGGCAGATGCCGTCGCGGAAGTCCCAGAAACACTGTTCATTGCGGGCGCCCGTCTCGCCGTTGACGCGTGGCGAACCGTCGCAGGCATCGTGAGAGAACACCGAATGGCCGTGAATTTGGCCCTGCTTGACGACAAACTCCCGCACCGGCGCGATGGCGTCCGAGGTCCGCAGCAACTTGGGGTCAAACGTCGGCTCGTTCGCCGCCGGATCAACGGCCACATCGGCGACCTCGCTATCCGTCTGCGCCTGGGCGTCCAGACCCACAGTCGCCGCATCGCCTTGAGCCTTGGTGCAAGCCGCACCTGCCAGGCCCAATCCCACAAGAATCACCAGCCAACGCATACGCTTCATCCGTTCCTCCGGGTCCTTCTGCTTCATTGCGCCGGCAATCGCCAGGCAAGTACAATCGATTTCAGGCCGTTGCCTACGTACACGGTCTTGCCATCCGGCGAGAATGCCAGAGCCGCCACCTGCGGCACGGGCAGGATTGCCACCGGGTGCGCGATGTTGCTCTGAAGGCTTGCCACCTCGTACAACTTGGCACCACCCGTCAGCGTGCCAACAACGAACCGCTTTCCGTCCGGCGCCCAAGCCACCGAGAGCGCCGTGTCGGATTCGACGCCCTGCGCCAGCGGCTTGCCGGTTTGAACGTCGTAGATGACGACCAAATTCCAACAGGCTGCCAGGAGTATTTGGCGATCTGGCGCGAAATCGACGCTCATGCTCGTGCACTCCAGCGTGACTGGCGTGGCCGGGGCAGCCAAGTCAAACAGGCGCACATCGCCATGCGGCGAGCCGAGACCGTTCTGCCCCGTCGCGCTCGCCAACCGCTGCAGATCGGCCGAGAACGCAAGACTGCGATGGCGCGCCTTCTGGGGCCCAGGATGCGCCAACGCGCCCAGAAGCGCACCCGCGGGCGAGTACAGGCGGATTTCTGCGTCCGTCGCTGCCGCGATTTGCTTGCCATCGGGCGAGGCAGCCACCGGACCCGCGGCGCCATCCAGCACCGTCGTCGTCGCCCCTTCAGCCAAGGAGAGCAACAGCGCCGGCGACGTCCCGACGACCAGCACTGTCGCGTCGTCCGGGAGAAGCGCCACACTCTGGGCGAAGCCGTCGTGCAACCAGAGCAGTCTTTGGCTCGCAATCTCCCACAGCTGCGTCACGCCCGCAGTGCCCTCGGGATTGCCCAGCGTCACGGCCAAGTGCACGGCGTCGACGTCGAGCGCGGTCACGCCACCGGTGCTCGGCAGTGTCCACACGACAATGTCCCCGGGCACTTCGCCACACACGCCAGCGTTGCACACGCCCCAGATCGCGCCCGTTGGTGTGCATTTCTTGCCCTGCGCCTTCGGCTTGCAGCCGTCGCAGCACGCGTCTGTTCTCAGGCACACACAGGCGCCGCCCGCCGAATCGCCAGCGTCGAACACATCATCGGCTGCATCTTGGGTCAAGGCTGCCGTGGTCGGCGCACAGCCCATCACAAGTGCCACGGCGCCCAACAGCCAGTGTCCAGTCTGCTTGTGTCTCGTTTGCATCGTGCAGTCGCAGGGGACCCGGAACCGCACCCGGGCATTGGGAGGATCGCCGCACGTTGTGACGAATCCGTGCGAGGTCTGTTGCACCTCCGCGTCCCTTCCGAATGTCGTCGGATTGGCACGCACTGTTCATCTGGGCGTCGTTGCCCAGGGGCAGATTCCGCGGCCATGCGCAACTACCTCCTTTGCCTGCTCCTCATTTCCTGCGGCCCAGCCGCTGCAACAACCTCCAACGACGCCGAAGGTGCCGCGGACGTGCCCGCCACAGACTCCGGTGATGCCGCCGACAGCGGAGACGCAGCGGAAGCGGGACTCCCGACTTTGCCCAAACCCGCCATCACGCTGCCACCGGCCTGCGGGATCGCCGGCCCGCAGTTCTGCAATCCGTTGGACAGTGAAGGCTGCGAGTCGGGCACGACCTGCGACTTGGCAGCCGATGGCACCTGGCAATGCGTGGCAGCAGGCGACGCCGTCGGCGAAGGCGCAACGTGCAGCGGCCTGACCGGCCCGTTCTGCGGCAAAGGCCTCACGTGCGTCGGCACGCTGAGCGCCTCGGCCACGTGCAAGAAGCTCTGCTGCGGAAACGCTTCTTGCAGCGGCAGCCCGTGCACGCCACTGGACGCGATCGGCATCAGCAAAGGCGGAATCGGCGTCTGCGCCGCCAGCCTCCCCGATCCCGTGACGCTCGGCAACCAGTCTGGGCGCGTCGAAGGCCGGGGCTACGTCAAGAGCTGGAAGTCATGGCGCGAGGCGCTCGCGCTGCAGATGGCATACTACGCGGCGGCTTGTGACGATGTCGGCGGCTACCCACTGCTCGCCAGCGCCACGCACTTTGGCAGCGATTGCGACGCGTCCGGCAGTTCAGAAGTCATCCCGGCGATGCAGGATGGCACGGCGATTCTCTCCTACCTCGCGTACGACGCGTTCACCGGCCACGTCGACCCGCGCTGGATCAAGACCGCGCTGCGCTATGGCGACTATCTCGTCGACGAGGCCGTGACGCCAAACGACGGCAAGTGGCCCGGCGTCTTTCGCTCCACTGGCAAGCCAATGGCGTTTCCACAGGCACCGGACTGCGGAATTCGCTCGGACCAGCCTTATGAGATCGAACCAGACAAGGTGGGCATTGCCGGCTACGCGCTCCTGCGTTTGACGGCCGTGACGGGCGTCCAGAAGTACGCCATCGCCGCGCTGCGCAACGCGACTGTGCTCGCGCAGAATATGACCGACGGCAGCGCGACAACTTCGCCCTGGCCCTTTCGCGTCGACTACCGCGACAACACACCCAACGGGGACGTCTCTGGCAATATGGTCTGGAATCTCCGCCTGTTCGACACCCTGATCGCCGGCGGTCGCACCGAACTCCAGCCGGCGCGCGACAAGCTGTGGAAGTGGATCCGCGACGTGCAGATTCCCAACGCAGCCGGCGATGGCACGCTGTGGGCGCAGTTCTTTGAGGATCAAGTGCTGCCGACAAACCGCACGGCGTGGGCGCCCGCCGCGACGGCGAGCTACCTGCTGGAGCGCCGCGAGCAGCTCGATCCGGACTGGCAGAAGCACGCGGATATGCTGCTGAAGTTCGTTGAAGCCAATTTCGTCGACGCGTGGCAAGGCTTTCCCCTGTGCATCGAGCAGGACTTTGACCGCAAGCCGTACGGCGGCGTGCTCTCGACCTACGCGCAGGCAGAGGCACGCTACGCAGCCCTGACGGGCAACGCGGACCGACGTGCGCGGGCGTACATGGCCATTGCGCTGCTGATTCAGTCGGTCAACGCCAATGGCTGTCCGGGGCACCGCGCGCTGGATGGCGGCTGCGGCGGCTGGCAGGAAGATGCGCACACGGACCGGGTGCATAACATCCTGGCCGTGCTGAGCGCATTTCCGGCTTGGGCGGATTGACGGCGCGCGGGCGAATCTGCCGTTCGATGGGCTGGCGGCAATCGTGTACCCGGCTGGACGCCAATCGCCGTTCGTCCGTCCGTTGTGGCACGCGTGCAGGACTGACCTACCATGAAGGGCGCGTGGGTCAGCGGCGGCGATTGGGGCGGTGGGCGTCGCGACGAGCCACTGGCGGAGTGGCGAGGCCTTGGAGCCGACAACGCAGCCCGCGCCGCAGGAGTCAGGACAATGCCCATCGATTGCAGCAAGTTTCGCGTCGCACCTGACGAGGAAGTCGACCTATCGGCACGGCCGACTGACATCAAGCCCCTCTACGACTCGCACAAAGACTATCGCCGGCGCATTGAGGAGCACATCGAGGCACTGGCGGAGCAACAGAGCCTGCTCTACAGCAACAACACGCACTCACTCTTGTTGATTTTCCAGGGGATGGACTCCGCCGGCAAGGACAGTTGCATCAAGCACGTGATGTCCGGCGTCAATCCGCAGGGCTGCCAGGTGTACAGCTTCAAGCATCCAAGCGCTGCGGAACTGGAGCACGACTTCCTCTGGCGAACGACGCAGCGGCTGCCAGAACGCGGCCACATCGGCATTTTTAACCGTTCGTACTATGAGGAAGTGCTCATCGTCCGCGTGCAACCCGAGATTCTGCGAGGTGAAGGCCTGCCGGAGGAAGTGGGGCACAGCGACCATCTCTGGCAGCAGCGCTACCGCTCGATCACCGATCAGGAGCACCATCTCCACCACAACGGGACGCGAATCCTCAAATTTTTCCTGCACGTCTCCAAGAATGAGCAGCGCAAGCGCCTGCTGCGCCGCATCGATGACCCCAAGCGAAATTGGAAGTTCAGCAGTTCCGATATCGAGCAACGCAAGTCCTGGACCCGGTATCAGAAAGCGTATGAGCTGTGTCTGGGCGCGACGAGCACCGGGCATTCGCCGTGGTATGTCGTGCCGGCGGATGACAAACGGAACGCGCAGTTGATCGTGTCGCAGGCGATCCTTGACGCGCTGAATGCGCTGGGGATGTCCTACCCGAAAGTGGACGACGCGCGCGAGCGGGAACTGCAGGCGATTCGCAAGCACCTTGCCAAGCGGGAATGACGCTAGGACGCAGCCCCTGCGCCGAAATGCGGCCGCTTCCACCGCATCGTCCGCTCCGACTTGCCGCCGTCCCGCAGACCACGCAAATGCACGGCTTGCAGGTCTTTTCGGCTGAGAATCGCGACAAGCAGCCCGTTTTCCACGACTGGCAGTCGCCCCACATCGCCTTGGACCATCCGATCCGCGGCGTGCCGCAGCGTGTCTGACGGACTGAGCGCCGCCGGGGTCGGCCGAACCAGCGAGCCGAGCGGCTGGTCGTCGGGCGCGTCCGACTGCAGGATGTCGCGCCGCAGGACGAGGCCGACGAACTGACCATCGGGCGCGACGACCGGAAAACCCGTGTGGTGATAGGCCGGATCGCTCGCGGACACGCGGGCGCGGGCGACAGCCAATGGCTCGTCCGCGGCAAGACACACCACCGGCGAGGTTGCGAAATCCCGCACGTGCGCTTGGGCAAACGGGTCGGCGCTGTATTCGACTGGCACGTGGCGGCCGCGGCGGGCGAGGCGTTCAGTCATGATGGTTTGGCGCATCAGCACGGCGGACACAAGGAAAGCGGCTGTGCAACCCGCGAGCAGCGGCGGGAGGCCGAGTGGCTGCCCGGTCACTTCAAAAGCGAAGACAACGGAAGCCATGAGCGCGCGCGACGCGCCGGCGAACATCGCGGCCATGCCAACAAGCGCCGCGACGCGAACGTCAACGCCGGCCAGCGGAACGGCCGCCGCGAGGAGCGCGCCGAGGGCCGCACCAATGCCGCCGCCAAGGGTGAAAAGTGGCGCCAGCGTGCCGCCCGACGTCCCGCTGCCGAGCGCGATCGACCACGAAATGAGCTTCAAAAAGACAAATGGCAGGAGGGCAAACTCGACGACTGGGCTGGTCAGGACACGCTGGATGTTGTCATAGCCCACGCCCAAAGTATGGGGCGAGAAGAAGCCAATAATACCGACCGGAATCGCGCCGAGCGCGGGCCACCACATCCAATGAATCGGCAGGCGCTCGAACAGGTCCTCAATCGCGTAGAGCATGCGCGTCAGCCCAACTGCGAGCGCGCCCATCACCGCGCCTTCCGCGAGGTATAGCGCGATGGCGCCGGGCGACGGCGCCGCAAAGGCAGGCATGGCAAAGACCGGCGCGCTGCCATGGAACCAGGTGTGCATCGCGGCGGCGACCGTCGTGCCCAGCGCGACCGGGACGAACGATCGCGGGCGCAGTTCGAACAACAGCAGCTCGATCGCCAGCAGGAGCGCAGCCACAGGGCTGCCAAAGGTCGCGGTCATTCCCGCGGCGGCGCCAGCGGCCAGCAGCGTCTTGCGTTCCGCCGCAGTCGTTTCAAGTACTTGGCCGAGCAGCGAGCCGAGCGCGCCCCCCGTGGCGATGATCGGCCCTTCGGCGCCAAACGGCCCGCCGGTGCCAATCGCGATCGCTGAAGCGAGCGGCTTGAGCAGCACGATCCGCGCCGGGATCCTGCTCTCGTTGAAGAGGACTTGCTCCATCGCCTCCGGAATCCCGTGACCGCGGATCGCCTGCGAGCCATAGCGCGCCAGCACCCCGATGATCAGGGCGCCGACGACCGGAATCAGGACCGCCGCTCCGCCCAGCCGGTTGTCCGCGGGCGAGCTGCAGGCCGTCGACCACCGGCCGAAGTAGGCGAAATTGGTGATGAGCGCGATCGCGGCTTGCAGGCCTTCGGCGACGAAGCTGGCCGCAACCGCCAAGCCGATACAAAGTCCGGAGATGCGCAGTGTACGCGGCGTCAGCAGGCGATCTGGAGGCGCGATGCCGGCGACAGGCAAGGACGGAGCAACGGGCAAGCCGGTTTCGTGATTCCAACGCATCGGCGAACGCTCCGGTCATTGTCGCCACTCCGGCGACGCGCGGCAGGATGCGCGGCGGGGCGACCGCTGACAACGAATGCTTGGGAAAGCGCGGCGGCGATGGTCGTTCTTCGTGCACGACTGCTCCAAGGGGACCCGGCGGCCAGTTCACGTGGGGCGTCGACTGGCATCGCGGAGGCGCAGCGTCAAGCATTACCTGCCGTGCACGATGGCTGAATGTGCACGCGGCCAGGCGCCCTCAACGTTGTCAGTCCATGCAGCACAGGACCCCGCCCTTGGCGCTGTCCGCCTTCGCCACCCGCTGCGTTTCATCGTATCCGCGGCTCAGTGGCGGGCACGACCCGGGCGCACCCAAGCCGCCGCATGGGTCGCCGCTGCTCCTGGTCAACGGATCGCAGCCGCTGGGGCATGGGCGTGGTAGCGCTGGCGCGCCGCCGATGTACCGGGAGGCCGTCGATACCGCCAAAGTAGTCGTGCGGCGGCAGGTTGATCGCCAACACGTGGCCGTCGCTCGTCGGATCCGCCTTCGCGCGCGCCACCTTCGACTTCTCGAACAAATCCTCCAGCGCTGCCGACTCTGACGCCATCGCCACCGGATTCGAAGCGCGGATCGGCGACAAGGCAAGCGCAATCGGCCCGTGAAGCGCCTCACTTGGCTGGTCGTTCTGCCACTGAGCCGCGCCGGTCGCCACCTGGACGCCCGGGATGCCTCCGCGTGGATGGTTCAGGCGTTCACAGGCAACCGGCGCAGCGGCAGCAGCGCACGCACGCGGGCATCCCGCGCGAAGACGCCCGCCCACAGCAGCACGCCGAGCAGCACGGGTGCGACAAACGCCTGCTCCAAGCGCACGTGCGCGGCGGTCGCGCCGCCGAGATAGCCGGTCAGCAGGATCGCGCCGAGAATCGCGGTCTGCGGCACGAGGTACAACGCCAGGCCCCCGAGCTCGAGCGCGGCAAGCGCCGGGAGGATCGTCGGCGCGTAGCCGAGTTTGCCGAGCTGCTCCAGCATCTGCGGCGTCGCGGTGAGCTTGGTGAAGGCGCTCATGAGCAGCGCGAGGACGGGGAGAGCGGAGACAATCCGACCGGTCCAAATGCCGGCTTTCGAGTCGAAGAACGTGGACATGCGAGCTCCTTGGTATTGCGTGGCGACCTGGTTCTGTTATCGTTCCTGAGCACTCGAGATGCTCTGGTTACGAAATTGCGTATGGTCTCAAATGAGAACCAACATCAGAATAGGAACTCGCGGAATGCCGCGCAAGAGGGCACATTCATGGCGCAAGGGCACATCCAGGTTCCCAGCGAGCATCCGCACGCTGGATGTATGGCCGTGCGCGAGGTGCTCAACCGCATCGGTGACAAGTGGAGCGTGCAGGTCATCGGCTGCCTGGGCGCGGGCCCGCGGCGGTTCAGTGAGCTGCGACGGACGATCGACGGCGTGTCCCAGCGGATGCTGACGCTGACGTTGCGGGGGCTGGAGCGCGACGGCCTCGTGACGCGCACGGTGACGCCAACGACGCCGCCGCGGGTTGACTACGCGCTGACGCAGATGGGGAACACGCTGCTGGTGCCGGTGATGGGACTGGCCGCTTGGGCCGAGGAACACCGTCTGGCCATGCAAGAAGCGCGTGGCGCGTTCGATGCGGCGCATCCGGAAGTGCTCGAGTCGCTCGCGGCTGGGGCCGATTGAAGACCCAGTCACGGTCGCCGCCGCGGACACTTGGACCGGACAACAGGCCAACGACCGGCCGCAGTTGAGAGGCAATCCAGCCACCCTTGGAGCGAGCCATGACCACGCAAACGCATCCCATCTGACCTCACATCGGGCGAGGCGCGCCTCGATCCGAACCAACGGCTCGACGAGCTCGCTTGGGCGCTGTTCCTGATCATGAGCGGCGCGCTCTGGATCGTGCCGGACGAGCGCGTTCCGAAGGGCGCGTGGCTGCTCGGCACGGGCTGTGTGCTCCTTGGCCTGAATGTGTTGCGGTACCTGCGGCAGCTCGAGATCAGTCGTTTTACGGCGATGCTGGGAATGCTGGCTGTGGCAGGTGGCGTCAGCGATCTGCTGGGCGTCAGGCTGCCGCTGGTGGCTTTGTGCCTGCTCGCTCTGGCGAGACTGCCGACCGCGCGGGGATGCAGGTCATCGCGAGATGCGCTTCAAGTCCCGATGCACAACAGCTTTTTCCAGTAATTCATTGACCTTTCCGCACCCGCCAGGGCACCTTGGCTCGCCGCGACTGATGACCGCGCGGCACAAGGTGTCACTGTGAAATCGCCCAGATCTCGCGTTCTTGCTCATGTTTGCGCCCTCGCATTGGCGTTCGCCGCACGGCCTGCCGCCGCGCATTTTCTCCTGCAAGAACCCGCCTGTTATTCGGACATGGACTTTCTGGGCGGTCCGCAAAAGTCCGCGCCTTGTGGCCAGGACGATCCCGGCCAGCCCCTGACGCAGTCGGGCAAAGTGACGGCATTTCAAGAAGGTCAGACGATTTCCATCACGATCAGCGAAGTGATTCCGCATCCGGGGCACTACCGCGTGTCCATCGCCAAGGATCTGGCGAGCCTGCCGGCAGATCCAGCTGTGACCGCCGGGTCGTCCGCTTGCGGGTCGACGATCATTCAGAAGAATCCACAGTTGCCGCTGCTTGCGGACGGTTTGCTGGTGCACACGTCGGCATTCAGCGGGCCACAGACAATGAAAGTGCAGATTCCGCCGGGGTTTACCTGCGATGGCTGCGTGCTGCAAGTGACTGAATTCATGTCGAGCCATCCGCTGAACAATCCCGGCGGCTGTTTCTATCACCACTGCGCCAACGTCACGGTGACAGGCACAACGTCAGCGGACGCCGGCTCAGCAGACACGACCGCCGCGGATGCTGGTGGACTTGACGTCACGGTGGAAGCGGACACGGCGGCGGGAACGGATGCGACAGCTGCAGCCGATTCGACCGGGGACGCTGCGCCATCGGCAGACACGGCGGGGGCGGCGCTCGATGCATCGGACGCGGTTGCGGATGCGACGACGGATTCCGGCGCACTTGTGGCCGACGCGGCTGCTGGCGTGGGATCTGCTGGTGGCGGTGGTGCAGCTACCGCGAAGGGCTGCCAGGCCGGGACGTCGTCAGACGGTTCGGGTTGGGCGGTTGCCGCGCTGAGCCTGTGTGCCATGGTTTGGACGCGACGCAGGCAGTCCCGGGCCGTTGCGGCTGTTCAGGAGCGTTGAGTCCTTCCGGCAGGCTGTTGATCTGAACGCGCGCCGCAAGTTCTCAGGTTCACTTGTGAATCACCTGCGTCGGCACCCTCAGCTGGCTGCCCGTCGCCCAGGACCGACGTAGCCGTCGCGCGCGTGCGTGCTCGACCGCGCGCTCGCACGTGCGGCACCCGCTCACGACGACCGTTCCTTTGCCGACGAAATCCGCGAACGGCTCGGTGAGGCGTTGGCGCGCCCCGCCGTCCGGCAAGATCCGGATCGTGTGACAAACGAGGGGCAAATCGGCGCAAGAATCGCCGGGGCCATTGCGGGCTCCCGCCTTCATCAAATCGTCACGCGCGGTGGCTTGACCGCCATCACGCGCGGAGGCAGATTCGCCGCACCCGGGCCAGCAAGGCCATCTGGAGCGTCCGCATGTCGTCGATCATTCGCGTCGGAATCAATGGTTTTGGCCGGATGGGCCGCCTCGTCGTGCGCGCCGCGTGGGGCTGGCCGGACATCCGCTTCGTGCACATCAACGACCCGGGCGGCGACGCCGCGACGTTCGCGCACCTGATGCAGTTTGACTCGATCCACGGCCGCTGGAGCGAGGACGCGCACGCCGACGGCGACGCGTTGGTCCTGGGTGGTCAACGCATCCCATTCACGCGCAACAAGCCAATTGCCGACACGGATTGGTCCAGCTGCGATGTGGTGATTGAAGCGTCTGGCCAGTTCCGCAAGCAGGCCGGGCTGCAGCCGTACCTCGACCAGGGCGTCAAGCGCGTGGTTGTGACAGCGCCGGTCAAGGAAAAGGGCGCGTTGGACGTCGTCATGGGCGTGAACCATGCGCGCTTCGACCCTGCCATCCACCGCATCGTGAGCGCGGCCTCCTGCACGACCAACTGCCTGGCGCCGGTCGTGAAAGTCATTCACGAAAGCCTGCGGATCCGCCACGGCAGCCTGACAACGATTCACTGCCTGACCAACACGCAGACGATCATCGATGCGCCGCACAAGGATCTGCGCCGTGCGCGGTCGTGCGGTACGAGCCTGATTCCGACCTCGACGGGATCGGCCACGGCCATCGCGGAGATCTTTCCCGAGCTGAGAGGTCGGCTGGACGGTCACGCTGTGCGGGTGCCGCTCACCAACGCGTCGCTGACCGATTGCGTGTTCGAGGTGGAGAAGGCGACCACCAGAGAGGAAGTGAACGCGCTGCTCAAGGCCGCGGCGGACGGTCCACTCAAAGGGATCCTGGGCTTCGAGGAGCGGCCGCTCGTGTCGGTGGATTTCCGCGGCGATCCGCGGTCAAGCATCGTGGACGCGCTGTCCACCCGGGTCGTGAACGGCACCCACGTGAAGATTTACGCGTGGTATGACAACGAGTGGGGCTATGTGAACCGTACAGCCGAGCTGGTGCGCCTGGTTGGAGGCTAAGCGCGGATGCTCAGCGAACTTTCTGCGTCCGTCCGCCAGTATCTGCTCATCACGGCCAACTATTGGGCGTTCACGCTGACCGATGGCGCGCTGCGCATGCTCGTCGTGCTGCATTTCCACCAGCTCGGCTACAATCCGCTGCAAGTGGCGATGCTGTTTCTGTTTTACGAGATTTTCGGCGTCGTGACCAACCTGTTTGGCGGCTACCTCGGCGCGCGGATTGGCCTGAATCGCACCATGAACCTGGGCCTTGGCCTGCAGGTGGCCGCGCTGCTGATGCTGACGGTTCCCGCGGCCTTGTTGAGCGTGCCGTGGGTGATGGCGGCGCAGGCACTATCCGGAATCGCCAAAGATTTGAATAAGATGAGCGCCAAGAGCAGCCTGAAATTGCTCATTCCGGACGGCGCGCACGCGCAACTGTACCGCTGGGTGTCGCTGCTGACGGGATCCAAGAACGCCCTGAAAGGCGTGGGCTTTTTCCTCGGGGCCGCGCTGCTGATGACGCTGCAGTTTCGCGGTGCCGTGCTCGCGATGGGCGTCGTCCTGCTGGGCGTGTGGCTCGGCAGCGTCGTCTACCTGCGCCGCGACCTCGGCAAGGCCACAGGCAAACCCAAGTTCCGCGACATCTTCTCCAAAAGCCGCGCCATCAACCTGCTGTCTGCCGCGCGCCTGTTCCTCTTCGGCGCGCGGGACGTGTGGTTCGTCGTTGCCTTGCCGGTGTTCCTGAGCGAAGTCCTCGGCTGGAGCTTCTGGTGGGTCGGCGGCTTCATGGCGCTTTGGGTCATCGGCTACGGTGGCATTCAGAGTCTGGCACCCCGCATCACGGGGATGCGCCGGGGCCGCATTCCCGACGGTCGTTCGGCGGCGTTGTGGGCCGTCGCGCTGAGCGTCGTGCCCGGGTTGATCGCCCTCGCCCTCGCGCACGGCTATGCGCCCATGCCGGTGGTGGTCGGCGGACTTCTCGTCTTCGGCGCGCTGTTCGCTGTCAATTCAGCAATCCACAGCTTTCTCATCATCTTCTATGCCCAGGCTGACGGCGTGTCCCTCGACGTCGGCTTCTACTACATGGCCAACGCGCTGGGCCGATTGTTGGGCACCGTGCTCTCCGGGCTGATCTACCAAATGGCCGGGCTTGTGCCTTGCCTCTGGACCTCGGCCGCATTTGTCGGTTTGGCCGCGGTGATTTCGCTTGCCTTGCCCCGACGGGAGAGCGCTGGGCTCGACCCGCCCCTCACGGTCGACGGCGATTGAATCGACGCCACCACTTGCCTGCCTGGGGCGCGCACAGATGGCACGCAGCGACTGTTGTCCACGCCGTCTCCTTATCGTATAGCGACGATAATCAACAATACCAGACACGCCCATTCGCTTGCCCGACAAGACCTCCCGGGCTGACATTGACATTCTTCCGGCATCGGCTATCGTGATATGGCGATAGGCACGCGCCCCGTCGTCGGCAACAACCTGAGGAGCCCGCGATGACTGCAACGATCCAAGTGTTTGACCCCGCGATGTGCTGTTCCACCGGCGTCTGTGGCCCGAGCATCGATCCCGCGCTCGTGCGCTTTGCGGCAGACCTGGAATGGCTGTCCGAGCAAGGCGTTTCCGTTGAGCGCTTCAACCTGTCGCAACAGCCGCAAGCGTTTGTCTCCCAGCCGCTGGTGACCCAGGTCATCGAACTGCAGGGGGAATCGGCGCTGCCGACGGTCATGGCGGGCGGTGCCATCACGAGCACGGGCGTCTATCCGTCGCGTGCGCAACTGGCCGCCTGGGCGGGCGTCGAGCCGGGCGTGAGCGACAAGCCGGTCGTGGAAAAAGGCAGTTGCTGCGGGCCAAAGGGCTGTTGCTGAGCGAGGACGCGATGAAGATTCAGGTTTACGGCACGAACTGCGCGCCCTGCAAGCTGATGCTGGCGAACACCCAGGAGGCTGCGCGCCAGTTGGGCTTGCAGGACGCGGTCCAGCACATGACGCGCATCCAGGACATGCTGGCAGCGGGCATCACGGGAACGCCAGCGCTGGCGATTGACGGCGAAATCAAGGTCATGGGCAAGGCGCTGGAAATCCCCGCGATCGTGGCGTTGTTGCGCTTGGGGAACGTTTGATGTCAGTAAAATCGGTCGCGGGAATCCTCATTGTTGGTGCGGTAGTACTCGTGCCACTGTGGCTCAAGCGACCCTCCGCTGCTTCCCCAGCCGCGCCTGTCACGGTGGCCGCGGCCGCGGCCCCAGTTGGCGGTCCCGCAGCCGCGCCTGCACCTGCGCCACGTGTCCTGCCACGCTTCGTCGACGTCGGCACCACAAGCTGCGCCCCGTGCAAGGTCATGATGGGCGTCCTCGCTGAGCTGGAGGCGCGCTATCCGGACTCGCTGAAGGTCGAGTTCATCAACAGCCACGACAACCCTGACGTCGCGGAGACCCTGAACATTACGGCGATTCCCTCGCAGATCTTCTACTCGCCGGGCGGTCAGGAGATTTTTCGCCACACCGGCGTGATGCGGACGGACGCGGTCGTGGCCAAGTGGCGGGAGCTCGGCCTGATTTTGCCGGAACCCAAGGCCGCACCATGAGCGTCAACGATCTCGTTTTCCAACTCACCGACGCCGTCAGCGGCACACCGGCCATTGCGCTCGGCGCCTCGCTCGTCTGGGGCGTCATCAGCGTGCTGCTGAGCCCGTGCCACTTGGGCACCATCCCGCTCGTCGTCGGCTTTGTCGGCTCTGGCACCGCCACCACGCGCGGCCGCGGCACGGCGCTCGCCTTCTCGTTCGCGGGCGGTATGTTGGCTGCCATCCTGCTCGTCGGCATGGTCGTCTTTTGGCTCGGCCACGCGCTCACTGCCTTTGGCGCGGCCAGCAACTACGTCATCGCCACCATCTTCCTGCTCGCCGGTCTGAACTTGGTCGGCATCCTGCCCATGCCGGACAAGGGCCTCTCCATCGGCGGCACCAAGGGCAAGGGCATGTTGGCCGCTGCCGGCGTTGGCCTCGTACTCGGCGTCGGCTTGTCGCCGTGCACATTCGCGTTCATCGCGCCGATTCTCGGTGCCACGGCGGGCAGCGCGGCGCGTCATCCCGCGCTGAGCGTCGGCATGTTGCTGGCCTTTGGCATCGGCCACTGCGGCGTCATCGGCGGCGCGGGTTCATCGACCGAGTTCGTCCAGCGTTACCTCGACTGGAGCGACGAATCGCGCACGGTCAAGGTCGCGAAGTTCGTGTGCGGCGTATTGGTGCTCCTGGCAGCCGCGGTCCTGGTCTACACCGCATAGTCCGTGGGTCGACAAGGGAGAGACCGATGGCCACCAACACCGCGCAGCGGATGGGCTTCTTTGAACGCTACCTTTCCGTGTGGGTGCTCGTGTGCATGGTGCTCGGCATCGCGCTGGGCATGGGCGCGCCGGATCTGGTCAAACGCGCAAGCCGTTCAGCATGGCGTTCCTCGGCTGGTTCTTCCTGCGCGTCGTATTCGCCTCGCTCGTTACGCCCGCGGACGCCAGCCAGTACACCGCCGGGCTCATCCTCCTCGCCGCCGCGCCGTGCACCGCGATGGTTTTTGTCTGGAGCCAGCTCACCGACGGCGATCCCGCCTACACGCTGGCGCAGGTCGCGCTCAACGACCTCATCCTGCTCGTCGTGTTCGCGCCGATCGTGATGCTGCTGCTCGGCATCGCGCACGTGGCGATTCCGGCGACGGTGCTCGTGACGTCCGTGGTCGTTTTCATCGCGGTGCCGCTGTCGGCGGGGTTCGCCTCGCGGTATTTTCTCATCAAGGCGCAAGGCGGTCCCGGTCCGCGCAGTTTGCCACATCCGCTGGTGGAAATGTCCGCGGGTCATCCATGGCTCGCGCCCGGCCACGCAGCCACGAGCGCGCCAACGCGTTGCACTCCAAAAGCATTGCAGATTGCCGCCGGACTTGGCACGCGCGTTGCTTCCTCCGATGGCAGCGTCGACGCACAAGACGAGTTTTGTTGGCCCCTATCCGCGGAGGTAATTCTCATGAACTTGAGCACTTGGCGTTCGCCATCCAAGCCTCCCCGTCCTGACACCGAGTTCGGCGGGGAAATCGCGCCCATCGGCTACCTGCAGGACAACGTCAACCGCCTCTTTGGCCAATTTTTCCGGACTTGGCCGGACTCCGCGATTGCATCGCGGGACACGAGCGACCTCGCGTTTTCGCCGAGGATTGACGTGCGAGAGGATGACAAACACGTCGCGGTGACGTGTGACCTGCCCGGCCTGAGTGCCACGGATGTGGAAGTGACGGTCTCGCCAGGATCGCTGACGATTCGCGGCGAACGCAGGGACGAGTCGGATGGGACGGAAGCCGGCTACCACGTCGCTGAGCGGTCGTTTGGCGCCTTTGAGCGGTCGTTCGCCCTGCCCGATGGGATGGATACAGACAGAGCACACGCGTCGTTCAAGAACGGCTGCCTGTCTGTGGCCATTCCGAAAACGACTGCGACGCGCAAATCGGTGCGGTAGCTGGCGCTTACGCCCATCGCCCCAGCCATGACGGCCGTGACGGCACGTCGGCACGCGGCGGTGTGGGCCTCGCGAGGTCCAATCCGGAAAGTGCTTGCCTGCGGCTGAGCCAATCGATCCACTGGTCACGCTCGCACGCCCCTCACGCGGCCCCATCGTGATGCTCTCCCACTTCTGCCACGCACTGGGTCGGACTTCCGGCGGCCGATGTTTCTTGCTGCACGACGTCAGGCTGGGTCAGGGCGCCAATGTCACTTTTTCGTCACAATGACGACCTGTGTTCAAAAAAAAACACCCATCAGACCACAAAACCAGCTTCGCGCTACACCTCGCCGACAACGCCAATCGCCTCCAGAAACAGCCGCGGTCCGCGCACGCGTGCTCGCGCGACGCAAATGAACTGTTGACACGGCCGTTCTCACGTTTGACGATTTCTTGCCGTCTGACGGCAAACTGCCGGGCACGATTCGTGGGGGACACAATGGAAATAGCACATTGCCGCGGCCGGCTCTGGCGCCGAAGTCTGTGGTTTGGCATCTGCTTGGCGTTGTTTCCTTGGACGGCGCACGCTGCCTGCACAGTCGCGGGCTTTGGCGACAACAGCACTGGCCAGACCACCGTGCCCAGCGGCCTCGGCGTCGTCAAGCAACTGGCCGTGGGCGATGCGTTCACGCTGGCCTTGAAAGTCGACGGCACGGTCGCGGCATGGGGCAGCGATGCCACCGGCGCCGTCACCGCGACCAACGGATTGACCAGCGTCCAAGCCGTCGCCGTCGGTCACGCCCACGCGCTCGTCGCCTTCCAGGATGGCACGGTCAAGGTCTATGGCGACACCTCGTTCGCCAACGCCAGCGTGCCCTTCAGCCTCTCGCAAGTCACTTCCGTCTCCGCCGGTTTGTCCTGTAGTTTCGCGATCAAACAAGACAACAGCATCTCCGCTTGGGGCGACAACATCGCCGTCCCCGACATCGACCTGGCCAACAACCAGCAGAACTTCAAAGCCGTCGCCGCGCGCGGAAAGAACGTGTTCGGCTTGCGCAAGGACGGGACGGTCGCTGCCTTCTGCGGCAACGCCTCATGCGCGCCGCCCGCGGGCCTGAGCAACGTCATCCAGATCGCCGCCACCGAGACGGCGCGCATCGCGCTCAAGGACAACGGCAGCGTCGTCGCGTGGGGCACCGGCAGCGCAGCCGTGGTTCCCGTCGGCCTGCAAGACGTCGTGTGGATTGCTGCCAGCGCCGACGTCGTCATGGCGGGCAAGTCGGACGGCACGGTCGTCGCGTGGGGCAACACCGCCAGCGTCACCGGCATGACCACGGCCGTCAGCGCCGCCAAGGACGTGTGGGTCGGCGGCTTGGGCAGCAACTTCGGGCTTTTGTACACCTGCGCGGCCGGCTGCGGCGACACCGGCCCGTTTGGCTGCTGCCAGAACGACATGCTGCAAATTTGCGACGACGCCGGGCAGCTCAGTTATTCGTTCTGCAACACCAACACGTGCGGCTGGAACTACAGCAACGCCAACGCCTGCGACGCCAGCGGCCTCGGTTTCCCGGAGCTCGGCTTGCGCAAGGATTGCGCGCCCACCGGCTGCCTACCCAACTGCACCGGCTCAGTCTGCGGCGACGACGGCTGCGGCGGCTCCTGCGGCACTTGCCCCAGCGGCCAGTTCTGCAATGGCGGCAAGTGCCTTGGAAACTGCAGTTCACTCAACAACGACTGCCGCACCTGCATCTGCAACATCGACAACACCTGCTGCACGTCTGCCTGGGACACGCATTGCGACAACATGTGCGTTGGCAGCGGCTGCGACAGCGTGTGCGGCAGCGCGACGTGCACGCCGCAATGCAGCGGCAAGGCGTGCGGCAGCGACGGCTGCGGCGGCGCGTGCGGCACGTGCGGCGTGAACGAAACCTGCGATACCGGCACGTTCCAGTGCGTGTTCAACGGCGGCGGGGACATCGGCGATGCCGGCGGCGGCGTGGACGACACACTCAGCGACGCCAGCAGTTCCGACGCCGGCAGCTCCGGCACCGTCGCGACCTGCGGCGTGTACGGCTACGGCAGCAATTCGTCCGGCGAAACGACGATTCCCGCGGACATCGGGCAGGTCGTACAGCTCGCGTCGGCCAGCTACTTTAGCGTGGCCCTGCGCAGCGACGGCACGAGCAAGGCGTGGGGCGCCGTCCCGACCGACCTCCAGACCGCGCTGGCCAGCGGCATCCCCGGCGTCAAAGCCATCGCAGCGGGCGACCAACACGTCGTGTTTGCCATGAGCGACGGCACGGTGAAGGCCTACGGCCTCGGCGCAGGCGGCGGCGCGACCATCGTGCCCAGCGGCCTGACCGGTGTGGTTGCCGTCGCGGCCGGCTATTCCAGCTCGTTTGCGCTCAAGTCCGACGGCAGCGTGGTCGCCTGGGGCACAAGCAGCGACGGCCTCGGCGCGGTGGAAGCAGCCAACGGCGCCACCGGCTTCACGATCATCGGCGCGCACAACGGCATGGCTGCGGGCATCAAGTCCGACGGCTCCGTCGTCGCGTTCACCAGCGATCCCGGTTACTTCGCGCCGAGCGGCCTGCAGGCCCAAGCCCTGGCCTTCGACGCGAGCTCGATGTACGCGCTCAAGTCCGACGGCACAGTCGCCGCCTGGGGCTCGAGCGGCGGCCTGCCCGTGATGCCGGTCAACTGGACGAACATCGTCGCCATTTCCGGCGGCAACGCCGGCCTCGCGGGCATCACCCCGGACGGCACGCTCAAAGGCCTCGACAGCGTGTTGAACGGCGCCGCGCCCACCGGCGTGTCCATGTTCGCGGTGGGCTGGCAGTTCCTCATCGCCGCGCAATGCCCCGCCAGCTGCGGCGCCATCGGCCCGACCGGGTGCTGCGACGGCGACAACGTCAAGACGTGCGACAGCTCCGGCGCGGTCAGCAGCAGCGCATGCGCAACCGGCTCCTGCGGCTGGTCCGCGAGCGGCTATGCGTGCAATACCACTGGACAAAGCGCCGCCAACAACGTCCCCCCACGCAAGTGCCCGGCCGCTTGCACGCCCAACTGCACGGGCAAGAACTGCGGCTCGGACGGCTGCGGCGGCTCGTGCGGCGACTGCGCCCAGACGCAGGCGTGCGGCAGCGACGGCATGTGCAAGTGCGTCCCCAGCTGCAACGGCAAGACCTGCGGCTCGGACGGCTGCGGCGGCTCGTGTGGCTTGTGCCCCGGCGGCACCAGCTGCGACGCAACCACGCAACAGTGCAAGTGTACGCCCAAGTGCGACGGCAAAAGCTGCGGCCCGGACGGCTGCGGCGGCACGTGCGGCACCTGCGCCACCGGCGCGAGCTGCGGCACCAACAACCAGTGCCAGAACATCTGCGTGCCCAGCTGCGCCGGCAAGACATGCGGTTCGGACGGCTGCGGCGGTTCATGCGGCTTCTGCGCCGCGTCCGATGGCCTGTTTTGCAGTTCGACCTTTGGCGAATGCCGTGACACCGGCTGCCCGAACGTTCCCTTGTTCGGCTGCTGCGACGGCGAAACGGCCAAGTACTGCGCGGCCGGCCACGTCGAGGTCACCAAGGATTGCCACGCCGCGGGGCTCTATTGCGGCTGGGCCTACAACCCGGATCCCTTTCACCCGGTGCTCGCTACCAGCGCCGCGTACATGTGCCAAAAGGGGCCGGGCAGCGTCGACAAATACGGCACGCCGCGCGCGTGTCCCGGCAGCGCCACGTGCGTGCCCAATTGCACCGGCAAAGGCTGCGGTTCGGACGGTTGCGGCGGCTCCTGCGGCACCTGCGCGGGGACCAAAAAGTGCGAGTTCAGCACGGGCCAGTGCAAGGACTCGGCATGCGCGAACGTCCCGTACGAGGGCTGCTGCAAGGACGGCACCGTCGTTTCCTGCAACCAGAGCAACGGCGCGATCACGTTCACGACCTGCAAGCCGCTCAACACGACGGGCGGCGAGGCGTGCCTCTGGAACGGCAGTTCCTTCCAATGCATGTCGCCAAACGTCGGCCTTTCCAAGCCGAACGGCATCGCGGGGATCTGCCCGGCTTCCGTCTGCATGCCCAACTGCAAAGGCAAGAACTGCGGCTCTGACGGCTGCGGCGGCTCCTGCGGCACCTGCAAGGGCAACGATACCTGCAACGCCGCGCTGGGCTACTGCCAAGGACCCTGCGTTCCCGTCTGCAACAAGCCGGACATCACGAGCTACGGCGGCACCTACCACTACTGCGGCTACGACGACGGCTGCGGCGGCACGTGCGGCTGCAAGGACGGCCAGTTCTGCAACGTCTACGGCTACGGCTCGATCAAGCCCGGCTACTGCCAAGCCGGTACGGACACCTGCAAGACCGCCGGCGTCACGACCGCCAACTGCTGCATCAACGACAGCCAGCTGAAGTCCTGCAACGGCGGCCAAGTTCAGTCACAGAACTGCAAATACGGCTGTGGCTGGTCGCCCTATAGCAACGCGTACTATTGCCTGTACGACGCCCCCGGCCCTGGCGACGTCCTGACCGATCCCAGCGGCGCTCACCCGCTCGCATGCCCAGGCTCGATCGCCTGCGTGCCGCTCTGCAAGGACAAGCAGTGCGGCTCCGACGGCTGCGGCGGCACGTGCGGCTCCTGCGCCGACGGCCAAAAGTGCGACGGGGACGGCAAGTGCATGGACAAGTGCGCGCACAACGTCGGCTTTGAGGGCTGCTGCAACGGCGACCAGCTGAAAATGTGCGGCAAGACCTCCTCCTACGATGCTGCCGACAAGATCGGGCTCACCCAATGCGCGCCGGGCACCTGCGGCTGGAAATCGGCGGATGGCAAGTACGGCTGCAACTCGAGCGGCAGCGCGGATCCCAGCGGCAAGCACGTCAAGGCGTGCGAGTGCGTGCCATCCTGCCTCCCGTACTACCAGACCTGCGGCTCGGACGGCTGCGGCGGCAGTTGCGGCTCGTGCCCCACGGGCAAAGTCTGTCACAGCTACGACTACTACGGCATCCCCAAGCAGGAATGCTGCTCGCCCAGCTGCAGCGGCAAGGTCTGCGGCGACGACGGCTGCGGCGGCAGCTGCGGCTCCTGCGGCACCGGCACGGCGTGCGACGGCAGCACCGGCAAGTGCGAGACCATCCCGCCGCCTCCGACCTGCCAGAACACCAAGTGGCAGGGCGCGTGCAATGGCGAAGTGCTGCAGTACTGCACCGGCACCCAAATCGTCACCCAGAACTGCGGCAGCAGCTTGCACTGCGGCTGGAACGCGGGCCTCGGCGCCTACTCGTGCGGCACGGCCGGCGGAGCGGATCCCAGCGGCCAGTTTCCCAAGGAAGCGGCCGGCACCAAGGCGCTCTGCATTCCGAATTGCACGGGGCGCGAATGCGGCTCCGACGGCTGCGGCGGCGCGTGCGGGTCGTACCAGTGCAAGGAGGACTACTACATTTGCAACAGCAAGGCCGGCAAGTGCGAAGTCGACTACGACGGCGAATGGTGGTGGAGCAAGCACCCGTTACCCGCGTGCCCCGATGGCCAGGTCATCAACAAGGTCACCGGCGGGTGCAAATCGGACAACGGCGGGGCGTGCGGGGCCAACTCGGTTCACACCGGCAAGTTGTGCGGCAAACAGGACAGCGGCTGGACCTGCCAATGCGACCCGGACTGCACGACGCGGGGCGACTGCTGCTCGGACTACTACGCCTCGTGCCCGGCGGTGGCATTGGGCACGACCGCGTGCGGCGACAAGAGCTGCGACGCGAGCCAGGGCGAAACGTGCGCGGATTGCCCTGCCGACTGCGGAACGTGCGCCTCGTTCAGCGGAACCTCGCCGCCGTGGCGCTCGCCGCTCAATGAAATCCTGACGTTGCCGGGGACGGCGGCGCAGAAGGAACAGACGGTGGCCTCCGGCCCGGAATCGCTGCTGCCGGCCGATTCGCCGTGGCCGCGTGCGGGGTTGCAGGCGTATCTGCCGCGCGACGGCGTCCTGTATGGCAGCCCGTACAACTTCGCCGCCGCGGGCAGCACGGGCACGTTCAGCTCGGTCGCCGGCGCCCAGGGGCAGGCGATCCGGTTCGGCAACGCCGGGATGACGGGGCCCTCGGACGGCACGGCGCGCATCAAGCTCTGGTCGGCGTTGCCGGCGATCGACAGCGCCGCGAACAAGACGCTCGGCGGGCTGACGCTGGCGATGTGGGTCCGGGTCCCGACCTCGGCGCCTGCCACCGTCAATCCGCTGGCCTCGCTCAAGGACATGGGCATGTCGGCGTACCAAAACGACAAGCCGATTTGCCTGGCGACGCGGCCGGGCGACACCACGCTCAAGATCACGTGCCCGAGCGAATATCCCACCATCACGCCGACCATCGGCAGCGTCTACGCGTGGTACGGCCCCACCTCCACGCCGCCCAACGCCGGCACTGTCAAGTGCGACGCCCTCGACAAAGCCGGCTTGAGCCCCACCTGCAGCGATCCGGGCATCCTGGCAGCGGTCGAAAAGGCCTGCCTCGGCAACTCCACTTGCACCGTGACCCTGACGCCACCGGCGTGCGCCACCGGAACCTCCATCGCCTTCGTGCGCGCGATGTGCACGTACGGCAGCTCCATCGTCGGGCCGTCCATTGCGGTCGACAGCAGCGCCAACGGCAGCAAGCTGATGTTCGTGCAGGATCCGTCGGTGCCGCTCCAGAGCACGACCAGCATCAAGGACGGCTTGTGGCACCACGTGGCGGTGACCTTGCGGCCGCTGACGCCGGGCGGCCGACGCGGCATGACGCAGCTGTACGTGGACGGTGAGCTGCAGGGCTCCAGCGACGCGCTGCTCTTTGGCCATTTTGACGAAGTCGTGCTGGGCGCGGGCAGTCTGCTCGGCACGGGCGCGACGCCGGCGGTGACCAAGACCTCGGGCGTGGGCGACTTGGACGAAGTGTTCGTCTACAACCGCGCGCTGAGCGATGCTGAGGTGCGCGCACTGAAGAACAAGCGCGATTTCGGGTTCTTGCGGCAATGGCCGGCCACTTCGGCCGAGCAGGTCGTGACGACGCGGCTGGGCATTGCTTCAGGTACGCCGTCGGTGACGGCGGTGACCAACCCGGCGGTGGCGCTGCAAGAGGGCGCGTCCAAGCCGTTGACGGCCTCGTGGGCGGGCCTGACCGTGCAGAACGGCAACTACGCGCAGTTGCAGGCGGATTCCGACCTTGCGGCGATGTCGTCTTACACGCTGATGGGCTGGATCCGCGCGGACAACGTGGCGGCAGGCGGCACGCTGCTGCAGTTGACCAAGGGCACGACCGCGCAGGCGGCGCTGACTTTGACCAGCGATTGCGACGGCTTGGGCGTCAAGGGCACGGTCGGCAGCAACAGCACGCCGGTGTCCTCGTGCGAACACGGGCTGCGGGCCAACACCTGGCAGTTCGTCGCGCTGGTGCAAAATGGCCCGACGCTGCAGGCGTACATCGACGGCGCGCTGGCGGGCACGCTGACCGCGACGACGACGCCGACGATCCTGAGCGGAACGGGCAATGTCGGGCTGCAGACGGGCACAGGCGTGACGCTCGGCTGGAGCGCGCTGGCGAACCGCGCGATGCCCGTGGCGGAGCTGGAACAGTGGCGCAATCCTGGCCCGGCGGTCTGGATGGACGGCTTCCACTACGTCGACGGCGCCAAAGGCCGGATGCGCGACTACGCCAACTTTGCCAACTTCTCCAGCAAGACCACCCAGGACGTCGTGGAGGTGTTCGACAACAAAGGTGCGAGCTGGCAGCCGACGGCGGGCGGCACGGCGCTCACGTTGTCGTCCAGCAACAGCACGTCGAGCGAAGTGCGGATCGCCGCGCGCGGGCGATTGCGGGCGTCGGGCGCCAACGGCCTCCGACCGTTCGCCTTCACCGGCCGGGTCACGTTCGGACCGGGATCCGTCGCCAACGTGCCGCTGGTGAGCAACGCCACCGGCGACGGGCAGACGAGCTGGACGCCGAGAATGAACACGACGCTGAAGTGCACGCGCAGCACCGACGCGCTGAGCTGCAATTTTGCCGGCAGCAGCCAACTCAGCGACGGGACCTGGAAACTGTGGACGACCGAGACGCGCTCGGCTGCAGTCGGCAACGTCACCGTGCACGTCGATGTGGCTGTGTCCTTTGACGGCACGGACATGCACTTCGCGCTGTCGAGCCCGGATGCGACGTTCGGCGCGGGAAGTGTCGGCGCGGCAGGTCCGGGCGGCGGCACTCCGGTCGGCTACGTGCTGACCACAACGCCCGCGACGGGAACCGCGCTGCCCAAAGAGACCGCGACGGCTGTGCCCAACGGCGCGTATTTCCGCATGACGCCGCCGGCATCGTTCACCGGTACGACGGCGCCTGCGTTTGCGCTGGCCAGGCTCTATCCGCGGCCGCTGAGCAACACCGAGCTGGGCCAGCAGGTCCTGCGGGCGTGCACCGACCAACATTGCAGCGACATCAACCGCTCGTGTGTCGATGGCGGCCAATCGCTGCCCGTGTGCGGCAACTGCAAGGCGGGCTCGTTCGAGGTCAGCGGCACCCACGGCGGCCAGTGCTATGTGCGCAAGAACTACGGCGGCAACTGCGCGGTCGACGCCGAGTGCGTCAGCGGCTTCTGCCAGAACGGCAGCTGCGGCGCCAAGGAACTCACCACGGACTGCACCGCGTTCTGCCACGGCAAGGGCCGCGAGTGCGTGATGGCATTCACCGGCTACAGCTTCAAGACCGCCATGTGCGCCAACGCGTGCTTGCCGTACTACACGCAGCCCGGCCTCGACCACTTTGATCCCGACGTCGACTGCATCTGGTCGCCGGACGCGGACGTGGGCGAAGTGTGCGCCGCCAACGACGAGTGCAAGTCCGGCAGCTGCTCGTCCGTTTCCGACTACGTCTACAACTTCACGGTCGATCGCAGCCCGGCGTGCAAGGCCGACGGCACGTGTCCGGGCTGGCAGAACACGTCCGACAACAACAAGCCGTTCAAGTGCGACAAGCGCTGGGACATGGACCTGGACCTCGCGAAGCAGTCCGTTTGCATGTGGGTGCCGACCGGCAATACGCAGATTTCGACCGTGCAGCGCTGCGATGCGACGTCGGCACAGGCGTGCGCGGACGTGCACCGAAAGGCCGTGCTCGCCAACAAGTCCGGTATCAACGGCACGCCGATGTACAAATGCGGCGACTGCGATCCGACCACGTGGACCAACTCGTTGGACGGCAAGACGTATCCGCTGTGGGTCAAGCGCTGGCGGTTGCTCTCTCCAGAGGCGTGCCAGCTGATGCACACCAACCTGGTGCGCGCGTTTGTCGCCGGAAAATACACGGAAATTCCGGGGTTCCTGTTCGAGAGCTTCAACGCGTCGACGCTCGGCCAGTTCATTCTGGAGAAGCCGCCCGGGTCGATCCTGACGCCCGCCGAGTTCGCCAAGCTCATCACCAAGGGCGTGGGTCCGGAGATGATCGACTACGTGCTGGACTCAGACGTCCGCGCCACCTGGGACGCCAAGTATCCGGCCTTGCTGCTGGCCGACTGCGCCATGGATCCCGCCCAGCCCAAGGCGGCGCCGTTCAACAACAAGAACGACAACTACCAGGTCTGCGCGCCCAACCAGTTCCCGGACGGCTCGCCGTGCCCGCCCGATGGCGTTGACGCATCGCTGGCCGACAGCTTCTGCCAGAGCGGCTTCTGCGCGCGCGACACGCACAAGTGCGAGGAGGGCTATGGCATCCTGGAAGACACGCAGTCCGCCAGCCGCAACGACCACAAGGCCTCGGAAGACGCGTCGGTGCCGCCGGTGCAGTTTGTCCAGCAGAATACGCCCACACTGCAGTTCAAGAAGGTCAAGAAGTCCACGATCGCGAACACGGCGATGCAGGAGCGCAACTATTCGATGTCGCTGACCAATTCGAACACGCTCAGCTTCTTTGGTACCTCGATGGACGTCATGTCCATCTCCAACACGCTGTCCGGTGTGATGAATGGGCCGGACGAAGCCGTGAAGTTCAATTCCTCGGTTTCGATGTTTGGCATCAGTGTGGCCATGCCCGGGGAGCCGCCGCTCAAGTGTGCGGGCATGTCGTGGAAGGACGGCACGTTGGTGGAACCGCCGCCGCCGCACGCCGCATGCGACCGTGCCAAGCCGTCGGACATTTCCGTCGGGTTTCCGTCGCTGCACGTCTGCTCGCCTTCGCCCGGCGAGTGCCACGACGATCCGGCCAATTCGCCGTTCAACACGGTGCAAAAGGCCAAGGGGCCGCTGTGCATCAAGCGGTTTGTGTTCGTCGGGCCGGTGCCGGTATCGATTGAAGTGAGCCTGGTGATTGAAGCGTGCCTGGGCTACGGCACGGAAGTCGATCCGGATTCCCTGGAAGGCTCGTTTGCAATCACGCCGGAAATCAACGTCGCCGTCGAGGCCAAAGGTGGCGTGGGCGGGGAAGTCGGCCCGGTGGAACTGTTCGCTGGCGTGAAGGCGGCCATCACCATCCTGAACCTCACCTTCCCCATCAAGTGGGCGACGACCGTGACGCAGCTGCAGGATGACCAGAACAAGGACGTGGAGAATCTCTACAAGCTGGGCTACGCGCGGTCCATTTCGGCCGTCCTGAACACGCTGAAGTTGAGCCTCTCGGCGTTCGCGGAAGCGGCGGTGTCCGTGGTCAGCGTGGAGTGGGAATTCAGCCTCTTCGAGTACGAAGGCCTGACGTTCGAGTGGGAGTTGACGCCGCCCGACGAAATCTTCGCGAAGAAGGTCGACTTGCAGCACAAGACCGCGAATCAATAGGAGCACAGGACCATGAATAGGCGCATTCTGGTGACGATGGCGGTGCTCGTGGGCGCGACGGCGGCGTTGTGGCTGTGGCAAGCGGAGTGGGCGGGACCGCCGCAGGTGACCGTGCAGGCGGCGACGCAGCGACCGGCGCAAGCGGCGATGGCACAGCCGGTGGAGCGATCGGCGACGGCGTTGCCGGGGCTCGCGGGCAGCTACGCGGTGCGGTACGTGGCGACGATGGAAGGCCTGTCGGCGAGCGCCGGCACGCGGCAGAAGATGGCGCTCACGCTGACCGGCGCGCTGGATGTCGCGGGGCTTGCGGCGCCTGGCAATGGCGAAAACGTCGCGTTCCGACTGCGCAATCCGGCGCTGACGGGCGATGACGGCATGCTGCAGGCGGCGAGCCTGACGCGCGAAACGGCGACGACGGCGCTGGGCAAAGCGTTCGTCGCGCAGGTCGACGGCGAGGGGCGGCTGGGTCAGGCGCGCTTTGAGGCGGACGTGCCGCCGGGCGTGCAGGCGCTGCTGCTCAACCTGATGCAACACGCGCAGCTGGTGCGGCCGGCCGCGCCCCAAGGATCGCAGTGGCAGGCGACGGAGCAGGACCTCAACCACAGCTACACGGCGGAGTACACGCTCGCAGGGGCGCAGGTGCACAAGCACTGGCAGGAGCGCGGTGGCGACGAACTGCAGACGCTGCCACCGGGGTATCAGGCCACGCATGACGTGACGTTTGCGCTGGCGGATGCGCGGGTGGCGCAGGTCAAGGCGCACAGCGAAGGCAAGGCGGAGCTGGGCGGCGGCGCTCCGACAGCGCTGGTGTTCGCGATGGATCTGCAATGGGACCGGCAGCCGGACGTGGACGCGACGTGGGCCAAGAGCCTGCACCCGGACGCGCTGGTGGCCTTTGAGCGCGAGCGCGGCGTCAAGCCCCTGCGCCATGCGGATCCGCGCGAAGTGGAGACGATCCTGACAAGCGCGAACGCGGCGGCGACGGCGAAGGATTGGCAGAAGCGCCACCAGCTGGCGGCGGAGTTGGCGACCGCCATGGCCCGGAACGACGCGGCGACGGATCTGGCGGCCAAGCAGCTGCGCGAATCGACCAGCGAGCCGGTGCGGCGGACGGTGCTGGAAGCGATGGCGCAGGCCGAGTCGCCGGCGGCGCAGAAAGCGCTGGTGGGCGCGGCGGCGGATCCCAAGCTGGACGCGGAGACGCGACGTCAGGCGCTGGTGGCAGGCGCCTTTGTGCAGCGGCCGCAGCCCGAGTACCTGGCGCAACTGGGCATGCTGGCCTACAGCTCGACCGACCACGAGTTTGGCGCGATGGCGGCGATGACGATGGCGCAGATGGTGCGGGTGGCGCTGGCGCAAGCGGCCGATGGCGGCACCGTGGTTGGAGGCGGATCGGCGCAGAAGCTGGCGCAGACGTTCACGGCGGAGGCGACGGCGCGGCTGGCGCCGCAGATCCCGCTGGCAGCGAGCACGGGCGCAACGACGCCGCCGGCTGTGCAGCTGCACGATGGCAAGGCCCGCTGGAACTGGGTGGCGGCGTTGGGCAACGCCGCGCTGCCGCAGACGCTGCCGCTGCTGCTGACGCTGCTGAAGGACCCCGGCGAGTTCACGCGGTCGGCGGCGGCGTATTCGCTGCGCTTTTTTGACCCGGCGCAGGTCGTGACCGCCCTGACCGGGACGATGGCGCAGGACGACTCGATCTACGTACGGGCGGCGGTGCTCCGGGCGTGTGCGTTCTTGGGCCCGGCGGCGACCCAGACGCTGGTGCACAAGGCGCTGCGCTACGACAAAAGCGAGATGGTGCGCGAGACGGCGGGTTACGTGGTCGCGGCCTGGATGCAGAAGACGCCGGATTTGAAGGACCTGCTGGATGACGCGATTGCCCATGAATCGTCGGCCAAAGTTGTCGATACGCTGAAGAATTTTGCTCAGCCCGGGCGTGTGGCGGCGCCGTTCCATCTGGTGTCCGGGACGCCTGAAACCGCGCCCGGCAGCCCTCGAACCAAGGAGGCCCCGTGAATCGGCAGGCCCTGACTTTCCTCCTGCTGCTCGCGGCGCTCCTGGCCGGCTGCGGCACGACGACCACGTGCGGCGACGGCACAGTCAACGTCGGCGGCAGCTGCGTGCCCGATCCGAATGCGCTCAACTGCGGCGACGGCACATCGCTGGCCGATGGCCAATGCGTGACGGTGGACGCAGGTCCGATCGACTCCGCCGGCACGGATGCGACAGGAACCGATGCGACGGCTGAAATCGATGCGGCAGCGGATGCGACAGAAGGCACGGACGTCGCGGGCGATGGGACGCCTGACGCGTGCCAGCCCAACTGCATCGGCCGGACGTGCGGCGACGACGGCTGCGGTGGCGCGTGCGGCGCGTGCGGCGACCCGGCCAAGCCCGTTTGCGACGCGCTTTTGGGCCAATGCAAGTCCGGCTGCGTCCCGCAATGCAAAGGCAAGAACTGCGGCGACGACAAGTGCGGCGGAACGTGCGGCGCGTGCCAGGGCAGCGACGTCTGCTCCAGCGCCGGCGTGTGCGTGCCGCCCGCGTGGACCTGCGACAAAACTGCGTACGGCGAGGGCTTTTCATGTGACTGCAACTGCGGCGCGCCCGACCCGGACTGCCAGAACGCCAAGCTGCCGCTGTGGGGCTGCGGCGACAAGGAAACGTGCGACAGCAGCGGCAAGTGCGTCTCCGGCGTGCCAGCCGCGTGGACCTGTGCGCCGGTCAGCTACGCCGGCGTGGATTTCTGCGACTGCAACTGCGGCGCGCCCGATCCCGACTGCGCCTTTGGCCTGCCCGTCCACGGCTGCAAGTCCGCCGCCGCCACCTGCGACGCCAGCGGCAAGTGCTCGGAATGCGTGGCGAACTGCACCGGCAAGGCGTGCGGCGACGACGGCTGCGGCGGCTTCTGCGGCTACTGCACGGACAGCGTGAAGACGACGTGCAACGCCAGTGGCGAATGCGTCGACCCGTGCGCGGGGCCCAAGCCGCTTGCCTGCGCTGCAGCGACCTGCGGCAACGACGGCTGCGGCGGCACCTGCGGCACCTGCGCCAGCGACAGCCAGTGCGTCAGCGGCCAATGCCAGAAGACGGGCAGCCTGGACTCCTGCGTCGGCCACTGCGGCTCGACCGCGCCCTCGGGCTGCTACTGCACCAAAGGCTGCGCGGCGAACGGCAACTGCTGCACCGACTACGCCGCCACCTGCACCTGCAAGCCCAACTGCACCGGCAAGAACTGCGGCGACGACGGCTGCGGCGGCTCGTGCGGCACCTGCAGCGGCCCCACGCCGTATTGCGGCGCCAACAGCCAATGCACCGCGACGTGCGCGCCCCAATGCACCGGCAAGACCTGCGGCGACGACGGCTGCGGCAGCACGTGCGGAACCTGCGCGAGCGGCGCGTCGTGCGCGTACACCAGCCAGTGCGTCCCCGACGCATGGAAATGCGATCTCAGCTACTTTGGCGACAAGGGCGCGTGCGACTGCGGCTGCGGCGCGATTGACCCGGACTGCGCCAGCGGCAAGCTGGGCGTCGACGGCTGCCCTGGCAGCGACACCTGCACGGCCAGCGGATTTTGCGCCGCGACGTTCTGCAGCACGGACGGCGACTGCAGCGGCAAGTGGTGCACCGGCGCGTGGCCCAAGTCCGCCGGCGTCTACGGCGGCGTGTGCGGCGACTTGTTCCCCAGCGGCGGCGCGGCCGGAACGCCGTGTATGATCGCCGAGGAATGCGGCTGGGGCCTGTGCCTGAAGGAGGCCTGCCGCACGCATTGCAGCACCGACGGCCAGTGCGGCGCGGGCTGGCTGTGCGAAGGCTTGCCGGTCGTGAACGCGGCGACGGGCTCGACCTGGGGCTTTGCCGGCGCCTGCGTCCAGCCCTACGGCAGCGCCAAGGCGTGCACCAAACAGGCGGACTGCAGCGCGGCGGGTGAGACGTGCGTCGCGCGCGTCGATCCGGCAACGCTGGGCCCGCGCTACGTCTGCGAAGCCGTGCCCGCCTCGCCCGCCGCCGGAGCCAGCTGCGCGGTTTCTGCCTGCCCCGACTGGCAAATCTGCATCGACACGCCCAAGGGCATGAAGTGCGCCCTGCCTTGCCCCGGCGGCGTCGTCGACTGCCCAAGCGGCTGGACGTGCGTGGCCAAGCCACTGAACAATGCCGGAACGCCCGATCCCTCTGACGACCCGAAGGTGCCGACATGCCAGCCCAACTGAACCCTGCGATGACTTGGGCGCGCGCGTTTGCGTGCCTGTGCGTGCTTGTGGGCGCCTCGGCCTGCGGCAGCTCCGGGCCCGCGTGCGCGAGCGGAACCCACGTGTCCGGAAACGCGTGCGTGGCGGACGGTCCTGCCCCTGTTTGCGGCGCCGGCACGGTGCAAGAAGGCAGCGTATGCGTGCCCGTCGACGGCGGCAGCACCGCAGATGCGACTGGCGACGCTTCCGGTACCGACGATGCACAGGCCGACACCGGCGCGACAGACATTGATACTGCTGCGGATTTGCCGGATTCGGCCACCAGCTGCCTGACGCCCTGCGCCAAAGGCTACGTGTGCAGCGCGCTGGGGACGTGCGAGCCCGACCAGGTCACCGTGACGTGGACCTGCCTGCCGGTGGCCAAGGGCGACGGCGCGACGTGCGACTGCAACTGCGGCGAGCCCGATCCAGACTGCGCCGACGCCAGCCTGCCTGTGGCCGGCTGCGGCTTGGGCGGCGCCTGCAAAGCCGATGGCACCTGCGCAACCTGCGTGGCGTCCTGCAGCGGCAAGCAGTGCGGCTCGGACGGCTGTGGCGGCTCGTGCGGCACCTGCCTGGACCCGACCAAGCTGTACTGCAGCAAGACCGGCCAGTGCATCGCAGCGTGCCTGCCCGCGTGCAGCGGCCTCGATTGCGGCGACGACGGCTGCGGCGGATCGTGCGGCGCGTGCACGGGCAGCAAGCTCTGCCAGTCGGGCCATTGCACCGCGCTCCCGCCGGAGCTCTCGTGCGTCAACCAGTGCGGCGGCCTGGCCACCGGCGGCTGTTCTTGCGAAAAAGGCTGCAAAAACGCGGGGACGTGCTGCGGCGATGTCGATTTCGCCTGCGCCTGCCTGCCCGACTGCAGCGGCAAACAGTGCGGTTCGGACGGCTGCGGCGGCTTCTGCGGCGACTGCGCCGAGGGCCTGTACTGCGACGTCGGCCAGTGCGCCGTCGACCTGTGCCATCCCGATCCGTGCGCCGGCAACGGCAGCTGCAGCCAGGTCGACGGCAGCTGCACGTGCGACAGCAAGTTCACCGGCAAGCAGTGCAACGCCTGCGCCGCGGGACTGGTCGACTACCCCAAGTGCACGCCCGATCAATGCGCCGGAAAAACTGGGACTTGCAGCGGCCACGGCGCCTGCCAAGCCATCGACGGCAGCTGCGTGTGCGACACTGGCTTTGCCGGTGCGAGCTGCGGCGCGTGCGTGCTCGCCGGCGCCACCTGGCCCGCGTGCACCGACCCGTGCGCGGGCAAGGTCTGCACCGACGACAACCCGTGCACCAACGACACCTGCGACGCCACCGGCGCGTGCAAATTCATCGCCAACAGCCTGCCGTGCGACGACGGCGACCCTTGCACGCAAAACGACACCTGCAGCACCGGCGGCTGCTACGGAACCGTCAGCTGCACCATCGCGGTCAACAGCAGCGACGACGTCGACGACGGCACCTGCGACGGCAGCCACTGCAGCTTGCGCGAGGCCATCCTCCTGGCCAACTCCAACCTTGACGCGAGCAGCATCGGCTTTACCAAGGATCTGACCATCACACCGGCGAGCGCATTGCCGACCATCAAGGCGCCGGTGAGCATCGTCGGCAACGGCCATGCGGTGATCCTGGACGGCGGCGGCGCGCAGATCCTGCTGGCCCAGAACGCCGGCTTGACGCTGCGCAACCTGACCGTGCGCAAAGGTTCGGCGGCGCAGGGCGGCGCGGTGCAGGTGACGGGCGGCCAGTTCACGGCGCAGCGCGTGCGGTTCTTGGACAATGCCAGCAGCAAGGACGGAGGCGCGGTCTACGTCGACGGTCCCGCCGACGTCAGCGAGTGCCACTTCCAGGGCAACACCGCCACGGGCAAAGGCGGCGCAATCGACCTCGCCGCAGGCAACACGCTCACCGTCAACCGCAGCAGCTTCGACGGCAACAGCGCCGGCTCGGGCGGGGCCATCGCGACGGGCGGCACGCTCAACGTGGTCAACAGCTCGTTCATCAAGAACAGCGCCAGTAGCAGCGGCGGCGCCATTGTTGCCCAAGAGGCCACGATCCTGCAGTGCAGCCTGTGGAGCGACAGCCCCGTCGCAGTCCCGGACGTCGCCGTGCCCACGCTTCACCTCGGCAACAGCGTCATCGCCGGCCTCGCCAGCCTCGGCAACTTGTGCAGCGCGAGCACCGTCGACGCCATCGGCACGTGGATCGCGGACGGCAGCTGCAGCGCCAACTTGAGCGGCGTCGTCACCGGACTGTCGGTCGTCAACACGACTTTTGGCGAAATCCTCAGCGTGGCCAGCGGCTCCGGCTTGATTGACGCCGGCAACATCGGCGCGTGCGGCACCAGCAGCGTCGCGGGCGTGGACCAGATTCAGACGCCGCGGCCGCAAGGCATGGCGTGCGACATCGGGGCGATGGAAGTCCTGCCGTAGCCAGAACGGCGAACCGCCTGCCGAGGCCGAGGCTGGCGGACTTTCAAGACCGGCCAACGCGGGCGTGCGCCGCGCAGCTGCCGCCAACCGCTCCGGTGTAGGTGGACCGTGTTCTAGGGCCGCGCCGCGTTCAGGCCCGGCAGCGCGACTTCCACCAGCGCGTCGGTCTGCGTATCGGCGGCGAACAGCATCGTGACGTCCCAGGGCTGCGCGGACTGAAGTTCGGCCACCGCCATGCGCGCCGTCGCCAGATCCACCGCCTGGTCCAGGATGAGCAGCGCGGACCGCGGCGACACGCCCGAGCGGTGATTCCAGTCCTCGATCGCCGACGTCAACTGCGCGCGGATGGCGCCTTTCTCAATCGGCCCCGGACCCAGCACATCGCGCTCGGCCACCGTCACGCCATGGGGCCCAACCAACAGCCAAAAGCGCTTGTTCAGCTCCGCGGGCGCAAACGGCTGCGCGGGCGCCGTCGCTTGCACGAGCGTCGCCAGTTCGGACTCCCGCGCCGGCGGATGCCACTGGTAGGCCGTCGTCAGGTCCGCCGTCCCCGTCAAGTGGCGGGCCGACTGCGCCACTTTGGCGTCGGTCCCCGGCGGCGGCGGAATGGAGCCTTGCGGATTGCAGCTGCCACCGCAGCCGGTCAGGAGGACGAACAGAATGGAGTGCAGGTGCAAGCGCATGGGCCAAATCATAGCGTCAGTGGCCGAAGTCAAGCAAGAGTGGCGCCGCATCCCAAAGCCAGCGTGCAACGCCAAGCCGAGCCGTCGCCCAGGGCGGAGTTGGAACCGGATGTAACCGGTTGGCATCAGCGACTGGCGGAGGCGCGGCAGGAGGTGGCTTCGGGCGCGACTGGGGAGTTCGCGGAGGTTTGGGGTGATGATGGGGCCATTGTCGTGAACAGGTGTCCGCATTGCGAAGTGCCGGCCAGCACGAGCCGGTCCTACCGGTGCGCATTCCGTGCCCGTCGGCTACGCAGCGCCATTCTGGGCGCCGAACGCGGCTACCGGCGCTCCTTCAGGACACCGCGCTCATGGATGCTGGGTTCGACAAGTCGACGCCAGAGACCTTGACGACGGCCTGCCACGCGGCTTCCTGACTGGCGCGATCATGAAAGTGTGGGTGGCGCATCGCCTCCATCGGGCCCGTGAGCTTCTTTGGCGCCGAGGCGAAGAACTGCCCTGACACGTCGGTTCCGAACTCCGATGCTTGCAGGTACCGACGGGCGGCTGTCTCAGGCGGCTGGGTCATGCCGGGGATGAGCTTCACCAGCGGAATGAACACCCACTTCAAGGCCGCGTTGGCGTTCCGCGCCGCCTGGGTGTCGGGCGCGCTTCCCGGCGAGACCGCGTAAACGGCCATGCCGGAGGGTAGCCGCCGTGCCAGTGCCGCAGCCCACCAGGCGACGATGAGCTTCGCGTCGGCGTAAGCCCGGTTCGGCTCGTACTTCACGTTCGGCCCGCTGCGCACCAAGGCTTCAACAACGGCGGTTCGGTCACCCTGGTGGTGTTTGGCCGCGAAGGCTGCCACGTCGGTGTAGCTGAACATGGGCACGTCGCCTCGGGCAGGTTCCGCGCTGGCGATGACAATTCGCGCGTCGGGGCTCAGCAGGTTGGCGCGGAGCAACCCGACAGTCAGTTGATGATGGCCGATCAGCGGGGCCTGAGCCGCCTCGACGCCCGCCGCAGTGAGCACGCGCGCCTTGCCAGGAACCATCCCTGCGTTTAGCAACAGGAAATCGATTGGCCGCCCTACCCTGACCAGGTCGGCGAGCGCGGATTGAACGCTGGTCGGCGAGTCCAGATCCAGCTCCAGCGGCGTGAAAACCGGTGATTTGCTCTCCGTCCCGAGTTGAGCCGCCGTTTCCTGCACCCGACCGAGGCTGCGGCCGGTGACGATGATCTCGCGCCAGCCCTTCGCAGCGAGTAGGCTGGCTGCCGCGTATCCAAGACCGGAGGTGGTGCCGGTGACGAGTGCGATCGAATTTTTCATGGGTGTCTGCCTGGTCAAAGGTGTAAGGTCGAGTCGCGAGGCGCCGCGAGGCTGCGGACGACTTGCCAATTCCGAACTGAACAGTATCTTAATCTGAGTCGGGGTCGCAAGGAGTTTTTAACTGCATGGTTCACAATACGACCAAGCCGCGTGGACGGCCGCGCAGCTTCGACGAGGCGGAGGCGCTGGAAAAGGCGACGCAGGTGTTCTGGTCAAAAGGCTACGACGGCGTGACGATCGACGATCTCGTCGCCGGGATGGGTGTCGGACGGCCGAGCCTGTATGCCGTCTTCGGCGACAAGCGGACGATTTTCCTGCGTGTGCTGAGGGCGTACGCAGCGGCGAAGGGCGCTCGTGCCACCCAGGCGCTCTTCGCGCCGCAGCCGCTTCGCGACTCGCTAGCCGACTTCCTCAAGCACGACGTCGAGAGCGCGACCCAGAAAGGCTCCGCCCGGGGCTGCCTGCTGGTGTGCGTCGCGCCGCTTGTGAACGACGCAGAGGTTCAGGGGTTCCTGCAGAGTGCGGTCGCGGGAGGCGCGGCGATGGTGGAGCGCCGTTTCCGGGACGGCATCAGCGCCGGAGACATCCCGCCTGACTTTCCCGTGGCCGTGCGCGCCATTCAGGTCACGGACCTTGCGCGTGGCCTGACCATGCGCGCGCAGCTGGGTACGCCGCGCGAGACGCTGCTCAAAGACGCCGAGGAAGCGGCCGACCTGGTCCTCCTGCCGCGGCGTGGAAATGCGACGCCAGAAGGTTGATGCTGGATCGCCTCGACGTCGACGTCGACCCGACCGGTCGGCCAGTTCCGGCCGCACCATGTGCAGGTTGCCGCAAGTCGATGGCCAGTCATCCGAGTGCAGAGTGCCCGGCGGGGACGGGAATCGCGCCTGATCTTCAGGCGTATCGGCGCACCCGAAGCCAGCCCGAGCGGCTCAAATCCGGTCGTCCGCGTGACGGGCGCACCGCAACGAGCGGCGGACTTCGCATTGAAATGGACTTGTGGATGTTGACACCATGCTGGTCAACGGATGCCCGACTGCAAAGTCGCGGCGGCGGTCATCATCATCAAGCAGCAGGCGCAGCGACCTGGAACCTCGGACGGGATTGCCGCGTGATGGCCATCCAGGCAAAGTTTCGAGGCGCGGCACTTGCCTGGACAAACTCGAGTGCAGGCTGATGGCGGCGAGCATGGCGCGCGTGTGCACGGCCGACGAAGATCGCGACGGCGACACCCCACGCGGGAATAGCCGCGCCCCTCCGCGGGTTGCGTGACCATGCTGCTCGAATCCTGGATCCTCACCGCCCGATCTCTCGCCGCCAGCGACCTGCACGCTGAGCCGGGGATGCCGCTGACCGTGCGGGTGCGCGGGCAGTTGCGGATGGTTGGCGCGCCGTTGCCCGCGGCTGTGCTCTCGCAAGCCGTGCGCGAACTGCTGAGCGACGACGACGAGGCGGTGTTCCGCGAGCGCCAATCGCTGGATTTTTCCCGCACGGTCGGCGGCGTGCGCTGCCGGCTGCATGTCCTGCGCAGTGCCCGCGGCGTTGGCTTGGCGGTGCGGCTGCTGACGTCGTTCCAGGCGTCGCTGCGCAAGCTCAACTTGCATCCGGATCTCGCCAAGCTCGTGCAGCATCGCCACGGCCTGATTCTGCTGAGCGGGCCGACGGGTTCGGGCAAGTCGTCAACGCTGGCCGCGCTGATTCAGGAGATCAACACGACCGAATGCCGCCACATCATCACGGTGGAGAGCCCGATTGAGTACGCGTTCGCGAGCCAAAAGTCGCTGATTCGCCAGCGGGAAGTGGGCCGCGATACGCCGAGTTTTGAGCAGGCGCTGCTGGACGCGCTGCGTGAGAACCCGGACGTGCTGATGATCGGCGAGATGCGCGATCCGGAGACGATGCGCTTGGTGCTGAACGCGGCGGAAACGGGGCATCTCGTGCTGGCGACGGTGCACTCGTCGAGCGTCGGTGAGGCGCTGGCGCGGATGGTGTCCGCGTTTCCGGCGGACGTGCAAAACGGCATGGCGGCGCAGTTGGCAGACGCGCTCGTCGCGGTGATTGGCCAGCGGCTGTCGGTGCGCGGGCCGGGCGAGCGGCTTGTGCCAGAGCTCGAGATCCTGTTGGCGACGACCGCGGCGCGCGCGACGATCCGTCAGGGCCAGTTCGGCAAGATGCAGTCGGTGTTGGAGAGCGGCGGTCTGGACGGCTGTTGGACGCTGGCGCGTTACCGCGACTGGCTGGACCGGCGCACCGATTTCTACGTGCCGACGGACCACGAGACTGAGCCGCCTGCTGAACTGCCTCCCGTACCCGCGGGCGAACGCGCGCCCCTGCCGACGCGAAAGCCCAGCCAGCAGCCCGAGCATGGCAAAGTGCCACGCGGGGAAGCGGGCGTGCTCGTGCTGGATGATGAGGACGACCCGATGGCGATCGTCCGGGCACTCGAAAGGCGAAGCTAAATTCACCGACTTGAGTCGTTTGGCTGGAGCGAAATCTGACTGTCCGGCGCGCGCGAAGGCCACCGGCTGATCCTGTGCGAAGTGCCGGTTGCCGCAAGGTCCGACCGGCAGCTTCAGTTCGTCACGTGACGCAGCCTGTCGCTCGTCAACTGCGCGGTCTCCAAGGCGCCGAGGTAAGCAAGTGGCACAAAGCATTGTCGATCGACTCGTCCCGTCACGGGCTCTTGGCACACCGGAAGCCGCTCGCGGCCCCGCCTCCGTTTAGACCAGAGGACCTCGCCGACGCTCGCAGCATGTTGACATCGAAGTCGTGGGATTTGCCGCCGCGGATCATGCGAAACGGACTATTTGTGGCGTCTTCCCAAGCGCTGCCGTCGGCCGGCGCGCCAGCATAATCGCCATGTTCCATGTCCTCCACCCACTCCGACGCATTTCCCAGCATGTCATACAGGCCAAACGCGTTGGGCGCCTTGCCTTTCACCTCATGGCCTGTGGCGTCCGTGTTGAACCACGCGATGCTCGCCAAACAGCTCGGGTCGTCGCCGCACGTGTAAATTGTTGTCGTCCCTGCGCGTGCAGCATATTCCCACTCCGCCTCGGTCGCCAGTCGTCCGCCCACTGCCTCGCAGAATGCCTTGGCGTTGGTCCAATTTACGTTCTCCTCCGCACAATTTCCTCCGCAGTCCGGCATGTTGCTTGGATTGTTTCCCACAACGGTATGATACTGTTCCTGCGTAACCTCCGTCGCCGTCATCTTGAAAGCCGGCACGCTCACCGCATGCTGCGGCTTCTCATTCCCATTGCAATTCGGATCCTGCGGCACGCAGCCCATCATCGACGTCCCAGCGGGGATCAAGATCCACGTCGGGCTACAAACGTCACCGTAAGCCCCACCTTTCACGTTCTCCTGGCCGGGGTTGGGCGTGATGGGGCAGTTGTCCAAGCTGTTTGGCAAGCCGTCCCTATCCTGGTCAAGCACCCGGTTCATGTCGGGCACGGCGACCACGGCGCCGATCTGCGACAAGCGTTTGGTGAATTGTTGCGTGACGAGCCTGACGTCGACCCCAAGAAGCGCGGCGGTAATTTCCTGTTTGAGCGGCCCCGCAAAGGTTCCGTCGGCGAAATCAAAGGTGGCGGTATTCAGCAGCTCCTGAAGGTTCGACTCCAGCGAACCGCCAGCAGCAGTACGGTTGACCGCCGTCTGAATGAATACCGAACTGACGGCCATGAGGTAGGCGTTGTTGTCGTTGTCGCCGCCGACCACGTTCATGCCAACGCCGCTGATGGTCGGGCTGAATCCAGGGTAGGTGATGGCCAACTCAGCCCGCAGCTCGGTCTCGGCCTGCGCCACCGCTGCGCTGAAGGAAGTCCCGCCCGCGACCAGCGCCTTGATGCGCTCGGTGGTGAGGTGGGTGACCATGTTGATGTACGCCGATTGCGCGCCGCCTTGGGTGGGGACAAAGAAGGCCCTGAGCGTGAGGTTGGAGCTTGAAAGTTGCCCGGTTACTTCGTTGTAATAATACCCTGCCCCTTCAAGGGCCACAGGGCCGACGGCCTGAAAGCTGATGTCGAACTCGCCGCGGTCGTTTATGGTCTGTGTATTGAAGACTTGGCCAGTAGGCGTCAAGTTGGGATTAAGCAACGAGACCTGCACCGAGGATCCCACAACGAATGGGCCTTTCTGCACAGCACCGTGAAGAATAACTTGCTTGGTAGTGCCATCCTCCTCTGTCGCGTCCGCCCCATCTGGAGTTCCGCCGCCGTCAGCTTCGTTCGCCGTACCGCCGCCACAACCGGCATGGATCGACCCCATCATTGCCAGCGACACGATGACGAGTAGCCACCGACTTTTCATGATGTCCTCTTTCTGGCAGGTGTTGAAAATGGTCAGTCGCCCCGCGCGGTCGTGGACAGGAGCTGCGAGAACGACTTCCTGCCGAGGTTCCTGCACACATCCGGCCGCGCGGCAGCGTCGGACTACGTGCACGCCGCCTGCACTCCAGTAAAGCCCGTGCAGCACGCCCGTCAAGGTCGAGCAGCGTCGGAGTTGTGTCACATTCAGGTGTTCAGGCTCACCACGCCGCCCGCGGCCGGCAATCGGCGGCCCATGACCTGCAGCGTGGCTGGATTGCTTCATGTTGGATTCGGATATGTGGGGGTTGAGACCATCGTCGTCAACGGGTGTCTGGAGTGCGAAGTGCCCGCGCGGTCTTGGCGGTCCAGAGTTCGCGCACCCTGTCGCGCGCCAGTTGCGCGTCATCCAAGGCGACGAGGTCGGCCATCGGCGCAGTCCGGTATCGGCTCACAGGCACGCGCCGGCCGTGCACACGTTGCCGGCCCCACAAGCGCTGCCGTCCGCCGCGGCCGTGTGCGTGCAGCCAGTCTGCGGTACGCAGCCATCGACGGTGCAGTCATTGGCGTCGTCGCACGCGGTCCACGGCAGCGCCGCACATAAGCCTGCTTGGCTGCAGGTCGCGTGACCCCACGGGTCCCCGCGCAGCAGGCGGCTGTAGCGGTCGACAATGGCGATGCCGTCGGGGCGCACTCGCACTGGACCCAACGACGCGCCTCCCAGCGCTTCGCCAAAGATGCCGCCTTGGCACTGCCAGAGGACGTTACCCAGCGCGTCGGTGCGCACCAGCCAGCCCTTTTGTGCCGTCACGCCCGAGAGCAGGAAGCCTCCGTCCGCTGTCGCTTCGGCACCCTCGAAGTGGCTGTCTTCGTTGGAAGCGTAGGTCTTCTGCCAGAGCACCTTGCCGTTTGGGCAAGGCGCGCCGCCTGGCCCGCCGCAGTCGGTGGTTTTGCAGCCTTGGTCCCAGCCCGCGCCGATGCACAATCTCCCTACCGGACATGCTTCGACCGCGCCTTCCGCGCAGCTCGCGCCACTACAGCACTTGGGGTCGTAGCCGTTTTCCTCACAGCTCATCGTGTGGTCGCGGCGCACATGGTGGTTGCCGACGCAGACGGTCTCAGATTGGCACGGAAAGTCGATGTAGACGAAGCCATCACAGGGGCCGGCATCCGGCGCGTCGCCAACGTCCGGCACGTCGGCAACGTCCGTGAGCGCGCTTTCGTCGGCAGCGTCCAGGCCATCGCCGACGCCATCGAGGCCACAGGTCTCCGCGCAGCTGTTCGGCCCGCCGATCATGTTGCAGGCAAAGGCGCCGGCAGGCCAGGTCAACTTGCCGTTATCCATCCCAAAGCAGATGGTGTGATAGACCACGCCGTCCTGGCAGCAGGCGGTGTCGGTCCAGTAGGTGCAGCCCGAGTCTTGAACGCTGTCGAGCACTTCAGCAGTGGCGTCGGCGGCCGTGTCCAATTGGCCGAGGTGAAGGCGCTGACGTCGCTGGTGTCCAGTGGTTCACAGGTCGCATACGCGGCCGCGCGTCAACTACGCAAGTGTCATCCAGAGCGGAGACGTCGGCTACTGGCGCAAAGACGTGGCCGGAGTCGATTGTGGCTTTTCAATTGAAGTCCTGGCCCGTCGCGACAAAAGCGCAAAAACCAGTAGCGCTGGCCATGCTGCGGAAGCACGCGGGACTGCCGAACAACCTGCGTCGCGAACTGCGCTACTGGCAGTCGCTTCGCCGTCGGCTGCCCCGGCGTCAGGCGACAATCCAGGGGGATCTGCCGCATCCGCCGTTGCGGCCGCTGCGAAATCGAATCGCCAATCGGCTGCGGTGAACAGTTCTCCGGTCCCTTGATTCGGTGGCGCCGGCACGATGAAGTACACGTGCGCAGAAGTCCCGGCGGTCGCTGCACAGGCCGCGCCGGTCGGATCAGGCGCGAATTCACCAAGGACCGTTTTCATGTCCAGCGTGAACGTCTCGCCCGCGAACGTCGTCTGATTCACAAGAGTCTGGTCATTCACGAGAATCACGCAACCGGTCACGATGTCTTCCTCCAACAGGTTGTGCGGATCGCACAGCTCAATCGGCCCCTGCACTTTGATGGCGTAGTGCTGCTGCAGTCCAATCGCCGGATTCGGCACCGGATTCAGCCAACTCCACGTCACCTGAATTTTCGCGTCTTGCGCCGTGGCAATCGCGACGCAATCGGCTGCGGTCAGCGTCGTCGCGCCGCTCAGAGCCAGCGGCGGTGTACCCAGCGCCGGCTCCGGCATCCAAGTACTTGTGCCTACGCCGATTTTGTCGATGCGGACCGCGACAGCTAGCGACGGCCTTGGTAGCACGAGCAGTGCGAAGAACAGCAGTTTCAGCGTCCGCGACGTCATCAGAACCTCCTCAGGCGACGTTTGCACAAGCTAACCTTGCCGCCTCTGGATGTCATGCCGCCGTTGCACGAAGTGATGCAATCGATGCAAAACTTCAAACGATCCCAGTTGCTGGCCAATAGCCGCTATGCACAAGCCGTCCCCACCAGTTGGCCAAATCCAGCCGCGCCATGTGCAGCCTGCGGCCATGTGACGACCAGTCAGCCCCGTCCAGTGTGCCCGGCAAGGCCGGGAATCGCGTCAATTGTTCAGGCGTAGCGGTGCACTCGCGGGCGGCAGCAGCGGCGACCTGACTGCTGCGCGGGACGGCCAGCGCACTTCATGTTCATTTGGGACAAGTGGATGTTGACACCATCGCCGTGAACTGGTGCCCGCAGCGCGAAGTGCCTGCCCCCAATCTGCCTTTCCCCGCGTCGCACATCATGCAGGTCGTCGGCTACGCAGAAGCGTTATCCGGGCGTGCTGGGCGGGCATCGGCGCGGTCAGGCGTGGAGAATCGACAGCGTCTTTCGCAGCCAGGCGCGCACGGCCCGCCGCTCGCCACGCGCGAGTTCGCCCAGCGGGTCGGCAACGTCGGCTTCGATCGTCGCCAGCTTCGCCAGACGCACCATCGATGGCGCCGGCAGCCCGGCCGCTGTCAGGTCGGCGACCTCGAGGTCACCCGACCAGCGCTTGTGCGCCGCGCTGGTGATCATCGCAACCCACAGCAGTGGGGGGCCCCCCGCGTCCGGGAGCGACGCGAGCACGAGCGCCGGCCGCCGCTGCGTCACGGGCTTATCGGTGTAGGGAAACGGCACCTTGACGACGGTCCACGGCTCAAAGGCTGGCATAGGCGCGCTCATCCTCGGGCGAAGCCCATTCGTCGAAGACGGCGAACGGGTCCAACTCCGCCGGCGGCACGACGCGGGTCAAAATGACCAGACCGCCCGGTTGCACGACGTACGCCAGATCATCGCCGGGTCGGAGATTCAGCGCGCGACGCACCGGCTGAGGAATCGTCGTCTGCGCCTTGGTCGTGAGCTTGCTGGTGATCATGGACGCCTCCGGGCGCCTGCGCCCTCGGTCATTGTAAGGAAAGTCCTTGCGCGGTCAAGCCGAGTACCCTCAGTTTGCTCGGCCGCGCGCAGCTCCTGAGCCACGTCGAGCGGAATCGGCCAGTAGTCGAGCTGACCATTGACCGGGCCGGGCCGCCCAACCCCGCTCATCCACCTGACTGCTCAGCGGAGCGATCGACATACTTTGCTTCGAATTCGGACGAGTCGCTGTTGACCCCATCGTGGGCAACTTGTGCCTGCAGTGCGAGTTACCGGCTGCGGCGGGACCGCGACCGTCGGACGGCCACGGCTCCGACCGCTCTAGCGTATGGCACGTGAACGCAAACTCACGGCGTTTTGCCATTGCGCACGCTGAGGACGTAGGGCTGACAGTCGACTGCCGGCCCGACCGTCCTGTAGACGTGAATGTAGAAATCCGCTGAATTATCGGTGCAAATGTTCATGCCTGGCAAGCCGCTCCCGTTGGCAATACAGTTGCACTCGCCGCCCAACTCGGGGAGTGGCGAGACGGAAGTGATGCCGCCGGGTGACGGGTTCTTTAGCGCGTCGGGGCCGGACGGTACGCTGCCGTAGAAGTCGGTGGCCCAGGAGTGGTCGGTGACCCCGCTGCAGAGCAGTGAGGCGGAGGCGCATGAGCCACGGTAGACGTCAAACACAAACGCAGCTTGCGGATTGGTAATGAAGAAGGCTTGGAAGTTGAACCGGTCGCAGTCGCCCGTCTTGTCGGTGTCCGCAGTGTCAATCGCGTGCACGTGATACCACGCGCCATTGCCGGCCTGCGGGTCCGTGCCGACAGCTGCTTTGGGCGCAGCGAACTCCGCGATCGATCCCAAGTCCACTGCGGCGCTGCACTTGTCGCCAGCACCTCCTGGTGCGGGCAGAATCGCGCACTCACAACCGTCTGACGTCTTGCCGTTCAGATCCAGGAAGCCCGCCGGGCAAAAGCCGGTGGAGCACTTGCCGGCCGCACACGTCGCCCCGACGCCACAGCCCGCGGTACCATTTTCGTCGGTCGCGCCGTTGCAGTTGTCATCGATGCCGTTGCACGTGTCGCCGACCCCAGGCCGGATCAGCGGATTCGTGTCGTTGCAATCCCCTGCGGCTGTCGCACTGAGCGTCAGCAATGCGGCACACAGGCACTCGGGCTGCGCACCACTGGCGCCAAAACCGTCATGGTCGTTGTCCGCGTAGTACGCGATGCAGCCGAGGCTCGATATCGGGTCGACTACGCCATCGCAGTCGTTATCGACGCCGTCACAGACCTCCTTGTTCCCTGGGTATGACTTGGCGCCGCTCACCGGGTTGTCGTCGCAGTCCGTCGCCAACGTGGACCAGCCCGCGCTCGGGGCACACGAGCACCGCGCCCAGTTCATCACGCCGTAGCCGTCGCCATCGACGTCGCGGTACAGCGGGCTGCAGCCCTTCGAGCCATCGGGGTCCGTGATGCCATCGCAGTCGTTGTCGATGCCGTCGCAAACCTCGGCGAGCTGCGGGTGGAGCGTCGCGTTGGTGTCACTGCAATCGCCGGCAAGGAGGACGCGGCCGGCCGTGGGCGCAGCGCACGTGCATGTCAGCGTCGTGGGGTCGCCGTAGTGGTCGCCGTCGTTGTCCGCGTACGATTTGATGCACCCGTCTGCACCGGCCGGGTCAGTGGTGCCGTCGCAGTTGTCATCCAAGCCATTGCACACTTCGGTCTGGCCGGGGTGCACAAACGCGTTGGCATCGTTGCAGTCGGCACTGGCGCCCGCGGTCGTGGTGTAGCCGTCTCCGTCTGAATCGCCGCTCACGGATGTGGCGACGCACACACCATTCGCACATCCGCCCGGCGTCGTGCAGGTCTTGCCCGCGATGAGCGCGGTCCCTTCCGTGTTGCAAGTCTCCAGAACGGCACCGCTGCAGGACTTGACGCCCGGCCAGCAGATTGCCGGTTGGCAAGTCCCGCCGTCGCAGTTCGTGCCGATTCCGCACTTGGACTGGACGGTCAGTTCTGTGCCGGTCGCGTTGCAGAGGTAGATGGATGGACCCACACACGACAGCGCGTTCGGCGTACAGACCTTCGCCTCGCAGATGCCAACGACGCACGCCTTGCCAATGGCCGCGCAGTCAGTGCCGCCATTGCTCACGATTCCCGAGCCGTCCAGCTTGCAGACCGTCGCCACATTGTCGTTACAGGTTGGCGCGTTTGGCACACAGACCGCGGCCTCGCAGATACCCGAGATGCAGCCTTTGCCGGGGCCGCACGCGACAATGGGCAAGTAGCCCGTACCCGTGGCGTTGCAGCTCTTCGTGCCCGCGCCGTCGCAGACGCTCGTGTTCGGAGTGCAAAACAGGGCTTTGCAGGCGCCAGCGACGCATGTGTCCCCGCCATCGCTGCAATCAATGGCCCCCGGGTTGAGCGCTGTCCCCGCGGCGTTGCATTTACCGGCAACCGAGCCGATGCAGCTCGGCAGTCCGGGTGAGCACGCCATCGGCTTGCAGACACCATTCTCGCACACCGAACTCGCGTCGCAGGTCTGCACCAATGACCACGCAGCTCCTGTCGCCGAGCACTTCTTCACGGCATTGCTGTCGCAGAACAGCGCATTCGCGGTGCAAACGATGGGCGCGCACGCGCCGCCGTCGCAGGTCAGGCCGGTCAGGCTACAGTCGGTCCCGTTCGTGAAACCGCTGCCCACCGCGTTGCATTGCGTGACCATGAAGCCATCGCAAAGCGCCGTGTTGGGTGCACATACATTGGCCAAGCACACCCCGCCTATGCAATGGCTCGCCGTGTTGCAAGTCTGCGCGACACCCCAGGCCATGCCGTTGGCGCTGCAGACCATGACGTCGTTGCCGGTGCAGGTGACATCGCTTGCCAGGCAGATTGGTTTGGCGCAGACCCCGTCAGAGCATACTTGGCCGGTCGGAGAGCAGTCTTCCCAAAGCACCAGCGCGCTGCCAACGGCGTTGCAGTTTGCGACCTGGGTGCCGATGCACGCGGGCGTGTTGGGCTGGCAAACTTGTGGCAAGCAGTCGCCGTCGCTGCAGTAAGTGCCCTCGGTGCAGACGCCAGCGTCATACGCCACAGTGCCATCGGCGGAACACACCTTGGCCAGTTGTCCGTCGCAGAACAGCGCGCTGGGTGTGCAAACCAACGGGACGCACGCGTCACCCAGGCATGTCGCACCCTGAGCGGCACAGTCGACCTTCGCCAGCACGTTCAGGCCGCTTGCGCCGCACGTCACCAACTCGGCGCCGTCGCAATGGATGCCGGGTTGGCACGTCCACGGCGAGCAGCTGGCGCCCGCGATGTTGTGGACGCATGTCGTTTGTGCGCCACACGGGGTGGACTTCGTGAAACCAGATCCAGAGTCGTTGCAAATCGCCAGCGCATTGCCCTGACACTGCGCCTCTTGCGCCTTGCACAGATCCGGAACGCACGCGCCCGTGCCGCCGACACCGCTGCCGCCGCAGTGGTAGATCTCCGGACAGTCGAAGTCCGTCACGCAGTCCGCGCACACGCCCTTGGCCTTGTCGCAAACCAAGCCGATCGGCTTGCAGTCCTTGTCAGAGGAGCATGCCGTAAACGCCTTGCATTTGCCGCCATCACACGTCTCGCCGGGCTTGCAGTCGCTGGCGGCGCCGCATTCAGCGCACTTGCCGAGGATCGGATCGCAAATCAGGTTGCCCGGGCACTGATTCGTGGACTTGCAGATCAGAACTAGCTCGCATTTGCCGCCATTGCAGGTCTGGTTGGCACCGCAGTCCACGGTGGCGGCGCACTCGATGCACAGCTGGGTCGCCGTCGCGCAAATGGGCAGGGGCACGCCTCCTGTGGCGGTGACGCCTGCGCAGTCGGCGTCAAGGGCGCATGTCTCCATGGCGATGCAGGATTTCTCGACGCAGACATTGCCGACCGGACACTGCCAGTTCACTACGCATTTTGAGCACTTCTGGGTCCAAGGGTCGCAGACGGTGCCGTTTGCACAGCTCGCGTCGCTCGTGCAAGACACTGCTGCAGCATCGGCCACGGGCGCATCCAGTCCTGAGTCGGGCGGGACGTCTATCTCGTCACCGGGCGTGGCTGCGTCGTCCCCAGCGTCGTCAGCATCGATCGCGACGGCATCCGTCGCCGACGACGCATCGTCGAGCACGTCAGGAAGCTGAGCGGTGGCATCCGCGTCTTCCGTTGCAAGAATCGCCTGAATTGGCGTGTCGGTGTTCGCCCCGCAGCCTTGCACGGAGAGGACGAGCATCACGCCGACGAAGCCCGCCGGCAGATGGAACCGCTTCTGAACTGGCAGTCGGTCGGCGAATGGGATCAATCGTCCGCGAAGTACCGTCATGGTCAAATCACCCGGAACCGGCTCGCCAGTTCGCTTCGCGTTCACAGGCGCGGGAAATTCCAAACTCTCGATGAGCCGGTGCGCAGCAGGTCCGCAAGTAAGAAAGCAGTCTCACCTGCGTCGGATTCACCGTCAAGCAAGCCGTCGGGAAGGGCGTCCGCGGCGAGACAACTACGCCGCCTGAGCGGGGCGTTCGGCTTCGACCGATACCGGCGGCCGATCCCAGCCTGACACCTGTTGATCGAAGGAAGTCCGGGAACTCCGCGCTCACGCCCGGCCACCAGGCAGCGCCGGCCCTCCAGTGCGCCGCCTGCAGGTCAGCCCGCTGGGTCGAGCGGGCCGGTCAAGGCCAAGCGGCACCGCGAGCGGCGGGTTTCGGGTGTGCGGGTGGACGGGCCCAACGCAGCAAGTTTGCAGCGTCCATGGCCCGCAGTGTGGGATGGCCGGAGCCCTTCCTGTTGCTTCCGAACAAGTCGCCGTCGCCAACATCGTCGTCAACGGGTGTCCGCAGTGTGAAGTGCCAGACCCAATTTGGCAGTCCACAAGTTGCGCATCCCGTCGCGCGCAAGCTCTACGCAGCGTCATCCAGTGCGTCCTGGATCCTACCGGCGCAGGTACCGGCGCAGCATGCAGCCAGCCGACGCCCACGTGCCGGCGCTTCGAAGACGACGCGCCGGAACAAAACAGCCGCTCTCAGCCAGTCTTGCCGCTTGCGCCGCCCACGCTGAGCCGCAAAGTCGCGCGATTCTGACCACTTCAGACCGACCGGCAAGCCCTTACCCAGGCGCGCCAGTATCGCAGCGCCCATCAGTCGCTCACATTCTCTCACGCAGCCGGCATTTGCCACTCCTAACAACCGTCCTCACGCGACGACGTGGAACGAGGCGTTCCACCACCCTTGGCAATCCCCGCCACTGACGAGTAGACCCCGGGCTCAAGGAACCACGGGACACGGCGCTCTGCCAGACGTGTCCAGCCGGTACAGCCAGCCCTGCACGGCCCCGTCATCGCTGCACGCGGCGCGCACGGCCAGCTGCAGCGTGTCGCCCGGCAGCGCCACCAAACCCGCTAGCCACGGGCCAGGGCAAGTCGTCAGCGTCCGCTGCCAGAGCACATCACCTCCTGCACTGTAGCGCATCACCCGGACGCCCGCCTCGTTCACGTAGGCGACCGCCAAGCCACCATCGGACAGGCCTACCAGATTCAGTGGGCCGAACATCGGCGCCGGAGCCGTCCGCAGCCACAGCGTTTGACCGGTCGCGGACAGCAGCCAGATTTGCAGCGCGCTCATCGTCGAAGTCACCGCGGCGACGGTGCCGCCCGGCGCGAGAGTCGTTGCGGCGATCCACGTCGGTTTGTCTTCAGGGAACGCGATGCAGAATGGCGCGCAATTGTCCGGGGAGCTCAAACCGATCCCCGTCAAATCGCGGGTCCACGGTTGGACGGGCCCATTGGCGTATGCGAGGTGGCCGCCAGTCGTCCAAACCGCTGGCAAATCCGGCCAGCTCTGATTCGACGGCAGCTCGCTGATTTGTCCGCCCACTCGCTTGCCGCGCCAACCGCCGGCCGCGATGTAGAGGCCGCCGTCAGGGGACGCGGCAATGGCGGAGACAAGCGTCGCCCCGGCCGGCAAGGCGACCGTCGTCGGCTGGGACCCTGGTGTGGCAAAACGCAGGATCTGGTCCGGTGCGGCCGTGTCCGACGCGGTGTGCACCGCTACGTCCACTTCGTCACCCAGCAGCGTCGCCGCAATGGGCAGTTCAATCGCCACGCCGGGCCAATGGGTAACGGCCAGGGGCTCGCCAGTCGCCGTCCACCAGTTGAGCTGCAAACCCGCGGCGTCGTTTGGTTTTCGTTCCTGACTGATGACCAACGCGCGTCCGTCCGGGTACGCGAGCGTCAGCGACGGCTGCGCGCCCACAATGGGCAGGCTGAGCGGCGCAAGCGCAGTTTGGCACGGCCAGACGGACAAAGGATCGGCGCAGGTCAAGGTCTGCGGCATCGCCAGTTCGGCCCAATGCGCGTAGGCGTCAAATACGCCGGCGTTCACCGAACTGACGCGCGACGCGACCATCAGCCCGGCACCGTTCTGGAGCAGCGCGACCGGCACCGCAACTTCCGTATTGCCCACTTCGCGCGCCCAGTCGGTCGCGCCGCTCGGGTCCACGTGTTGGAGCAATTGCGTACCTGAAAGCAGCCAGACCGAGCCGTCGGCCACCGCGCGCAGGTTGGTCAGCCCCGGTTGGTCAAGTTGCTGCAGAATCTGGCCGTCCAGCCCCACGTGCGCAGCCCGCGATGGTGCGCTCGGCAGCAAGGGGCTCCAAGCGGGCAACCAGTCCTGACCGATGCCCAGCCACATACCGTTCGGCTCCTGGTCGCCGGTCAGCGGACGGCCCGCACCGAGCGGCGTTTGCCACACGACGTTGCCGGTCGCATCGAGCCGCATCGCCCAAGTCTCGCCGCCACCGCCATAGAAATTCAACGTCGCCGTCGTCACGGCCGCCAGCGCGCCGCCATCCGGCAGCCGAAACAGCTGGCCGATTTTGAGATTACCTAGCGGATCCAACTGCTTCTGCCATAGGATTTGCCCCGTCGGCGTCACGGCAGTCAGGTTGCCCGCGAGCTTGGCAGTGGAATCCGACGCCAGCCACATGTCCGTTGGCCCTTGGGCGAAAGCGCGCGTATGGATGGGCAGCGTCCAGGCTGGCACGTCCGCGCCGTACGGGTAAAACGCGGTTAACTTCACATTCCCGTCAGGGGTGTCCCACTGCGCGTCGCCAGCCCAAATGCCGTTCGCGTCCGCATGGAGCGCAGTGAAGTCGTAGCCCGCGCTTCCCACGGTTGGAAAGGGTTGCTGCGTCTTGTGCTTGACTGTGCCATCCAAGGCGACCACCACCAACGAGCGTTGTGTGACCGCGCTCCAGCTCGGACCTGAAGTCTTGGCGAGGCTGAGCACCAATTCGCCGGCCGGCGTAAGGGTCGCGGCACGCGGGCTGCCCAGCCCCTTCAACTCGTGGAGCGTCTGCGCCGCATCGGAGGGCACGCAGGTCGGCGCAACGCATTCAACCGGACAGCTCGCGGGCGTCGCGGGCGTGTGCGCACCAAGCTTCTGCGGCTCAGCGAACACCAAAGTCCAGTGCCCCGGCGTCGTCGTCGACTGGCCGGACAGCAGCCAGTGCCCGTCGGGCAGCTCCAGAATCCCGGCACCTGGCGGCCTGACTGGCAGGCATTCGCGCCAGCCGATGGCGCCGATCAGCGGGTCGATCTGGGTGTTACCGCGATTCCACCAAGTGCCGTCCGGGTTCTGTGCCAGCCGGCCACCGACGTTGGCCGCCAGCTCGTGCAGGACTTTGCCATCTGGGCCATACACCGCGCACGACGCGTCAACGGCATAGGGGGTACACAAGACCACCTGGCCCTGCGGCAGCGCGTCCACCGCCGTATGTTCGTAGCCCGTGCTTACGACCTTCGTTGCGGTGCCCTGCTCCACACGAACCAGTCCGCCGTACCAAGTGGCCGACTCTGTGGCCCCACCGCTCGCCGCAACCCAGATCGCGCCGTCGTCGGAGCGGACGACTGCTTGTTCACCGCTCCAACCCGGTGGCAACGCGACGGCGGACTGCGTCACCCCGTTGTCGTTCTGAATGAGTAAGCCCGGCGGGTTCAACACGCGCGATGCCATCCCACCGCGCCACAGTAAACGCACTGACGTCAGCCCCAGACTCGGCAGCAGCTGGCCGTCCATGTCAAAGCGCAGAAGCTGCCCGTCGGCGAGTACGTTCACGCCCGTGTCGAACCGGAATGCGATGCCCAATTGCGCCCCGGGCGCCCAGCTCTGCGCTTGCTGCGCCGACCACATCGGCTCGCCGGTTGCCGTCATCCGCACCACGCGCAGGACCTTGGAACCATTCGCAAGCTGGAGCCACGCGGCCGCCACATAACCGTCGGTTGCCGTCGCCACGGCGCTCAGCTGCACGAAAGTCGCGTCGGGGGCCAAATCCACGGACCACAGTGTGCCATTGGCGCACGCTGGATTCGGCTGAACACCGGCAGCATCCAACGGCACGTCGGCGGCCGCTGCGGAATCGACAGGGGAGACCTCCAGCACGTACCCGTGCGGCACGTCCATCGGCGTGGAATCCGTCGGTGTCGCACCGTCCAGGGCCGCGTCGGTCGCGCCGGAGACATCGCCAATGGTCGCATCGGTTTCCACGTCGGCCGCGGCGTCGGCAGTTTCAGTATCCGCAGCCGTGATAACGTCGCGATCCCCCGCTTCGTCGGTCGGTTGGCGACACGCCACGAGAATCAAGGCAAGTGCGACAAGGGCGTGCGTGGCTGATAGGCGTTCCGAGCATGTCCGCCAACTAAACTGCCCTGCCATATCAACCCCGCAGGCAGGCTTGGCCCGTCCAACCCGCGCCTGACCGGCAGTCTCGGGCGCGCCGGCGCCCCCGTCAAGGCCCACACAGGCCCAGAACGGCGTGATTTTCGGGTGTTCAGACGTAGCGGCGCCCCCGTGACCAGCACCAGCCGCTCCACACGTTGCGCGTCCTGTCGCACGTCCGCTACGCTGCGCCATCCAGAGCTTCCTGGTAGGCTATTGGCGCGGTCCTCTCGCCAGACGGTGCACCACTTTGTCTTTCCGAGCCCGCCTCCGCCCGCTGCTGATTCTGCTGCTCCTCCTCGTCGGCGTGCCTGCGCTCGGGCAGGTGCCGGATTGGATGGGCGACAAGCCGAGCCTGCATCCCGACGATCTCGCCAAGAAGGTCATCGGTTCGTACCCGACCGGCATCCCGTTCGTCGACTACGATCCCGACACGGGCTGGGGCGTCGGCGCCCGCGGGTACTACTACTGGAACGGCGACCGTTCCGACCCGTTCTTTGCCTACACGCCCTACCGCCATCGCCTGATGCTGCAGGCTTACGCCACGTCGGGCGGCTTTCAGGACCACCAGGTCGATTGGGAATGGCTGTATGCGGCGAATACACCCTGGCGATTGCGCACCGCGCTGGTGCTTCTCGGGAACTCGGCGTCGAACTACTTTGGCACTGGCGCCGCGGCAATGGCGCCGTTTCGGGGACCGGACGGCCGGACGTACGGGCGCTTCGCCGACTTCGTGCGGGCCATCCATCAGGTCGACGCCAAGGGCGGCACCTACGCAAGTTACGGCCAGTACGGCTACCTGAACCCGCTCTGGCGGGCGCGACTCGAGCGCGAGCTCCTGGGCGGCCGGGTGCGCGTGCAAGGCGGCGTGGAGGTCGGCTGGGTGCGCATCACGGACGCGACGGGGACGGTGGTCAACGGCGCCAATCCCGACGGCAGCGCGCGCTTGGCCACGTCGCTACCCACGCGCCTGCGGGAGGACTGCGACGCCGGGCGGCTGGTCGGCTGCAACGGCGGCTGGAACAACCTCCTCAAACTCGGCGTGACCTACGACACGCGCGACTACGAGCCGGATCCGAACGAGGGCGTGTTCGCCGAGCTGACCGCCGAGGCGTCGACCCGCTACCTCGGTTCGCAGTTCGACTTCCAGCGGCTGACCTTCACGCCGCGCGGCTACTGGAGCCCCTGGCGCGACGCAGTCGACCTCGTCCTCGTCGGCCGCCTGCTCGCCAGCGCCACGACCAGCGGCACGCCGTTCTTCGCGCTTGGCAACCTGACGACCACCGGCGAGCTCATCCGCGGCGTCGGCGGCAGTCGGACGTTGCGCGGCTTTCGCCTCGACCGCTTCGTCGGCCCACGGGCGCTCGTCGCCAGCGCCGAAGCGCGCTGGACTTTCGTCGAATTCACCATGCTATCCCAGCGTTTTTCCTTTGCTCTGGCGCCGTTCGCCGACACCGGCCGCGTCTTTGATTCCTGGGACCAAATGACCTGGCGCGGCTGGCGTCTGGGAGGCGGCGCCGGCATTCGACTCGGGTGGAACCAAGCCACCATAGGCGCGTTCGACTTCGGCTGGAGCAGCGAGGGCTTCCTGTTCTACACCGAGTTTGGCCATCCGTTCTGAACAGGGACCAGCGTGGCGCGTTCCGTGTCCGTCGATGCAGCGTTTCCGCCGTTACCGCGCCAATTCCCGAAAGCTTCCGCGACCGTCCGGATGGGTTTTCACGCGTTCGCACGGACTTCACGTTGATGTTGACACCATCCTGCTCAACGGCGGCCCGCAGCGCGAAGTGTTGGCGGCCCCGCAGGTCCGGCAGAAAGTGCAGGTGGCGGCGTAGGCGTTTTTCTGCCGAACGCGTCATGCGTGCCACGCTGCGGCATCCGCCACCGCAATGACCACCGAGCTTGGACTTCGTTGAACCTCCGCGGTCACGTGCGTAGACGGCGGGCTGAACGACAGCAACGACCTGTTTGTGCTTTACAGCCGTTCGAACATCCGTATCATGAAAACTTGCCGCGGACCTTGACCGCAGGGTTGGAGCGCACCATGCAAAAGCACCTGACGCCAGTTGGCAACAGCCTGGGCGTGCTCATCGAAAAGCCGATTTTGGAACTGTTGGGCATTACCCGCGAGACGCTGCTGGACATGACGACGGACGGCGAGGCCCTGATTCTCCGGCCTATCCGCCAACCCAAAGTGCACGAGACTGTTGCTGAAGCGACCAGCGCGCTGATGGACATGCACTCGGAAACCTTGGCAAAGCTCGCACAATGAGCGGCGACGCCATCGGGTTCTTGACGACCGCGGACGCGCTGGCCATTCACGCGCAGCAGCTCGAACGCTTTGGTGGGTCGGACGGCGTGCGCGAGCAAGGCTTGCTGGATTCAGGAGTGGCGCAGGCGCAGGCGTCGTTTGGCGGGCAATTGATGCACAGCGACGTCATCGCCATGGCGGGCGCCTACTGGTTCCACATCGTGCGCAACCACGCGTTTGTGGACGGCAACAAGCGAACGGGGCTGCTTGCGTGCCTGGTCTTTCTGCGGCGTCACGGCTGGTCGCTGGACCACGTGTCGCCGGCACTGTACGAGGTCACCTTGGCCCTGGCCGACGGCAAGTTGTCCAAGGAGCACTTGACGGACTGGCTGAGGCTGCACGCGAAACCAAGGTAGCCGGCAGACGCCGAAAACCGGTGGAGCCGCACAAATGCCTCAGGCGCCATTCGCCGTCCTCATCGAGCCCCGGCAGCGCCGGACCTGACATCCCTCCACCTGCAGCCCAGTCAAGGCCGAGCTACGCACAGAATCGCATCACCTTTAGGCGTTCAGGAGTGGGCTTGCGCCCGCGGCCAACGCAGGCCAGTCCATACGTTACGCGGTTGCTGCGCGTCGCTCTACGCGGCGGTCGGCCTACCGTCCGGCCATTCAACGGCGGCGTGTGCTGGTAAGCGGCTCAAGCTTGACGCGAGGACCGCACCGGTCAGACTCGGTCCGATTTTCCCTCCGAGGTTCCGAACGATGCCCGAATTCCGCAAACAGTGTGACATCTTTCAAGGCTTTGACTTCAAGAAGGACAAGCAGACCGTCGTCGCCCACATCACCCACCTCACGATTGCGGGCACCGTGCTCCCGCCCGACTTGACCTGCAAGGACCCGATCAACCCGCAGCGCGCGCTTCAGGTAGTCGCCGTGTGCAGCGACGTCATGTGGGAATTGGGCGTCACGGATGCGGTCTACTTCAGCGGCCAGGTCTCTGCGGCGAACAAGCAGAACATCCTGAGCCTGGTCTACAACACGCTCGCCAATACGGCCGTGGTCGTCCAGTTCACCGTCTACGCGTACGACCAACTGAGCAAGGCGTACTTCAAGACCTTTGACTGCAGCGGCACGGACTTGGCCGGTCTGCTGGAGAAGCGCGGCGGCGATCTCAACCTCACCGTCAGCGACGACGCGTCGACCGAAGTGCCGTCGCCCGAGAACTACTCCATGAACATCGGCATCAAGCCGCAGCAGCTGGCGCAATCGCTGACCGTGGCAATGTCGTCCGATAGGCAGGTCATCAAGTCGTGGGGCTTGCAGGTCGCGTAGCGTCAGAACGACGGGGCGTGAGCGGCGCGGGCCATGACGTTTGACTCAGTCCGCAGAAGGCGTTCCGCGCGGGTCTGCCTGCCGCGCTTGCCGATCGCGTTCACTGGCCTGGCAGCACCGGACCTGCCAGAACCGCCCGTGGAACCCGGAACACCGGGTGCAGCGAACGCATCAAAGTCCACAACGCCCCAGTTTTCAAGCGTTCAGGCCCAACCGTGCACCCGCAGCCGGCGGCAACGGCGATCTGCGGGCGGGCTTCATGTTGAAAAAGGACAAGTGGATGTTGACACCATCCTGCTCAACAGGTGCCCGCAGCGCGAAGTGCGCGCCAGGTCGAGGGTCCGCCTGGCTTTTTGGCCACGTCTACGCCATCACCAAAAGCGCCACGCCCACCGCCTGTTCCAACCGCACCAGCGTCGCCAGGGTCGGGTTGGCCCCTGGCCGTTCCAGCTTCTGATACGCCTGCTGCGTCAGTCCCAAGCGCGCAGCCATGTCTGTCTGACGCAGGTGCTGACGAACACGCGCAGCGCGCAACGCGACCGGGATGAGTTCCTGTGGTGAAAACGCCAGACAGTCGCCGGCCGGATCGCGCTCAGCCAGGTCGTGGGTGAAGTCCTCGCCATCGGTGGCGCCGCCTACCAGCGACTCCAAGACGTACGCGCGCAAAGCATCCTGCGCGGCTTCTGGCGTGCTTCCTGCGCCGACGCCAAACACATCGCCCTTGGTGTCGCGGCCTTCAGCGGACCAAGTGCGCGTTTCGTCATCGTGGGTCAACGTGTACGGCAAGTATCGGAATTGCATGACTTCCTCCTACGCGACGACGGCTGGCCAGTCGGCCCGTGGAATTTCCAGCTGCTTCAGGATCGCCCTGATTTCGTTGGGATTCTGCAGCTTGTGGCGGACTGGCACTGGACGCTTGCCAGACTTCTTCAGCAGATACGGATGCTTCGTGCCGCCAACGTCGTGCCAGCCGAAGCGTTCGGCAATCTTGACCACGTCCAAGCCGTCCAGCAAAGCTGTGCCCATTGCACCCCGCTATCGGCGAGCCGTATCGCCGTCCGGTCATCAAGATACAACCTGCAGGTTGTTTGTCAAGATCGGCGGCAGCGAGCTCGTGATGACCGACAAGGCCGCAGCCGAGCTCAAACCGGGTCGATGCGTTGCTCGCTTAGGGCGACTATGCGGCATCATCCAAGGCGTCCTGGAAGGCGATTACCGCAGCTCACCCGCCGCATTTCGCCGTTACGCAGCGGTCGGTCTTGTCGCACGTCAAGCCGGGTCCGCAGCCGCTCGGGCTCACGTCGTTGGTGCAGCCGCCGCCGACGCCGGAGACGGGATCGCCGCAGACGGAGCTGCCCTTCGCGTTCGAATTGCAGCGCAACCCAGGCGCGCAACTGACGCCGCCGGACGTGCACGGCTCGCCCCAGCCCAGATACGCCACGCAGAGCTTGCTGTCATTGTCGCAAGTGAACCCAGGTCCGCAGCGCAAGACAGGCTTGGGGATTGCGTTCTGCTCGGCGCACGTTTCCCCTTCGCTGGGCCAGGCTTGGCAGATCGAGCCGTTGCCGCCGGCGAGGCATCTTGCCGCGTCCTTGTAACATTGGCTGGCTTCCGTGCAGGGTTGGCCGGTGGCGACCCTCACTGGGTGCCAAACGCACTGCGCTGGATAGGGTTTGCCGGAAGTGACTGAATCACACCGGTAATTGGCTTCGCAAGAGCCTTGGATGGAATGGCCAAGCGAACACGCCTCGCCGGCTTTGGCCAGGACCGTGCAGACGGCCGGTTTTTGCACGCCGCTGACCTGGTCGTACAAGCGCAGGCAGGAATAGCCGTCGACACATTGGTCGGTGTCGCTGTTGCACGCCACACCTGGGGCCAGCCTTGCCTGGCAGGTGAAATCGCCCGACTCGCGACAGTACAAGGCCGGGTCGCATTGTGGTTGGCAGGGTTGCCCGAGCTGCGCGTACACGACCGGCTTGGCGAAAGCGCACTTGCCGCTGACGCAATAGAGGCCGCCAGGGCAGAGAAACTGACACGGATCGCCGACTTGGGCCACCGGCACGCACTTGTCGGGACACGGGACGGCGCTCTGCGACTCGCCGCAGTAGCCGGACGCGCAGGACGCGCCGTCGAGGCATGGGGCGCCGCCGGGCAAGGGGCCATGCACCGCGCGGGCGCAGATGGCAGGGTCGAAGCCCAAACCGCTGCTGGTGTCACACGTCGTCGGCATCTGCGCGATGCACATGGCCGCGGCCGCTGGATCAAAAACCAGCGTTCCTTGGGCAACTTTCGCCTGCACTTCCGCACTCCGCCACTTGCCGCCGCCGCGATTCGCAACGCACGCTGCCGGGTCGGAATCGGAGTTGCACGCCGCTTCGATGGCACATTCGTGCGTGGCCAACTCCGTCTCAAAGGCGTCGATCGTCAGCGGCGCCGGTTCGCCATCGGCCAAGGTCGGCGTGGCGGATGTTGCGAGGATTTGACCGTCGGCGAGGACAATTGCGCCGTCAGCTTGGAGCGTTGCGCCCGCGATCACATCGTTGTCCGACCAAGCAACGGCGCCGTCGGCAAGAACCACGACCTGACCCGTTTCCGCAGCGGCCGTCACCGCGATATCCGGCGCGCAAGCCACAGGTCCGGCCAGGAGCAGAGCGAACCAAAGGCGTCCAAGCATGCAACTTTCTCCAGGCTCGGATGCGCGCCGCAATCGGCCGGTCAAACGCCAGAGTCCGAGTCAGCATCTTGCGTGACACCGTTCGTTGGCCAGTCTACGCCCGCGGTCTATCGCGTCAACAGCCGACGCACGCCCGGAATCGCGTCATCTTCGCGTGTTCTGGCGTATTCCGGTGCACCCGCGGCCGGCGTCGACCGACAATCTGACTTCTGCGCCGCAAGGAGCGACGGACTTCACGTTGAAATGGACATATCGTTGTTGACACCATCCTGCTCAACAGGTGCCCGCAGCGCGAAGTGTTGGCACCAATCGGTCCACACGTTGCGCTCCCTGTCGCGCGTCAGCGAGGCTGCATCGTCCAGTTTGTCCCGGAAGGGCATTGGCGCAACGACCGGCCTTGCTCGCCGCGGTCCGCCGTTTCCAGTCGATTGCCCCAGGCAACTTGGGTGGCGGCATGTGGTGCACCCGATGCGACGAAGACGACTCGAATCCGATGTCCCTTTCCCGGGGGTGAGGACGCCGCACTTCGGCGCATCCCTGCTGTCCTGGCCGCCTGCGCGAGATCGGAAGCAGTCAACGCGGCGGATTTCGCTGACGTGCCGGACGCGGTCCGCTCGCCCTGGTCGGCCCGGCCGTCAGTCAGCGCGACGCACGTTCCCGCAGGGTAACCCATCCCCACAAGGACGCGCGGTGTCGCGTAGCCCGCTTGCGCGAGCTCGGCCTGGAACCCGCCGTTGAACAGCTTCTGCAGCGACGAAGTTAGCGGTGGCCGCGGGAGGACAGGCCTTACAGCCCAAAGTTGCCCCACCTGGCGTCGCCATCGCGAAACCACGTGAACCATTGCAGCGCCGTCGTCGTGCCCACCGACGCGTGCCACGCCCCGGGCGAACTGACCACGACGTGTGCCGTGCCGTGCGTCTCAAACATCGCCGCATTGGGCTTGCCCGCAAGGTGCGTTCGCAGGTCGCTCAAGCCTGCCGGAAAGAGGCCTGTGGCGAATTCCGGCGGAAAACCGACCTCGTCCATGGCGCTGCAGTTGTCCAAGCCAAACGAGTAGAAGAACTTGATGATGCTGTCCTCGTCGTGGCTCAGCAGGCCAAAACGCCTGCCGACCTGCCGTTGAAGCGCCGCGTCGATGAGCGGCTCGACGACGTGGCCCCCTGCCAGATCACACTCGGTGCAGGCCGGGTGCAAGGAGTCCTGCCAGCCCCACAATGCGCTCATGTGTTGCTGCATGCACGGCGTCAGGTACTTGCCCGCCATCGGCGGTCCTGAATCATCCAGCGCGTGAACGGCAACCGTCGCGCCAAACGCGTCCTGCACGCGCAGCCAGTTCCACGCCGTGCCAAAGCCGCCCGCGCTGACTCCGGTGAGCACCACGGTGCTCAGCTTGCCCTGGAACGTCGGTACGATCCGCTCCAAAAACTTGCCCAGGTTGTTGTACCCGACCTGCGGCTCGCCGTTGTGGCCGTTCATCACCGTGCCGCTGAAGACGTCGCCGGAGCAGTACGGGATGTAGGCGAAGCTCCAGTCAGCGAACGGGTTGATGCCGTCGCGCTGCAGCGTCGCCGCACCGATGCTGGGGCTATAGGTGTAGTGCATCGGGTTGACCGCGCAGGTCAGGTCGTTGAAGCACGCGCCGCCGCCCTCCAGAAAGATGACGAGCTTGTCGGACTTCGGGTTGGCGTTGATGGCGAAGCCGGTGGTTTGGCCGTCGCGACAGAACGTGCCGGGCACTTCCACGTACTGCCACTTCTTGTCGTCCACGACGATCGGTGCGCCGGACGTGAACACCGAGACGTCGCGGATCGCAGTGTCACTGGCCGCGTCGGCGCTCGAAGCGTCGTCCCAGAGCGGCCCGCTGATCGGCACATCCGAGCCTGTACAGCCGCCGCAGAGCGCGAGCCAAACGCCCACGCACGTGGCGGTACACCAGAACCTGTTGCGCATGTTGACCTTCCCCCACCTCGCAGTATTCCTGTGTGGACGGCGGGTGTAAAGGCGACAGTCTGCGCGAGACTGCGCCTGACATTCCTCAACATTCGCATCGATGAAGCAGTGCGGCGCGCTGTGGCGTCATCCCGAACCGACGGCGTTGAACGTCAGCCCGTCGAACCCCAGACGACGTTGCGCCTGGAAGGTGAACCACGGCACGGCCTGCTTGGCGTCTTTGTGGGCGCGGTCGGGATCGCAGCCGTGCTCCAGATTCGCGTCGGCAAAGTCGAAGTCGACCCGCTTGCCGCGCGAAGCGGCAGGCAGAGGAAGTTGAATTGGGCTTTGGTGTCACAAATCCTCGTCCAGTGCGAACGCATACGGCGATTGCGTCTGGCTCAGCGTCGGTCACGGCGCGGTAGATCCGCCGGACGCTGTGCACTGCGCGACCCGGCGCTACAAGCCGCTGACACCTGCTGGCGCGCCGTTGCCGGTCGGGCCGTCGTAGCCGGCGAGCGCGGTGCACAGGTAAGTGCCGCCGCAGGAGCCGTTGCCGCCGCTCACGATGTCGTAGAACGCCGTCGTGTGGCTGTACGGGTAGCTGCCATACGTGACGGTGCCCGTGTTGCCGGCCAACGCGTACATGGCGCCGACGAGCGGTGCCGAAGCGCTGGTGCCCCCGACGACCCACCAGCCAGCGCGGCCCTGATACTTCGTCGTGTCGTAGACGGCGACGCCCGTGGCCGGGTTAGCGACGGCTGCCAGGTCAGCAATCGTGCGCTTGCCGCAGCCGGTGTCGGTTTGCCATGTCGGCTTGCCGACATAGGCGCTGCAACCGCTGCCGGAGCCACTCCACGTCACTTCGCTCCAGCCGCGCGCATTGCCCGCCTTGGTCAGCGTCGTGCCGCCGACCGCCGAGACGTATTGCGATGCCGCGGGGAATTCAGCGCCGTATCCGCTGTCCCCTGAACTCACGGTCAGGACGACGCCCGGGTGCTTGAAGTACTTCCCTTCGTCGACGATTTCGCCGCTGTACTCGTTGCCGCCGTAGCTGTTGCTGACCACTTTGGCGCCCAGCAAGACCGCCGTGTTCACCGCAGCGCCAAGGTTGGCCATGCTGTTGCTGTTCGCCTCGACGAGGACAATCTTGCACTTTGGACAGGCGGCGCTGACCATCTCGATGTCGAGCGCTGCCTCCAAGGCCCAACCGGCGTTGGCCTTGGGATAGCTGCCGGCGACGCCGCTTTGGTTGACCTTGCGGAAGCAGCCGTTGGCGGTGGTGCACGGCGGCAACCCAAATTGCGTGCGGTACGCGGCCAAGTCAGCCTCGGCGCTTGGGTAGTCGTAGGCATCGACCACGGCGACTGTCACACCCGTGCCAGCGGTCGTCGACGGCAGGGCATACGCGGCCTGCAAGTCGGCGGGACGCAGCCCGGTCGAGTAGGTGGCACCAACCAGCGGCTGGCCTTTGGCGTCCGTGCCCACCCACGCGTGGCAGCGCGCTTCGCCGTCCGTCGCCGGTCCCGGACAAACAGCCGCAGCGTTGGCGTGGCCGCTGAGCGCCCCTTCGATGTTGTCTGTGCCATCGCCCGTCACAGCAGGCGTGGAAACACACCCTGCGAGGAGTGACAGACCAAGGAACCAGGGAACGAAGCCGCTGCGTTGCATGGGAACCTCCTCGGAGGCGGCGCACTCACATCTGCGGATGCCCGCTCCTGTGGGCCGGCGTGGAAACCGCAGCCCGCTTCAACAATAGGTCGTATCCGCCGCGCCGCAGGTGCAAATCTTCCGCCGCGGCGCACGCTCCCGATCGGGTCGGCGGGCCAGCAGTGCAATGGCAAAGGGTACTGCAAACCCTGAGCTGCCGTGCGCCCCGAGTCGGCCAGCGGAGGCAGCGTTTGCACCGGCGTACGCCGCGGCGTATCGTGCCAGCAGCCACCGGCGCTTTGGACCCAAAGTGGGTACAAAAGTGGGTACAGAAGCGCTGCTCATCGCACCTGCTCGCTGGTCACGCGGAGTTCCAGCCAACATGAACATCGTCACCTGCGAAGTGGCGGGGTCTTTGCGATCAGGTAGTTGACAATCATTCCAAAGTGTTACGGTCGCTCACGATCGCGCTGGATCGCCCTGCGTCCAGGCAAAAGTGGGTACAGAATCCGCCGCCTGGCGATCGCCTACGCTCCGCGAGGTGCCGGCGGCGGAGGTCATTTCGTCGTGCGTCATCGCCTCGGCTGCGCCGTCCTTGCCGTCCAGTTCGTCTCACAGGCACGCGCCCGCCGCGCACGCCTTGCCGACATCGCACTGGCTGCCGTCGCCGAGCAGGACGTGGAAGCAGCCGCCGTGAATCGCGTCGCAGCGGTCGACCGTGCACGGGTTGCCGTCACTGCAGTCCTGCCAGCCTTTGCTCACGCACGGCCCCGATTCGGCGCACGTCGCGTTGCCCCACGCGTCGGTGAGATAGCCGCCAGAGAGCAGGCCATCCGCGAATGGCCGCAAACGCCAGGGGTTATTGAAGGCGATGCTCGCCCACTTCTGCACCAGATTGCCCCACGCATCGTAGTGCCAGACCGACGTCGCATCGGAGACCAGAAACCCATCGGGCAGTTGCGCGAGCTCAAATGAGCCAAATGGCCCCAACTCCTTCTGCGAAATGGTCTTGGTTAGCGGATTGAGCAGCCGCGCCGTGACGACGCCATTGTTGCCATTGTCGCCCAGCACCAGCAGACCTTCGGGCAACGTCGCGATCTGGGCGTTGATGATGTAGTTCGACTTCGCGTCGAGGTCCACGACCTGCAGTACTGCCCCGATCGTGTCCATCTGCACCAGCCGCGCGGTGCCGAACGGGCCGACGCCGGCAAGGACCAGGTCGCTGCCCACGATCGCCATCGACTGCGCTTTGAGTGATGACGTCGTCTGCTGCTGGCTCAGCACGTTGCCACTCAGATCAACCGTAGCCATCCACGCCTTGCCCGCCTGCTGCCCGCCGATGACGATCTGCCCGTTCACCTCCGCCATGCCGACCGCGTGCACGCCCGCGCCGCCGGGAATGGGCTGATGCGCCACGAGCTTGCCGGCGCTGTCGACGACCCAGACGCTGGGCACGAACGTGTCATCCCACTTCGAGTCGCTCACGCCGCAGAACCTGCCCGCGGCCATGACCAGCGTCGGTGTGTTTTCGGAAGCGGTCACGCCATCGCCCGGGCCGAACGTCTTGGTCCAGATCGTCTTGCCGAAGCGATCCGTGCGCAGCCAGACGACGCCGACTTTGCCCGACAGGTCCGCGTGCGCCGCGAGCCAGCCGTCGGGCAGCGCCAGGAGCCCTTCGCTCCCGAAGAAGGCTTTGACGGGTCCAAGGCTGTGGGTGACGACGCACGCGCCGCCCGTGCACACGTTGCCGCAGCCGTCGCCGCAGCTCGTGCCGTTGCTGACCGGGACACTGGCGCAGGCGCCGCTTACGCAGGTTTCGACGGTGCACGGGTTGTCGTCGTTGCAGGGCTTCACCGATGCGAGCGGCTTGTGGCTGCAGCCGGATTGACCGCTTGTGCACGCGTCGATCGTGCATGGGTCGCCGTCGTCACACGTGGCTTGGGTCTTCCACTGGCAGTTGCCTTTGGAGATGCAGACGCCGGTCGAGCCGCATGCGTCCTGGCAGGCCGTGCCGTCGGGCAAGGTGGTCCACGTGCAGCCGTTCGCGAGCGTGAAGCTGACCGCCGCGCAGCCGTAGCCGCTCGGGCAGTCCGCGACACTCTTGGGGCCGTCGTGCCAGCAGCCACCGTGGCTGGCGTCGCACGCGTCAACGGTGTAGGCAAGGCCATCGTCGCAGTCGGTCGGCGTGAGCGCACTGCACGGTCCGGATGAGCCGCAGTCGCCGTTCCCCCACGCGTCAAAGGTCGCGAGCGCCTGATGCTGCTCGTACTGGACCCAGCCGGCGACCGCGATTCGCTTGTCCGTGATGGCGAACTGCGCTGGAGAAACGACGCTCGCGATCGAGGTCGAGGTCCCTGCGTGGCCCTTCGCGTCGAGGTGGACAGCATAAAGGCTTGGCGGGTCGTAGCGGAGCGCAAGAAACCCGCCGGGGGCCTGGCGCAACGCTCGAATGGCGCCGCTGTACGCGAAGTCGTTGCTCCAGAGCTGCTTGCCGCTCGCGTCGGTCCGGAACACGAACGGATAGCTGTAGCTGCCGCTGGTTTCCGTACCGCCGAACGCGAACCCGTCGGGCAGCGCGACCAGCCCCGCCGGGAACGCGTTGCCGTAGACGTGATGCCAGAGCTCGACGCCGCTCGCGTCCGTGCGCACGAGCCAGAGCTGCCCCTTGCCGTTCGGCGCGGTGTCGCCAAGCAGCGCGTATCCGTCCGCGAGGGCGCTGACGGCCACCAACTCGTCATCGCCCGCGGAGTCGTACTGGCCGGTCCACAGCAGGTTGCCGACCGCGTCCGCCCGCACCAGGAGTCCATCGTGTTTGCTCGCGGCCGCCTGTGTTTGGCCCGCCGCAACAAGTCCGTCCTTCACGAGCGCCACCGCCACCAGGCTGCTCGTCACGGTCGGCTCGCCTGCCAACTCCCAGCTCACCGTGCCGGCTTTGTCGAGACGTCGCAGTGACCACGCCTTGGGCCCCTGGCCCGCCAAGTACAGCCCGTCGCCAGCATCCGCCAGCGCGTACGTGAAGCGATCGGCCAGCGCGCCGCCCACTTGCTGGGAGACGATCTTGCCGCCGGCGTCCATGCGCAAGAGCCACGGAATCGTCGACCAGTTGTCGTTCGTGCCGGCCATCGCGTAGCCATCGGCCAGGATCGCGACCGCGGAGGGCTTGCCGGACGGCGTCCCGGCCTGGTCGTAGATGTGCACGCCGACTTGGGCGTTGGCCTTACACACGCCGCTGCCGCACACGTCGCCGAGGCCGCAAGCATCTGTGCACGTTGTGCCGTCGGGAAGCGCGGTATGGGTGCAGCCGTCGCCGAACGCGCAGGCGTCGCTGGTGCAGGGTTCACCGTCGTCGCAGTTGCTGGGTACGCCGCCGACGCACTGGCCGGCCGTGCATGCGGCGCCGATGACACATGGCGTCGTGGAGCAGGGACCAGAGATTGGCGTGTGCGTGCAGCCCGTCGTCGCGTCGCAGCCGTCGCTCGTGCACGGGCTGTCGTCGTCGCACGCGGGTGCGGCGAGGTGCACGCAGCCGACCGACACCACGCAGCTGTGGACGGTGCACGCAAGGCCGTCGTCGCAGCCGCCCCAGCTGGAGACGCAAGCGCCGTCCTGGCAGCTGTCGCCGGTGGTGCAGGCGTCGCCGTCGTCGCACGTGCCGGTGCCGGGCTTGTGGGTGCAGCCCTTGACCGGGTCGCAGGCGTCAGCGGTGCAGGCATTGCTGTCGTCGCACGGCTTTGGCAGGTGAATGCAGCCGACTGACGGTTTGCAGGCGTCCTCGGTGCACGGGTCACCGTCGTCGCACGCAATCTTGCTGCCGCCCGTGCACACGCCGGTCGCGCAGCTTTCACCCGTGGTGCAGGCGTCGCCGTCGTCGCACGCGCCGGTGATCTTCACGACCGGCGTGCACGCGCCCGATGCCACGTTGCACGTCGACTGCCAGCACGCGCTCTTGGTCGCGCACGAGTCGTCAGCGCCGTCGTCGGTGAGGCCGTTGCAGTCGTCATCGACGCCGTTGCAGACCTCCGGCGCCGGGATGCGGGCGTTGCAGGCCAGCCAATCGCCGAGGTCGACGCAGATTGTCGGGCCGCTGCATTTGCCGCTGGCGTTGCTGCGCTCGCACGTGCCGGCGAGCTTGTGGCTGAAGGCCCATTCGCTGCACTCACATTTGCCGGTGTTGGGCGCGCAATGGCCGCCGCTGCAGCTGTAGGCGTCGGGGCAATCGCTGGTGGCGCTGCAGGCAAAAGAGCAGAAAGTGCCGGTCGTCACAGCGGCGTCGCTGTAGCAATGGCCGATGGCAGTGGCGCCCGTGGCGGTGCAGTCGGCGTCGGCGAGGCACGGGCTGCAGAGCGCGTCGGAGGTGAGCAGGACGGCGGCGGCGCTGACCTCGCCGGGCAAATCGGCGGAAGCGACGTCGACGGCAACCACTGCGTCGAACGTAGGCTCGGTCCCGGGCGCGACCGCGGGCGAGGTGCACGCGCAGGCGAGAAACGCCACCAGCTCGATTTTGAAGCCCATTGAGTTCAGGGTGTTGCCGCTCGCGGTTGTTCCGTCGTTGTCGACTGTGCGCGCGGATCGATGCGGCGTCAATTCGGAAGGCCGGGGGTGAGGCGGCGCAGCGGTTGCGTGAGCGCGATGCCATCCCGAAGTCAGCGTTTGCACCCACCTCCGCAGCGGCGTATCCTGCCACGAGCAGTGCACCGCCGCCGCATCAGGCTGTCATGACGACAAACCCGAACTTGTACGCCGACATCGCCTACCGCATCCGCGCCGCCACGCCGGAAGTGCAGGAAGTGCTGCTGTTCGGCTCGCACGCGCGCGGCGAGGCACGACCGGACAGCGACGTGGATCTCGTGCTGCTGGTCCCGGATTCGGCCGACCGCCGCCAAGTCCTGCTCCACGCCCGCAAGAGCTTGCGCGGCATGGGGCTGGGGTTTGACCTGCTGGTGCTGACGCCGACGCAGTGGAGCGATGCGGGCCGGACGGGCGGCTGGCTGGCAGCGCAGATGGCGCACGACGCGGTGAGGCTGGATGTCGCAGCTTGAACGCGCCGACGTCAACGCGTGGTGGCAACTGGCACAGTCGGACTTGCGGGTCGCGCGGGTGGTGGCTGGCCTCGAACCCGCCGAGTGGCATCTGGTTTGTTTCCTCGCGCAGCAAGCCGGTGAGAAGGCCCTGAAGGCGCTGCTTGAGCTGGATCACCGACCTGTGCCGCGGAGCCATGACCTCGTGCTGTTGCTCGACCTGCTGCGCGATGTTGCGGCATCCGACGACGTCGAGGACGACGCGGTGCTGCTTTCGGCGTACGGCGTCTTGCCCCGCTATCCCAGCCCGAAGTTCGCAGCGAACGCCCAAGACGCGGCCGATGCACTCGCGTCTGCGGAAAGGGTCGTGGCTTGGGCGGCAAGACTCCTGGGAGTGACGGCGCGCTGAGAGATGCCGCACTTGGTCGAAAGTGGGCACGTCTGCGGGCACGACTGAAATTCGTTATTTAGAAAGCGGAGTTGAATCAACCATGCGCATTGTCACCTGGAACGTAAACTCCATCCGCTCCCGCGAATCCCGCCTTCTCGCGTGGCTGACCGCCCACCAGCCGGACGTTCTTTGCCTCCAGGAACTCAAGCTTGAGGACGCGCTCTTTCCCCACGCCGCCATCGAGGCGCTGGGCTACCGTGCTGTGACCCACGGCCAAAAGTCCTACAACGGCGTGGCGATTCTGTCGCGACACGAGATCACGGACGTCACGCGGACGCTCGACGACGGCGTGGCCGACGACCAGGCGCGGCTGATTGCGGGCACGATTCTCGGCGTGCGGGTGGTGTGTGTGTACGTGCCCAACGGCAGCGAGCCGGACAGCGACAAGTACGCCTACAAGTTGGCGTGGCTCAAGCGGTTGCGCGCGTGGTTCGAACGCGAGGGCGCCGCGGATCGGCCAATGGTCCTGTGCGGCGACATGAATGTGGCGCCTGACGGCCGCGATGTCGCGCGACCGGCTGAATGGGACGACACCGTGCTGTGCCTGCCGGAAGTGCGCAAGTCACTGCAACACGTGCTGGACTGGGGGCTGACCGACGCGTTTCGCCAGCATCGCCCGGAGGCCGGCCTTTACTCCTGGTGGGACTACCGCGGCGGCGGTTTTGAGCGCAACAATGGCCTGCGCATTGACCACATCTTCGCCACGCGCGCGCTGACGAGCATCGACGCCTTTGTCGATCGCAACGAACGCCGCGGCGAAAAACCCAGCGACCACGTGCCGCTGGGCGTCGTGTTTACCGGGATTTAGCCCCGCCGCTGTTGCCGATTCGTTGCATTGACGCTACTTTGAGGACGTCGGGCCGGGCCGGCAAGGAGGGGCGCATGAATCAGACTGACGATTTCGTCGACGATACGCTGCTGACCACCATCCTGCCGGGCGTGCAGGTTGGGCCAAATCATCGACTGGGTGAGATTGATCAGGGCCGCGCAGGGCCGACGATCGTCCTGTCAGGCGGCATGCACGGCAATGAACCGGCGGGCGTTCGGGCGATTCAGCGCATCCTGACGACGCTGCGTGGCGACAACGCACCGGTCGCGGGGCGGCTGCTGGGCTTGGCGGGCAACGTTGGGGCGCTGCGGCTGGGCGTGCGGTACACGGATCGCGACCTGAATCGCTCGTGGGATGTCGCGTCCGTGACGGAATTGCGGGCGACGCACGGGCATACCGCGGAGGACGTGGAGCAACTGGAGCTGCTGCACGCGTTTGACGAGGCCGTGGCGCACGCACGCGGGCCGATTGTCCACCTCGATTTGCACAGCATGTCGGCCGATGGCGTGCCATTCATCGTCGTGTGCGACCACCCGCAGAGCGTCCAGCTGGCGCGCGGCCTGTGCCTTCCGGGCATTGCCGGGCTGGAAAAGGCGATTCCGGCGACGACGATCGAGTATTTCACGACGCTCGGTCACATCGCGCTGGCGGTGGAAGGCGGCCAGCACGAGGCCGAGTCGACGGTCGATACGCTGGAGTCGGTGGCGTGGCTGCTGCTGGCGTCCCTGGGCGCGATCGCCTGGACGACGGTGCCGGATTTGCAGCAACGCCGCGATCGCCTGCGCGCCCGCGGATTGGACGTTCCGGCGGTGAAAGTGACGTATCGGCACGGCATTGCGCCGGAAGACCATTTCCGCATGAAGCCGGGCTACCGCAACCTGCAGCCGGTCCACGCAGGCGAAGTGCTGGCCGAGGATGACCGCGGTCCCGTGCGCGCGCCGGCCGATGGCTGGATTCTGCTGCCGCTTTACCAGGCCGTGGGGACCGACGGGTTCTTCATCGGCAGCCGCGCGGCGACCGCTTAGCCGCTAGTTCTGCTTGAGAATTCCCGGCGCCGACAGTTCCCCGTAGAGATGCACGTTCGCCAGCACCGCCTTGCGGAACACGCCGAGGTGCAGCGACTCGTTGGGGCCATGCGCCGTCGATTCCGGGTCCATGACGCCGTTCAGGATGAGCGGCAGATCGCCAAAGCGCTGACCAAAGATCGCCACGAACGGAATCGAGCCGCCCACGCCGACGCGCACCGGCTTGTGGCCCCACGCCGCGAGATAGGCGCGATCGACCGCGTCAAACGCCGGGCCTTTGGGCTCGTAGTACCAGCCCATCCCCGCGCCGCGCTCCTGCGTCGCCGAAACCAGCACGCCCTGTGGCGGATCCCGCAACAGCTCGACCTGCATCGCCGCCAGCATCTGTTCGGGCGTCTGATCGGGCGCGAGCCGCACGGAAAGGACGGCCGTCGCCGCCGCGCGCAGGGCGTTCTTCTTGCGTTCAGGCGTCGGCAGCGTCGTTGACACAACGGTGATCGCCGGCTGCAGCCAGAGCCACTCCGCCGCCGAACGACCGCGCACGGGCAGCGGATCGACGCCCGGCAGGAGGTGCGCGCCGCGGCGGATCACTTCGTTCTCGATTGGCACCGCAGCGGCCGCCGCATGGCGCGAATCCGGATGCTTGACCAAGCCAACGCTCGGCCGACCATCGGCGTCCACGACGCGCGTGATGAGCTGCATCAGCGCGGTGGAAACGTCCGGCACCATGTTCCCCCACAGCCCGGAATGGCCATCGGCCTCCAGCGCCTCCACGCGGACCACGACCTCAAAAACGCCGCGCAGCGACACGGTCAGCCCCGGCACTTCCGTCGACGGATTCTCGCAATCCGTCAGGATCATCGCGTCCGCCTGGAACGCCTCCGGATACGCGTCCATGTACGGTTCCAGGTGCGTCGAGCCGATCTCCTCCTCGCCTTCAATGATGAGCCGGATGTTGCACGGCAGCTTGCCCGTCGCCGTGAGCCACGCCTCAATCGCCGCGAGGTGCGACACCCAGCCGCCCATGTCGTCAGACGATCCGCGACCGTACAGGCGGTCGCCCACGCGCGTCGGCTCATGCGGCGGCGTCCGCCAGCCTTCGCCGCCATCGACCGGCTGCAGATCCAGGTGACCGTAGATGAGGATCGTCGGCGCCGTCGGCCCCGCGTGCAGCCACGACGCCGCAACGCACGGCAGGGCGCCCGGCAGCTGGAGCACCTGCGCGCTCAAGCCGAGCGCGGTCAGGTCAGCAGCCACAAGATTCGCCAGGCGCAGGACGTCGGGCGCGTGCGTCGCGTCACACGAGACCGCGGGAATGCGCAGATACGCGCACAGGCGCTCGAGCGCGGGTTCAATTTGCGCTTCAGCAGCGGCGAGGACGGATGCGGGCGTGGTCATGGAGCCTCCTTGGAGGCGCACAGACTACACAGGGCGACCTCATCTGGATACCAAGTTTGATCGGGTCAGACCTGTTGCATTCAGGACTGAGACCGCGAACGTGCACCTCCGCGGGCACGCCGCGGTGCCGGAGGCTGTGACGTTGGATTCGGAGAGCGTGTCTCGCCAGTCGCTCAGTTGATGTCGACTGCGCCGCGGCGGAGTTCGTCCAGTCGACCCGCAGCAACTTCCGCCGCCGCTGAACTCGGAAAGCCGTCGACAACCGCGCGGTACAGCATCTCAGCCAGCTGCGTCGCACCAAAGGCGTCCGCGATCTTGGCCTGCACGAGCCGCGGCTCGGCCTCTCGCGGCCGCAAGGCTGCGTAAAATCGCGCGGTCCGCAACATCTGCCCGGGCGTTTCCAGCCGTTGCCAGATGTGCGCGAGGTTGCGCAGCACGCGTTCCAGCAGACCATCAACAGGCACCGGATGCAGGAAAGAATCGTTCCATTGCACCGCGCCGCCGCTGAGCTTGCCGACCAACTGCCGGCAATCCATCACGCTGAGCATGCGCCCGCCGTTGAAGGGATCGGCGAGCACGCCCGTGGAGCCACCAACGCGAACGATGAAGTGTCCGGGCAAGCCGATGCCTTCCACGACGATGCCAGCCTGCTCACCAACGAGCATCCAGACCGCGGACAGCAGGATCGGCATGCCGCGACGGGTCGTCAGGACGTCCGACAGGCGCGAGTTGCCCGGCGCGAAATAGTCTTCCGGATCGCCTTGAAAGCCAGCTTCCGTCACCAGCACGTGCGCGAGCGAGGTCACCGGGTCGCGCAACAGCAGCTCCGCCCGCACTTTCGCGGCCAAATCGCTGATGGTCTGGCGATGCCCCGCCGCTTGCTGGGCCGAAACGCCGTCAAGTGCCAGCAGGGCGCCGGCCAAATCGCCGTGGCGCACGGCCACCTCAAAGGCTGCCACCGCCATCCGGTCGGTATCGGACCACAGTTCTGGAACTTGCATCATGGGCCCCGCCGATTGTCGTCCGGCCTTCCAGGATAGCATGACAGATTACGCGCCCGCGTGCATTGCCCCAAGCGCGCGATCGGCGTCGCGAAAATGCGCCAACAATTCTGCCGCGACGCCCTGCGGATCCTGACGCGTGACGGCGTGCCCGCAGCGGTCAAAACGCACGAGCCGGGCGTTGGGAATCAGCCGCGCGAGGCGATCGCTCTCATCGGGTCGCACCAGCAGATCCTGACCGGGACGAATGACCAACGTTGGCAGGCCCTTGAGGCGCGCCAGCTTGTCCGCCGTGTAGTGCCGCTGAATCGCGGCGTATTGCGAGAGCAGGACGGTCTTGGGGACCGGATCGCCAAAATCCTCTTCCAGCCCCTGGCGCACGGAGTTGCGCTCAGCCGATTCCAGAAATTCCTGCGGAAATAGCAGGTTCGAGAGCGCGGCCAGCTTGGCCTGACGGTCCCGCAGCAGCTGCGTCTGGATGAAGTGGAACACGCCTCGGGGCTGCGGGAGTCGCGCCTGCCACCCGCCCGCGTGGGTCGCCAGAAGCGCCAGGCTCCGCACGCGGTTGCGGGCGTTGAGCGCGACGTGCTGGGCGACCATGCCGCCCATCGACAGACCGACGACGTGCGCCTGCGCCCAGCCGAGATGGTCCATCAGCCCGACCACGTCGCCCGCCATCTGCGCCATGGAGTACGGTCCGCGCGGCGCCTCTGATCCGCCGATCCCGCGGTGGTCAAAGAACGCGACGCGGTGTTCCGCCTGCAGCGCCGGAAGAATCGAACGCCAGCTGCGGCCGGGCACGGTCAAGCCCATGATGAGCACGACCGGCGGCCCGGCGCGCCCCACGACGTCGTAGTGCAGCTTGAAGGTTCCGAGTTGAACGTGCGGCATTATGCGTCTCCGTCGGCGGCTGTGGACGTTTCCGCCGTCGCGGGCGACTGACGGGTCAGGCAGCCCGGATCGCCCCAGGGCACCTCAGCAAAGTGCGCGACGAGGAAATCGACGAACATCCGCACCTTGACGGACAAATGGCGGTTGTGCGCGTAGACGGCGCTGATGGCGCCGGTCGTCGTGCGATAGTCGGCGAGGACTTCCACGACCGTCCCGTCGCGCACGTCGCGGCCGCACAGGAACGCGGGCATGAACGCGAGCCCCACGCCCCGGCGCACGGCTTCCATGAGAATGTCGCCGTTGTTGGCGCGGAGCGAACCGTCGATCTTGACTGAAAGTTCGCGGTCGCCGTCGCGAAAATGGTAGACGTCGCCGGTCGTCGACAGGGAATAGAGCATGCAGTTGTGCTGCTGCAGATCCGACGGCACCAGCGGCGTGCCGTGCTGCGTCAGGTAAGCCGGCGAACCGACGACGAGCATGGGCATCGTGCACAGGCGCTTGGCGATGAGGCTGGAATCGGCGAGACGGCCGATGCGAATGGCGACGTCGTAGCCTTCATCGACGACGTCAACGAGGCGGTCGTTCAGCACCATCTCAATGCGCAATTCTGGATAGCGGATGGCGAATTCGGCGATCGGCCCGGCGAGGAAACGGCTGCCAAAGCTGACGGGCGCGCTGATGCGCAAGGTGCCGCGTGGCGCGGAGCTCATGCGGGAAACGGCGAGCTCGGCTTCTTCGGCTTCAGCCAGGATGCGGGCGCAGCGCTCGTAGAAAGCCGCGCCCACATCCGTCAGCCGCAAACGCCGCGTGGTCCGGTGCAACAGGCGCGCGCCGATGCGGTCTTCCAGTTGCGCCACGTGTTTGGAGACGGCCGACTTGGACAGGCCAAGCCGCCGCGCTGCCGCCGAAAAGCCCTGCTCTTCGACGACGCGGGCGAAGACCGCCATGCTGTTCAGGTCCACTGACATCGACCATCCAACGGAGCAGAAGTTGCCAAGGGCCGCGCGTGGTTGGGTGCCCGGCCTACGCCGTCACGATGCGCCTTGCCGGCGCTTCCCGTCAATCGGTTTGCGTGTGGTTCGGCAGCACCGGCGGACCGACCCGCAGCGTCAGGATGAACGCGATGAACGTCAGCACCGCGCCAATCAACAGCGGCAACCGACCTTCCACTTCAAAAAGCGCACCGGCCATGACCGGACCGATGACGCGCCCCGCCGCCGACATCGACTGACCAACGCCGAGGAGCCCGCCCTGCTGTTCCGCTTTGGCGTGCTGGGAGAGCAGCGACGTCGCCGACGGCGTGTTCAGCGCCGAGCCAAAGGCCAGCACGATGGACGCCAGGAACATGCCCGGATACCAGCCAAACGTGCCGACAACGGCCATGCCAAGGAGACCAATCGTGAGCGTCATCGTGCCAAAACGCAGCAAGGAGCCCTCGCCAAACCGTTTGACCAGCCGGCCGATGAGCCCGCCCTGGACGATCACCATCGTCAGCCCGACCGCCGCCAGCACCGCGGTTGACAGCACGGCCGCCTGTTTGTGCAGCTGCTCGACGTTCTCCGTCATCAGCGACTTCACCGGAATCGGCAGCCACGCCTGCTGCGTGAACAGCCCGGAAATCGCCTCGGTCACGGAAAGATCCGGCGTCGGGACCCAGATGCTCTGGATGAACAGACCGGAAATCTGCTCCATCAACGCGAAGCCGGTGGTGACCGTGAACGTCACAAGCAGCAAGCGCACGACCGACGGCTTCTTGAGCAGCGCCAGAAGCGCGCCGGGCGGCAAGGCTTTGCGCGCCTCGATGTGCTCCGGGTCCCGCGTCTCCGGCAGGCGGATCCACGCGATGATCCAGTTGATCAGCCCGAGACCCGCGGCGACGTAGGAGGGCAGCGCGAGGTCGATCTTGCCGAGAATGCCGCCGAACACCGGGCCAAGCACAAAGCCGATGCCAAAAGCCGCGCCGATCATGCCCATCCCGCGGGCGCGTTCGGACGGCTCCGTCGTGTCCGCGATGATCGCCTGCGCCGCGCCGATGTTGGCGTTGCCAAAACCGGCGAGGATGCGGGCGGCAAAGAGCATCCACAGCTGCGAGGCCAGGCCGAACCAGAGATAGCCGACGCAGGACACCGCGACGCTCATCAGGATGACCGGGCGGCGACCGATGCGATCCGAGAGGCGGCCCCACATGGGCATGAAGATCAACTGCATCAGCGAGTAGGCCGCGCCGAGCAAGGTGATGACCTTGGGCGTCGCGCCAAAATGCTGGGCGTAGAAGGGGGCGATGGGTATCACCAGACCAAACCCGAGCAAGTCGAGGAGGATGGTCAGGAATACGATGGGGAGAACTTGTTTGGCTGTGGGCCGAGGAAGTGCCATGGGACGCGGAGGATAGCACGCCTGTCGCGAACGTCGACTGGCGCGCTCGGGCTTTGACGAAGTTGTGCTCGCCAGCCCCGCACGACTCGCTTAGACTCGCGCGCCCCCGGTCAGGAGCGGGTCCCCCATGCAGCTCAGCGACATCACGCACGATCGCAACGCCTACTCGTTCAGCACGGAAATCCGCGTGCGGCTGTCGGAGACGGATGCCGTCGGAATCGTCTACTTTGGCAGTTTTTCCGTGTACATGGACGTCGGGCGGATGGACTATCTGAACCACCTGGGCCTGCAGAAGCAAGGCGGCCCGGTGCGCGATCTGATCCCCGGCGCGGTCGTCGCGGCGCACCTCAACTTTCACGCCCCCGCGCACTACAACGACATCCTGGTCGTCAACGTCCGCCTCGCGCGGGTCGGCGCCACGAGTTACACGTTCCACTTCCTGATGGTCAACAAGCGCACGCCCAAGGTCGTCGCGTCGGGCGCGCTGACGTTGGCTTGGCTGGACGACGCGTTCCGGCCGGTCCGCATTCCCGACGCGTTCCGCGCGGGCGTGCAAGCGTTCGAGGGCGATCGCGTGGCGATTTCCGGCTAGTTCTTGAACGGTTGGGCGACTGCATCAAACGTGCCGTTTTCCCCGCCCAGACAATTTCCGCCCGCGTACTTGCCGGACATCGCGGTCGCGGTCTTGGTCGTGGCAATGACGATGGACGTGCACGGACAGCTGCCCTGGCATTCCGTCCAGACGTGCGTCTCCGTGCCCACGTGCTTGACCTGAGCGACGATGGAGCCGCACGCCAACAAGCTGCAATTGCTGGAGGACCAGCTGCCATCGTAGAACTGGCCGTTCTCGTCAAAACACAGCCGCATCGTGCCGATGCCGCCGGTCTTGGCGGTGAAGGCCCAGTTTTCCCGGGTCGGCTTGGCGCTGAAGCGCTTGAGTCCGGCGAAGAATTTGGGATTGACCAAGGTGAGCAGGACGCCGTCAAAACTGGCCTGTCCGCCGCCGACAAACCACGTCGGCGCGCCGTTGGGGCACTGATCGACCGCGACGCTTGTGAACGTCAGGGCGCCGTTTTGCCATTGGAGTTGAGATGTTGCGCTGCACGGGCCGACCGCGGCGTGCCACGTGGCGAGCCCAGCGGGGGTGATGGTCAAGTCGCCGCCGCACTCCAGCCACGTCCCGGTGAGCCAAGCGGGCAGGCCGGTCGCTGTGAGTTCGCTCGGGATGTCGAGCGCTGCGTCGATCGCGGTATCGCTGACCAGGGTGTCGCTGACCGCGATCGCGTCGGCTTGGCCAGCGCCGGCGCCCGTCGCCACATCATCGCTGCAGCCACACATCAGCGCCGCCAGCAGCCACACGCTCCACCCTCGCGTCATGCGCCCTCCCCTACCACGTCGTCAGCAGGCGATCGGCGACGTGTTCCGCCTCCAGACTTTGTCCGGCCATCTGAAACCGCCGCAGCATCGATCGCCCCAGTTTGACCTCCATATCCTGGGCAAACAAGCCCTCGGGAATGGCGACGTTGCAGATGCGGTCCCCGGAACGCTTGGAGCCGTCCAGACTCAGCGCCACGCGCACGCCGCGCCCGCGCGCGCGCTCCACCGCGCCAAACAGCCGCTGCAGGCTGAAGGTCTGCGCGCCGTAGAGGTTCTTGCCGCAGTCCTGGTAGGGCGGGTCGCAGTAGACGAGGTCCCCCGGCCCGGCAGCGTCGATTTGCGCCTCAAAATCGCCCGCGACAAACACCGTCCCGGCCAGGCGCGGCTGCCATTGCGCCAGCGCGTCGGCAAACTTGGCCAGCGGCAGCGCACGGTGGATGCCACAGGGCGTGTTCATCGTGCCCTGTTTGTCAAAACGGATGACGCCGCCGTAGCAGGTGCGCGCGACAAAGAGCAGGTCATCCGGATCGCCGGTCGCGTTGTAGCGATCGAGAATTGCACGGTAAACGGTCTTGCGGTCTTGGGTCGTGAACGCCGTGAAGCGTTCCTCGTAGGCAGCATAGACCGCCTGCGGATCGGTCTGCACGCGCTGCCAGATCTGCACCAGCGGCGCGAGCACGTCCGACGCAACGGCGTCACGCGGCGCAAGCGTGCCGAGGACCGCGCCTGAACCGACGAACGGCTCGTAGTACCGGCGAAAATCAGTGGGGAAATGGCTGGTGATGGCTTCCGCGACGCGGTGCTTGTTGCCAATCCATTTCAGGAGCTGTCGGCTGGGCGCGTTCATGCTTGGGCCCCGCACGCGGCGGATGGGCTTGTGGATTCGTACATCGTGGCTCCCTGAAACCGCCGCCACCGTAGGCTGAACGCGGCACGGCTGCAAGGGCAATTGACACCGCTGGCGCGCGCCGCCCATGCTGCGGTTCAGCCGATGGAGAGGAACGACGTGGCGGCAATCCAGACCGACTTTCACACCGTGCGCGGGCTGCGTCTCGCGGTGCATCGCTGGGGCGACCCCGCGCTGCCGTCCGTGCTTTTTCAGCACGGCTTTCTCGATCACGGCAAGAGTTTCGCGGCGATCGCGGAGCACGTCTGCGATCGCTGGCACATCATCGCGCCGGACGCGCGGGGGCATGGCGATTCCGGCTGGGTCGGCTCTGGCGGTTACTACCACTTTGCCGATTTCTGGCACGATCTCGATGGCCTGCTGCGCGACTATCAGCCGCAGCACGTCGTGGCGCACTCGATGGGCGGCATGATCACGGCGGCGCTCCTGGCGGTGCGGCCGGGGCAAACGCAGAGCTTGGCGCTGCTCGATGGCATGGGGCCGCTGGAGTCGCCTGTGGACGCATGGCCCGCGCGGCTGGAAGCGTGGCTGGACGCGCTGCGGATCCCGGGCTTTACCGGCGACGTGGCCGAACGGCGTGCGGCGCGGCGGACGATGCCGACTGTCGCAGACGCAGCGGCGCGGCTGCAAAAAGCCAATCCGCGACTGCCGGCGCAAATGGCGCTGCGGCTGGCGGCGACGAATACGGAACCGCTCGGGAATGGCCTGGTCTGGCGGCACGATCCGCTGCACCGGACGCCGTCCGCGCGGCCGTTTCGCATCGACGAGGCCATGCAGTTGTGGGCCAAGCTGCCGATGCCGGTCCTGTCGATCTACGCCGAACACAGCGAGTGGCTGCCGCCGGACCTCCACGCACGCCACGCGGTTGTGCCGCGGCTGCATGCCGGGGTGCTGCGCGGCGTGGGTCACAACCTGCACCATGAACAGCCGGAAACGCTTGCGCCGATGCTGGAATCCTGGTGGCAAGCGCCGGGCCAGTGTTTGCCGGACGGCCTGGCGCCGGGCGAGCCGGGGCGCGGCCGGACCGTTGGCGATTGAACGATGATCGAAATCGTGCTGTGCAATCTCAACTTGCAGGCTGCCGAACGCGGCGGGTGCGAGCGCATTGCGCAGGCGATCCAGACGCTGCTGCCAGAAGCCCACATCCGGCTCCTGCATTTTGCCGAGATTCGCCGCGATCCGGCGCTGATTGCCCGCGCGACGGCGCTGGTGCTGGGGCCCCAAGGCACGCCGTTTTCCGCCTACGATCGGGCTTTCCTGCCGTGGCTGCGGGCGCTGGCTGAGGTGTTCCCGGGGCCGATGCTCGGCGTGTGCGGCGGCATGCAGGCGCTCGCGCTCGCGTGGGGCGGTCGACTGACGACGGCGTTCGGCGAGTCGGTTGGGGAGAACTACGACGGTTTGCGCAAAGTTCGCGGGCCGCTGGACGTGCGACTGGACGTCGCGGCGCTGCCGGCCTGGCTGCCCGACGCGTCGCGGCGCAAGCTGCTGCGGTGGCGGGATCTGGGCGGTCAGTGTTTTGAGAGCCACGTGGAGCAGCTGGCGGAAGCGCCGAGCGCGTTTGTGACCGTGGCGTGGAGCGACGTCACGCCCGTCGAGGCGATGGCGCACCGGCGGCGGCCGATTCTCGCAAGCCAATTCCATCCGGAGTTGGGCTGGGACGACGGCTGCGAAGCGGGTCGGGTCTGGCTGCAGGCGTGGCTGGAGCTCGTGCGCGCGTTGGCGTGATCAGCGCGGCTCGGCCTTGCCCGCCATGATCCGCTCACCCAGCGCGGCAAAATGCCCGGTCAATACGTCCGCATGGTGCCGCGTCTCGACCGGATCGACGTTCGGGTGCACCGTAAAGAGCTGCCCCGAGCGGGCCACGTAATCGGGCAGGCGCAGGGCCGCGAGAAGCGCGTCGCGCGCCGCAACCGGATCGGCGTCAATTCGCAGCGCAGCGTTCATGATTTTGCGCCGCAGCGCGGCAAAAAGGAACATCGGCGAGCCATTCATGTCCGCGGCCACGTGGTGGAATTCCGCCGGCCAAGTGTCGTCGAAATTCCGGGTCAAGGGCTCCCAATCCGCGCCTTGGCGCGCCGCCAGAATCAGCGAAAACAGCCCAACCTGGCCGAGAAAATGCTCCGGAGCAAAGAACTTCTCGGCGTGACACAGGTCGTGGAGCGCGAACTCAAAGTTGCTGGCCTCGTGACCGGTGGGCACGCCTTCTGGCAACAGCGAGACAATGCGTTCGCCGCGCGCCTGCACGGCCAGCAGGTCCAGCGGATCGGGGATCGCGAACCGCGCGTGCAACCGGCGCGTACCGTGCGCCCAGGCGTTCAGGCACTCCGCGACCTGCTCCTCCACGCGGTAGACGTGGCGCTCCGACAGCGTGGCGACGGCTATGTCATCGATCTCGCACGGCAACTGTGGGTTACGCACACCCTGCCGCCAGCGCCGATCGGCCGTGCGCATCGCGCCGCGCAGGACAAACGTGCAGGCCAAAACGCCGGGCTGGACAATCGCGGCCTCGCCAGCTGCGAGGGCGGCGCGCCAATGCGCGTCAAGTCCGGGCAAAGCGTCAACGTTCACGACTCAACCGCTCCTGCCGCACGCAACTGGGCAATCGCCGCGGAAAAATCGTCGTGGATGAGCAGGATCAGCAGATGCCCGGGCTGGGCGTCGCGCAGCGTCTCGGCGATGCCGCTCGGCTCATCCGCAGTCGTGACAAGCGCGGCCTCGGGCACGCCTTCAAGCGTGTAGTAGCGGTGCAGGACCGTCGTGATTTCAGCCTTTTCCCGACCGCGCAGGTAGTGGTCCGTGTCCTTGAGGACCACGCGATCCGGCCGAAACGCGAGCGTTGCGGTCACGAGCGCGTGCATCAGCGCATCGGTGCGGTCGCCCGCCTGGCCAACAAGCAACGTGCGCTGGGTTGACGGCCACGCGTCAATCAGCGCCGCCACTTGCCGGACGCCATCGGGATTGTGGGCAAAGTCGACGAGGATCGTCGCACCGTTCAGGTGCAGCACGTTGGCGCGCCCCGGGTTGTCGGCGACCGTGGAGCCAAAAGCCGCCAGACCGGCCGCGATTGCCGGAACCGGCACAGCCATCGCATGCGCCGCGAGCGTCGCCGCCAGGGCGTTGGCCACGTTGTGCGGCGCGTGGCCAGCAAACGTCGCCGGAATGTCCGCGAGCCGCGCGACGAATTGCCGACCCGCCGCCGTTTCGAGGAAGATCGCCCCGTCCTGCGTCCACGCGCGCGTGCGCCCGGGCAGGCACGAAAGGTCGCCGTAGTGCTGCGAGAACCACGCGAGCGCGTAGGGCCCATCGGGCAAATGCAGGCGTTGGGCCGCGGCCACGAGCGGCTCGCACCCGGCGTTCAGGAGCAACAGGCCGCCGGGACGGATGCCTCTGCGAATCGCCAACTTGGCGTCCGCCATCGCATCTTCCGTCGCCACTTGCGGGTCCAGATGGTCGTCGCTGACGTTGGTCACCAGCGCAGCGTCCGCCCACCGCGACGCCAAACCGCGCCGCAGCAAACCACCGCGCGCCGTCTCGAGCGCCGCCGCCTGCACCTGCGGATTGCGCAACACCTGGCGCGCGCCGCCCGGGCCAGTCCAGTCGCCCGGCGTCACAAGGCGGCCGTCCAACATCAGGCCGTCTGTCGACGTATTGCCCGCGAACAGACCGTGATGCCGCAGGATGCGCGCGAGCATCCGCGCCGTCGTCGTCTTGCCGTTGGTCCCGGTGATGAGCGCGTGCGGGATCGTCTGGAGCCGCTCCGGCACATCCGGCGTCGCGGGCAGCTCATCCAGCTGCCACGTCTGGCCATGCGCGCCCAGACCCAACGTCAGGCCCTCGTCGTCCAGCAGCCACGGCAGGCCTCGCGCATCCGCCGCCGCGATCCACGCCATCGCCCGCGGCTGCGCCTCCGCATCCGCCAGCGCGTGCAGGGCGACCAGTTCCACCGGCGCTTCTGCACACGCCGCCTCGGCAAGCTCTGCCGCAGTTCCGAGTTGATCGATCGGCGCCGTGAACGCCCACGTCGCACATCCCGCACCCGTCGTCCGGCCAAACGCGGGATCGGGCCACGCCAACGCCGCCGCCGCCGCGGTCACGCGCTGACGCCATGACGCAAACGCACCCTCCGCGTCGTCACCCGGGGCGAACTCAACTTCCACCGCAGCGCCGGGAGCCGCTAACCACCAGCTTGGCCCCGTCAGGCGCCGCGCAGCAACGGCTCGCATCAATCGGCCTCTTCCGGCCGCGGCAGTCGCACGCCGCGCTCATCGCGCACCAGACCGGCGACGCTCAGCGGCACTTCATCCTCCTGCGGCTGCGCGCTCACGCCCTGCGGCTCCTGAGCTTCCTCCGGCGGCCGCCCCCCCTGCTGCTGATGGTGGTAGATGATTTGCTTCCAGGACCGCGTGACCTTGTCGCAGAAGACCAACAGCAAATCTCCGGGCTTGCAGCGATCCAGCGCGTCCTGCAGTGCGTCGACTTCGTGCGTGATAATCGTCAGCTTGTCGGGCGGGAAACCGTTGGCGATCAGGCCTTTTTGCAGCAGCAACGGCACCTCGCGGTCGGCGCGACCGCGCGCGTTGTCGTCCCGCCGCAGGATGATTTCATCAAACGAGTGCGCGGCAATGCGCGCCACTTCCAGGATGTCTGAATCGCGGCGATCGCCCGGCGCCGCCAACACGCACACGCGCTTGCCACCTTGCCCCAACACGCCGCCCGCCACGAGGTTGTCGACCAGCGCGCACATCGCCTGGACCGCCGCCGGATTGTGGCCGTAGTCGAGCAGCACCTTGAAACCGAGGCCGTCATAGACGTTCATGCGCCCCGGCGTCTGGAAGAACGTCGAGTCAAACGTCCGCAGCCCGTGGCGAATGTCGTCGAGCTTGACGTGCATCGCGTAGGCCATCGCCGCGGCAAACATGGCGTTCTGCACGTTGTGCATCGCCTTGCCTTCCAGCGTCGCCGGAATCAGGTGCGTCCAGAGCAGCGGCAGGTGCTGGCCGCGGTCGTACAGCGCAATCATGTGACCGTTGACGCCCGCCTCGAGCGCGACCGCCTTGCCGCCCGCGCGGATGTGCTCGCGGACCAGCGCGTGCGCCGGATTCATCGTGACGTACCACACGTGCTTGGCCTGGCTGTGGTCGGCCATGTGCAGGCACAAGTCGTCGTCGGCGTTGAGCACCACGGCTTCACGCGCCACTTCAATCGGAATCCGCTTCACCGCCGCAAGCTGCTCCAGCGTGTCCACGCCGCCGAGCCCCAGGTGGTCCGCGCTCACGTTCAGGCAGCACGCGACGTCCGGCCAGCGATAGCCAAGCCCCGCGCGCAACATGCCGCCCCGCGCCGTCTCCAGCACCGCCACCGTCACTTTCGGGTCGCGCAGCACCATTTGCGCGGACATCGGCCCGGTCATGTCGCCTTCCACCGTCCGCTGGCCGTCAATGTAGACGCCATCGGTCGTGGTGAGCCCGACAATCTCGCTGCGCAGCTTGAAGATGTGCGCCAACATGCGCGACGTCGTCGTCTTGCCGTTCGTGCCGGTAATCGCGGCGATGGGAATGCGCGCCGACGTGCCCGGCGGAAACAGCATGTCGATGACTTTGCCTGCCACGTCGCGCGGCTTGCCTTCGCTGGGCGCCACGTGCATGCGGAAACCCGGCGCAGCGTTCACTTCGCAGATCGCGCCGCCGACTTCCCGGTAGCTTCGCGTCATGTCCTGCGTCAGAAAATCCACGCCGATCACGTCCAGGCCAATCGCGCCCGCGACGCGCACGGCCATCTCCACGTTGTCCGGGTGCACGGAGTCGGTCAGGTCAATCGCCGTGCCGCCGGTCGACAGGTTGCCCGTCGAGCGCAGGTACAGGATCTCGCCCTCGGGCAGCACGCTCTCGCGCGTCACGCCCGCCTGCTCCATCAGCCGCTCAGCCTGGTGGTCAAACGCCAGTCGGGTCAGCACTTTTTCATGACCGATGCCGCGCCGCGGATCGCTGTTCACGATGTCGACGAGCTCGCCAATCGTGTGCTTGCCGTCGCCGACCACATGGCCGGGCACGCGCTTTGCGACCGCGACGAGTTCGCCGTTGATCACGAGCATCCGGTGGTCAAAACCCGCGACAAACGTCTCCACCAACACCGCGCGACTGTGCTCCGCGGCCTTTTCAAACGCGAGCGCGACCTGGTCTGAAGTCGTCAGGTTGATGGACACGCCGCGCCCGTGGTTGGCGTTGAGCGGCTTGACGACGACCGGAAAGCGAATCGACCGCGCGGCTTTGACCGCGTCCTCCGCCGAATACACCATCTCCTGACGCGGCACAGGCAGCCCCAGATCCGCAAGAATCTTGTTGGTCTCCTGCTTGTCGCTGGCGATCTCCACGGCGATGTGCCGCGTTTCGCTGGTGACCGTCGCCTGGATGCGCTTCTGCAGCTTGCCGTGACCAAACTGCACGAGCGAATGGTCGTTCAGGCGAATCCACGGAATCCCGCGCGCTTCCGCCGCCCGCACGAGGCTGCCCGTCGACGGCCCCAGAGCGCGGCGCTGCGCTTGGCGGATCAGGTCGTCCAGCTCCAATGAAAAGTTGAAGTCCGGATCCAGCTTGGCGTCCGGCGCCAGTTCCGCCGGCACCAGGTGGTGCAGCAGCTTCATCGCGAGCTCCGCCGCCGCTTGGGCGACGCGCGCTTCTTCGTACTCAAACACCACGTGATATTCACCGTGATGCCCGGAGCCGCGCGTCTTGCCAAAGCTCACGCGCGCGCCGGCGAGATTCTGCAGTTCAATGGCGACGTGCTCCAGGACGTGGCCCATCCAGGTGCCGCCATCTTGGCGCAGCCGCTGGACGAAACCGCCGCGCACGCCGGGACTGCACGTGTGTTCCCAAAGGGTCGGCACGCGCTCCAGGAGCGCATCGACAAACCCCGGGATCGCGTCCGAGGGCTGGTCCTCAAGCGGCCCCAACTGCAACGTCCAGCGCATGACTGGAAAGTGCGCGTAAAGATTGGGACCTTGATAGACGCGGGTTTCTGTGACGTGCATGGCGATTCGCAGCGTCCGATGGGACGGGAACGCGGAGTGTAGCGACAGATCCTGCGGTCGCCAATCGCCAAAGCGCGGTAGAATCAGCGATCAGCGTCACAAGGAGGTGACACAAATTGTAACTCGCGCAAGTTTGACTCTTCTGGTAGGATTTGCCCGCCCGGTCGATTGGCCGAGGTTTTTTCATAGCTTGGCGCGGATTTCCGCGGCCGGAGGCACACTCCCGCCGGGCCCGCGCTACCGCGCACGGAGTGCAACTATGTTCCTGCCCTCACCCCGTTTCACCGTTGGTGTCTGTGCCATCGCGGCCCTCGCCGTCCTGACTTCCGCTTGTGGCGACGCGCACACGGCGGGAACGGGCAGTGACGACCTCGGCATCGGTCTGGGCCTGCAGCCCGGTCAGCTCGCGTCGCTCGAGTCGGTCGACACGCAGCTCAACGAGACCAAGGTCACCGCGGGAACGACGGTCACAGTGACGTGCATCGGCCAGCCGGGCGAGGTGAAGATTCCGCTGCCGACGTACAACGTCACGCCGAACAAGGGCGTCACGACGGACAAGGCCAACTTGACGGCGACGCTGACGGGCACGTACCAGGTGCAGTGCACCCTGCCCGACCGCCAGACCAATCCCAAGGACAAGTCGGCCATCCTGACCGTCAACGCCGGTCCGGCGACGGCTCTGACGACGACGATCAATCCCGGCACGATTCACGCGGGCGACGTCGCGAGCGCGGCTTGCTCCGGCAAGGACCAGTATGGCAACGACGTGGGCAAGGACGGCATCGCGTGGACGTTGGCGATCGACCCGCCGACTGCTGGCACGATCACGGACCTGACCGTCACCGGTTGGATCGCGGGCAACGCGACGGTCAAGTGCGGCCTCGACAGCTCCCCTGACGCCACCAGCGATGGCGCGCCGCTCGTCATCACCGCGGGCGCCGCGTACAAGACCACCGCGACCGTGACGCCGCCGACGTTTGAAGCCGGTGCCGGCAGCACGCAGGTCACCTGCGCCGCCGTGGATAAATGGGGCAACACGGTTGACGCGTCCGGCGCGACGCTCATGTACCCCAAGGACCTGACGTCGGGCAGCGGCGGGCTGACGACAACGAAGTCCGGCAAGTACGACATCCTGTGCATGATGACCGACGTCACCAAGGACAACGCCACGCCGGGCACGCTGACTGTGACGCCGGGCGCGCCGATCTCGATGACGCTGATGCCCAAGCCCAAGCAGCCTTTCTACAAGATCGACGACACGATCAAGATGTTTGGCCTGGGCAAGGACAAGTTTGGCAATGACGTGCCGGAGATGCCGCTGCAGCAGCCGTGCGCGGTCGATCCGCCCGAGGGCGTGACGGTGAACGCTGGCGGCAAGAGCTACTCCTTCAACACCGACGGCCACTACCACTTCGCCGGCATCAGCCAGGACTACCCGAGCCTCTCGGCGGAGACCACGCTCACGTGCGATTCCGTCGGTCCGATGGTGCTCATCACGGAGCCGAAGCGCGGCGCAACGCTCAACGGCGACCCGCTGGTCCACGTCAAGGGCACCGTGATCGACGCGACCAGCGCGCTCAAGTCCTTCACCATCGGCGGTCAGGTCGTGACGGTCGCGGGCGATGGCTCGTTCTCTTTCGACATTCCGAGCGTCTGGGGCATGAACCCGATCGAATGGGAAGCGCATGACGAGTGGGACAACATCTCCACCGGCGTGCAGACCTACTACTACTCGACCAAGTGGTACCTGTCTGACTTCAACGCGCCCAAGGACAGTGAAATCAACGACGCGATCGGCATCTGGCTGTCGCAGACGGTCCTCGACCACCCGCCGCATGATCACGTCCACCCGCATGACATCGCGACGGTGCTGGAAATCGTCCTTGGTTCGCTGGATCTGAGCTCGCTCCTCGGCGCGAACGGCATCCCGGTGAACGTCCCGATCGCCGGCCCGATCGCCATCAACGGCAACATCTACATCAAGAACGTCAAGCTGGGCGACCCGTCGAAGAACGACGGCTATCCGGTCATCGCGATGGAAGTCCTGCAGGGCGGCATCCACGTCGGCGCGACGATCTACTCGTTCTCGGCGGACATTGAGATGGACATCCAGACCGCGTTTGGCCTGCCGCCCGTCAAGGTGACGATCCAGATCACGGCCGACAAGATCGACCTGGGCATTGACCTGTTCCTGACCAAGGATCCCGCGACCGGCAAGCTGGTGAGCACGGCGAAGAACACGACGCTGCAGTTCACCAACCTGAAGGCGCTGCCGATCAATGGCCCGCTGTCCAATGTGATCAACCCGATCCTCGGCCAGATTGAGTCGGCGATTCTCGCACCGCTCACCAACCTGCTGACGGGCATCCTCGGGCCGACGCTCAACAACACCATCGGCGGTGCGCTGGGCAACGCGCTGGGCGCGCTCGCGATCAACACGACGATTCCGCTTGGGCCGTTCATCGGCAAGGGCGCGCCGGCCAACCTGAAGCTGACGTCGGACATCGGGACGCTGTCGTTCCAGGCCAAGCAGGGCATCGTGTTCGGTCTGGCGGCGTCCATGACGGCGGAGAAGAAGGTGCCGCACGACATTCTCGGCTCGATTGGTCGCGCCGGTTGCCTGGCGGACAAGGCCAAGCCGGAAGTCTTCAACCCGACTGAGAAATACGGTCTGGAAGTGGGCCTGGCGGACGACTTTGTCAACCAGCTGCTGGAAGCGATTTGGAATGGCGGGCTGCTGCAGTTGGCGCTGGACTCGTCGGTGCTTGGCAACGTCGATCTGTCGACGTATGGCGTGAAGGACCTGTCGGTCGAGACCGATTTCCTCCTGCCGCCGATCCTGAACACCTGCGCGGACGGCGACTGGCTGACGTTGCAGATCGGCGATCTGGGCATCCACGCGATGCTGAGCTTCAGCGGCACGCCGATTGACATGTACGCCTACGCGATGGTCACGGCCAAGGTGAAGATTGAGGCCGTTGCGGACCCGAAGAACCCGGGTTCCAAGGCGATTTCCCTGACGCTCGACCCCAAGAGCGTCGCGCTCAAGCTGGAAGTCACCAAGATCAACTCGGAGGCGCTGGCGTTCAAGGACATCTTCGTGTCGCTGATCACCGGCCTCGTGCCCAGCCTCGTCGGCGGCATCTCCGGTGGCCTCGGCGCGATTCCGCTGCCGTCCATCGACCTGTCGACCCTGTCGCCGTCGATCCCCAAGGGCACGACGCTCGGCATCGACATTCAGGAAATCGCCAACGTCGCGGGCTACACGTACATCCGCGGCTCGATCAAGTAGCACCGCGCTGCGTCGCCGCCCGGAATTCGGCGGCGATGCGGCGCGCGTTTGCCCGCACCTGACGCACTGCGTCGTTGCGAGACCGTCACAAAACCGCTAGGGTGCATGGCGCGCCGGGCTTGCCAGTCCGATGCGACGGTACGTTTACGCTTTTTCCCGCGAGATCGTCATGCACAATAAGCTGTTCTTCAAGCGTTTCTCCACCCGAAACGGCCTTTCAGCGGCGGCGCTCTGCATGCTCGCGAGCTGCGGGACGACGACGACGCTGTCGCCGACGGACGATGTGGCAAGTGACACGGGCGCCGACGTTGCGCTTGTCGTCACGCCGATCGTCGATCTGGTCGTGGATGCGAACCGCGACGGCGTGGCCGATCTCGCCAATGCCGACGATCAGGCGCATGGCAACGAATGGAGCGCGGCGTTTGGCGCGTCCTATCTGGTCAACCTGGACGACGACGACGGGGACAAGATTGAGGACGTCCTCGACACCTTCATCAACGGCAGCGATGACGAACTCGACCTCGCGCCCATCAGCGTCGCCGCTTGGCCGGACGCGCCCGATGGGTACGTCGGCGTGCTGCAACTCGACAATCCCGAGAAAGTCCGCCTTTGGAAGAACGGCGCCAACGGCTGGGAGCTCGTCGCCGGCGTGAACAACGACTGCGTGCCGACCTTCTCGTCCTGCACCGGCGCGGACGACACCTGCTCGGACACGACCGCCAAGGCCGGCATCCTGACCGCCTCGGAACTGCGCACGGGCATCAAGCTCGGCGTGGAAGGCCGCGACTTCCGCCGCGACGAGACGTGGGACGGCAACGTGCGCGTCACGATGTGGATCGGCCAGGGCGCCGACGCGAAAGCCAAGCCGATTCCGACCAAGGCGCTGGCCGACGGCAAGAAAACCGTGCTCCTGCACGTCGCGCCGTGGATCCTCAACGGCAACACGACGCCGTTTGACGAAGTCCGCTCCGCCAACTACTTCAGCGAGTTCACTGCCGACCTGAAGACCGCGCTCGGCGCGACCGGCGCCAACGTCAAATACACGATGTACGGCAATGGCTCCAGCGGCGGCAAATGGAATGACGCGTGGACCCAGGACTACTACCAGACGGCGTGGACCTCCATTCCGCAGGGCAAGGACGCCGACGGCAAGACCAAGATTCACGGCATGCGCGTCGTCAACGCCCGCCCGTGGGGCCGGTATGACGCGAACTGCGTGGCCAAGCTCATGCCCATCACGTGGCTGCGCGCCAACTACCTGAACAAGGACAAGGCCGTCATCGCCATCTACCAGGTGCCCAACACCGGTTCCAGCTTCGACAGCCACGGCAACCACGACCTGCTGCCGGCGTATGAGAACGGTCAGGACAAGTTCCCGATCGGCCGCATCATCCACGGTTCGGGCATTCTGCCGGAAACGCACGCGTTCTATGACGCGCAGGGTCCGCAGTCGCCGTCGCTTGTCGTAAAGACCGATTGGCTGCTCGTGGGCCACGTGGACGAAGTGCTGAGCTACACGCCCGCCAAGACGGATCGCGGCTGGAAGCTGCTGATCGCGTCCAACAACCTGTCCAAGCAGATGCTGCAGAAGCTGGCGGACGACGGCCACGCCGACGCGCTGCTGTTTGACGGCAAGAACACGTACAAGAGCGCGACGGACGGCACGATGGTCCCGGCGGCGCGGTCGGTGACGGCGACGTTGAATGACTCGGACCTGATGCAGTGGTCCCAGGAAGCGCAGGCGGAGGCCGACGGCGTTCGCAAGACGGTCAAGGACGCGACGGGCCTGACGGATGCGGAGATCATCGAGATGCCGTTCCTGACCGAGGAGGTCGATGGCGGCAAGATCGCGTGGCAGCCGGGTACCGCCAACATGCTGCTTGTCGGCAACACGATGGAGATTCCCAACCCGTTTGGTCCCAAGATCAACGGCGTGGACGTGTACGCGCAGGACCTGAAGGACCGGCTGGGCACGCCGCTCAACGCGCTGGGCTCCGATGGCCAGGGCATGAAGGTGTTCCTGATCGACGATTTTGAGGGCTACCACATCAACGAAGGCGAAGTGCACTGCGGCACCAATCCGGAAGGTCCGCCGCAGCCGAGCATGCTCTGGTGGCTGATCAAGCACTGATTCCAATCGCAGACGCACAACGCAAACTTTCGGGACGAGGCTGAAGATGATGAAGCACAAGATGATTTCCCTGGCGCTGACGATGACCTCCCTGGGTCTGGCCATTCCCGCGCTGGCCAATGAGCCGACCGGGCTGGCGATCCAGGCCGGGCTGTTGGCGCCTGCGGACCGCACGGCGCTGCAGAACGCGGTGATGGCCGATCGGCTGGCGCGGCCGGCGGCGTATGACGTGGTGGCGGTGGCCAAGGGCTGTCGGCCCGAGGGCTGGATGACGGCGCGGACGCCGGAGCCAAATTGCAGCCGCGAGTTGCGCGCGCTGGGTCAGGCGGGGCTGCTCCCGATGCTGAGCGCGCTGGCGCTGGATTGGGCGCCGCACGGCCTCTCGACGGACGCGGCAAAGCGCACGCAGGAAGAGCGCGCGCTGACCGTGGGCATGCTGGAAGCGATCGGCGCGCTGCGCGACACGCGCGCCCGTCCGGTGCTGCACGCGATGTGGCTGCAGGCCCGTGGCCGTCCGGAGATGCTCGCGCCGCTTGGCCGGCAGATGACGGTCGCGCGCGCCAATGCGGAGGCCCTGGGTCGGCTCGGCGGCGCGCTGGAGCTGCAGGCGCTGCAGTCCCACCTCCGCGCGGAAGATCCGCTGTACACGGCGGCGATTGCCGGTCTGGGCGCATGCAAGCGCACGGATTCCGCGCAGTTGCTGGTGACGGCGCTCGCGGCCGCGAAGGATGATGCGGCGCAGCGTTGGATCGTGCAGGCGATGGGCGCGCTGGCGTCGAGCTGGTCGTGGAACGCGCTGGGGCGCGTGCGCATGGAAGACGGCCTGCGGGTCCGCCAGCGTGTGACGGAAGCGCTGATTCCGCTGCTGGCCAAGACCCAGGGCGAGTCGCGCGAACGCGTGGTGCAGTCCCTGCAATTGGCGGACCTGCCGGACCTGCCGGCGCGCCTGACGCCGCTGCGGGCGACCGCGGATGCGACGCTGCAGCATGACATCGACGACCTGCTCGGCCGCGTCGCGCGGGCGCATACCGCGCGCTAGCCCCGGCTGATGAAGCGCCTCCTGACGCTCGCGCTGCTGCTGACCGCGAGCCAAGCGCGGGCCGACGAGACGCCGGCGTTTTCCAAGACGACGGCGCTGCAGGCCAAGCTGCTGACTTTCCTGACTGGCGGCCAGCCGCCGGGCCAGCCCAACGACGCGATTCCCGGCCTGACACAGCACGAATCGCCGCCGACTTGGCTGGTGCATTGGCAGTCGTCCCTGCTGAGCGAGCTGCAACACCCGGACCTGAGCCAGAGCCACCATCCGCTGCTGCGCGCGACGCTGCAAGTCGTCCAGCTGCAGGGCGCGACAAAGACCGCGGCACAGCCAATTCTCGCGGCGCCCCTGCCCGTGGACACGCTGGCGTGCCCGCACGACGCGCCGGTCCGCGTGCACGTGCAAGTGCTGCATCCGGGCGATGACGTGACGCCGCCGTGGCTCGGCGTGGACATCGCATGCGTGGACGCAAAGCCAACGCTGCGCCGGCAGGTACGTCTGCTGGTTCAGGCAACTGCGCAAGGCCAGGTGCAGCGGGCGTTTGGCCTCGCGTGGACGCACAACGTGCCGCTGACGTCCCAGCCGGAATCCCAGGCGACGCCAGAATTTGTGCTGCACCCGACGCTGCTGGACAAGCGGTTCACGTGGCTCGTCGCGCTGCCGACCGGCGGCTGGTTGGCGCAGTTGCAGGCCGTGCGGACCGGGACGTGGCTGTCCGACAACGCCCTGCCGCGTTTTGAGGACATGGCGACGGGCGACGACGAGTCCCGCGACGCGGACCGCTACACGCTCCTGCTGGCCGAGGATGGGACGCCGCGCGCCGCGCTGCTGCACGGTCCCATCGATGCGGACGGCCGCCTACCGCTGTGGCGGGAAGGCGCGTGGGACCTCGCGCTGCCGCAACAGGTGGCCGATGAGCCGCTGCGGACGCTGATCCTGCAGCGCGTGGCCAAACCGGCGACTGCCGAAGGGTCCCATCTGGGCCGCGCCTGGACGCATGCGGGCTACGCGCTGTGGCAGGTGACGCGGGATGCGGTGCAGTCCGTGGAACTGCCGCTGGCGCCGCTGGATCAGGAGGGCGTGTGGGATTGCGACAGCGAGCCGCCGGTCCAGAGGCTGCTGTGCGTCTTTCGCCGGCTGGGGCCAAGCAGCGAGGCGACGACGGAGAAGCGCCAGTTCGCCGTGGTGCCGGGGCCGGTCGCGGCGTTCAAGCTGCTGCCTGCCAACGACTGATCAGAACCGCGTCGTCCGCAGTCGCGGCGATTTCCGTCCGCCTTCCACGCTGCCGTCAAAGACGTCCCGCCGCAGCGCCGCCGCCACCGCTTCGCGCACGCCATAGACGTGGCGAAACCGCAGGACTTCGCGCGCCCGCGAGCCATCCATCGTCGCCGCATAGCGGATGTAGTCGAGCTCCGCCGCCGGAAACTCCGCAAAACGCATCTGGAACAGCCGATTCACGACGGTCGGAAGCAGCACGTGCGGCAGCTCCAGCGTTTCCTTGCCCGCCACTTCAATCAGCTTGCGCAGCGGCAACGCATCCGGCCCCACGATGTTGAACACGCCGCGCACGCCCGGCGTCGCCGCCGCCAGCACCGCCGCCACTGCGTCTTCTTCGTGCAGCACCTGCAGCATCGGATCAAAACCCATCAACACCGGCACGCGCGGCAGGCGCAGGTAATTGGACACCGCGTTGTGCGTCGCGCCGAGGATGTGCGCCGGACGCAGCACCACCGTCTCGATCTCCGGATGTTTCCAGAACCATGACTGCGCGGTCATGTCCACGGCGATGAGATCGCGCAGCGCCGCGAACCGTTGCGCGCCCAGAAGCGGCGCGTCTTCCGTGATGAAGCTCGGATTGTCGCCCGCCGGTCCGTACACGTCGCCCGTCGAGAGAATCACCACTTTGGGGACGTTGTAGCGATGGGCAAATTCGAGGATCTGCTGCGTCCCGCGAATGTTCCACGTGTGGTGCTCGCGCGTGTCCTTGCGCGGATCGTGCATGACGCCGAGGTGAAAGATCACGTCAACTTGCCGGGTGCGAAACAGCTCCTCCGCGCCCTTGCGCCGCAGGTCGATGCGCAGGTGTTCGACGTCCGCCGGCTTGCGCGGAAACGCCCGCCGGTCGATGCCCGCCACTTGCACGCCTTCCTGCCGATGCAGCCGCCGCGCCAGGAGCTGCCCCAGACGACCGCCTACGCCGGTAATGACCACGAGCGACTGTTTGCGCACCATCTTGCCTCCGGGCACTTCCATCGCACACGCCGCGTCCGCTGGCAAGTAGAGGACTTGGCGCGGCTGCCGCTTGCCCCTATGCTACGGCCGCCGATGCATCCATCGGCACGGGGTCACATGCACGTGTTGGTGACAGGGGCCGCAGGCTTTATCGGTTCGCATCTCTGCGAGCGCCTGCTGCGCGATGGCCACACGGTCACGGGGCTCGACCATTTCAACGCGTTTTATGATCCGGCGCTCAAGGAGCACAACGTCGCGGCGATCCAGCAGGTCGGCGGTGAACGCTTCACGCTGGCGCGCGTGGATCTGCGCGATCTCCCGGCGCTGCAGGCGACGATGGTCGGCGTCGATGCCGTTGTCCACCTCGCGGCGATGGCGGGCGTCCAGCCGTCGATTCGCGATCCGCTGATCTACGAGGACATCAACGTCCGCGGCACGTTGCACGTTCTGGAGGCGATGCGCGAGGCCGGCATCAAGCGGCTTGTGTTCGCGTCGAGCTCGTCGGTCTACGGCAATGCCCAGCGCGTGCCGTTCTCCGAGGATGAGCCCGTCGACCGGCCGATCTCGCCCTACGCGGCGACCAAGAAGGCGGGCGAACTGCTCTGCCACACTTGGCACCACTTGCACGGGATTTCCGTCATCTGCCTGCGCTTTTTCACCGTCTACGGCCCACGGCAGCGCCCGGACTTGGCCATCGCCAAGTTCATCCGCATGATCGCCAACGACGAGCCCATCGCGCTGTACGGCGACGGCTCGTCAAGCCGCGACTACACGTACGTGCTGGACACCGTGGACGGCATCGCCCGCGCGCTGGCGGCGACGACCGTGCCGCGCTACGAGATCTTCAACATCGGCAACTCGGGGCCGATTGCGCTGCGCGAGCTTGTTGCGCACATCGAGACGGCGGTCGGCAAGGCGGCGCGCATCCAATGGCAGCCGATGCAGCCGGGCGACGTCGAGCGCACATGGGCGGACCTGACGCACGCGCAGGCCGCGCTGGGGTACCTGCCGCAGACGCCGATCGCCGATGGCATCGCCGCGCAAGTGGCTTGGTATCAGGATCAGACGAAGTAGCCGCGGCGTTCCCGCAGGCCGCGATCCATCATCGTCTGGATCGACGCTTTCACCGCCGCGACCTTGGGCGCAATGACCGCCTCATCGTCATTCGGATCGCCTTCAAACGTCATGGGCTCGCCAAAATAGATGCGGTACTTGACCGGCGACGGCACCATCGCCAGCGGCCCCAGAAACGCCATGCCCGGCGTGATCGGCATGGACGGAAAGTGCAGTAGCCGCGCCAGCAGCTCCAGGTTGCCCAGGTTGATCGTCTGCTCCTCCGCGCCCACCACCGCAATCGGCACAATCGGCGTGTTGGTCTCCAGCGCGAGCCGCATGAAGCCCTGGCCGAACGCCGTCATCCGGTAGCGCTCGCGAAACGGCTTGGCGATGCCGCGCGCGCCTTCGGGGAACACCAGGACGCACTCGTCGTTCTCAAGCAAGCGCCGGCAGTTGTCCGGCAGGCCCGTGACCGAGCCGCAGCGGTACACAAGGTCGCCAAATCCGGGCAGCGCGGTCGCGAATTTCTCCACCATCGTGCGGGCGATGCGCGGCGGCTCGTGCTCCAGCAGCAGCGCGGACCCGATGGCCATGCCGTCAAACGGCAACTGCCCAGAATGGTTGGCAATCAGCAGCACCCGACCTTCCGGCACGCGGTTGAGGTCAAAGCACTCCGCGCGAAACCAGACGCGCAGGAGGAAGTCCAAGATGGGCACCATGACCCGCAGCGACTCCGGCGCGTAGCCAAACGGGTCAACGCCGAATTCGCCCAGATGCTGGCCTTGGAGGAGCTGCGCGATGCGTCGGTCGACTTCTTCGTCGGGCGTCCGCCACGTGCCGGACAGCAGCAGCGCCGCGATGTCCTGCGTCGCCTCGCCAAGCTCCTCGCTGAGCTGCTGCCACAGCGGCCGCTCCTGTTCCGGAGAGACGAACGCCTGCAACTGGTTGGCCGCCTGCATGCCCAGCTTGTGGAGGCGAGCATAGCGTTCATGGAGGGTGCGACGCGGCATGCCATCAAGTTCGCGCATCTTGGGCGGAATGGCAAGTCTGCTTGTCCGTTTGGCCGTTTTGTGCTATCATCGACGTGGTTTTGCCCTCTCAAAACCCGTTGATTTTTCAACGAAAAATCCCCAACGCTTTGCCTGCAAATGCCCGGAGCCTGTCATGGCCAACATCAATCAGATCCTGGATCGCGCCAACGCCGACCTGCTGGACGCCGATCAGCTCGCCGCCGTGGACGACTACAGCTCAGATTCCATCAAAGTTTTGAAGGGCTTGGAGGCCGTGCGCAAGCGTCCGGGCATGTACATCGGCGACACGGACGACGGTTCCGGCTTGCACCACATGGTCTACGAAGTCGTGGACAACTCGGTCGACGAAGCGCTCGCCGGGTTTTGCACGCACATCGAAGTCGTTCTCCACCTCGACGGCTCGTGCAGCGTGCAGGACAACGGCCGCGGCATTCCGGTTGGCGACCACGGCGACGGACGTTCGGCGGCAGAAGTCGCGCTGACGGAACTGCACGCGGGCGGCAAGTTCGACCAGAACTCGTACAAGGTCTCCGGCGGTCTGCACGGCGTGGGCGTCTCCGTTGTGAACGCGCTTTCCGAATGGCTGGACCTGACGATTGAGCGCGACGGCTACGAATGGCACATCCGGTTTGAGCGCGGTTTCACGCAGTTGCAGGCCGATGGCGCACGCATCCGCCGCGGCGCGCCGTCGCAGCGCAATGGCACGCGCGTGCACTTCAAGCCGGATCCGGAAATCTACACGATGCTGGATTTCAACTTTGACACGCTGACCGCGCGCTTCCGCGAGATGGCGTACCTGAACCGCAGCCTGGCGATTAGCGTCAAGGACGAGCGCGACGAGCGCGAGGCGATGTTCAAGTTTGACGGCGGTCTGGCGAGCTTTGTGCAGTTCCTCAATAAAAACAAGACGGTACTGCACGATCCGCCGATCACGATGATGTCCAAGAAGTGGATTGAAGAATCCAAGAAGATGGTCGAGGTCGAGGTCTCGCTGCAGTGGAACGACAGCTACAATGAACAGGCTGTCTGCTTCACCAACAACATCCGCAACCGCGATGGCGGCGCGCACCTGACCGGCTTCAAGGCGGCGCTGACGCGCGTCGTCAACGATTACGCGGAGAAAGAGGGCCTGCTCAAGAAGGTCAAAGAGCCGGTTTCCGGCGACGACATTCGCGAAGGCCTCGTTGTCATCATCTCCGTGAAGCTGCCCGACCCGAAATTCTCCAGCCAGACCAAGGACAAGCTGGTCAGCTCGGAAGTAACGCCGGTCGTCCAGTCCGTGGTGAGCGAGAAGCTGGCGGAATACCTACAGGAACACCCGAACGAGGCCAAGAAGCTGATTGGCAAGGCGATCGACGCGGCGCGTGCGCGTGATGCTGCCCGTCGGGCGCGCGAGATGGTGCGGCGCAAAGGCGTGCTGGAGTCGTCGACGCTGCCGGGCAAGCTGGCGGACTGCCAGGAGCGCGATCCGGCCAAGTGCGAGCTGTTCATCGTGGAAGGCGAGTCGGCAGGTGGTTCGGCAAAGTCGGGTCGCGAGCGCGCCTACCAGGCGATTCTTCCGCTGCGCGGCAAGATCCTGAACGTCGAGCGCGCGCGTTTTGACCGCATGTTGGCGAGCCAGGAAATCATCGTGCTCATCACCGCGATGGGCATGAGCATCGGCGAGGACAAGAACATCGACAAGGTGCGCTACCACCGCATCATCATCATGACGGACGCCGACGTCGACGGTCTGCACATTCGCACGCTGCTGCTGACGTTCTTCTTCCGGCAGTACCCGGAGCTCATCGAGCGCGGCTACCTGTACATCGCGCAGCCGCCGCTGTATCGCGCCAAGCGCGGCAAGAAAGAGCAGTATCTGCTGGACGATGGCGCCAAAGACACGTACCTCATTGAGGCGGGCACGGAAGAAGTGACCGTTGGCGGCGCGAAGGCGACGATTCAGGGCATCGAGCTACAGAAGCTGGTGCGCAAGATCGTGGAGTTCCGCAACATCATGCATCGCCTCGGCAAACGCATGGGCGGCGCGACGGACGAGCGCGTGGTGTCGGGCTTCGTCAAGGCGTCCTACCTGACGATGGAGACGCTGCTGGACCGCGACAAGCTGGACGAAGCGGTCGCGGAAGTGGGCGATTGGCTGCACATCCACGAGCCGGCGATGGGTATCCCGAAATTCCACGTCCAGGAAGCGACGACTGCGGGCGAAGGCGCGGACGCGCAGGCGCTGCCGCCGAGCATTCACGTCAAGACCCGCCACGCGGGCGTGACGCGGACGACGGTGATTGGCGCGCGGATGATCGGCGGGTCGGACTACAAGCTGCTCAAGAGCCGCATCGCGGACGTGATTGCGGCGCTGGGCGCGGGTCCGTACACGGTGAGCCGCGGCGGCGAGAAAGGCGGCGCGGAGTCGTTTGAAGTGGAGGACTTTGAGGAGATTCTCGACAAGATCCTCGACTTTGGCTCCAAGGGCGTGCAGCTCAACCGCTTCAAAGGTCTGGGTGAAATGAACCCGGAGCAGCTGTGGGAAACCACGATGGACAAGACCAAGCGCACGATTCTGCAGGTCAAGGTGGAAGACGCGGTGGCTGCCGACAGCGTGTTCAACGTGCTCATGGGCGACGCCGTCGAGCCGCGCCGCGACTTCATCACCGCCAACGCGCTGAACGTGCGGAACCTGGACCTGTAGGGTCAGTCGCTGGAGACGTCGCTGCTGAACGCGTCCTCGTCGAAGGCGGGGTAACCGCAGCGGCCGTTGCTGCACGCGATCGGGCCGGGGGACATGCAGTCCGGCATCGCGACGCTCGTGCAGTGCGCGCCGGCTTTCTGCTTGGCAGCGTCAAACGCGGCTTTGGCGTTGACGTTGATTGCCGAGCGCGGGCAGCGGTACGTGCACATGCTGCCGCGAACAGACAGCTCCTCGACACCGACGCAGTCGGTCGCGACCGTGCACGATTGGTCAAACTGGCTGGCGAGGACGTCCGCGTCGGACTGGCAGCCAGCCAGCGGCGCGAGGGCCAGCAGCGCCAGAAGCGGGAAAAGCCGCATCACGGACCTCCAAACGGCAAGCAGGCTGGCCACGACGGGCCGCCAAACGGCGTAGGCACGGTCTGGCAGGCCAGTCCGGCGGGACATTCGCCTTTGGCGGTGCACGGAATCGCGCACATCGGCGGAGTTCCGGGCGCGCCGGCGAGAGGGCCGACGCATTGGCCGTCGCCGCCGGGGCCAAAGCCCGCGCAGCCGCCGGGGAGTGGCGTGCACGTACCGCCGCTGCACTTGGCGCACGGCATGGAACAGAGGCCGGCGCTCGATCCGCTCGCACCAACGCATTGGGTACCGTTCGTGCACGCGCCCCCGCCGCCGCAGGGAAGGCCGGCGATGCCGGTGGGTGGCACGCACTGGCCGCCCGCGACGCAGACTTTGCCGGTGGGACACTCAAATGCGCTGACTTTGAGGCAACCGCCGACTTCCTCGCACTGCACAATCTTGCCGCCTTCGCAGTGGGTCGCCTCGCCCGCGCAGTCGCTCTCACACGTGACGCACGCGGGGAGGTTGGTCGCGCTCGTGCACACGCCCATCGTGACGGCGGGGTCGCAGCTTCCCTGCGGCATCTGGCACGTCTGGCCGATGGGGCAAAGCGCGCCGCCGGGGCCGCCGCAGTTGGCGGGTTGGCAGCCCTGATCCCAGCCGTTGCCAAAGCAGAGCGTGCCGTCCGGGCACGCTTCGACGGCGCCTTGCGCGCAACTGGCGCCGCTGCAGCACTTGGGGTCGTAGCCGTTTTCCTCGCAGCTCATGGTGTGGTCGTGGCGGACGTGGCGGTTGCCAACGCAGACGGTCTCCGATTGGCAGGGAAAGTCGATGTAGACGAAACTGTCACACGGGCCGCCATCGGGCGCGTCGCCGCTGTCCGCGACGTCAGCAGTGTCCGCCACGTCGACAACGTCCGTCGTGGCGTCGTCATCGGCCGAGTCCGAGCCATCGCCAAGGCCGTCGACGCCACAGGTCTTGGCGCAGGAGCCAATGCCGCCCATCGTGCTGCAGGCGAATCCACCGTCCGGGCAGGTGATTTTGCCGTCGGTGACGCACGGTTTGCCGGAGATCACGCCGCCCACGCAGCAGGCGGTGTCCGTGATGGGGGAGCAGACGACCTCGCCGCCCTGCGCGTCCGCAGGCGCGGGGACGGTGCCCGATCCGCAGGCGGTGACCAGCGCACTTGCCACCAGGAGCCAGAAACGGATACGACGCAACATGTAGCCTCCACACCTACCCTACGACGAAGGCAGGGACTGTCAAATGGGAGCAAACAGCGTGCCAGCGCGCGGTCGATCCACACAGCGTTGAATCTGCGGCGCTATCAGGCATTTCAGCGCGATCCGGCGGCGTGCTCGTGTTGCATTTTCCTACATCCGTTGAGAAATACCACACGCGCAGCGCGCTGCCCTTCCGCGACGGGAACCGCTACACTCGGACCGGGGGGAGACAGTGAGGAGCGTCATGATTGCGCGAACCGTGTTTTTCGGCGTTTTTGCCTCGGCTCTGCTGCTTTGCCCCGCCTGCGGCGATGACGCGCAGGTCTTTGGCCAGGGCCAGGTCGACGCGGAAAGCGACCTCGCGATCGCCAGCGACGTCGGCGGCGACGCCACCCCGACCAGTGACGTCGGCCCCGACATCGTCGACGACACGACCGACCCCGCGCCCGGCGGCCAATGCCAATCCTGCGAAAGCAAAGCCGATTGCGGCGCGTCGTTTGACTGCATTGCGCTCCTGAACGGCAGCTTCTGCGTGAACAAGTGCCAAAGCGCGCTGGATTGTTCCAGCAAGTTCACCTGCGACAAGGCCGACACGAAAGACGCCGGGATGCACTGCCTGCCGCCCAACTACGCGTGCGCGGGCTGCCTCGTCACCGGTTGCCCGACCGACCAAATCTGCGATCCGATCAGCGGCAAGTGCGGCGTCGGCAAGGCGCCCTGCACGCCGTGCAAGAAACCCAGCGACTGCGGACCGGGACTGAAATGCGCCGCGCTCGCGAGCCCCGACTTCACGACGCAAACCCTCTGCATGCCGGATTGCAGCAACAACGCGTACTGTCCGCAGGGCAGCGTTTGCCAAAAGACGGACGCCGGCAACGTCTGCGGCTTCACCGGGCTCGCATGCTGCTACGGCAGCCAATGCCAGGCGGACCCGGGCTGCGCGAACTGCGCCGGCAAGTGCATCCTCGGCAGCTGCGTGGAATGCCTCCTGGACAAGGAGTGCCCCGGCGGCCACTGCGACGGGACGAGCCACAAGTGCGTCAACACCGCAGGCTGCCCGGACGCCAAGCCGGTCAAGCTCGCCGACGGCACGTGCGCCCAGTGTGGCAAGGACAGCGACTGCAAGCCGAGCATGAAATGCGACATGACGGCGCACGCGTGCATCGCCGATCCCAACACGTGCAAGGCGTGCAACGCGCCGTACCCGGACTGCGTGCAAGTGAACGGCACGTGGAGCTGTGTCGAGTGCGCAAGCGATGCGACCTGCGCGGCGAAAAAGGCCGGCACCTGCTCCGGCATCACGTTCTCGTGCAGCGCGTGGGGCGACCCGGGCCCGACTACGGGCAACTGCAAACAGGACAGCGACTGCAAGAACTTCGGCCCCACCGCGTATGACCTCGCGTGCGACGCGACGACCAGCGGACTGTGCTACGACAAGGCGCTGAAATGCGACAACATCGTGGCGTTCTGCAACGGCGCCAAGGGCTGCACCTGCCAGCCTGTCGGCCCCGATGGGCCCGACGTCGTCGTCGGCAAGTGCACCTGCGGTTTCTGAACACGACGACTTGGTTCGAATAGCCAATTTCGTCGGTCAGACCGACTGCATCCCGGAGTAGGACCGCTGATCTCCGACTTCGCTCAGCGCGTGTGGCCCAGTGCCGCTGCCAGCGCCGCGACGACCTCGTCCTGCTGCGCGCCCGTCATCCCGTGAAACACCGGCAACGCCAGCGAATCATGCGCCCACGCTTCTGAGTGCGGCAGCGGTCCGCGCGGCAGCTGCTCCCACGCCGGCTCCATGTGCGCCGCCAGGATGCCGCGCCGCGCGCCAATACCCTGCTCGTTCAGCGTCTTGAGCACTGCGTCGCGCATGCCGCCCGGAATCCGCACGCACCCGGTCTGCACGTTCCACTGGACGTTGCCCGGCGGCGTGATCGCGCGAACCTGCGGGAGCGCCGCGCCCAGGCGCGCGATGTAGCCCTGCCAGACGCGCTGGCGGTCAGCGAGAATCGCGTCCAGGCGATCCATCTGCACGCTGCCGATCGCGCCCTGGATGTCGGTCAGCCGGTAATTCCACGCGGGCTCCGCGAAACCTTCACGCACCGCGTTGCCGTGACGCGCGTCCGCCGCCACCGTCATCCCGTGGTTGCGCAGGCGCTTCAGGCGTTCGGCGACGTCGGCGTCATCCGTCGTCACCGCGCCGCCCTCGCCCATCGTCAGTACTTTGCGGGGATGGAAAGAAAAGACTGCCAGATCAGCTGCTTCCGTCACCGGCTTGGCGTCCACGAGCGTGCCGAGGGCGCACGCCGCGTCCTCGATCAGCCGCGCGCCGTGTTCTCGGCACAACTGCCGCAGCGCCGCCCGGTCGCACGGCACGCCGAGCTGGTGCACCGCCAGCACCGCGCGCGTCCTGGACGTCCACACGGATCGCACGGTTTCCGGTGTCATGACGGGGAGTTCCGCAGACACATCGGCAAACACCGGCGTCGCGCCGACCATCCACACCGCGTTGGTTGACGCGATAAACGACAGCGACGGCACGATCACCTCGTCGCCTGGACCGATGCCCGCCGCGACGAGCGCGAGGTGCAGCCCCGTCGTCGCTGAAGTCACCGCAACGGCATATTTCGCGCCAGCGCGCGCTGCAACTTTGCGCTCAAATTCGGCCACATGCGGCCCCTGCGCCACCCAGCCGGAGCGCAGCACCGCCAGCACCGCGGCTTCTTCTTCAGGACCAAAAACCGGCTGGATAATCGGCAGCATCGCGACCTCGTGCGGCGGACGCCGCGGACGGATCCGAGAATACGGCGGCAGACGATGGGGGTCGAGGAATTTGGCCGGTCGCGTCGAGCGCTTCGCCGGGGGAACACCCACCCGTCGTGGGTGGGACTCCTGGGTATTCGGTCGCCGGCGCTTTTTGCCGCGGCGCCGCGAATTTTGTCACACAACCGCCACCGCAAGCGTCCAGACCGGCGCGCCGATTGCCGCTCGCCTGTGTGCGTGGTAGGCTTCCGCGCCCGGAAGACCCGCCAAATGCCGGGCCATCCTCGCAAATTCAAGGACTTCTTGACCGAGCCCAGACGCTCGTGTAGCCGGAGACTCTCATGCGTGAAGTATGGATTGTTGGTGCAGCGCGGACCCCGATTGGCTCTTTTTCTGGCAGCCTCGCCTCGCAGACGGCCGCCAAGCTCGGCGCGACGGCGATCAAGGCCGCGCTGGAACGCTCCGGCGTGCCGCACGATCAGGTCGATGACGTCTACATGGGCTGCGTGCTCCCCGCCGGTCAGGGTCAGGCGCCCGCGCGCCAGGCCGCGATCTTCGCAGGTCTGCCCAACTCCACGCCGTGCACGACGGTCAACAAGGTCTGCGGCTCCGGCATCAAGACCGTCATGCTGGCAGCCAGCCAGATCCGCGCGGGCGACGCTGAAGTCGTCATCGCCGGCGGCATGGAAAGCATGAGCAACGCGCCCTACTACCTCCCCGGCGCGCGCGACGGCTACCGCCTCGGCCACCAGCAGGTCGTCGACGGCCTGATCAAGGATGGCCTGTGGGACGTCTACAACGACTTTCACATGGGCAGCGCCGCGGAAATTTGCGCCAAGGACAAGGGCATCACGCGGGAAATGCAGGACGCGTTCGCGACCGAGTCCTATCGCCGCGCCAATGAAGCGGTCGCGGCCGGCCTGTTTGCCGCCGAGATCGCGCCGGTGACGATTGTTGGCAAGAAGGGCGAGCAGACGATTGTCGACACCGACGAAGAGCCGGGACGCGGCAATCCGGCCAAGTTCGCGGGGCTGCGGCCGGCGTTTGACAAGGCGGGGACTGTCACCGCGGCCAATGCCAGCTCGCTCAACGACGGCGCGGCGGCGTTGGTGCTGATTTCCGGCGAGAAGGGCCGCGCGCTGGGCCTCAAGCCGCTGGCCAAAATCGTCGCGTACGCCACGCATGCGCAGGCGCCCGAGTGGTTCACGACTGCGCCGATCTTCGCCATCGAAAAGGCGGTCGCCAAGGCCGGTCTGACGGTTGCGGAAATTGACCTGTTTGAGATCAATGAAGCGTTCTCGGTTGTCTCGGTCGCGTGCGGCCAGGGCCTGAACCTCGATCCGGCCAAGGTCAACGTCCACGGCGGCGCGGTGGCGCTCGGTCACCCGATCGGCGGCTCCGGCACGCGCATCCTTGTCACGTTGCTCCACAACCTCGCGCGCGCCAACAAGCAATTCGGCGTGGCGTCGCTCTGCATCGGCGGCGGCGAGGCCGTGGCGCTCGTCGTCGAACGCGAACTGACCTGAGCCTTTGGCCCAAAGCCGTGCTGACGGCAACGAAGTAGCGCGTCCGGTCAGCGGCACGGCGAACAAGGTGGTTTCCAATGCGAGTTTTGGTGTTGGGCGGGCATGGTTTTGCCGGACGCAGTGTGGTCACCGCGCTGCTGGACGCGGAGCATGAGGTCAGCGTCGCGTCGCGTCGCGATGGCCTTGATCTGACGTCGCTCGACCAGACGCTCGCGTGGTTCACGGCGCAGAAGCCGGACGTTGTGGTGAACTGCGCCGCGCTGGTCGGCAGCCTCAACTTTGTGACAGAGCGCGCGGCGGAGGTCGTCGATACCAACCTCCGGATGCTGACCAACATCTACCGCGCGCTGGCGGAACGGCTGCCGCATGCCGTGTTGATCCAGCCAGTTGCAAACTGCGCGTTTCCGGGTGAGCTGACGCTGTACCGCGAGCAGGATCTGTGGTCGGGGCCGATTCACCGCTCCGTGCTCTCGTATGGTGCGACGCGGCGGATGATGACGGTCCTGGCGGAGTGCTACGCGATGCAGCACGCCATCCGCACCATCACGCTGTTCACGCCGAACATGTACGGTCCGTTTGACTCGCCCGATCCCAACAAAGCCCACGCGCTCAACGCCCTGTGCGCACGCGTGGTCAAGGCGGACATCGCGCACGCGGACATTACCGCGTGGGGGACGGGCGCGCCGGTGCGCGAGTGGCTGTATGCGGGGGATTTTGCCCGGGTTATCACGGCCGTGTTGGACGAGTTGACCGATCCGCGCTGGGACACGCCGTTCAACATTGGCCAGAAGGACGGGATGTCGATCGCCGCGCTGTTGGACCTCGTCATCGCGTCAGCGGCGTACCAAGGGGCGGTCCATTGGGATCGCGACAAGCCCGACGGCGCGCCGCGCAAGGTCATGGACGACGCGCTGTTTCGCCAGCTGCTGCCCAATTTCGCGTTCACGCCGCTGGCTGAAGGCATTGAAGAGACGGTCGCGTGGTACCGCTCGATCTATCCGTACTGAAATGGCCCACAAGGAGTTGCGATGACCAAGCGCGCATTGATCACCGGCATCGCCGGCCAGGACGGGTCCTATCTGGCGGAGCTGCTGCTGGAGAAGGGCTATCAAGTCCACGGCATCATTCCGCGGCGTTCCACGCCTGAGACGCAAACGATGCGCATTGAGCACATCGGCGCGCAGCTGAACCTGGAATATGGCGACGTGCTGGATCTGGCGAGCATCTACCGCGTGATGAAGGCGGTGCAGCCCCACGAAGTGTACCACTTGGCGGCGCAGTCCCACGTCCAGGTGTCCTTCTACGAGCCGATGCACACGACGAGCGTAGTCGGGCTGGGCACGCTGAACATGCTGGAGGCGACGAGCGAGTTTGTGCCCCACGCCAAGTTTTATCACGCCGCGTCGTCTGAAATGTTTGGCAATACGCCAGACTATCCGATCGACGAGAATTCGCGCATGGTGCCGGTTTCGCCCTACGCCGCCGCCAAGCTGAACGCGTATCACATGACGCAGATCTACCGCGTGTCCAAGAAGATGTTCGCGGTCAACGGGATCTTGTTCAACCACGAATCGCCGCGGCGCGGGCTGAACTTCGTGACGGCCAAGGTCGTGCGCGGCGCGCTGTCGATCAAGCACGGCGAGGCGACGACGCTGGAGCTGGGCAATCTGGACGCAAGCCGCGACTGGGGCCATGCGCGCGACTATGTGGAAGCGATGTGGCTGATGCTCCAGCACCATGAACCGGACGACTACGTCGTGGCGACTGGCCGCGAAGTGACCGTGCGGGAGATGGTGCGCTACGTGTTTGAGAAGGTCGGGCTGGGCGATTACGAGCCATACGTGCGGCTGAATCCGCGCTACGTGCGGCCGTACGAGCTGGTGCACCTCCAGGGCCACGCGTACAAGGCAGAGCGCATCCTTGGCTGGAAGCCGAAGTACACGTTTGAGGGGATGATGGACGAGATGATCGTCGAAATTGAGGCGCGGTTTTGGCCCAAGGGCTGAACGGCTAGGCCGGCGTGGGACCGCGCAGCATGTCCCGGAACGAAATGTACACAAACGGCAGGTAGCACGCGCAGGCCAGCGGAATCCGCACCGGCCATGGCACGTTCACGGCGTGCAGCGCCAGCGTGACGGCGCCCGCGCAGACCGCGCCCACGAACGGCCAGCGCCACACGCCGAGCTGCAACGAGCCCACGGCCTTGCGATACGCGGGCAGCGACACGAGCCAGCCGGAGAGGTCGACGAACGCGATCGCGATGGCGCCGCCCAAGGCCCCATAGCGCGGCACGAGCAGCAGGCCGCCGCCAACGGAGACGATAGTCGAGACGATGACGACTGCGAGCATCACGCGGTCACGGCCGTAGGAGATGAGGCAGTTCGTGTAGCCGCAAATCGCGTAGTTGAACAGCACCGCGGGCGCCATGATGCGCAGGAGCGGAATGGCCTCCGCGTACTTGGCGCCGTAGATGACGCCGATGATCGCGTCCGGCTCGGTCAGCATCATCGCCGCGACAAGCATGCCCGGCACGATGTGGACGCGGGCAAAAAGCTGGGCCTCGCGCGCCGCCTGATCCGGCGCCCCCACGACCGTGCGCGCGAGCCGCGGGAAAAAGGCGCCCGCGAGGATGGTCGGAATGGTCGACGCCAGTTCCACAAGGCGGTAGGACGAGAGGTAGACGCCCAGCTCCCGCTCACCCATAAAACCGCGGACAATCAGGCTATTGGCGTAGTGCAGAACCACGACAAGCGCCGCCATGATGCCGAGCGGGAGGGACGCCCGGAGCGCACCGGTCACCTGCAGCCAGGTCGGCCACTCGAGGTGGACGCGCAGGTGCCGGACGATGACCCAGTAGCTGCCGCCGATCGACGCCGCACCGGAGAGGAACGCGAGGATCGGGACGTGGTAGAGATCCGCGGGGCCATGGACCCACGTGAGCAGACCGATTGTGGAGAGCAGGCTGACGACGACGCCGAAGCCTGCGGTGATGCGCGCGAGCTCGAGGCCGTTGAGCACCCAATCCGCCGACAGGGCCTGCAGCAAGAGGTTCATCGCGGACAGCATCACGACCATGCGTTCCTGGGGATCCGGCAGCGAGGTGAACGCGAACACGGTGGCGCCGAGGAAGCCGACGAGCGACAGAAGGAACTGGGTGCCGTTGACGATGATGAGAAGGCGACCGGCCGCCGCGCGGTCCTGGGCGATGGCGCGGACGCCCCAGGCGGTGAGGCCAGGCGACAGGAGAATGGACGCGTAGGCGGTGACGGAGAGGCCAAACCCGATTTGGCCGTAAAGTTCCGGGCCGAGGTGGCGTGCGGCCCAGCCGAGCGTGGCCAAGCCGAGGATGCGGTTGAGAATCGCCGCGCCGCCGAGCGAGAGCAGGTTGCCGGCAAAGGGCGAACGGCGGATGCGGCCAAGCAGCGACTGCGGCGCGGGTTCAGTCACGTCGGCGCCCCATCTACCACCCCGCGCGGACGGCGGCGATGATGCGCGCGATGTCGTCAGCGGTGAGCCCTTCGTGGACTGGCAGGTTGATCTGCGATGCGTCGAATTCCGCCGTGTGCGGCAGGTCAGACAGCCCGCCAAAGACGGCATTGGTGTCAATGCGCAAGTGGCACACGGAGGCCGGGACGCCGCGGGCTTTGAGCGCGCGGACAAAATCGAGGCGCCGCTCGACGCGCATCCCGTACAGCCACCACGAGCTCACGCGATCGTGCGGCCGCGCGTGCAGGCGTACGCCGGGGACGTCCGCGAGCGCCGCATCAAACGTCGCCGCAATCGCGCGACGGCGGGCCAGGCGATCGGGCAAGTCCGCAAGGTTGGCCAGCCCGAGCGCGGCGCAATAGTCGTTCAGGTGATACTTGTAGCCAATGTCATGGAGGTTGTACTCGCGTTCACCGAGCTCGCTCATCGGGCTGGCCGCGCGGTCGATGCCAAACCAGCGGCGCCGGAACACTTCGCGCGCGTCCGTGGCGTCCGTGCAGCAGACCGCGCCGCCGTCGCCGGTGGTCAGGTGCTTGATGGCCTGGAAGGAAAAAGCCGTAAAGCGGGAAATCGCGCCGACCGGCTTGCCGCGATAGAACGCGCCGATCGCGTGCGCGGCATCTTCACAGACCGCGATCCCGTGGACCGCAGCGATCGCGCCGATCTCGTCCATATCACACGGCAGCCCGGCCCAGTGAACCGGCAGGACGGCCTTGGAGCGCGGCGTGATGGCGGCGGCAAAACCGGCCGGGGAAAGGTTGCCCGTCGTCGGGTCAATGTCGGCAAAAACCGGCTTGGCGCCGCACATGAGGATCGCCAGCCCCGTCGCGATGAACGTCTGGGCGGGCAGGATGACCTCATCGCCCGGGCCGACGCCCGCAACAACGAGCGCCAAGTGCAGCGCCGTCGTCCCGCTGTTGACCGCCGCCGGATGGGCGAGCCCGAGCTGCTCCGTCAGGGCGGCCTCAAAAGCCTTCACGCGCACGCCTTCACTCAGCCGCGTCGACTCCAGCGTCTCGCGGACGGCCGCCAGCGCGTCAGGGGCCACATGTGTGTGAAAAAACTCCATCTCATCGACCCGTTGCGCTGTTTGGGTGCGCGAAAGAGCCCGGCGGTGTGCCAAGGCGTCGTTTGGTTGCCGCGACCGCGGCGCGGGTTCACGCCGCCCGGTTTATAGGCCCAGCCGCGAGCGAATCGCCCGGACCTTGCGCAGCGGGTGAAAGCCGTACTTGTGCGCGACCTTGCCCACTTCGTGCTGGAGCGTCGGCACGCCCAGGAGGCTGCTGCGGCGGTGCCACAGGGTCCACGCCACGTCGCGCGGCTCCCCGTACTCCAGGTTGATCCGCAGCACGTCGCGGGACAGCTTCCAATTCTTGGTAATCACGCCATTTTCACCCGTGATCACGTAGTCCACGAGGATATCCGGCACAATCGCCATCTTGGCGCCCTTGCTGATCGCCCGCACCCAGAACTCCGTGTCGCCGCACGTCATGTCCAGCCGCAGCGGCCCCAGACGCGTCACCAGCGATTTCCGCATGAACGTCGCCACGCTGTTCATCCCGTGCTGTTGCCGCAGCACGTTGCGCTTTGAAAGTTGCGCCAGATCCAGCACGTGGGTCACTGCCTCTTTTTCGCGGTGCCCGTGCTCGTCTTCCCGCCACAGCTGCGCCTGGCCCCAGAGCACGTCCACATCGGGGTGTTCGTCCAGGTATTTCAGGGCGATCGCACACGCGCCGTGCCGCAGGGAATCGTCGTCGGGCAGCCACTTCACGATGTCGCCCCGGGCGAGCGCGAAGGCCTTGTTCCAGGCGTCGTACTCGCCGCGATCGCGCTCGGAGAGCCACCGCACGCGCGTCCCGTAGCTCTGCAACAACGCAACCGTGCCGTCCTTGGAGCCGCCATCCACCACCACGATCTCGCGGTTGGGCTCGTCCTCGGCCAGCAGATGGTCGAGGTTCTCCTTGAGCCGCGCCGCGCGGTTGAACGTCACGATGCAAACGGAAATTCGAGGCTGATCCATGCAATTCACTTCCGGCGTTGGCGGCTGGCGGAACATCCTCGCGATGTGGCGCCTGACCGGCAGCATGACGCCAAGCACAGCCGACTGCAAGGTCACGCGCGGCGGCACCGGCGGTACGCGCTCGCGGTCCAGTCCGGGATGGGGCAGGTCTGACCCGCGGAATTTGCGCTTCGAATCAGGTCGGTGGACCTAGAAGAACTCCGCGTCCGCCGGTTGCAGCGCCCAAGCCCGCCAGTCGGCGAGGTGCGCCACGGCCGGATCCAGCACCCGCACGCAGAAGTACCGCTCTTGCGCGACTGGCTGAAACCCCAGGTCCCGCAGCGCCTGCCACATCGCCGTGTGCGGAAGCGCCCACGTCGTCACACGCTCCACGCCCTCGGTCGCCAGCGCCAGCGCCGCCGCGCGGATGGCCATCTGGGAGCCCTGGACCAGCACGAGATCGCCAAATCGTCGGCCCGTCACCGGATCCTGGAACAGCTTGGTCAGCACGGGGCCGTGCCACGTGTAGCGGTAGTCCGGGTGCGCGTCGAACCGCCACTGCAGCTCCGACGGCGTCCACGCAAACTGCGCACGGGCAGGTGCCAGCGGCTGCGGATCGGCGCTCTGCCCCAGCGGCCGATCGGTCGGCCACTCGAGCGCGTCCAGCTTGCCCAGGACGTCCCACTGCAGCGCGCGCGCCACGGCATTGCGGCCATTCAAGTTGGGGAGCACGCACACCGCCTGCAGATCCGGCAACTCGGCCAGCACCCGCGCGCCCATGGCGGCAAAAGCGCCGGTGCCACGCAAGGTCGGGTCGAGCAGCAGATCGATCGCTTGGCCCACGCGCGTCCCGTCCGCGAGACGCCGCGCCTGCATCCCGAACATGCCCATCGCCTGGCCGTCGATGTCCGTGACCACGACGCGGGTGGGCCACGCGCTGTCAAAATACTGCCAATGAAAATACGCGTCGGTCTTCTTGCGGGCGTACTGCGCGTTCATGAGGTCGCGCAGGCGGGGAATGTCCGCGCGCGTTGCCAATCGGTACTGCATCGCCACCTGCCGCACGGCCCGCTGTGCCGCATCCCGAGTCTGGGCACGCTGTCCTGCGGGCGTCAAGCCGGGCCGCTGCTGCTGACTCTGCGGAAAACCTGCGCTACACTGACGGCCCCACTGCGCCTGCAACGCGCACCGAGTCCGCCGATGACTGCGACCCCCTGGAAAGCGCCCAAGCTCGACGCCAAGCTCAAGATTGCCATTCACGACAAGATGGTCCTGAGCCGCGCGACGGAAGAAATGCTGATCCGCATGATGCGCACGGGTCACGGCTATTTCTGGATTGGCGGGCCCGGCGAAGAGGGCTTCAACGTGCCGCTGGGCTTGCTCACCAAGAAAGGCCACGGGCCGGACTACGATTACCTGCACCTGCACTACCGTTCGAGCGCGACGATCCTGGCGATGGGCTCGGAGCCGATCGACATGCTGCGACAAATGCGCTCCACGGCGACCGATCCGTATTCCAAGGGCCGCAACTTCGTGAATCATTTTGCGATCAAGCCGTGGAACGTCGTACCCGTGACGCCGACGATTGAAACGCAGTACGCGACCGTGATTGGCACTGCGCACATGCAGCGGCGCCATGGCGGCGATGGCCTGTCCTACGTGACCGGCGGCGACGCGGGGTCAGCGGAAGGCGATTTCTGGACGTGCATGAACTGGTCAACGCGGCCCGACCACGAACTGCCGGTGCTGATCCTGCTGACGCAGAACCAGTTTGGCATCTCCACGCCGTCGTCGCAGACCCAGAACAACCGCCACTTGAACGAGCGCGCCAACGGTTTTGGCATCCGCAACGCGTGCGTGGACGGCAACGACCCGATCGCGAGCTTCCACGCGATTGTCGAGGCGATGGAGTACGTGCGCCACGAGCGCAAGCCGTATTGCCTGCAGGCCAACGTGTCGCGGCTGTACGGCCATTCCTCGAGTTCGGGTGCCAATCGCTACGATGAGCCGGATTGCATCGCGCCCTACGAGCAGCGCCTGATCCGCGAAAACCTGATGACCCAAGCGGAAATCCAGGCCGTGTGGGACAAGCACAACGCGCAACTGGCGGAGGATCTGCAAAAAGTGATTGCGGAGCCCATGCCGGGCAAAGAGCACGTTCTGCAACACGTTTGGCATGAAGGCCCGGCGGGCAACTAGGGAGTTACCATGGCAAATCTCGCACAGGCCATTCGACTCGCCCTGCATTACGCGGAGGAAAACCTCGGCGTGACGGACATTTTTGGCGAGGACGTCGGCGCGCCGCTCGGCGGGGTCTTTACCGCGACGCAGGGCCTGAAGACCGCGTGGAACACACCGCTGGACGAACGCGGCATCATCGGCATGGCGCTCGGCATCGCGTATGCGGGCGGCAAGCCCGTCGCGGAGATCCAATTCTGCGACTACATCTACAACTGCATCGATTTGCTCAAGCTGTGTGGCAACGTCACGTGGTCGTCCGCGGGCGAGTACCACGTCCCGATGGTGCTGATGACGCCGGTCGGCAGCGGCATCCACGGCTCGATGTACCACTCGCACAGCTTTGAGAGCATCGCGACGCACATCCAGGGCTGGAAGATCGTGATGCCGTCCAATCCCAAGGACGCGTACGGCCTGCTGTTGTCGGCGATCGCGGAGCCCAATCCGGTGCTGTTCCTGGCGCCCAAAGCGCTGATGCGCCAGAAAGGCGCGGAACTGATCCCAGGCGAGCCCGCGGATGAGCGCACGCTGCACAACCTCATTGACGCGCCGCTGGGCGATCGCTCCGACTGGCAGCCGAATTGGCCGCCGGTGGAGGACTACCGGGTGCCGATCGGCGAGGCAAAGATCGCGCGCGCGGGCACGGCGCTCACGGTCGTGACGTACGGGCGCATGCTGCCCGTGAGCGTGACGGCGGCGGAGACGCTGGCCAAGGAAGGCGTGGAAGTGGAGGTCATCGACCTGCGCACGATCTATCCGTTTGACCTGCCGATGGTGAAGGCGTCCGTGGAGAAGACCGGCCGTCTGCTCGTCATCAACGAGGACACGGAAGTCACCAATTTTGGCGAGCACATCATCCGCAAGGTGATGGACGAAGCGTTTTACAGTCTGGAAGTGAAGCCGGAGCTTTTGGCGGGTCTGGACGTGCCGGGCGTGGGCCTCGCGTGGGGCTACGAGCAGAACAGCGTGCCGCAGCAGGACGACGTGCTCGCGGCGATGCGCCGGCTGGCGAACGAGCGGGCGTAGCGGCGATCAGCGCGCGAGGCTGGGCTGCAGGAACAGGCTGTCCGCTTCCGGCGGCAGGTCGGCCAGTTCCCAATGCATCCGGCTCAGTTCAAGCAGGTGGTCCTGGCAGGTCGGCAGCGGCCGGTGGATGCACATGGCCAGCGGCCTCTCCCCGCGCTGGAGTTCGGCATGCAGCGCCGCGATGATCGTCTCCCGCATCGCCGAGCCGCGTGAGAAGGCGCCCATCGCCGGCAAGTTCTCCGAGCGCAGCGCAAAGATGACCGGCCACGCTTGCCAGTAATCGCCGGCAAAATAGCGGATGTGCCGTTCCTTGGCGACGTGAAGCGGCGCGGCGACGGCGGTGAACGCGTCGTAGGCCATCACGGGCGTCCACGGGCGAACGGCGAAGCACGCGAAGGCAGTCAGGCACGCGCCAATGATCGCAGCAGGCAGTCGGCGCAGCGCGAGGTCCTCGATGCACGCGGTCAGTGCGACAGCGAACACGAGGATGGGCGCGAAGACGAGCGGCATGAAGTAGCGAAATGCGCAGCCGTTGTCCTGGACCCAGCGGTTGCTGAGAAAGAACAGCCACCAGCAGACGCCAAAACCGAGCACGGCGCGCATCGCGCGGCGAAGATCCAGCGGCAGGATCGCGATGCCGCGCTGTTGCAGCCCAAGCGACACGGCGACGAAGAGCGCGACGAAATAGCGCGGCCGGATGGCGTTGTTGCGCAGGTCGGCGATGCTTTGCTGGAGCGCGGCAGGCACGGTCGTGGGCGAAAATTGCAGGTAGGACGACGGCGAGTGCAACGGATACGTCCGCGAAAGGACCGTCCACACAGCGAAGAGCGCCACCGCGCGCAGCAGGAATCCGCGCCACGCACGCTCCTGACCCAGCCGCGCCTGAAAGGCCCAGAGCGCGGCAGCCAGAAGCAGCGTCGCCGGGTTCAGCCCCAGTGACACGGCGAGGAGCAGCGCGCAGAGCCACGGCGCCGCACGCAGCGAACTCCGCCGACGCCAGAGAAGCGCCGCCCAAATCAACAGCGCGAACGAGAGCGCATACGGCTGCGGCCCCGCGGCGAACTGGTACAGCGCAAACGGCCGCAACAGCAGGAGTGGCAGCGCGACGAGGAGACTGAACAGCAACGGGCGCCGCAGCGGCGGCGGCGGACCGGGCAGGAGCAGACAGGCCACCTCGGCCACACCTTCCAGCAGCAGGAAATACGCCGCGGCGTTGGCGCACAATTGCAGCAGCAGGTTCCATTGCAGGGACGCGACGGGCGAAAACAGCAGCGGCAGCACGCCGGCCAGCCGATCCTGGCCCCAGTAGAACAGCGTCAGGTGCTGTGTCGACATGAGGGCTGGAATCACCGCATCCGCGTCCATGAAAGCCGGTGCGAGGCGATTGACCAGCACGGGCGCCAGGAGCACGCACGCGAGCCACAGCGGCCAGCGGCGCTGCAGCACGGTGAGAGGATGAGCGGGATTCGGGGGCATGGCGCGCACGTCAGGCGGCTGGCGACCCGCCGCGTGTTGCAGCGTGCGGTGCGGCGTCGGCGCGGTCAAGGTGCGGCGGGCAGGCCGTTGAGCGCGCGCACAAGCGGCAGGAGGCCGCCGACATGATACCAATCCAGCGCGACGATGTTCGGCAACTGGCCAAACTGCTTCTGGCACTTCAGCACGTGCGCGCTCAAGCCCGGCTCGGCGTTGGCCTGCGTCGCCAGCACTTCATGGCCGGTCAGCCCGGCCGTCAGAAAATGGTTGATGAGCAGCAGCGGATTCCCCGCCTTGCCGCGCAGCCGATCGCAGGAGAAATCCGCAACCGTCCCCGCCGAATACGGATTGTCCTGCGCGTAGTCTTCATATCCGTGATGCCACGGCGCCGGTCCGCCGCCCGACTCCACCAGGATGAACACCCGCGTCCTGGCGTCGATCAGCGCCTGCAGCGTCGGAAACGGTTGGTCGCGCGGCTGGTGCAGGCACATCGACAGCATTCCAGACGTCGTGAGCGCATCCGTGATGGCCTGTTCCGGCACGTAGTCCTCGATGACAAAGACGATGACCTCGCGCGGATGAGCGTCCAGCCAGGTCTTCATCTTGGCAAACGCGTGGTCCAGCGGCTCGTAGCCCAACTGACACAGGCCGTGGCACAGCATCGCCTTGCCCGCGGGCTGATCCGGCGTGTTCTCATCGGCCGGATGGGCGTCAATGAGGAACGCGCGGATCCCGTCGTCCAGTTGCGTCAGCAGTCCGTGCTGCTGGTTCGCGAAGTTCCAGCCTTCATCGGCGTTGGACATCGCGTTGTGCGCGCCGGCGAGCGCGACTTCACTCAAGCGGCGATCGCACAACTCGACGGCGCCATTGCAGGGCAGTGGCTGCGCAGCCGGACCTGCCGTGGGGGCCGACGTGCATGCCGCCAACAGGACTGGGAGAAAGCGCGCGAAGGCGCAAAGGCGAGCCATGGACATACCGCGTGCGGACGCCGCCGCCGCCGCATCGTCGCGGTTTCGTCATGGTGGCGTCAACCCATCGTCACACAACGCCCGGCTTCGCCCGTGGACGGCGCGATGACGGGAAAACCGGCGGTTTGGCATGACACAATAAACACAATTCTTCATTGGTAAAAAACCGATAGATCTACGACGGTACCAGCTCGTTACGCACCGGAGAGCCATGCGCCAGACCCTCCACATCGCCCTGATGTCCTCGCTGCTGCTTTGTGCGGCGACGTTCGTTCACGCGGATGAACCCGCATCGACGCAGCCGTCGGTGGAAGATCGCCTCGCCGCGGGGGAAGTCATCGTCACCCAGCGACGCGTCGAAGGTTTTACGATCCCGGCGCTGACGGTCGATGCGGTGCTGGACGCGCCCGCTGAACGCGTCTGGGCGGTGCTGGGCGACTGCCATGGCTACCGCAACACGATGCCGCGGGTGTACGACTCCGTCGAGACCGAACATGCCGGCGCCAAGACCGTGTGCAAGTGGCGCGTGAACATGCCGTTTCCGTTCAGCGATCTGGAGACCGTCGTCGAATCCCGGAACGTCGTGACGGACACGCGCTGGACGCGCGACTACCATCAGGTCAGCGGCGATTTCCTGCAAAACACCGGCTACTGGCACCTGGAGCGCTTTGGCGAAGGCGGCAAGCGCACCCGCGTCTATCACCGGACTTTCGCTGTGATGGCGACCTCGATTCCCGACGGTTTCGTCAAGCGCGGTCAGGTCAAGGCGATGCACGAGATGTTCGGCAAGCTCCGGACCGCGCTGAAGTAGCCTTTTTGTGACAGGGATTCTACGCTTCCGTGACAGGCTCACGCCTGCTCGCGGAGTTCCATGTTCCAGCGCCTTGCCCTCCTCAGCTTTCTTGCGTTGACCGGTGCTTGCAGCAGCGAATGCGGCAGTAACGCCAAGTGCGCCACCGGTGGCTTCGAAAACGTGAGCGACGACGCTTCCGCCGACACCAGCACAGACATCAGCGCCGAAGTCACCACGACGGCCAGTCCGACCTGGCGCGACTCGCTCAAAGTTTGCTGGACCGACCTCACGTGCAAGCGCGCGTTCGTCATCAGCCACGGCGGCGACTGGAGCATCGACGACTTTCCATACGACTCCGAAGGCGCGTTCCACCGCGCGGCGGACAAAGGCGCGGACGGCATCAAGACGGACGTGCACGTGACCAAGGACAACGTCGCGGTCGTGACGCATTCCAGCCCGCTGCTCAGCTATGAAACGACCGATTGTGGCGGCAAGAAAGTCGAGGAGATGACCGCGGACGAAGTGACCAAGTGCCACATTTTCCCGTCCGACACGGAGACGTTTCAGCGACTGGACACGGTGCTGGAATGGGCGCGCGGCAAAGTCGTGCTGATGCTGACGGTGAAAGAGCCGGTGGACTTTCCGCGGGCGATCCAGACGGTGATGGAGCACAACGCGCTCGACTACGTGTTCCTGGAGGCGGGCGTGGGCGACCTGCAGAACGCGGTGACCCAGTCGCCCGACTGGCAGAAGTCCTGGTACAACGCGAGCGTGGACAACGAGGCCGAGCTGGACACCGTGATCCAGACGGTGAAGAGCCCGCGCGTGGCGTTCCTGGAAATCAGCGTGGCGTATCAGGAAGCGGAGAACGCCAAGATGGCGGCGCTGCTGAGCCAGAAGATTCACCCGGCGGGGATGCGCGGCTTCGTGTCGACGATTCACCTGCCGGCGGTTGCCGACCATCAAGCGCTGTGGGACGCGGGCTTTGACGTCATCATGACGTACAACCTGGACAATGCGCTTGTGGCGCGCAAAGCGGTGAACGCGGCGCGCGGGATTGCGCCCAACTGACATCGGCAAAAACGCTTCAGGCCGCCACAGCGAACTGGGACGGCCTGAAGGCGGGACGGGCTGGTTCCGCGGGCGGGGCTACTTCTGCGCGTGGCGCTGCTGCTTGGCGACCGGCGCCTGGACGCTCTCTTTGAGCGCCGCGACGATGGCGCCAGGCTGCGGATTGGCGGCAACCGGAATATCGAGCGGCTTGGCAACGTTGGCCAGCGCGACGTCTTTTTGCGCGCTGAAGACGGTCTTTTCGAGGATCATCAGCACGCCAACGAACGCGAGACTGGCAAACAGGATGATGCCCGGCGCGAAGAAGAGGATGCTGAGGAAGAGCTGGCTGGTGTAGGTGGTGTCCATGGTGTGCCTCCGATTGTTTCTGCCGCTTGGGTTCTGCCGCCTGTTCGTGGTGGCTTCCAGCGGACTTCCTGATACACAAGGTACGCGTCGCAGCTGAACCGCAGTATTGGCCAAAGCCGCCAATTTGCTCGGGCAACTGCACCAATCTGCGGTGGTGCGTTTGCACCATGTCTGGCACGGCGCGAGGCATTCGCGAGGCGATTATGTGTCAACTTGTGAATGGCAATTGCGCTCCAGTCCGCGGTCCAGCATGGTGTAAAAAGGCGCCCACGGCGGGCGTTTTGCGGGTGTCCATGAAGCGTGTGCCTCCGATCGTGATGCTGCCGGTCATCGTCCTGTTGTGCGCCGCGTCCTGCGCATCCGGCACCAAAACGACGCTGACGGGGCAGGCCGGCCCGGAAGGTTGCGTTTCCACGCGCGCGTTTTTTGAAGAGCAGGTGTGGAACGCCTTCATGGCGGACAACTGCGCCGGCTGTCACAGCCCGCAAGGCGTTGCGCGCAATACGGATTTGGTGCTGCAGGCCAATACGACGCCCGGCAACATCGACCACAACCTGGCGGTGGTGGAGAAGCTGGCGCTGGTGCGCGTCCAGGGCGAGCCGCTGCTGCTGCGCAAAGCCCGTGGCGAACTGGACCACGGCGGCGGCGCGCGCCTGATGACGGACAGCGACGGGTACAGGGCGCTGATTGCGCTTGTGGACCGCGTGGAGAATCCGGTCGCGTGCACGGATACGCCGGGCGCGAGTCCGCTGGCCGCGCGCGTGACGCTGCTGGACGCGAAGTCCTCCCTGCGCCGCCTGACCTTGGCGCTGGCCCAGCGGCTGCCGACGGCGGCCGAACTGCAGGCGGTGACCGACGGCGACGAGGCCGCCCTGCCCGCGCTTGTCGACGCGATGCTGGAAGAAGAGGGCTTCTACCGGCGCATGGCGCTGTTCTGGGACGACAAGCTGCTGACTGGCCGCTACATGGGCGGCTCAAGCGCCGTGAACCTGCTGGACGGCAAGGATTTTCCCCAGCACAACTGGGTCAACGACGCCAAGATCGAGCCGGACGACGCGCTGCGCAAGTTGGGCCAGGGCGTCGTCAACACCGCGCTGGCGCACGAACCGCTGACGCTGCTGGGCCACGTGCTGCGCGAACATCGGCCGTTTTCGGAGCTGCTGACGGCAAACTACATCTTCCAGGATCCGCTGACCGCGCGCGCGTACGGCGTGACGACGGGCTTTCAGAACGCGAGCGATCCGGCGGAGCTGCGGGAAATCCAGGTGCCGGGCATTCCGCACACGGGCGTGCTGACGACGGCGGTCTTCCTCAACCGCTTCACGACGACGCCGACCAACCGCAATCGCCACCGGGCGCGGACGGTCTTTGACCTGTTCCTGGCGACGGACATCCTCAAGCTCGGCGACCGGCCGATTGACCCGACGCAGGTGACCGACCATACGCCGACGCTGTTCAACGCCGATTGCACGGTTTGCCACACGGTGATGGAGCCGCTCGCCGGCACGTTCCAGAACTGGGACGACAAGGGCCGGTATCGCCCGCCCAAGGACGGCTGGTATCCGGACATGTGGCCGCCGGGCTTTGGCCAGACGGAGCTGCCCGCCGCGGATCGACCGCATGCGTTGCAGTGGCTGGCGCAGCAGGTGGTCGCTGATGACCGCTTTGCCATGGGCGCGGTGAACGTGCTGCTGGAAGGCCTGCTGGGGCGCAAGCCGCTGGTGCCGCCGGAGAAGGACGACCCGGCGTTTGCCGCCAAGAAGCTGGCGTGGGATCTGGAGCAGGCGGAGCTGAACGCGGCGGCGGATGCGATGCGCGGTGCCCAGTTGGAGCTGCGGGCGGCCGTGAAACACCTGGCGTTGTCGCCGCTGTTCCGCGTCGGCGGCGTGGCGCAGGACGCGTCAGACGATGAGCGGGCGGCCGTGGCGCTGTTGGGCGGCGATCGCTGGCTGACGCCGGAGGAGCTGGACACCAAGGTGCACGTGACGATTGGCAACGTGTGGCCGCGATGGGACGGCAAGAGTTGGCTGCTCAACGACTACCGGCTGCTGTATGGCGGCATCGACGGCGACGACATCATCACGCGCGTGCGGGCGCCCAACGGCGTGATGCTCGCGGTGGTGAAGCGCATGGCCAATGAGATGGCGTGCAAGTTCGTGACCGCGGATTTTGTCCGCGCCAAGGCGCAGCGCCGGCTGTTTCCGCTTGTGGAGCACTCGTACGCGCCGGAGGATTCCAACGGGTTTGCGATCACGGCGGCGGAGACGGCGATCAAGAAGAACATCCAGCATCTGCACGAACTGTTGCTGGGTGAAACGCTGCAGTTGGGCGATGACGAGCTCGAGCGGACGTGGCTGCTGTTCGTCGAGACGTGGCGGGAAGGCCAGTTGGCCGTCGCCATGGGCAGCAAGAACGGCGGCGTGGACCCATGGATGAATGGGCAGTGCCAGGCGCACGAGGACCCGGACACGGGCGCCAAGCTGGACGACCAGCACAAGATTGAGCAGGACCCGAACTACGTGCTGCGGTCCTGGATGGCCGTGGTGAGCTACTTGATGCAGGACGCCAAGTTCCTGCACCAGTGACCGGAGGCTGAGATGAATCGGCGCGATTTCTTGCATCTGGCTGGACTGGCGGGGCTGACGCTCGCGGTGCCCTCCGTGGCGCGACGGAGCTGGGCTGGCAGTCCGGACATTGACACGACGCGGCTGTGGGTCTTTGTGCACGCGGGCGGCGGCTGGGATCCGACGCTGCTGTGCGATCCGAAGGGCGGCGCGGCGACGGATCCGGCGGCGGTGGATCACTACGACCCGGCGACGATCGCGGCGTATGGCAACCTGCGTTGCGCGCCGTTGCCCAAGGTCCAGGCGTTCTTTGCCGCGCACGGCGACAAGGTGCTTGTCCTGAACGGCGTCGACTGCCAGACCAACAGCCACGATGCGGGGACGCGGTTTACGTGGTCCGGGCATCTCTCAGAAGGCTGGCCGTGTATGGCGGCGCTGGTGGCGGCGCAGACGGCGCCGAACCGCGCCTTGGCGTTTGTGAGCTACGGTGGCTACGACAACACCGCGGGCGTGGCACCGCTGACGCGCCTCGGTTCGCCGGACACATTCGCGCGACTGGCGCATCCGGAGCTGCTGGATCCAACCCAGCCGGCGCGCTACCACACCGCGGCCACTTCAGCGCGGATTGAGGCAGCGGCTCAGGCGCGCCTGCAGGCGATGAACGACCGGCCGATGTCCCCGCGCGCGCATGCCAACGCATCCGCGCTCTACGCGCTGCGGACGGGCGAAAACGACTTGGGCAAGCTTGTCGCCGCGCTGCCGCCCAAGCTGGACGCGGATCCGCTGAAGCAGCAGGCGCAGTTGATCGTCGCCGGATTTCAGTCCGGCTTGGCGGTTTCAGCCAACATGACGCGCGGCGGCTTTGACACCCACGGCGACCACGATGCCAACCACATCCCGGCGATGGAGAACCTGATGGACGCCGTCGGCTTCCTCTGGGACACCGCCGTCGCGGCGGGTATCGCCGATCGCCTGACCGTCGTTGTCGGCTCCGATTTTGGCCGGACGCCGCAGTACAACGCGGGCAAGGGCAAGGACCACTGGAGCGTAACCTCCGTGCTCGCGATGGGCGCGGGCGTGACCGGCAATCGCGTGGTGGGCGCGACGACGGCGGACGTCAAGGCGCTGACGGTCAACCCGCAGTCGCTGGCGCTGGACCCGGGCGGGATTCGCCTGACGCCCGGCTCGATTCACCGCTCGCTGCGGCAACTCGCCGGGCTGGAAGGAACGCCGTGGGCGGCGAAGTTCCCGATTACCGACCCGCTGCTGCCGCTCCTGACCGGCGCGTAGCGGCCCCGTACCGGGCGGCAAAAATGCCTCAGGCCGCCGCGTTCTTGTGCGCGACGGCCTGGGCTCCGGCACCGTGTGCGTTTACTGATTGACCTTGCGCTGGTGGTTCGCGGTGGACGCGCTCATCCCCTGCTTGAGCGCGGTGACGATGCGACCCGGCGCCGGATTGCCCGAGAGGGCGAAATCGGCCGCCGCCTGCGCGGGCAGGAGCACGAGCGCCGGCTCGTGGTTGGCGAGGGTCTTTTCCAGGAGCATCAGCAACCCGACGAAGGCCAAGCCCGCGAAGACGACGAGGCCCGGTGCGAAGAAGAGGATGCTGAGAAGGAGTTGGCTGGTGAAGTTGGTATCCATGACGGGCCTCCGGTTGTTTCTGCCGCTTGGGTGCGCCGCCTGTTTGCGGCGGCTTCCAGCGGACTTCCTGATACACAAGGTACGCGCCTGCCCTCCGCCGCAACATCGCGTGAAACGGCCAATCTGCACGGGCGTCGGCACCAATTTGCCGTGGAGGCGCCACGCCAGTGCGCATGGCCCGTTCGCGCCATGCCAGGGTGTGCTTGACCGATCCAGTGGCCCGGCGCAGAGTCGCGGCGTACGCGGCGGCGACCGCAGAAACAGGGGCAAATCGTGACGACATTGGCGGGCAAGACGATCTTTATCTCCGGCGCAAGCCGCGGTATCGGCAAGGAAATCGCACTGCGCGCGGCACGCGACGGCGCCAATATCGTGATTGCCGCCAAGACGGCGGAGCCCAATCCGCGGCTGCCCGGCACCATCTACACCGCGGCCGCAGAGATTGAAGCGGCCGGTGGCCATGCCCTGCCGCTGATGGTGGATATTCGCGACGACGAGGCCGTCCAGTCCGCCGTGGCACAAGCCGTCGCGCGCTTTGGCGGGATCGACATCCTCATCAACAACGCCAGCGCCATCGCGATGACCGGCACGCTCGATACGCCGATGAAGCGGTACGACCTGATGATGGACATCAACGTCCGCGGCACCTTTCTCTGTTCGCAGACCTGCCTGCCGCACCTGCAGCGCGCCGCCAACCCGCACATCCTGGTGCTGTCACCGCCGCTGAACATGGCGCCCAAGTGGTTTGCCGAGCATCCAGCCTACACGGTCTCCAAATACAGCATGAGCATGTTGGCGATGGGGATGGCGGAAGAATTCCGCACGGCTGGCGTGGCGGTCAATGCGCTGTGGCCGCGCACGCTGATTGCGACCGCCGCGCTGCAGGTGGCCAACGCCGGCTTGGGCGAATGGGGGCGCACGCCGCAGATCATGGCAGACGCCGCGTACGCGATCCTGACGCGACCGTCGCGCACGACGACGGGGCAGTTCTTCATCGACGAAGACGTGTTGCGCGCCGACGGTGTGACCGACTTTGACCGGTATCTGGTGACGCCGGGACGCGAGCCGATTATTGACCTGTTCGTGGACGGTTGAGCGACTCCGCCAGGAGCGCCAGGCCTTCCTGAACCGTCACCTGCGGCGCGTAGCCCAGATCCCGCCGCGCGGCATCGATGTTGTACCAGTGCGCCGTGGCCAGTTGCCGCGCCAGAAAGCGCGTCATCATCGGCTCCTCCTCGCGGCGCAGCAGCGTCCACACCAGTTCCAGCACCGCGCCAGCCAGCCACGCCACGCCCGGGGCAATGGAGCGGTCGCACGGCGGCAGCCCCGCCGCCGCGAGCATGCCGTTGATAAGCTGCTTTTGCGGCATCGGCTCGCCTTGGGTGATGAAGTAGGCCTTGCCCGCGCACGCGGCGCTCGGTTCCACGCGATCCAGCGCGTTCAGGTGCGCCGCCGCCGCGTTGTCGATGTAGACTGAGTCGATCCATTTCTCGCCGCCGCCGACCAGCCGCAGCCGCCCCGCGCGCGCCCGCGCCAGCACCCGCGCCGTGAGCTGCGTGTCGCCCGGCCCCCAGATGAGGTGCGGCCGCAGCGCGACGGTCGCCAGCTGTCCGCCATTGGCCGCGAGCACGTGCGCCTCCGCCAACGCCTTGGTCTGCGGATACGGCGCGGAGAAGTGGGTCGCAACCGGCGCGCTCTCGTCGATGTTCGCCACGTCCCCGCCCGCGTGGACCACGGACGGCGTCGACGTGTACACGAGCTTGCCGATGCCCAACGTCCGGCACGCGGCGATGACGTTGTCGGTCGCCTGGACGTTGGCGCTGTGGAAGCTCGCCGCCGATCCCCAGACGCCGGCCTTGGCCGCGACGTGAATGACCGCGTCGGCGCCCCGCAACGCCTCCAGGCACGCGCGGGCGTCGCTCAGGTCCGCGCGCACGACGTCCACACCCAGCGCGCGCAAGTCCGGCACATCGCTGCGCTGCACGCTCCGCACGGATTCCCCCCGCGCCAGCAATTGCCGGACGATGGCGCCGCCCAGGAAACCACCGCCACCGGTCACCGCGATCATGGCCGCTCCTGCGTTGTCCGTTCCTGCGCCCACACCGCCAGCACTTCGCGGCCGATCTTGGCGTTGTGGCGAATATCGACCGGGAACGCCGGATACGTCAGGAACCGCACAATCCCACGCGTCGCCGGGAACTGCTGCGCCAGCGCCGCCAGCTCGGCAAAAAGTGGGGCGTCCGCCAGCGCATGCCCCGGCTCGCGCTCCACGCACACAAGCGGCTGCACCACGCCCTCGACCGTCACCGGCACCAGCGCCGTCCGCCGCACCGCCGGATGGGTATTCAGCACTTCCTCGACCGGCGCCGTGTGCAGCACACGATCCGCCATCTGCACGCGGTGCGATTTCCGGCCGCAATACCACAGCCGCCCCTGGGCATCGAGGTAGCCCGTGTCGCCCATCCGGTGCCACAGCCGATCGCCCGCGGAAATCTTCGCCAGCGCGTTGGCTTGCGGTCGGCCAAAATACGCCTGCGTCGTCGTTGGTCCCAGCACGCAGATCTCGCCGATTTCGCCCACCGCCAGTTCCGTCACATCCCGCCAATCCGCAAGCGCGCCATCGTCCACGGCGATAATCCGCACATCATTGGGCGCCACCACGTGGCCCACGCAGACGCCCGCCCCCTGCTCGGTCGCCGCGCGCGTCTCCTCCAGCACTTCCCGACTGCCGACGTTGCTGACCGGCATGCACTCCGTCGCGCCATACGGCGTGAACACTTGCGCGTCCGGCGGCAGCAGCAACTGCATCCGCTCCAGGGTCTGCACCGACGCCGGCGCACCCGCGCTGATCACACGCCGCACCGTCGGCCACTTCGCGCCCGTTTGCTCGGCGTGGCGGCTCACGGTCGCCAGCAGCGCCGGCGAGCCAAAGACGTTGGTGACCTGAAACTGCTGGATGAGCGCGAGCAGCTCCAGCGGATCGACGTTCGCCGGCCGGGTGAAATCCATCTGCGGGAGAATCGTGGTCATGCCCAGCGCCGGATCAAAAAGCGCAAAAGGCGGAAAAGTCGGAAGGTCGATTTCCCCCGGCACGATGCCGTACGTCGCGCGAATCAACTCCACCTGCGCGATGAAGTGGCGGTGCTGGTATTCCACGCCCTTGGCCACGCCCGTGCTGCCGCTTGTGAACAGCACCGCCGCGAGATCCTCGCCCCGCGTAGCGGCCATGACCGCATCGCCGTGGGCGCCCAACCGCAGCGCTTCCTCCAACGTTGCGCCGCCCCACAGCCAGCGCCGGCCAACGGTCACGAGGTGCCGCACGGTCGGCTTGCCCCAGCCCAGCAGAACCCGCGCGACGTGCGCCATCGGAATGCCGATGAAACCGTGCGGCGCCACCTCTGCCAGGCATTGCTTGAGCTGTTTGCGGCCCAGGCCCGGATCGATGAGCACCGGCACCAACCCCGCCTTCCACAGCGCGAACATCACGCTGAAGAAATCCAGGCTCGGCTTGACCAGCACGACGATCCGCTCCCCGCGCTGCATCCCCAATTTCAACAGTCCGCGGGCGATCTGGTCGGTGCGCGCGTCCAACTCGGCAAAAGTCAGCGTCGCAAAGATGCGCTGGCCGGCAGCGTCGCGACCGATCGTCTCGACAATCGCTGGCTGCGTCGGCCGCTCGGCCGCCATGTGCGGCAGGAATGCGGCGATATTTGCCCGATCGGCCATGGTCGCCTAGACGTCGCGAATAAATGCGGCGATGCGCGGCACCAATTCAGCGGCGGCATCTTCCAGCACGTAGTGGCCAGCATTCTCAAAATACAGCACTTCCGCCTGGGGAAAATGCTTCTGCCAGACGCGGAGGAACGCGTCGTCAAAAACAAAATCGCGGCCTGCCCAGCCGATCAGCATCGGCAGATGTGCCAACTTGTGCAGCTGCGCCTCCGTGTCCTTGACGATGTCAAAGCCCGGCGCGCCCGGCTGCAGCGGAATATCCTGCACGAAACGCAGCGTCGCGATGCGGTTGGCCCACGAGTCATACGGCGCGGTGTAGGCGCGGCGCACGTCCGCCGGCATTTGATTGTGGGTCATCGCCATGCGCGTCGCCGCCAACGAGAACGCATTCCCGCCGCGCACGAGCAGCGCGCCCAGCGGCGTGCGCGTCAACGCCAGCGGCCAAGGGAATTTCTTGTCTTCCGGCAGCGGAAACGCGCCCGTGTTCAGCACCACCAGCTTGGCGACCTGCTCTGGATGCTGCACCGCCCACGCGAAGCCGATCATCCCGCCCCAGTCGTGCACCACGAGCGTCAGCGGCTCGTTGAGACGCAGGGAATCGATGAACCGCGTCAGGTCGTCAACCCGCGCCTGCAGCGTGTACGCGTAGTGCGCGTCGTCCGGCTTGTCCGACAGGCCCATGCCCACGTGATCCGGCGCGATCACCCGATGATCGTCCTGCAGCGCGAGGATGACGTTGCGGTAGTAGAACGACCACGTCGGATTGCCGTGCACGCACACGACCGGCGGACCCTGGCCTTCGTCGACGTAGTGCATGCGCACGCCGTCGCCACGGTCAAAGTAGTGGCGCTCAAACGGAAACAGGCGTTGGTCAAACTGAGCTACCACACAACCTCGGCCATGCTGCAGTTCAGGCCGCTGCCGATGCCCAACATGGCCACGCGCGTGCCTTTCTTGATGCGGCCGGCTTCGACCGCCTTGGACAGGACGATCGGCGTCGCCGCCGGGCCAATGTTGCCGAACTCGGGAAAAATCGCCAGCACCTTGGCCATTGGCAGGCCAAGCAGTTGCGTCAGGCTCGCGGTGTGCGTGCCGCTGACCTGATGAATGACGAACTCGTCGATTTCGCTCTCGTTCCAGCCCAGCTCGTCCTTGGCCAACTGCCAGGTCTGCGCGGCGAGCTCCAGACCGGCGAACAGCAGCGTCTTCGCGTCGGTCTCCATCTTGTCGACCTGACCGCGGCACAGCTGGTTGTGCTGCGTCGCCGCCATGCTGACTGCGCCGACGAACTTGTGGCCATCGGGCGCCAAATCGCTGCGCGCAAGCACCATCGCCGCCGCGCCGGAGCCCAGCGTCAACGTGGCGAACTGGGCGCGAAACTCCGCGTCCGTGGTCTCCGGCTGGTTCAGGCGGGCGATCGTCGCTTCCTGGACAAAGCGCGCGCTCTCGCCGTCCACGACGAGGCCGTAGTCGATCTGCCCGCGCTCGATCATGTTGGCGACAATTTGCATGCCGTTCAGGAACGCGAGGCAGGCGTTGCCCACGTCAAAGTTCATGCAGCCCGGCGGCAAGCCGAGGTTGCCGTGCACGAGGCAGGCGACCGACGGCTCGATGTAGTCGCGGCAGACGGACGTGGAGATGAGGATGCCGATCTTGTTCTTGTCGATGCCCGCTCCCAGGATGGCCTTCTCGGCAGCCCAGGTCGCGGCCTGGCTCGGCTGGACGCCGGCGTCCCAGTAGCGGCGGGCGATGATGCCGGACGCGCCGGCCAACAAGTCGGAGCGCAAGCCGAGACGGCCCATGACGGGCGCGAGCTGCTCGCAAAGCTCCGCGGACGTGACGCGGTGCGGCGCATCGACGTGGGAAAGCGAAAGGATCGAGACGTTTTGAAACTGCATGGGGCTCCGGAAAAGGAAAGTGACGCGCCAGCGGCCGCCAGCGCGCGCGAGGCGGGAGTGGGCCATAAGTACCGGGCGAAGTCCATGCGCAGACGGAATGGTGACGGAAGCGGCAGCCGTGTCAGCGTGGCATGCGACGGGCGCGACGAATCTCCGCACATTTTGCCGATGCCTGCCCTGGCTGGACCACGCCGAGCAGCTGGTCGATGCGCGCGGGAATGCTCTGGCTCGTGCACGTGTCCAGGTTCCAGGCAAATGGACTCACGCCGCCGCGCTTGCCCGCCGCGAGATTCGTGGCCGCGTTGACCGAGTCGCCGATGTCGCCCAGCCAGAACTCGCGGAGAAAATCGACGTTCTGCCGCAGTCTCGGCGCCAATTCGTCGGGGACGTTCAGCGCTTTCAAGCGGTCTTCGGCCGCGCCGCACACCTTGGCGATGCGGGTCGGGTTGCTCCAGCCGCTGCCGACCATCGTGTTCAGGCACGGATCCAGCACGTCGCACTGCAGCACTTCATCAAAAGCCAGCCAGGCCGTCCGCTGCGAGGCCACCGACTCGCCGTCCAGCGCATTTTCGTTCAAGGGCGGCAGGAGCGAAACGCGCAGGTACCGCCACGCGTGCAGGCTGCCGAACGCCAGCAGGCCGAGCAGCAGGATCAGAAAGAGCGCGTTCGATCGACGTTCCATCGGTTCTCCCAGCCCACGCCGCGTCCGCTCAACCGGCGTGCGCAGCGCCAGTTTGTGGCTTCCGCCCGCGACGTCAAGTGCGGTGTAGCTCTTGTCTCGCGCGCCGGCTATCCGCATGCTGGGCAATCCGCGGCGGCGGACGAATCGCCGTGCATCCCAGACACAGCAACTTCAGGGCCTGGCACCATGGGCGACCTCCAACGCTTCGACCGCTTCGCCGATTTCCTGGTCAAGGAATTCCCCACCGCGCAGCGGATTTGGGACATCGCGGGCGGCATGGGCAAGCTGAACGAAGCACTGACCGCGCGCGGCCGCCAAGCGCTGACGTTTGACGTGCGGCCCAAGCACCTGCCCGTGCCGTTTGCCGAACGCCTGCTGCTGCCCGACGAGCCGTGCACCGCGGACCTGCTTGTGGGCCTGCATCCGGACGGGGCGACGCGGATCATCGTGGAATACGCGGCGCAGCATCGCCTGCCGTTCGCGGTGATTCCGTGTTGCAGCGACAACTCGATGCCCTACAAGCCGTGGGTGCGACACATTGGCGAGATTGCCCGCGAGGCGGGATTTGCGGTCACCGAGGCGGATTTGAAAATTCAGGGGCGCAAGCGCGTGGTGATGGGGCGGTTTGTGTGACATTTTCGGCGGCGCCGCGGCAAAGCCCGGGCGGTCGCGAATAAGAGGGTGCCCACCCGGTGCGCGGGTGGGTTGCCTGTCAGCCGACACAGCGGGTTGACGACGGCCAGCGGCAACCGCAGGCTGTGACGCACATGGCGAGGAATCCACGATGAACGCGAAAATGTGGCTGATGGTGCTGGTGACGGCGACGGCGTGCGGTTCGACGGCGACGGGCAGTGGCTCGGGGACGACCGACGATGTGACCGCTGACGCCCTGACGGATGTCGCCGACATGGCAGATGTCGCGGACACCGGAGAACTTCCCGATGGGTGGGAGTGCGACCCCAAAACCTTCGACTCGATGACCGAAGCGTGCACCTGCGGCACGAGCTACTTCTACCCGGTGTGCGTCGCCGGCAAGATCGCATGCCCGCCGTGCGACGATGTTGAGAGCAGCGATGTCGCCCCCGACTCCGCCGACACGTCCGGCACCGACGCCGCCATCGCCGACACCGCACCCGACGTGGCCACCGCGCCCTACTCCGCCGTCCAGGCGGTCTTTGATGCCCGCTGCATCAACTGCCACAACGCCACGGCACTTGGCATCCCAGGCTACGCCGCGCTGCCGCTGACCATCGACGTTTCCTACAAGAACCTCGTGAATCAGCCGGCGCACGAGACTTGCGGCAACCTGCTCGTCGCGCCGGGCAAGCCCAAGGAGAGCTACCTCTGGCAGAAATTGACCGCGGCGACGCCGTGTGAAGGCGGCCACATGCCGGCGAAATACGAGATGCTGCCCGCGCCCCCGCTGACCACCGAACAGCTCGCGGCGATTCAGGATTGGATCGCGGGCGGCGCGCTGCCGTAGCCGGTCCGTTTGCTTGTGTTTCGCCGCATTCATCCTATCCTCTAGGGCGGTCTTCTCCGCGTGGAGGATCCTACGGCCGCCGCGAAGTCCACCCTAGCTCAGCTCACCCTGACTGACGCGCCGTCTACCTCGGCGCGCGACCGCACGCTGGCTTTGGCGGGCGTTCTGGATGCGCGCGGCGCGGCTGTCTTTGCCGCCGGTGTGCGCAAGCGCCTTCCCAGCAAGAAAGGCAAGCTGGTCCTCGACCTCTCCGCACTCACCGCGATCGACAGCGCTGGCACCGCAACCCTCGTCGACCTCTGGCGCACCGGCCACCGCCGCGGCGTCGCGATCGAACTCGCTGGCGTCCAGCCCGCGGTACAAACGGAACTCGAGCAATTCCGCGTCACCGTTGAATTGCCGCCGCCCGCCACCATCCCCGGCTTTTTCGAATCCCTCGGCGACACCGCCTGGGGCGCCGTCACCGCGCTTGGCAACTTCATGGTGCTGGCCGCCGACGTCACCATTGGCGGCATCCAAGCGTTCTTCACGCCAGGCCGCATGCGCTGGGCCACCTATTTCCGCGAAGCCAGCCTCATGGGCTCCCAGGCTTTCGGCATCGTCGGCCTCATCACGTTTCTCATCGGCCTCACGCTCGCGTTCCAGTCCGCCTACCAATTGCGGCAATTCGGCGCGGCCATCTACGTCGCGTCCCTGACCGCCATCTCGATGGTCCGGGAAATGGGCCCGCTCATCACCGCCATCCTCGTCGCCGGCCGTTCCGGCAGCTCCATTACGTCAGAAGTCGCGACGATGAAAGTCGGCGAAGAAATCGATGCGATGCAGGTCATGGGCATCCCGTTTGTCGACTTTATCGCCGTGCCCAAAGTCCTCGCCATGGTGACGATGGTGCCGTTGCTGACCATGCTCGCGGATTTGCTCGGCATTCTCGGCGGCTGGCTGGTCGGCATGGTCTACCTGGACATCGCGCCCAAGCCGTATTTGCAAAAGACCATCGACGCGCTCGTCACCAAAGACCTCGTCACCGGCCTCTTCAAGTCCGTCGTTTTCGCGTGGGGCATCGCGCTCATCGGCCTCTATCACGGCATCGGCGTGCGCGGCGGCGCGCAGGAAGTCGGCAAAGCGACAACCGCATCCGTCGTCAGCGCGATCTTCTTCATCATCGTCGCGGACAGCATCTTCTCAATCATTTTCTACGTGGTGATGGGATGACCGACGCCCCCGCCATCCTGGAAGTCCGCGGCATGATTGTGCGCTACGGCGCCAGAACGATCCTGGACGGCGTCGATATGACGGTGCAGCAGGGCGAAATTCGCGTGATCCTGGGCGGCAGCGGTTCAGGCAAATCGACGCTGCTCAAAGGCATCCTGGGGCTGACCGATGTCGCGGGCGGCAAGGCCACGATGCTCGGTCAGGAACTGACCGGCCTGAGCGAGAAAGCGCGCGGGCTGTTGATGCAGCGGATCGGCGTGCTTTTCCAAAATGGCGCGCTGTTTGGCTCGCTGACCGTGGGCGAGAACGTCGCGCTGCCGCTGCGCGAACACCGCAAGCTGCCGGAAGGCGCGATTGCCGAATTGGTGCGGATGAAGCTCGCGCAGGTCGATTTGGGCCACGCGGAGAATCTCTACCCGTCGGAGCTCTCGGGCGGCATGCGCAAGCGGGCGGGTCTGGCGCGCGCGTTGGCGCTGGATCCGGAGATCCTGTTTTGCGACGAGCCGTCGGCGGGCCTCGATCCGCTGACGTCCGCCGAATTGGACAACCTGATCCTGACGCTGCGGGATCGCCTGAAGATGACGGTGGTGATTGTGACGCACGAACTCGCGAGTATCGAGGCGATCGCCGATTCGCTGATCATGGTCGGCGGCGGCAAAGTCATCGCCGAGGGACCGATGGCGGAAGTGCGCGGGCGCGGTATTGTCGCGGTGGACGAGTTCTTCGCGCGAAAGACCAAGACTGCGGCGAAGCAGGAGATGAGCGTCGCCGATCTGTTTGGCCTGACGCCGGCAAAGGGAGGTGCGTAGTGGCCAATCTGACCAAAGGCCAAAAGGTCCGCCTCGGCTTGTTCGTGAGCGCTGGCCTGACCATCGTCATCGGCGCCACGCTGCTGCTGGCCGGCCGGGCGTTGACCGAAAAGCGCGACGAGTACCGCATCCGCTTCTCCAGCAAAGCGGCGTCGTTTTCCGGCCTCACGGTCGGCTCCGACGTCACGTACAGCGGCCTCAAGATCGGCCGCGTGGAAACGTTGACCGTCGCGCCCGACGACGTGTCGGTCATCGCCGTCGGCATCAGCGTCACGCATGGCACACCGATCGCCAAGGATTCCAAGGCCAGTCTCGGCTCGCAGGGCATCACCGGCATGAAGTACGTGGACATCTCGCGCGGCTCGCCCCACGTCGGCGTGCGCAAGCCGGGAGACCTGATTCCGCCCGGCGAGTCGCTGCTCGATTCGCTGTCAGCGCGCGCGGAATCGATTGCGGAGAAGCTGGACGACCTGCTCGTGCACATGCAGGCGATGACGGGTGCCAAAGCGCAGGCGAGCGTGCAGCAGATTCTGGACCAGAGCGCCGGGATCCTGAACGACAACCGGGAGAACATCGCGGCGATCGTCGCGAACGCGCGCAAGACTTCAGAAGAGCTCGCAGCGCTGGCGCACTCGGGCGCGGCCGTGATGGCGCATGCGGACGAGGTCGTGGTGGAGCTGAAGTCCGTGGCCGAGGAAGTGCACAAGTCGGTCAGCCCGCGGGGCGATGTGGCGGCGACGCTGAGCAAGGTGGAGCGGCTGACGGACAGCCTCAACCTGTTGATTACGCGGAGCCAAGGCGATATTGACGTGACGCTGCGGCACTTGCGCGACGCGTCGGCGGATCTGAGCGACTTCAGCCAGGCCGTGAAGGAAAACCCGACGCTGTTGATGTTCAGCTCCGACAAACAGAGCGACCGGCGAATCGGCAAATGAGGATGAAAGCGACCATGGGACACGCACGACGCCTGTACATAAGCCTCTGCACGCTGCTGCTGGCGGGCTGTTTTGGCGCGACGACGGCGGAGCAGCGCTACTACACGATGAACCTGCCAACGGTCGCGCAGCCGCCGGCGACGCGCAAGGGTCCGGAGCTGCTGCTGCATGAGGTGGAGGTCTCGCCGATCTACAATCGGCCGCAGATCGTCTACCGCATTTCGCCGCAGGAGCTGCAATTCTTCCGCCAGAACAATTGGGCGGACCGGCCGTCGCGGATGCTCGGGCAACTGCTGGCGCAGGGCTTCACGCGTTCCGGGATCTTTCGCAGCGTCGTGGAGCGGATGGGTGAAAAGCCGCCGACCTACGTGCTGGACACGAGCGTGCAGGCCATCGAGGAGCTGGAAGGCGGCAACCAGTGGTTTGCCCACTTGGCGATGACGCTGCGGCTCACGCGCTTTGAGGACAACCGCACGGTGTGGCAGTTCGCGTTTGACGAGCGGCGACCGCTGAGCGAGCAGAACGTCGGCCTCGTCGTGCGGGCGATGTCCGAGATTTTGCACGAGCAACTGGAACTGGCCATGCCGGAAGTGGAGGCCGTCGTCGCGGGCAAGCCGCTGCCGGTGCGGTCCACCGCGCCGCAGGATGTGACGCCGACCAGCGGGGATGCCACGACGCCGACGCCGCGCGTCAGCGAGTCGTTCGATGGCACGAACGGGACCCACGTGAATTGGCGGCACTCGGCGCAGTATCAGTCGGATGCAACGCCCGTGATGGCCGGCCAAGGGGCGATTTTCCTGCCGGCGCTGAGCGAGCGGCCGGACCGGGAGCCGCCCGTGACCGTGCTCGCGGATGGCAAGCGCGTGGCGTCAGGGACGATGGGGCGGCGGATTCCGCTGGCACCGGGCAACTATCAGGTCGAGTTTGGCTCGGGGCCGATCTCGCAGCATCTCCTGCGGGAGGTGACGGTCGTGGAGGGCGAAACGTCGATCGTGACGCCGGATTGGGCGACGCTGGAAGTGTCGGTCGTCAACGTGAACTTCATCCCGTTCCTCGGGACGTATGAAATCATCCGCATGGATGACCGCGAGTACATGGGCGTCGGCTACGGCGTCAACGAGGAATTGGGCCAGGAGACGCAGGTCTGGGTCCTGCAGCCGGGTCTGCACAAGCTGATTCAGTCGGGGTCAACGTACCGGGCCCGGACGAATTTCTCCACGGTACGACTCATCGCCGGCATGGCTGTGCCGTTCACGCTCGTGCAGGATGAAGTCACGCGCGACTTCCTCGGCGCCGGCGTCGCTGAGCCCGAACAGGGCCGCAGCTTGGACAGTCATTGGAGCGTTCACGCGTCGCTCGGCGGCAGCGTCCTCCTCACCAGCCGCACGGAAGGCTTCTCGAGCGCGCCGTCCGGCAACAGCCTCGGCATCGACCTCTTCACCGACAACCGCGTGCAGTACAAATCCGACCAGCATCTGTGGACCACTCGCCTGGAAATCGAGGAAGGCCAGACGCTGACGCCCATCATCGGCGCCGACAACAAGCCCGGCTCGCTGCTGGACGGCCGCCTGCAATCCACCAAGGACCGCGTCTACCTCAATTCCGTCTATATCTACCAGTACTTGCCCTGGATCGGCCCCTACGTGCGGATCGGCGGCGAGACCAGTCTTTTCAATCACTACAGCTACTTTGCCAAGCCCACGCCCGTCGTGATCCAGGATGCCAACGGCAATACGCTGGCCACGCGCACCGGTACGGACGGTCTGGGCGAATCGCAATTTGAGCTCGCGAGCACGTTGACGCCGATCCAGCTCAAGCAGGGCGCGGGCGTCAATCTGCGCGTCTTGCACAACGTCTTTGCCGACCTGGATTTGCGCAGCGGCCTCGGATCGCGGCAGTACATCGCCAACGGCCAATTGGTGCCCACGGACGATCCCAACACGGCGGCTTTTGAGCTGCGGCAAGTGCGCGGAACGGTGCTGACCGGCATCGAGGTCTCCGCGCTGGGCATGGCGCGGGTGTCCCGCTTCCTGCAAGTCTCGACGGAATTCGACATGCTCTTGCCGTTTGAAGGGCTGACCGCGACGCAGATGACCTGGCGCAATACGCTGAGCCTGCGCCTGAGCAGCTTCGCGTCGGTCACGTACACGCTCAACATCGTGCGCCAGCCCAACGTCAATCCGATCGACCCGTTTGCCAGCGAGCAAGGCCTGCAGTTGCGGTTCTTCTACGCGCCGCTGTAGTTCCGGCCGCTGGGCCGCGATGCGCCTGCTATGGGAGCGCGCCGCCCAGAATCCAATCGCGCATCAACTGCACCAGCGTCGGCGTCATCGCGCTGACATTGTTCTTCGGCATGCGCTGCCCCCACGCCAGCGGCAAGGTCGCATCGATCGCCATCAGGATCGCGCTGTTGTTCGGCTTGCCCGGGTCGACGAACTTGGTATAGGTCGTGTCTCCCGACGCGACGTTGTAGATGCCAGCGTAGGACAACTGGGTGTTGTGGCATTGCACGCACATTGGCTTGAGGATCTGCGCGCTGACGTCGCCGTAGTTGGGGTTTGCGCAGCTGCCGATTGGCGTGTGGCCGCAGGTGCCGCTGCTCGGGTCGCAGCTGTCCGTTGTGCAGTTGAGCGCGTCGTCGCAGTTCACGGTTGTGGCCGCGAGGCAGGTGCCCGTGGTGCAGATTTCGCCGCTGGTACACGCGTTGTTGTCGTCGCAGGCGATGCCCTCGTTGGTGGGCGCATGGCTGCATGTGCTCGCGCCGCAGAGGTCAGATGTGCATGGATTGCCGTCGTCGGCACACGCCGCACCGTCCGCGCTCGCATGGGTACAAGCGCCAGCCGCGCACCCGTCCAACGTGCAGGAGTTGCCGTCATTGCAGGCGGCAATCGCCCCTGGCACGCAAACACCCGCGCTGCAGGCGTCGCCAACCGTGCACGCGTCGCCGTCATCGCATGGGGCACCGTCCGCACAGACCGGTCCGGAGTCGGCTGCGTCAGGGTCTGTGGCGTCAGCGGCCGCGGCATCGGTGTTGTCGGCGTCGGGCGCCCCAGCGTCCACGTCAGGGCCACCCGCGTCCGCCGCGCCCGCATCAGCATCGGTGCCCGCAGCATCGGCGGTCACGGCGTCCGTCCCACCGTCCGCAGCATCGGCGACGTCTGGTTGTCCTGCCGCGTCGGGCGCGCTGGCGTCAGGCGCGTTCGCATCCGGCGGTGCAACAGCGTCGGCGGCGGAATCGACGGCATCCGCCGAATCCTGGGCATCCGCCGCGTCGGGTGCGGCGGCGTCGGGCGCTGCCGCGTCCCCTGTACTGGCATCGGCGTCAGTCGCGGCAGCATCGGCACCAGCTGCATCCGGACCGGCGGCATCTCCAGCGCCGTCCACGCCGCTCGTCGACGCAGCATCGCCGTCCGTCGCTGGCGCGGCAACCTGATTGCACGCCAACAGCAGGACGAACGCAAAATGCGGCAACGGATTGCGCATGGGCACTCCTTGGGACCAACGGGATGTGGCGACTGGATTCGGGGCGAGGCGTGGGCAACAACTGCACGCGCCTCTTCACGTTCCAGATGCCCCGCCGGCGCGTCAAGGCGATGGCGCAGATGTCACACAAATGCCCGAAATTGATGCGCAATACAACGCAACAGTGAGTCTTGCGCCAACCCAGTCTGCGGCAAAGTCGGGATCGCGCGCGGCCCTCAAGCCAACCGCGCCACCCATTTCAGCGGCAACCAGCGCATCGCCCAGCCCACCACCGTCCACGGCCATGCCGGCACGCACGCCTTGGCTGGCTCGCGCTCAATCGCCGCGAAGAGCTGCCGACAGCCCGTGGCCGCATCGACGACGAACGGCAGCCCCTTGGCACCCGCGTTCAACTCCGTGGAAATGTAGCCCGGGTAGATCGTGCTGACCCGGATAGGCGTCGTCAGCAGCTCGGCGCGAATCCCCTCGGTCAGCGCCGCCAGCCCGGCTTTTGTCGCCGCGTACGTCGTCAGGTGCTTGGGCAGGCCGCGCATCGCGCTCATGGAGGAAATCGTCACGAGGTGGCCGTGATTTTGGCGACGGAAAATTTCCACCGCCGCTTCGCACTGCGCGAGCGCTGCGACAAAGTTGGTCTGCGCCGTCTGCGCGTTGATGGCGAAATGGCCGGTGCCAATACGGCGACCATTGCCGACGCCGGCGTTGACGATGATCCGGTCGATCGTGCCAAACTCCGTTGCGAACGCGTTGAAGACGGCAAAGACCTGCGCGTGGTCGTTGACGTCCAGGGCGCGGACCGCGATGCGCACGCCTGGATGCTTGGCCAGCAGCTCGTCCCGCAGCGCTTCCAGGCGGTCCGTACGGCGCGCGCACAGCGCCAAATCGCGGCCGTGCGCCGCACACTCGCGGGCGAGACCTTCGCCCAAGCCTGAACTGGCGCCGGTGATGAGAATCGTCTTGCGCATGGAAATCTGCCTCTAGCGGTAGGTGAGCAGCGCGCGGTTGTCGCCCTCAAAGTGGCTGTGGTCGTTGCTGCTGGACAGGTAGACGCCGCGGTCACTGTACAGGACTTTGCTGACGGCGGCGTTGACGAGGGTCCGGTTGAACGGGAAGACGCGGTCGTCCGGCAAGCCGAGCAGGTGCTGGGCGAGCGCGCTGATGGTGCCGCCGGAAGTGAAGACCAGCGTAACGGCGGAAGGTCCCGCCGCGCGGATGACTTCCTGCAAGGCGGCGACGCAGCGCGCGCGAAAGCCCGGCCAAGTCTCCGTGTACTCGTCGTCGTGGAGGCCGCTGAGCCAGCGCGCCGTCGCGGCATCAAAAGCCGCCTGAAACGCCTTGCGCGGCTGCAACGTCCGCGCCATGTCCGCCAGCATCAGAACCCGATTGGCGTACGCCGGTTTGTAGCGCACCAGGACCTGCTGGAAATCGAACTCGTTGAACCCGGCGTGGACGTGAAGCGGCGGCGGATTCGTCCAAGCCGCCAGCGCGGGCTGCGCCGTCTGCGTGTGGCGCTGCATCTCGCCCACGTACGCCGCGTGCACGTCCGGGATTCGGGCGCGCAACGCATGCCCCAGCGCGCGCGCCTGAGTCTGGCCGAGCGTCGACAACTGATCGTAGTTCGCCGCGCCAAAAGACGCCTGCGCATGGCGGATCAAGTAGACGACGCCCATCAGCTGTGGCCCTTGGCGATGACGCTCCGGCAGCGCCAGTGCAGGTAATGGATGAGAATCCAGAAGTTGCGGAACGCCGGGTTGCGCGTCTGCTTGTGGTGGTAGCGGTAGTAAATTTGCTGGGCGATGACTGCGAGGCGAAAGAGGCCGTAGACTTCGTAGAACGCCCAGTTCTCCGCCGTGCGGCCGGTCTTTGCCAGGTACCGCGCCAGCACTTCCTGGCGCGTCAGCATGCCGGGCAAGTGCGACGGCTGCCGGCGCGTCGTGCGCATCAGGAACCCGTCGTCAGCCTGCACCCAGTACGCCATCGCGTTGCCCAGGTCCATCAGCGGGTCGCCAAGCGTCGCCATCTCCCAGTCCAGCACCCCGATGATGCGCGTCGGATCAGCCGGATCCAGCACGACGTTGTCCAGCCGCCAGTCGCCGTGAATCACGCAGGTCGCCACGTCGTCCGGCGTGTGCGCCTTGAGCCACGCGCGCACGCCGGCATACGACGGCACATTCCAAGTCCGCGCTTTCTCATAGCGATCCGACCAACCGGCGATTTGCCGCTGGCAGTAGCCCGTCCCCTTGCCCAGCGCCGCCAGCCCGGGCGTCTGCGTGTCCACCGCGTGCAGATCCGCCAGCTTGTCGACCCAGTTCAGGCACAGTTGCCGCGCCTGCTCCGCATCCAACCGCAGGCCAGCGGGCAGCCGCGCGCGCGGGATCAGCCCCGGGATCCGCGCCATCACGTAGAATTCCACGCCGAGGAGGGACTCGTCCTGGCACAGCGCAACCATGTCCGGCACCCACGGGAAGACCGGCTTGAGGGCTTGCTGGACGCGGAATTCCCGACCCATGTCGTGCGCCGACTTGGCGCGCGTGCCTGCCGGCGGTCGCCGCAGGATCAGGTCGTGATTGGCGTAGCGCAGCCGGTAGGTCCAGTTGGACGCGCCGCCGGGGTACTGCGTCACTTCCGGCTGGCCCGCCAAATCCGGAAGAAACGCCCGCAGCCATTCGGAGACCGCAGCCACGTCAAAAGACTCGCCGGGACGTACCGGGCCACCTTGATCAGTCGCGGACGCATCGGGCGGAATCATGCGGGCAACACCAACGCAGTGACGATGAAGAAGTGGCAGGTGGCCGCGGCGATGACGAGCGCGTGAAAAATCTCGTGGTAGCCGAACACCGCGGGGACCGGGTCGGGGCGCTTGAGGGCATAGATGACCGCGCCGCCGGTGTACATCGCGCCGCCGATGAAGAGCAGCCAAGCCCCGCGATCGCCGATGCCCGCGTGGACCGCTGGCCACTCGCCCATCACCGCCCAGGCGAAGGCCACGCACAGGAGCGCGAAGAACCATTTGGGGGCATTGACCCAGAGGACCGATTTGATGATGCCGAGCGCGGCGCCGATCCAGACCGCGATCAGCAGATGGACGCCTGCCTCGCCCTTGACCGCGAGGAGGCAGACTGGCGTGTAGGTGCCGGCGATCATGAGGAAGATGCCAGCGTGATCGAGCCGCCGCATCCATTGGCGCGCTTCAGGCGTCCAGGTCGGACGGTGATACGCGCTGCTGATGCCAAACAGGGCGGCCAGACAGACGCTGTAGACAAGCGCGCACCAGGTTGGCGTGCCCGGCTTGGCCAGAGCGGTCAGCGCGCCGCCGGCGGCGAGCGCAAGGTAGAACGAGACTTGGTGCGAAACGCCGCGCAAGAGCGGCTTCACGCGGTTGCTGAGCGCCCGGGGCGAGGAAAGGGCAGCGGACATCGGCGACTCCAGTGTATGCCGCTGCCAACCTTGCACTTTTGCCGGGCGGGCGTCTACCTGCGCACGGGCGATTGACAGCCCGCGCCGCGCCCGCTATCTCCGCCGCCCCAGCAAGGAGACGCCCATGGCCCGCAAACCCGCTACTGAACTCGATTTCTCCATGTTGACGGCGGAGTGGCCAGACATCGCGCTGGAGACGCTGTCCCGTCTGGATACACCATGGAAAATTCAGGTGTTTCTGGACGAGACGCCGTACTCCACGGAGCCGATCTACCGCTCCCCGCTGTCCGTGCTGCGCGATCGCCGCGCCCATTGTTTTGACGGCGCGCTGTTCGCCGCGGCCGCGCTCCGCCGTCTGGGCCAGCCGCCGCTGATCCTCGACATGCGCGCAGAGAACGACGACGACCACGTGATTGCGCTTTTTGAGATCGACCGGCATTGGGGCGCGATCGCCAAGTCCAACACGAGCGTCCTGCGCTACCGCGAGCCGGTGTACCGGAGCCTGCGCGAGCTGGTGATGAGCTATTTTGACTTCTACTACAACTTGAACGGAGACAAGGCCTTGCGCGAGTTTTCCGGCAAGGTCGACCTGCGCAAGTTTGACCAGCTTGGCTGGATGTCCGAGGACGCCGGGCTGGAACGCGTCGCGGAGTACCTGGACGTGGTCAAGCACGCGCAGATTTTGACGCCGGCCATGATCGCGCGGCTCTCGCCCGTGGACAAGAAACTGTACGACGCTGGGCTGTTGGGCGCCGACGCGGACGGGCTGTACAAGCCGACGTAGGGTTCAGCCCGGGATCGCCGCGATCGCCGCGGTCAGCTTCTCGTGTACTTGCGCCGCGACGCCTTCCATCGCAGCGTTGCCAATCCCCGCCATTGTCGCCAGCGGATCGACCGCCATCACCTGCGTCTGGCCGTCGTCGCGCTCGTAGATCACGACGTTGCACGGCATCGCTACGCCCACGCGCAGGTCCGTGATCAGCGCCTGATGCGCCAGCGGCGGATTGCACGCGCCCAGAATCCGGTAGCGGCGAAAGGTCACGCCCAGCTTGGCCAGCAGCGTCGCCTGCATGTCGATTTCCGTCAGGATGCCAAAGCCTTGCGATTTGAGCGCCGCCGGCAAGTCGGCCAGTACGTCGTCGAACGGCCGATGGAACGTGCGGTTGGGAAAGTTGGCCACGGGCTGCCTCGCTTGCGAAGGTTGAGGCGGCAGCGGTACTGCGCATGTCGCCACGCCCAATTTAGGCAGCAACCACGTCTGCAGCACGAGCCAAAATGCCAGGAGGCCGATGAAACTGAGCGTCGACACGGTGAGACCCTGCGCCGCGGTGCAATGCGGCCGCAGCGTCGGAGCCAGCGCTGGGTGGAACGGTTCGGGCTATTTCAAGCCCAGGTAGGCGCGCGCAACGGCTTCCAGACCCTCGGGCGGATAACCTTTGGGGCCCTGGTACTTCAGGCCGTTGATGAACACGCTCGGCGTGCCGGAAACGCCCGCTTGGCGGCCCTCATTGGCGTCGCGGGAGATGATGTCCCGGCCCACGCCCTTGGCCATGTCCGCCTTGAACTTCGCGACGTCCAAGCCCGCCTGCTGCGCGTAGGCCTCCAGGTTGTTGGTGTCGAGCGCGCTCTGGTTGGCAAACAGGATGTCGTGGTACTCCCAGAATTTGCCCTGCGCCGCCGCGGCCATTGAGGCTTCCGCCGCCTGCTGCGCGTGGTCATGGATGTCCGTCAACGGCATGTGCTTGTAGACAATCTTCACGTCGTTCGGGAACCGCTTCTGAAACTCCTTGATCGACGGCGCGATCTTCGAGCAGAACGGGCACTGGAAGTCCTCATACACCTCGACCTCGATCTTGGCCGCGGGATTGCCCAGGATCGGGCTGCCCTCCGTCGCGATCTTCATCGCCGGACCCGCCGTCTGCTCAAAGAACTTGCCGCCCTTGATCGCCTCTTCGTAGATCTTGGCCGCCGGCGTACCCGCCTTCACCTTGTCCTCCGCCTTCTTCAACTGCTCTTCGATGAGCGGCTTGAGGTGATCCCACGTCTTGGGCGGCGCGAGGCGAACGCCGTTGACCATGATGTTCGGATAGCTGTGCGCCGCGACTTCATTGGCCAGCAGGCTGTCCTTCAGCGCCTGGCCCCGCCACTTGCCGCTCGCCAGATCGGCGTTCATCTTGGCCACATCGCAGCCCGCCGCCTTGGCCGCGTCTTCAACGGCAGAACGGCTGATGGCTGTCGACTTGATCGCCGCCTGGAAAAATGGCCAGAACTTGCCCTGCGCCTGACACGCCAGGGACGCTTCCGCCGCCATCTGCGCGTCCGGGTGCGGCGCGGGAATGACCTTGTGCTTGAAGCGGATCTGCACCTTGTCGCCAAACGTCTTGACGACGTCATTGAGCGCCGGCGCGAAGTCCGTCGTCTCCTGATTGCCAAACGCGCCAAAGACCACAACTTTCACGAGCGCCGTGTCCGGACCCTTGCGGCCATCGGCTGGATCGATCGTGACGCGCCAGATCTGGTTGGGATCTGCCGGCGCGTTGTTCTGCGCGGGTTGCGCGGCAGGCGCGGCTTGCGGCGCGGGAGATGGGGACGGCGCAGGGGCCGACGGCGCGGCGGACGCCGGTTCAGCAGCGGGAGGCGGGGAAGCCGCACCAGGCAGCGCTGGCGCCTCCGCAGCGACCATCGCCGAGCCCGCAGGACTCGATTTGATCGCCTGCCGACCCCAAACATAACCAGCAATGAAGGCCGCCATCAGCGTGATGATGACTTGTTCCTTCTTCATGAGCAGCCTCCTGAAACGTCAAAGTTGCGCACGTGAACCCGCGAACGCGACGCGAGAAGTAAGCATAAATCCCGCTGCGCGCAAGTACCCACGTGCAGACTGGTGCAGCGGATGCAGAACCGCCTTGAATCACGAATCATTCCCAACCCGCCTCGCGAGGTGTTTACACGCGCCCGTCGCAGGGCTAGCGTTGCTCCGTCGCGCAAGGTCACAGTTGCGGCAAATGAGCGAGGTCCCCGTGGACAAGGTGCTCTTCACCCACGAAGCCGCGATCGTCGGCGTCATCCTGGCGATGGTCTCGATCGTCGCGTCGCTTGCGCTCCTGCCGGCGAACGAACGGTCCCGCATCCGGGTGCCGGCGCTCTTGCTCCTCGCCTATTTCATCTTCGGCGGGCTCAACTCGCTGCTCGCGCCGTACATGCAGACGGGGCCGGTGCGCACCGCGTCCGTGTTCTTTCTGTGGGCGGCGGCGGCGCACGCGACGACCATGGCGTTGCTGGACGGCCTGCTGGCCCGCAAGCTCAACTTGCCCATTCCGCGGATTTTCCGCGACATCCTCCAGGTGTCGGTCTATTTCGTCGTGCTGCTCGTTACCGCGCGGACCGCGGGCGTGGAGCTGAGTTCCCTGCTCGCCGGTTCAGCGCTCATCACCGCGGTCATCGGCCTGTCGCTGCAAGACACGCTCGGCAACGTGTTCGCCGGTCTGTCGATTCAGGCGCAGCGGCCGTTCGAGGTCGGCGACTTCGTGCAACTCGCTGATTCCGTTGAGCCGCTCGGCAAAGTTATCGAGATCAATTGGCGGGCGACCAAGCTGCTGACCAACGACAGCATGGAGATCATCGTGCCCAACGGCGTGCTGGCCAAGACGTCGATTCGCAATCTGTCCAAGCCGCACAATTGGGTCCGCCGCAGCATTCGCGTGCATGCGGCGTATGAGTTCTCGCCCGCGCACGTGCGGGAGACGCTGCTAAAGGCGATCGTCGAGGCGCCGGGGGTGCGAACGGACATGACGGCGTCGGTCATCATCGACGAGTTTGACCCGGATGGCGCCAGCTACCGGCTGCGCTACTTCGCAGACGTGGACGAACATATTCACGCGAAGGACAGCGTCGTCCGCGAGCGGATTTGGTACGCGTTCCGCCGCGCCGGCATCGACATTCCGTACGCCCAGCGGGACGTGCATGTGTACCCGCAGCAAGTCGACGACAAGGAGACCGTCCGCGCGACCCACGTGGCGCGGCGGCAGCGGGATTTGCGCCGCGTGGACATTCTGGACGTGCTGAGCGACGAAGCGCTGCACGATCTCGCGGAGAAGATCAGCACGCGGCGGTATGCGGCCGGCGAGCGGATTCTCAAGCAGGGCGATGAAGGCGATCAGCTCTTCATCGTGGAGCACGGGGAAGTGGCGGTCGGCCTGGAGCCGGAGAACGGTCCGCCGGTCGAGTTGGCGCGCTTGGGCGCGGGCAAATTCTTTGGCGAGATGTCCCTGATGACGGGCGCGCGGCGGACCGCGAGCGTCCGGGCGACGCGCGAATGCGCCGTGCTGGTCGTGGGTAAGAGCGATTTTCAGGAGACGTTGCACCGCGCGCCGGAGTTGGCGGAGAAGATCAGCGCGATTCTGGCGACGCGGCAAGCGCAGCTGGCGACGACGCACACGGGCATGGCCAATCCGGCGAACGTCACATCGCAGACCACGATCATCTTGGGCAAGATTCGGGAATTCTTCGGACTGCGGAGCTAGTCGCGTCCCGCGAGCGGAACCTGCCCGCGGGCTAACCCACTGCCGACTTGGCGATCGAGCTGACCGAGCGCTGGCGCAGGTGCGGCGATGGACCGATGCGATTGCGGCCGGCGTGCTTGGCTGAATACAGGCCTTCGTCGGCCAGCAGCAGCGCGCCCCCCAGGTCAGGCTGGCCAAAACCACCGACCGGCGCCCAGCCGATGCTCACGGTGATCGCCAAGCGGCCGCGCGGCGTCGCCACTGGCTCGGCAGCGACCACGTCGCGCAGCGCTTCAGCCGCCGCCTCAATCTCAGGCGCCTTCGTAGCTGGCAAAAGGACCACAAATTCTTCTCCGCCCAAGCGCGCGACCAGCGAACCGGCGGGCGCGGTGACCTGCAAACGGCGCACGAGCTCGATCAGGACCAAATCGCCGACGTCATGGCCATGGCTGTCGTTCACATTCTTGAAAAAGTCGATGTCGATGATGGCCAGCGCGCCCTGCCACGTTTGGCCGACGCTGAACAGCTTGCGGCGGCTCGCTGCACCGGTGAGCCCGTCGCACTCAACCATGCGCTCCAGCTCAGCCTTGGCTTTCTCCAACTGTTCGGAGTAGCGCCGTTGCTGCAGGAACGCTTCGGCCAACTCGGCTTGCTGCTGTGCCAGCTGTTGGTTCAGGAGGAAGCTGTGCACTTCCTGCAAGTAGCGAATTCGGCCGATGCCCCAGCCGATCAAGCAGAACCCGATGGCGTCCGCGGCAACGGACATTGCGCGGTCAGGATTGGCGGCGGGGACAAAATGGTAGATGCCGGCGATCATCGCGACGATGCCAATCGCAGCGGCGACCAGCGATTCCAGCGGCGGCAGCAGGACGACGAGGCCAGCGGCGAAGCTCAGCAGCAGGTAGGTCACCGGCGAATTGCCGGCGCCGACGTCCAGGCCGCTGGCCGCCGCGGCACCCAACAGGTAGCTGACCGTCAGCCAAAATCCGAACGCGGACTTGCGCGCGATGCTCGCGTCCGTCCAGCGCCGCGCCAAAGTCGCTGCGCCGAGGATCGAGGCCGCCAACAGGGCTTGAACGATCGCCTGATCGCGCTGCCAGTGGGTCGCGGTGCCGCGCAGGATCGACGGCAGGTAGATCAGCGCCGTCAGCAGGTGCGCCGTCACAATCACCGCGGTCAGCCGGCGAAAGCGCAGCAGATTGGCGCCCGCCACCTCGTGGGCAAGGCGCTGTTGAGCGGCCTCGTCCAGCAATGGCAGGTGAGGAAAGAGGTGTTGGATCAAGGGTTTGAACTTGCTCTGCGGCACGCAAACACCTTGTTCATGCGCGTCGATGCACGCGGCGATTCCGCGGAGCGTAGCAAGTCCCCAACGCCGCCGCCAGCGCAGTCGCGGCCCGGAATTCCCGCCAGGAGCAACTGGACAATCCGACCGAAATTCGAGATCAAACCGCTTCCATCCGCGGCGTGCCGCCGGAGGTGCACGCTCGCGGATCCAGTCCGATACGCAACAGGTCGGACCGGAAGAAGTGGGTGGTGGACACAGGTCCGCAGGTTTAGCTGGCGCGCCGCTTCAAGCCGCGCTGGGCCTGGTCGAGGATCGCGCGGGTCGATTCCGTCACGTCGCCGCCGACGCGCAACCAGACGGGCTCGTCGGCAAGCTCGCGCGCCGTCCGCTCCAGCCGCGCGGCCAACATGTAAGGTTCAATGCGCCCGCGCTCCGGCAGGTTGGCGTCGGCCCATGCACGTAGCCCTTTGGCTTCCTTGCGCAATTCGAGAATGGCATTGATGCGCGTCGATTTCATGGCCAATCCATACAGGTCATCCTGCAGAATTTAGACGCCCGCATCGCGGGATTGATGACATCGGCTTAGAGTTCGATCGCAATTTCCACGGCAAACTGCATGAGGAAACGCGGGACGCGAAACAAGTCCGGCTCGCCGGGGGCCGCCACAACGACGTCGTCCAACGCGATGGATGGCCGTGCCGCGAGCCCCAGCCGGACCATTTGCGCCACGCGAATCGACGCGCGCACTTCGGACTCCAGCGCGAGGTCAAAGTCGTAGTCCTCGTGCAGCGCCTGGGTTTGCAGGTGCGACAGCCAGATGCGCTCACGCACGCCCACGCCCGCGGTCAGACCCACACGGCCCAACTGCCACCGCCAACCGCCGTGGATGGCGGCCTGCCCGACGCTGTACTGGTACCGCCCCAACGAATTGGACCCTTGGCCGAATCCCTCAAAGCCAATGGAGGCGGCCAGCCACAGATGCTTGAGCAGCCACCACCGGACGCCCAGTTCGGAGCCAAAGACGGCGACGCGCGTGCCCAACGTCGCCGACGGGGCCAGCCACAGGCGCAAGTTGTGCTCGGCAAGGGCGGTTGCCGGCGGGGTCGATGGCCGAATCGGTTGACCGAGGAGCAGCAGCGCGTTCACGCACAGCGCCTCGGCGACGGCAAACGTCCCCATGCCCGCGTGCGATTCCACCGACAGCGACTCCGTCGGCTGTCCAGGCAGTTCGACCTCGACGCTGTAGCGCACTTCCGGCACGCGGTGGCCGATGAACCGGACTCGGATGGCGTTGCCGCACTCGTCGGGGTTGCTGGCGAAGCGCCAGGACCGCGCGGTTGTCACGATCAACGGCACCGCAGCGTGCAGGACGCGATCGATCTCCGGATCGCCCTGGCCCGAGGCATCGCGCACGGGTTCCAGGCAAACGGGCGTCTCGGGCGTGTCCTGAGCCTGGGCGTCAATCGGCAACGCACACAGGGTCAGCGCGCCAAGGAGCGTCGCCACGAGCGTGCGTGAGAAGCCCCGATCAGCGTGAGCGGCAGCGATCCAGGACGGCAGCAGCAGTTGGCTCTTGGCCAAAACGGCTCGCCAAGGTGCGGCGTGCCTGCTCAACGGCGCCATCCGCGCGGCCACAACCGAGTTCAACCTGACGAACGAGCGCCTCACGGATGTACAAGCCGTCCGGGAAGCGGACGAGATACTCGTCCCAAGTCGCCCGCTCAGCGTCAGCGCGGTCAGCGTCACGATGCAGGACGGCAAGAACCGCCAGCGCATTCTGTCGTGCATAGACCGGACCATCGCCATCTGCCACCGTGCGATAGAGGCGTGCTGCCTCCGCAAGGTGTCCAGTCCTACTCAAGATGCCGCCCAAGCGCAACTGCACGTCGTCGACGTCCGGACCGTCAGCACCCGCAACCATCAGATACCGCTGCGCTTTCTCATGACCAATTTCCAGCCGTCCAGCCGCGACGGCGTCGTCCAATTCCGCGATCTGGCGGCGCAGGTACGCATCGACGCTCTCAATACGCCGGGTTTCGCCCGCGTGGACAAAGATCGTCTCCCGCCCAGCCTGCGGTTCACGCCCGTGGCCAGCGGCATCCACCTGCACGACGCCCTCAAACACTTCCACGGTCGTCCAGTCTTTGTTGCGCTTGTCGACCGCGAACGCCGTGCCCTTGACCTGCACAACCGCGTCCGCCGTTCGCACGACGAGCCTGCCGCCCGGCGGCAACTTGGGCACGCGCACGACGACGCGGCCATCATCCAGCTCCATCTCCGCGTCCGCCGACAGATTGTGCACCAAGGTCGCGTTCGCCTCCGTCAGATCAACGATCGCGCCGCACGCCAGCAGCGCCTGACCGGGCGTCGCCGTCGCGCTGTCCGTTGCCGAAGCCAGATGGTGCCAGCCGCGCACGTGCCGCGGCGCCGCAGCCGGAACTTCCCCGTTGCCGTTCAAACCCTCGGCCACCATGGAAGCCGGCTCGCTCGGCGCTGGCGCGGTCGTCGGGAACACGGAACGCGGCGGCGAAACGGCCGTGCGCACAGCGTTTTCGTGCGGTTCCCCAACCGCCACGGTCGGCGCGTCGCCCGCAAGCGCAGGGGCAGGCGCGGCCGTCGCAGCCGCTTCCGGAACCACGTCCGGACCCAGCACCGTCAAGAGAATCGCGGCGAGAACGCCCGTCCAAATCACCCGCGGCATCCACACCCGCCAGCCGTGTTCGCCATCGCGCGGCCACGCCAACTCCAACATCTCGACCGCACGCCGTCCCAGCAGTTCGCGCCACGCCGCACGCTTGCGCGCCCGTGCACCGGCCAGCTCAGCCTCCGGCGCGAGCGCCTGCCACAGACGCGCTTCCATATCGACGTCCACCGGCTGCCGGAGCGCCGCCGTCTGACCGACGATCGCCTCCGCCGCGCGCAACTGCTCCTGGCACGCCGCGCACCCGCGGACATGCAGCCGCACGCCCTGCGCACGCGCAACCGCCATGCGACCGTCCGCGAGCTCAAAAAGTTCTGCGGTTGGACAAGTCATGGCCGCACCAAAGCCTTCTCCGGCAGCCCCGACGGCCAGCGCGCCAGCAGATCCTCGCGCGTCCGCTGCAGTCGTTTCAACACCGTCCCGCGTTGCTCGCCCAGCACGACGCCGATCTCCGCAGCCGTCAGCCCTTCCACGTGATGCAGGAAGAAGGTCGTCCGCTTCAGCGGATCCAGATCGTCCATCAGCGCCTGCAGTTGCTGACTCGACTGCTTGAGCGCGAGATCGGCCTCCACATCGCGGCCATCGTCCAAATCGTCGGTGAATTCATCGTGCCGGGCGCGCCAGGCACCGCGCTGCCGCAGTTCGGAAAGGCACACGTTGGTCGCAATGCGATGGACCCACGTCGTCAGGCGGCTCTCACCGCGAAACTGCTGGATGTTGCGGAAGACCCGCAGGAACGTGTCCTGGATCGCGTCTTCAACGCCAACGTCGCGCAGCAGCACCCGGCACAAGCCGGCAACCTTGGGCAAATACAGGCGGTAAAGCGCGCGGAACGCGTCCGCCGAACCTGCGCGCAGGCCTTCCAGCAGCAGCTCTTCATCGACCACTTCCGTGGGGAGCATGTGGATGCTTGCGTTGGCCATCTGGGAATCAGCAGCTCCGTTGCGCGACATCGCTATGCTTTTGACGCGGCTCGCGGCGATTTGATGACTTTGCCGAGCGAACGTCGCGTGCGAATCCGCCGTTTCGCCACAGGCAAAGCCAGTCGGGTGCTACAAATCATCGATCGGATCGACGGATTTGGCGTCGCGCGGGTGGCTTTTGACGGCCGCCAGACCTGGCCGCGTGGTGCCTTCTTCGCGCCGCTGCAGTTCGCGGTCCCAAAGCGAGCGCTGGACCTGGAAACGCGCGACGAGGTTCTGCGCCTTGAACCGCGCCTGCGCCGTCACAAAGCCGGACTGTTGCAGGTCGCGGACATCCCGCTTCAGCGCGTCGTACTCAACCATCGGCGGCGTACGGTCAAAACCGTTGAAGAACATCTGGAACTTGCGGCGCAAGTGCTCCAGCCGGTTCTCGATCGAGGCCATCTGCTGGCCCGCGCGGTCTGACCCGAGAGGCCCCTTGCTGTTGATCGTCGCCATCGCGGTCCTCCGCTGGTGCGGATGTTGCCATCCTTCCTGATTGTACTACCATCCGCGCCACCGCGGCGCAACGTCTGGCAGCGAAATCTGCTGCCAAAGCGCTACGGTTCTTGGAGGTTTCACCATGGCGTCCCGCATCACCCGACCGACTTCACCCGCCCTGCGTTCCTGGATCGCGCGCACCAGCTTGGCTGTCGTGTGCGTCGGCGGCGCGTTGCACCTCTCGGCGTGTGGCAAAGGCGATCCTGACGAAAACTTCCGCCTTTGGAGCAACAACGAGGCGGGCTGGGAAGAGATGCAGGCGTTCGTCGCGGACACGGGCAACGACGTGAAAGCCCGTGCGCGCGCGCTGGAAATCCTGACGGACGAAGGCGGCCATCCCGGTGAAGCCGTGCGCATCGCCCAGAAAGCGCCGGACAAAGTGCAGGTGATGATGGCGCTCCAGCCGGCGCTGCAGAAGATGCTGGAGAACCCGAACACCAAGAAGCAGGGCTACGGCAAGCGCGTCCTGTTTGACATGATGAGCGTGCTGCCGGACGACAAGAAGGCGCAGACGCAGGAAATTTTGGCGAAGTGGGCGTTTGGCGACCTGAAGCCGGATGACTCGCCGGCGCGCATCAAGGAGAAGCTTGAACAGCGGATTCGCGCGGAAGAGATCGAAGGCTTGGGCAACGCCGGCGTGCACGGCGCGGAGATCATGCTGTCCAAGGGCATCAGCCGCGACGGCGTCATGGCGTACCTGTTGACGGTCAATACGCCGGAGGCCCACGCGGCGCTGATCAACGGCCTGCGCCGCTATCACGCCATCAAGAACGTCCGCGTCAGTGAAGGCGATCTCGCGGCGATCCAGAAGGCGGATTGCATCGAAGGCTTCCTGTACTGGATCGAGCTGTACCAGAAGCTGAGCGGCAGCCAGCATCCCGACGACAAAGCCGCGGCTTCGCAGGCCATCGTCGTGGCGATTCAGTGGTCGGAGAAGGACGCCAACAAGGCCAAAATCAAGGCGGCGTGGACGGCGCAGGTCAAGCCGGTGGTGGACAAACTGCTGACCGGGCCGAATTGCGACGACCGCTGGTGGGCCTCGCAGCTGCTCGTGCAGTACAACGGCGTGGACGGCCTGACGCAAATCCTCACGCAGTTGCCCGATGACAAGAACTACGGCCAGCAGGAATTTGCCAACAATGACGTGAAGATGCAGTTGACGGACCTGTGCAAGAACGAGATCAAGAGCTTGGGCGCGGACGTGGCGCGGCCGGTGCTGATCAAGGGGCTGAAGGGCAATCGGCTGATCGAGAAGATCGTCGCGATTCGCTGCCTCGCGGCGCTGGGTGACGATGCTTCGCTCGCAGCGCTGCGCGGCGTGGACAAGAAGGAAAACCTGATCGTGGACGCGGTCGTCGTGCCGCAAGATGCTGAGAAAGTGACGGTTTTTGACCTCGCGCAGGCGGCGGCGGACGTTGTTGAGTTCGTGCGTTCGGTCGACAAGCAGGCGGCGGAAGGGACGATCGACCAGCCGACGGCCAAGGCGCGGACGTTCTACGCGACCTACAGCTTTGAGCGCCAGGGCAAGAAGCTGATTGCCTATGCGGAATCGCGCGCCGCGGAGAAGGTCGCCAAGGACAAGGCGAAAGACGACAAGGCCAAGGGCGGGGACGCCAAGGCGGCTCCGGCGGCTCCGGCGGCCGATGCGGAAGCGAAGAGCCCGAAGCACGGCAAAGCCAAGCACAAGAAGGGCCACTGAGTTCATGACGGCGCGCGGCTGGCTGGCGCTTTTCTTCGCGCTCAGCTGCTGGCCCGCGTGCACGGACGGCAAGCCCGTTCGGGACGTCCAGCCTTGGCCAGAACTCGACGCGCTGTTCCGCAACGACGCGCGCTGGGTCGGCGGCGACGGCGCTTACTCCTGCGATCTCGGCAATCAGCGCGTCCTGTGGCTCTTTGGCGACAGCCTGATTGCCAGGGACGCGACGCGCAACCGCGACACCGCCACATTCATCCGCAATTCCGCCGCGATCCAAACTGGCTACGATCCGGCGCGCGCATTCATGGCGTTCTATTGGGGCGAGCAGGCCGGCCATCCGGCGTCGTTCATCGCCGAGCAGGACGGCCGCTGGTTCTGGCCGGGCGCGTGCATGCGCGTGGGCAAGGGCCTCGTGATTCTGGGCCAATGGCTGCGCCAGGAAGGCGCGGGACAGTGGGGCTTTGGCGCAGTGGGCTCAGCAAGCCTGTTCATCGCGGACGCGGACGCCGACCCGCTGACCTGGCAGCCGCAGGACGCCCACGTGGCCAATTTTGGCGACGCGGTGATCCTCGGCACGGCTGGGTTCGCAACGGATGATTTCCTGTTTGCGTACGGCGTCAAAGGCGCGACCCACGACTACGTGCTGGCGCGTTTCCACCGGGCGGATGCGGAGCGCGGCGACTTGTCCCGCGGCGCGTTCTTCAGCGATGGCCAATGGCTCGACGCCGCGACCTTCGTGGGGCCGCCGCCGGCGATCTTCACGCTGGGCGCGCCGGAATCTTCCGTGCACTTTGACGCCCGCAGCCAGCGGTTCATGATGGTGCAGACCGAGGGTTTTGGCGCAACGACGCTCGCGCTGCGCACTGCGCCGGAGCCCGAAGGCCCATGGAGTGAAGCCGTGTCCTTCTACCGCCCACCCGAATCGTTTGAAGAAGGCGCATTTGTGTACGCCGGCAAGGCGCATCCAGAGATCGCCGGCGACGGACTGGCCGTGAGCTACGTGCCCAGCCGCTTTGACGACGACCCGCGCCCCAGTCCTGCGGACTTCTATTTTCCGCACTTCGTTCGCGTGCGCTTCTGATGGCGCGCGTCCTAGCCCCGCTGCTGCTGTTGCTGCTCGCGATGCCGGCGCACGCTGAGTTCCTGCCGGACCTCCCGCGCGCGGTGACGCGGACGGAAACGGCGTCGCGCGACGCGCCGGTCATCGAACTGGGCTACGACGGTCGGGCGCATTTCGCGCTCGGCGGTGAAATGGCGATCTGGCGCTGGCAGCCGCGCGACTGGGAGGTGCGCTGGCTCGTGGGCGCGCTGATCGCCGCGGACAACGCGCAGTCGCGCCTGCCGTGGCCGACGGAGCTTGGGCGCTGGCTGGCGGGCGGGGCGATCGCCGTGCAGCTGCCGGTGGGCGCGGATGCGGAGCGCAAGGTTGAAATCGCGGTTGGCCTCTATCGCCAGCAAGCCCGGGCGATTGGCGATTTCCGGTTGCCCGACGCGCTGAAGTCGGACGCCATCGCTTTTGGCGGCAGCGGCTACGTCATCGACTTTGACCTCGCCACCCAAAGGCGTCTCGGCCCGCTGCTGCTGACGGCGCGACTGAACGACCGCGTCCACTTGCCGGGCTTCGCGCTGCTGTTTGGCCAGCGGGCGTGGGCGGACGTGCTGGGTGACGCGTTGGCCGACAACCTCAGCCACCAGCCGAGCGTCGACCTGACCGCGCGCTGGCCGATCTCGCCCCATTGGCAACCGGTGTGGGCGCTGCATGGCGAGCTGCTTGTGCCGCTGGACAGCTACGTGACGACCCGCGGCTACGTGCGGTCGTTCCTCGGCGTGGCGCTGCCTGGGCGGCGCGGCGAACTGATGCCGTTCGCGGCGATCGATGTCGGCGCGGGCCCAGGGCTGCTCGTGAATCGCCAGGAACTGCGGCTGGCGCTGGGGGTGCGGTATGGGCCGAAGTAGCCTGTTGTTCTTCTGCGGCTGGTGCAGTTGCCTCCTGGGGACCGGTTGCACGTTGCCGCTGGACACGACCGACGCCGGCACGGATGCGGCGATCGCGCCGGATGCCATGGAAGGCTGCGCACTTTTCGCGGATGCCGCTGCTTCGCTTGGCGTCGGTCATTCAGTCGACTTGCCCAACGGCGCGACGCTGTGGACCTTTGACGCCGCGCTCGTCGATGGCGGGCGGACGGACGGCGTCGCTGCGCGCGTCCAAATCCAGCCCGGAGGATGCCCCGGCACGCTCGTCGCCGCTCAGGTCGCGCTGCCGCCCAGCGCCACGGACACCGACTTTGCGGTGCCGATGGATCTCGTTCGCGTTGGCGCGGAAGTCTGGCAATTCTACGAGACGTGGCGGTTTGCCGCCGGCGCGCCCTTTGGCGTCAAGACCATCGGCCGCGGCATCGCGCGCTGGGACGGCCAAGCCGGTCAATTCACCCGCGGACCGCTGCTCTGGACCGGCGACCGCCCCGCGTATGGCGCGAGCGCGCTCGTCGATGGCGCGTGGGTCTACGCGTACGGGTGCGAGACCGCCAATGACGGATGGACGCGCGCCTGCTATGCCGCCCGCGCACCGAGCCTGCAAGTGGCGGACATCAACGCCTGGCAGTACGCCACCGCCGTCGGCAAGTTCACGGGGAATCCGGACGACGCGCAGCCCATCCTGACCGGCGTCGGCGACGTCTCCCTGCGGCGCCACGCGTCGGGGCGCTTGCTCGTCACCTACTTCAAGCCGCTGGATTGCGTGCTGCAGGTCCGTTCTGCGTTGGGACCGACCGGGCCATTTTCAGCCCCGCACGCGCTGGGACAATGCCTCGTAACGTCAGGCACTTTCTGCATCGGCGCGGTGCAGCATCCGGAGCTCGACGGCGACGACGCCACAATCGCCGTGACGTTCGCGCGTGCCTCCTTTGACCCGCTGCCGGCCGCCGACCGTTGGCCGCGCCTTGCGCGCCTGCCGTTGCCCGTCGCCCTGCCCTGAGCGGCCGTCCCTTGCGTGCACACCGGCCATCTGCGACCCTCGCGGAACCATGCGCGACGCCGCCCATTTCGGTCCCGAAATTCCGCTGGATACCGTCCGGTCTTTTCCCACGCCCGAGCATATCGCCTTTCGCCACCGCACCGCCGGACCGCTGATCCGCGCCTCCGCGTGGCTCCTGGACCTCGCCATCCGCAGCGCCGTGTTGTTGCTGCTGTTCATCCCGATCGCGCTGGTCGGCATGGACGTGGGCGTCGGCCTGTGGCTCATCGCCTGGTTTCTCGCGGATTGGCTGTTCGGCGCGTTGGCGGAATGGCGCTGGAAAGGCGTGACGCCGGGCAAGCACGTGTGCCACATCCGCGTCGTCGCTGCGGATGGTCAGCCGCCGACCCTCGGCGCCTGCCTGCTGCGCAACGTGCTCCGCTTCGCCGATGCGCTGCCAACGCCGGCCACGGGAATCCTCGCGATGGTCCTCTCTGGCAACTTCCAGCGCCTGGGCGATCTGGCCGCCGGCACGCTGGTTGTGTATGACGAACGGCCGCCGCCGGCCCGTCAGGGCAGCGAACTGGAGCCGGAAGCGGCGCGGATCGCCAAGCTGTTGCCGCCGGGCGAAGTCGCGACGCTCAACGGCGAGACTGCGCGGGCGATCCACAGCTTTGTGGCCGAGCGGCGGCGTTTCCATCTGGGGCGCCGGCGGGAAATGGCGGAGCGGCTCGCGACCGTGCTGGCGATGCGGTGGGATCTCCCGCCCGCGACCGATCCCGATGCGCTGCTGTGCGCCGTTCACGCGCTGCTTTTTGGCACGACGGCCGATGAATCCGCGGCGCTGACCGGCGGCGTGGCGGCGCGGGCGATTGCGTACCTGGCGCAGCGGCGGCCGGCTTGGCAGACCCTGGAAACGTGGCTGACGAGCGCGAATGCCACGCCAATCGCCGCCGAACCGACCGAGCTGAGCGCGCTCTATCGGGCCGCGTGTGCGGATTTGGCGCTCGCGGACGCGTATCATTTGCCCGCCGCGACGCAGGGCTACCTGCACCAGCTCGTCGCGCGGAGTCACGCGCGTTTCTACCGGCCGGCGCCGGTGGTTTGGGCCAAATGGCGCGACCGCGTACTCGTGGAAGTGCCGGGCCGGCTCTACGGCGACATGAGCCTGCGCGTCGCGCTTCTCGCCTTCTACGGCACGTTCCTCTCGTGTGGCCTGCTCAGCATCTGGCACCCGGAGTTGGCGGTGCGCGCGCTGGGCCAGGACGGCATCGACAGCCTGCGCGAAATGTACGCCCAGGGTTTTGACCGCAAGCTCGACGAAGGCGTCCTCATGGGCGGCTACTACATCAACCACAACGTCGGGATCGCGCTCTCCTGCTTCGCCAGCGGCATCTTCGCCGGCGTCGGCTCGTTGGTCTGGCTGACGTTCAACGGCATCGCCCTCGGCTGCAGTTTTGGCGCGATGACCGCCGCCGATCCGGTAACCCGCGCGCATTTCTTCACCTTCGTGGTCGCCCATGGTCCGTTCGAGCTGACGGGAATCACGCTCGCGGGCGCCGCGGGCCTGCGCCTCGGCCTCGGGCTCGTGCAGACGCGCGGTCTCCTGTGGCGCGACAGTCTCCGGCGCGCGGCCGGCGAAGCGGTGCCCATCCTCGGGGTCGCCGCCGCGCTTGTCGCCTGCGCTGCGCCGATCGAGGCCTTCGTCAGCCCCTCTGACCTCCCGATTTGGCTCAAGATCGGCGTCGCCATCGTCTGCACCCTCGTGCTGGTCCTCTGGCTTGGCGTCCTCGGTCGCCAGGGCGCGCGCATCCTGCGGGAGCGTGCGGCATGAACCTCGACACCATGACCATCGCCGTCCGCCGCCGCTCGATCGCGGAACTGTACGACCTCGCGCTGCTCGTGCTGCGGCGCCATCTGCTGGCGTTGACGGTGCTCGCCGTCGCGGGCGCGCTGCCGTGGGTGCTGCTGGACGCGTGGCTGCTGGCCGGCGTGCCGGAAGTCTGGGTGGCGTGGTACTTGCTGCTGCTGCTGGCGGTCGCGCAGGCGCCGCTGGCCACGGCCGCGCTGACGGCGTACCTCGGTGAGGCGATGTTCAATTCGCGGCCCTCGATGCGCCGCGCGGTGACGACGGCGGCGCGCCAATGGAGCCTCCTGCTGCAGATCGGTGTGATGTATGGCGTGCTCGCGTGGCTGCCGGTGCTGCTCTTCCTCGCGCCGCCGCACGCCGTTGCGGTCGCGGTGCTGGAAAACCAGCGCGGTCGGGCGGCCTGGACGCGGGCGCATAGTCTGCGCGTGGCGTGGGCGACCGCGTGGCCGTCGCACCTTCTGTTGGCGATCGGGGTGCTGGCGGCGACGCTGGTGATGCTCGTCGGCACGTTGGACGCGCTGGAACACCTGCTGACCGCGGCGCGCGCGATGCCCGACTGGCTGGAAGTGCTGCCGCGGCTCGATCCGGCGCACAGCGTGCTGCCGATTGTGGCGTTCTTCCTGACGCTGGCGTACCTCGCCGTTGTGCATTTTCTCGCGTATCTGGATCTGCGCACGGATCGCGAGGGATGGGACGTCGACCTCGCGCTGCGCCGCGTTGCGGAACGGCTGGAGGAAACGCCGTGAATCGCCGCCTCTTCGCGCTTCTGGCCATTCTTGCCGGGCTGCTGCTGGGTGCGTCAGCCATGGCTGCGTCCGGCGCCGTCACCGACGATCCCCTCCGCGCGCGGCTGAAGGCGTTGGCGCCGCCGTGGTACGACGCCGAGCGGGATACGTGGCAGAAGGTCGAGAGTGCGGCACCCAAACCGCCGCCGGCGCTGCCGGAAGCCCGCGTGCCAGGCGCGTCGCCGTTTGTGACGTTCATCGCGTGGCTGGTGGCCGCGCTGCTGTTGACGGCGCTGGCCTGGCTCATTTGGCAACTGCTTCCCAAGGAGCCGGGGCTGGCGCTGCCGGAGCCGCACAAACCCGCATCGGTCCGCGATGCCCACGCGACGCTGCTGGAGCTCGACGTCGGCGAGCCGGGCGATCCGGAGCTGGCGCTGGCCGCGGCCAAGCAGGCGGAGCAGTGGTCGCGCGCGGTCGTCTGGCTCTACGCGATCCTGCTGGTGCGGCTGGATCGCGCGGGCGTGGTGCGCGTGCGGCGCGGGGCGACCAATCGGCGGTATCGCCTGGAGGTGGCGGACTGGACGGCGTCGGGCGAGGCGCTGCAGCAGGCCGCGCCTGAACTGCTGCCGACAGTCGACGCCGTGATCAGCGCTTTTGAGCGCGCGTATTTTGGCCAGCAACCGACCGATCGCGCGCTTGTCGAGCGGCTGGAAGCGCGCATCCGTCGCGTGATGCGGGCGTTGCCGGGGGAGGCTGAGCGATGACACGTTGCCTCGCCGCGCTTGCCGCCGCCGTTTTGCTTGGCGCCTGTGGCGATCTGGACACGACGTATGGCGCGCGCGTTGGCCACAGCATCAATGGCGTGCGCGTGCTGCATGACGCCCTGGAAGCGCGGACGACGCTGCGCGACGCGTGGCTGCTGTCGCCGGGTCTGGACGATGCGGACCTCCTGTTCTACGTCGCGACTGAACACGAACTGCCCGACGTGCAGGCGAGCCTCTGGCTGCAGGACTGGCTTGCGGACGGCGAGACCGCGCGGCAGGTGGTCGTGATCGTGCGCGACGGCAACGTGACGGGGACGCTTTGCCGGCGCTGGTCGGCCGAGATGCGCAAAGCGGGGCAACTGGAAATGGCCGGGCGGCTGGATGCGCGCGCGGAGGCGGACCGCGGCGATGAAGTGACGTTGCCGGAGGTCGTGTCAGAAACGGACCTGTTCGTGATGGCGACGCGGGAGACCGCGCCGGTGCAGAAGCTCGCCGGGCTGGGGCTGTCTGAGGCGCCGACGACGCTGACGCTTGGCGCGTCGCTCGACCCGGAGGAGGACGGGGACGTCCTGATCAGCGCCGATGACCAAGCGCTGGCCGTGGCGTGGCCGATTGGTGAGAGCGGTCAGCTGCTTGTCGTCGCCAATGCGACGGGGCTCGTGGACGGCGCGCTGCCTGACCCGCGCGCGCGCAAGCTGCTGCAGGCGCTGCTGGACGAAATCCTGCGCTATCACGGTGAGCACAAACCCAAGGCGGTTTGGCTGGGCTCGCTGCGGGTCCGCGAGTCGGAGCCGCCGGAGCTGAATATGCTGAGCTTCCTGGCGATGTCGCCATTTGCCTGGCCGCTGTGGCACCTGCTGGCGCTGTTGCTGGTTGTCGTGCTGGCGCGGGCGGCGTGGCTGGGCCGGCGTGAAGCGCGGCGGGACGTTGAGGTTGTCCGCTTTTCGCGGCACGTCGATGCGCTGGCGGGCCACATGGCGCGCGCGGCGGCCAAGGATCCTGAAGTGGCCCGCGATGCCGCGGCTGCGTGGGCTGCAGCGGTCGGCAGGCCGCAACCGCCCGATACAATCGCCACGGCCGAAGACGCCATCGCCTGGCTGGCGGCGACGTCAGCCCCACCCGCTGTTCCACCGCCCGCAGGAGAAGCAAATGACTGACCAAGATGTCCGCAACGATGACGCCCTGAACGACGAGGTCCTGGCAGCCCAAGCGACGCTGGAGCGCCTGCGCGAATCCCTCGGGACGCTGTTTGTCGGCCAGCGCGCGCTCGTCGATGGCGTGCTCGTGGCGGTTGTTGCCAATGGCCATGTGCTCGTGGAGTCGCTGCCCGGCTTGGGCAAGACGCTGCTGGTGAAGGCGCTCGCGCGGCTGCTGGGGCTCCGCGCCAATCGCATCCAGTTCACGCCGGACCTGATGCCGTCTGACATCACGGGCAGCCACGTTTTTGACCTCGCCGAGCGGCGCTTCGTGTTTCACCAAGGGCCGGTGTTCACGCAGTTCCTCTTGGCGGACGAGTTCAACCGCGCGCCGGCCAAGACCCACGCGGCGCTGCTGGAAGTGATGCAGGAGCGGCAGGTGACGCTGGACGGACGGCACCATGGGCTGGAACTGCCGTTCCTTGTGATGGCGACGGCCAATCCGATTGAGAACGAGGGGACGTACGCGCTGCCGGAGGCGCAGCTCGATCGCTTCCTGTTCAAGCTGGTGCTGGAGTACCCGGGCGAGGTGGAAGAACAGCGGATTCTGACGCTGCATCTGGCCGGGAGTTCGCCGGAACAGTCGCTGGCGACGCTGGAGCCGGTGACGAACGCGGAGGGCGTGCTGGCGCTGCAGGCGCTGGCGGCGCGCGTGACGGTGGACGCGTCCATTGTGCGGTACATCACGGCGCTGGTGCGCAAAACCCGCTCGTGGCCGGGTCTGCATCTGGGCGCGAGTCCGCGCGCGGGCGTGTCCATGCTGGCGGCGGCGCGCGCGACGGCGCTCCTGCGCGGGCGGATGTTCGTGGTGCCCGATGACGTGAGCGAGGTTGCGATGGCGGCGCTGCGGCATCGCGTGATTCTCAGCCCGGAGGCGGAAGTGGAAGGCCGATCGGCGGACGCGATCCTCGCCGAGATCCTCAAATCCGTTGAAGTGCCGCGCGGAGTCTGATGCTGCACCCGACGCGACTCCTGACTCTTGCGGTGGCGCTGCCGGCGGCGACGTCGCTGTTGCTGCTCGTGAACGCTGAGCCTTGGCCGGCGCTCGTGGCGGTGGACTGCGTCATCGCGCTCGTCGCGGTGCTGGATGCGTGGCTCGGCTGGCGGCGCGCGGGGTTGCTGCGGGCCGACGCGACGACGCACGGTACGTGGTCGCTGGGGCGCAAGGCGTCGATCGCGGTGACGCTGGATTGGCGCGGCCAGCGGACCGTGCGGGTGACCCTGGCGCCGGACGTGCCAACGACCGTGCGGGTTGCCGACGCGGCCGAGGCGCAAACGCTGGCGCCGATGTCCCGGCTGGAGCTGGCGTTTCTCGCGACGGCGAGCGAGCGTGGGGCGTGGGAGCTGGGCGGTGTGCACGTCGCGTTGCCCAGTCCGCTGGGGCTCTGGCAGCGGCACTTGCTGCTGGGAACGGCGCAGCCGGTCCATACGTACCCGAACCTGAAGCAGCTCTCGGACTACGCGCTCCTGGCGCGGACGGACCGTCTGGCGCTGATCGGCGTGCGGCGCAGTCGGCGCGTGGGCGGGGACACGGAGTTCGAGCGACTGCGCGATTACCACTCGGACGACGCGCTGAACCGCATGGATTGGCGGGCGACCGCGCGGCGGGATGCGCTGACGGTGCGCGACTACCAGACCAACCAGAGCCAGCGCGTGCTCCTGCTTGTCGACGCCGGGCGGATGCTGACCTCGACCGCGGCGGGCACGGATGGGGTGACGCGCAGCCTGCTGGACCACGCGATCGACGCGGCGCTGCTGCTGGCGTGGGCGGCGACGCGGCAGGGCGATCGCGTGGGGTTGCTGGCGTACGCGGACGGCGTGAAACGCTGGGTGGCGCCGCGCGGCGGGCCGCGACAGGTGACCGCGCTCATCCACGCGCTGCACGATCTGCAGGCGGACAGCGTGGAGAGCCGCCACGAGGAGGCCTTCCTGCTGCTGGAACGGCGGGAACGCAAGCGGTCGCTCGTGATCGTGCTCACGCATGTGCTGGACGACGTGAACGCCGACCATCTGGAACGCCACGCGCGACTGGTGTCAAGCCGACACCTGCCGCTCTTCGTGCTGCTGCGCGATCCGGACCTGCATGGCGCGGTGCCAAGCGCGGAACTGCCGCCGCAGGACGTGGGGCAGTTCTGGCGCGCAGGCGCAGCGGCGACGCTGGTGCAGTGGCGCGCCGGCGTCATCGACCGGCTCAAGGCGGCCGGGGCGCTTGTCATCGATTGCGACGCGCAGCAGCTCTCGGCGGAGGTCGTCAGCCGCTATCTGGAAGTCAAAGCCCGGCATTTGCTCTAGGTTGTGTGGCCAGGACGGCGATGGCGCACTCCCGTCAGCGGGTGGAGGACCGCCGCATTGCCCCGCCCCACCCGTTGCCTGTACACTGCGTCGCCCGGTGCCGCACAAGGTTCGGTCTATTCCCTGTCCCGGAGTTCCCAGTGCCCAAGCAACACCTGTTGGCCCGTTGGCTGCGCGACGATGCGGCACGGTCGCACGACAAGGGCCAACACCACACTGCGCCCTGGTACGCGACGCTGTGGCTGACCGGCGTGGACTACTTTTCCTCGCTCGGTTACGCGCCCGGTCTCGCGCTCATGGCCGCCGGCTACGTGGCGCCGCTGGCGACGCTGATCCTGGTGCTTGTGACGTTTCTCGCCGCTGTGCCGGTCTACGCGTTCGTCGCGAAGTACTCGTCGGACGGCGAGGGCTCGATCAAGATGATTGAGCGCCTGACGACGAAGTGGGGCCTGCTCGGTTGGCTCGGCAAGACGCTGGTCCTCGTGCTGCTTGGCTTCGCGATGACGGACTTCGTCATCACCATCACGCTGTCCGCGGCCGACGCGACGCACCACGTGATGGAGAATCCGCTGCTGCGCGACTACATGCCGGACAGTCCGGTGCTCATCACCGCGGTGCTGATCGTCGGGCTCTGCCTCGTCTTCCTCAAGGGATTCAAGGAGGCCATTGGCCTGTCCGTGCTCATCGCGTTGCCGTACATGGTCATGAACGCGGTGATCATCGGCGTTGGGATCGGTGAACTGTCGCACCGGCCGGAGCTGATCGCCGCGTGGTGGCAGAAGATCGCGCATTTCAACGCGGAAGAACTGCGCCAGGCGCTGCAGCCGATGTCCAACGACGGCGTCGGTCCGGTGGCGTACATCCACGGCGGCGGGGCGACGATGCTGATCGCCGTCTCCCTGCTGGTCTTTCCCAAGCTGGCGCTGGGCATGTCCGGTTTTGAGACCGGCGTCTCCGTGATGCCGCACATTTCCGCCAAGGACGCAGCGGAGCGCGTGCGCAATACCCGTAAGCTGCTGTTCTTCGCCGCGTTGCTGATGTCGATCGAGCTGTTGGGCGCCAACTTCGTCTCCACGCTGCTGATTCCGCCGGAGCAGTTCTGGGTCGCGCGTCCAGGCGTCGCGGCGGGCGCTGCACAAGGTCGCGCGCTGGCGTTCCTGGCCCACGAACTGCTCGGCCCGACCTTTGGCACCGTCTACGATCTGGTGACCGTGCTCATCTTGTGGTTTGCCGGGGCGAGCGCCATGGCGGGCCTGCTGGGCATCATTCCGCGCTACCTGCCGCGTTTTGGCATGAGCCCGATGTGGCTGGAATACCGCCGGCCGCTGGTCCTCGTGATTACCGGCGTGTGCCTGCTGGTGAACTGGGTCTTTCAGGCGGACGTGGAAGCGCAGGGCGGCGCGTACGCCACGGGCGTGCTCGTGCTGATGGCGTCCGGCGCGTTTGCGGTCTTGCTGGCGGAACGCGAGAAGCCGTTCTATCGCCTTATTTTCACAGTCATTTTGGCGATTTTCGGTTACGTCCTCGTTGTCAACACGGGCGAACGCCCGGACGGCGTCAAGATCGCCAGCCTGTTCATTGCCGCCATCATCGTCGCAAGCATTTGGAGCCGCTGGCGGCGCGCGTCCGAGCTGCGGGTCGGCGAAGTGCAATTCGCCACGGAAGCCTCGCGCGCGGCGTGGGAAGCGCTCTGCAGCGCGCAAGGCTTGGTGCTCGTGCCGCTGCGCAACATGACCGTGGAAGCACGGCGGCGCAGCGAGGCCAAGCGGATGCAGCACGCCCAATCCACGGCGGCCAAGTACGCGTTCTTGCATGTTGAATTGACGGACGATCCGTCGGCGTTCGCCACGCCCATCATGGTCAACGTCCTGGAAGCCGACGGCGACATCATCGTGGAGGTCAGCGGCGCCGTGGCCATCGCCAACGCGATCGCTTTTGTCGCGCTGAAGATGGGCGCCGATCAGGTGATCATCGGCCTGCTGGACAACGGCACGCCGGCGCAAAATGCCTTGCTGTACCTGCTGTTCGGCACGGGCGAAGTGGGCTACGCGGTGCGCTCCATCTTCGTGCGCGTGCGCGAGGAACGGCTGTCGGACCAGTTCGCCGAGCGCAAGAGCTTTGACGACGATCGCGACCGCCGGGAGAAGAACCTCCTGCGCGACGCGATGCTGATGTCTGACGAAGAGCGCCACACGCACATGACGCAGCTGTTCGAACAGGAGCGCTCCGAGTTTGAGACGCGCCTGAGCGTTGGACCGAAGATGCCGCGGCTGATTCTGTACGATTGAGCCGGGCGAACACGGCCCGGCCTACTTCCGGGCGGGCACCCAGGCCCAGATCGCTTCCACCAAAATCGGCGCATTGCCCGATTCGTCCGTCACGAGCACTTCCACCGGCAGATCGCCTTTTTCCTGCGCGAAGAGCTGCTTCTGCTCGGGCGTCAAACGCGCGGTTGCGGTAATCGCGCCTTTGGAGCGCTTGATGAACTTGGTGTTGAGCGACTTGATGAGCGGCAGGCTGTCATCGCGCACATTCATCCCGACCACGAGGCCGGACGCCGACTCTGCGACCAGAATCATCGCCGCCGCATGCACCTGGCCGATGTGATTGCGCGTCTTGCCGCGGTTCTTGACCCGGATCGTCACGACGTCCTCAGTCATTTCAAGCACCTCCAACCCCGACGTGCCGACGTACGGAATCATCCGCCCCATCGCCAGCGTCAACAGCCGCCCGCCGAGCGGCAGGGACTGGAGCTTGTGGACCATCTTGGCAATCTTGTTCGGCTGGCTCATGCGGAGTCTCTCGGGACGGAGTTGTGGGGGCGACGGCGATGCGCGCGGGCGTATCCTGAGGCAGAGACGCGGCATTGTCGACCGCGACCGCTGCGCTTGACGGGCCCCCACCGGTCCCGCATCCTGAAAACGACCTGCGCGGCGCGGAAACGGGCCCGGATGCGCGCGGCGAGCGACCACCCGGAGTGAAATGGCAACAGCGTTCCGCAGCCTCAACTTCGCGCGCGCGTTGGCCGTTGGCTTGGGACTTGTCGCGTGCACATCCGCCGCGTCCAAAGACGGCAACGGCGGCGACGAAGCCACCGGCGTCACCATCGCCATCACCGCACCTGTCGCCGGCACCGATGGCGCGTTGCCACTCGTCAGCGGGCTCGTCACCGTCACGGGCACGCTCAGCTACGACGCCGGCGTCACGCCGGGCCAAGCCGCGACCATCGAAATCGTCGGCATCGACACCAGCCGCGTGGACTGCGCGATGGCGGGCGCCGCGTTCATCTGCCGAATCGACTCCGCAGCGCTACTCGACGGCAAGCCAGCGATCGCCTGCAACAGCCAAGCCAGCCTGCGGGTGCGCGCCAGTGGAACAGCCAACGGCGCGCCGGTTGGCAGCAGCGCGGATGCGGACGTCATCGTCGACAACTGCCCGCCGGTCGCCGCGATCACGGCGCCGGACGACAATCTGCCGTTCATCGGCCAGCTGACGATCGACGCGCAAGTCGCCGATGACGCGCTCGTGGAAGCGCACCTGACGGTGACGGATCCGGCGGGGCAATCGGTCCTCACGCAGCCGGTCGACCTCCCGCCGGGGACGACGACGTGGAAGCCGCACGTGCGCGTGAATCTGGATGCGACGACGCTGACGCAGGATCTGAAGATTACGCTGACGGCGATCGATGCGGTCGGGCTGAAGACCCAGGTGGTGCGGACGGCGACGTCGGTGAAGCGGCCGTATTTTCTCGGCAGTGATCAGGATGTGGACCGCTTTGACCCGAGCGACGGCAAGTCGACCGTGCCGCTGGATGCGGCCATCACGGACTTTGTGCTCGGCGCGGACCTCGTTTCGTTTGCCGACACGCCGCCGCTGGCCAAGGACAACCTCGTCGACGCGGTCGTGGGCACGGTGCGCGGGCTCGTCGTGCGCGCGGGGCTGCCGGTGCGAGATGCCACGGGAACGGCTGCCGGCGCGCCGAATTTCCAGCCGAGCGGCCTGTTTGACAATCCGAGCCAGACGCCAGCGCTGGCGGCCGTGCGGGTGATTGAGGATCAGGATCCGGTGAAGATTGCCCGGGTGTTCCTGCAGGATCTGGACGGCGATGGCGACCAGGACATCCTCGCGGTGGGCACGACGATGTTCGACACCGGCGTCGCGTGGGCGGTGCTGAACTTGACCCGCAAGGTGGCTGGTGGACCGCCGCTGGCGGCGTTCAAGCTCGTGGCGACACGCCCGCTGCCCGCGCCGCCCTTGAGCGCCGCGCTGGGCGACCTGAACGCGGACGACGTGGCCGATTTGCTGATTGGCGCGGCGAGCGCGGATGTTGGCCTGATGACGCTGCTCATCCAGAAAGCGCCGATGTGCACGCCGGTCGATGGCACCGCCGACAAGCTGTGCGCGCAGTTCAGCGATTTTGACCAGGTGAAGGCGGCGCACATCTTTGCGCCCGACGCGCAGACAACGGTGCACAAGGGCGTAACCGGGATCAGCTCGATCGCCGTCGCGGATTTCTATAAGGACGACAAGCAGTTGAACGACGTCTGCGTGGGCGAAACCGCGCGCGGCATCATCTCCTGCTATCGCAACGTGACCCACGACGGCAAGCTGGCGCAGGCGCAGGACAGCTACACGTTCGCCGACGCGCTCGACACCCACGCGATTGTGGCCGCGGAATTCTCCGGGATCGGCGACGGTCCCGATCTGATCGTCCAGAGCACAACGGGCAAATTCGTGCGCTGGCTGACCGGCGATCACAACGGCGGGTTCAAATTCGTCGAGGACAACGTGCCGACGCGCAACATCATCGGCCTCGGGTGCAGCACGCTGGGCACGGGACTTGTTGGACCGGGAGGGCTGAACGGCAAGCCGTACCTGACGGCGATCAGCGACTTGCGCAAGGTCACGATCATTCCGACGCAGCTGGACGACCTGAGCCACGCGCTGCAGTGTTTTCGCGCTTGGGTGCTGGGCAGCCACCTGACCAAAGTGGCGGCGGCCGACATCAACGGCGACGGCGCGCCCGATCTCATCGCGCTGGATGTGGATCAGCCCGGACTCGTCGTGGCTTTTGGCCAGCGCGACGGCAGCGGCGTCTTCAACGGCAACTTCATCGCGCCGGACGCCCATCACATCTGCGCGCAGGACCGCAAGCCGCACGGCTACGGCGTCTATGACATCGCGGAAGCGGTGGTGGGCGACCTGGACGGGGACCAGCGGCTGGACCTCACGCTCATCAGCGCGCAAGGCGGAACGGTGACGGGCGAGACGTGCCCGCCGGGACCGTCCAGCGCGCTGAGCCCGGTGTGGACGCTGGCGGTGTTCCTGAACACGGTGGACGGCGTGGTGAATCCGCAGCCGCGACAGGGGGAATTTGCCCCTTACGCCGATGCCGATGCCGGGCGCGTGGGATGCGATGAGATTGGCGCAGTGCACGCGGCGCGAACGGGCGACGTCAACGGCGATGGCGTCGCGGACCTGGTGACGGTGCGACAGGACCCGGCCTACTTCGTCGGCGACGACGAGAATCCGTGCGGGTGCAGCTTCAATGAAGCCACGGAAGTCGACAACTTGTTTGGCGCGCAATGCGCGGCGGCCGGCTGCACAACCGCGCCCGACTCCGATTGCCGCAATTTCGCCGACACCGACACGTGCCACGGCAAGCCATTGGTCGGCTATGGCGGCGGCGCCCCGCTCCTGCGCGCCAGCGGCATGGTCTTTGCCTCCACCGCGAACGGCCCTTTTGGCATGACCGCGGCGTGCCGCGTCGGCCAGGTCTGCCACGTTGCGCCAGGCTTCGGCTTCGCCGCCGGCGTGGATCCGCAGGGCATCGTGCTGAACGACCTGAACCACGACGGAAAGCTCGACGTCGCGACGGCGATGGAGGCCCGCGACGAAGCCTGCGTCGGCGACAACCGCCACTACTTGGCCCCGCGCGTCCGCGTGTTCCAAGGCGACGGCACCGGCAAGTTCGCGCCGGCGCCGCTGGGCTTGCCCAAGGACGAGCTCGTGCTGAAGCCGTGCAGCGCGCCAAACGCGACGCCCGCGCCCTACCCGGTGAGTTACCGCAAGATGGTCGCCGGCATCACCGGTTTGCAATCCGGCATCTGGCCCAATCCATCGACTGGCAAGTTCGACCTCGCGCTGTTCGCCCTCGGCCTGCAGCAGGGTCAGGTGTCCTGGATCGCCCACACGATCGGCTTCAACTTTGACCCTGCCAAGAATTTTGCGCTGGGCGCCAATGTGAAGGCGTTCGCGGTGCGCGACGTCAATTTTGACGCGCACATGCAGGTGGACGTGCTGGCGCTGCTCGGCGTCGACCTCAGCTACCTCCCCGGCGCGGTGCTGAGCGACGGCAAGACCGGCTTCTTTGACAACAAGGTCACGCTGGCAGAAGGCGCACAGCAGGCCGATTGGCTCGACGCGGCCGACGTGAATGGCGATGGCTTTCAGGACTTTGTGCTGCTGAACAAGAGCACCGCGACGCTGGAGCTGTGGCTGGGCGTGGGCCGAAGTCCGACACCGCTGAGCGCACAATTCGTCCATTATCCCGGCAAGCTGCGCGCGGCGATGGAAGCCAAGGACACGGATTTGGCCGACATGGACGGCGACGGCTGCGTGGACATCGTCGTGCGATCGCGGCGCGCGGTGACCGTGCTGCACAATGAAGGCGTCGGCTGCAGCGGCGCGATGCGCAAAAAGTAGAGGTGAAGATGCTGCGGGCAAGGATGGCGGCGGTGATCGTCGCGGGCGCAATGTGGGCTTGGACCCCGGAAGCGCGCGCCTGAGGGTGCAGCGTTCCCGCCGGTCCGGCGGGCATTGAAGAACCAGACGCCAATGAAACGGCGGCGACCGAGAAGCCAGCGACCGTGCGCCAAGCCGCGGGCGTCGCCGGCAGCGTCATGCGCGCACAGCTGAACATGGGCGACTATGGCCGCGCCACGCTCGACCGCTTGCAGGTCGCCGCGTGGTACGGCCGCACGTTTGGCGACTGGGTCGGTCGCATCGTCGGCGGCGGCGTCATCGGCGGCTCATGGCGCACCAACGACGGCACGGTGAACCTGCGCCCCGGCTGGCTCGGCGGCATCGGCCTCTCGCGACAATGGCTCGCCCAACAGGGCTGGCGCCCCTTCCTGCGCAACAGCTACACCTTGGCGGCATCCGGCGGCGGCGACGCGGGCGGCGGCTCCATGCTGGCGCTCGACCTGCGCGCTGGTCTCGACGGCGGCTGGCACATCGGCGCGGGCTTTGAAGTCTTCGGCGTAGGCCGCGTTTTCGGCGGCCCTGTCTGGTGGTGGCGCCCAGGACAAGCGGCTCTCCTCGGCGGCGATGCGTGGCACGTGCAAGTCGGCGCAGGCGCAGCGTGGAGCCTCCCCGGGCGCGCGGCGCTGAGGCCCAGCGTCGTTGCGGAGGTGATTGCGCTGGGGGAGATTGGCGCAAGCGCGGGGATTTCCCTGGCATTCTAGCAGGTCAGCCCGGCAAGGGGCTGCGGCTCAGCCCCGCTCGTGCCACCGTCAGGCGCCTACGCTTCACCCGCGGGCTTGATCTCCAGCCGCAGCAGCGTCGAACCAATCAGGATTTCATCACCGCGATGCAGCGCCACCGGCGCCTCTGCCACGCGCACGAACGTCCCATTCAAGCTCCCGACATCCGTGAGATTGAGCCCGCCGTCTGGCAGCAGATCAATCCGCAGGTGCCGCCCGGACATGAACCGATCCTGCGGGAACGACAGGTCGCAGCCTTCCCGCCCGACGGTCAGTTGCTCCCGGTCCGTTGACACGACACGCCCGGGCAAGCCGCCCGCCAGCAGCTGCGTCACATGGAGGCGCGGCGCAGGCAGCGGGGTGCCAAACGTCTCCGGGGGCGCATACGCGCTCGGCACTTCCGTCGGAATGTCGTGGGCGGAACGCACAAGCAGGTACTGCTCGCCGGCGAAGATGACCTCGCCCGAGGACACCGTTGTTGGCTCGCGGATCCGCAGGAAGCAGCCGCCGGGACCGGTGATGTCGTCCAGCTTGACCTGTTCACCAAAGCGTTCGACGGTTGCGTGGCGCGGCGCCATCAGGGAATCGGCGGACATGGCCAAATCGCCCGTGCGGCCGATCTGGACGCGACCTTCGGGCAGTTCAAACGCCGTCCCCTCCAGCACAGGGCCACGCAGCACCACGAACCGCACGATCGACGCATCCGGATAGGAAATCTGCGCGCCCACGTCGTCGTCAAACAGGAGGCCGCCGGATTGCGCGTCAGGCGCGGGGCCCATCGGCGGCGGCGGAATGAACGGGACTGGCTCAGAGATTTGCATGGCCGAGCCACACCGACCGCAGAACTGGTAGCCGGCGGGCCAGGACGTACCGCAACTGGAACAGGTGACTTGCGCCATGGCCTCAACTCACGTTTCTGGCGAGCATCGCCGCCGGGCGGAGGATTCCAGAACGGGCCGCTCTGCGCAACTCCCCGGCGCGCGCAAGGCACTTTCTCGCACATGGCGGGCAAACGGCTACACTCGGCGGCCATGGCGCTGCGCACCGATCCCAAGTCCAAGCCACCTGTCGACAAGGCCGCACCGCCGCGGAACAGTCGCGTCACTGCGCCGGCGAAACCGGCCAAGCGGGGCTGTCTCACGCGCGTCCTCGCGCTCCTGCTCGTGGGCGGGCTGCTGTCGGCGGGCGCGGGCGCGGTCACTTGGTACTGGCTGGATGCGACGCTGCCCGACGTTTTCACGTTCGAGGCCTACCGGCAGATCGCCAAAGAATCGTCCCGCGTCGTGGCTGCGAGCGGTGAAGTGGTCGCGGTCTTTGGCGATGAAATCCGCACCGTCGTGCCGCCGGAGCGCATTCCGCCGGTGATGCGCGGCGCGATGGTCTGCGCGGAGGACGCCGCGTTCTACTCGCATCCGGGCCTTGATCTCGTCGGCGTCGGACGGGCGATTTGGACGGACATCGTCCGCGGCCGGTATGCCCAAGGCGCGTCGACGATTACCCAACAGCTGGCAAAGACGCGCTTTCTCGATCGCACCAAGACCGTGACGCGCAAGCTCAAAGAGCTTGTCCTGGCGCGCAAGCTGGAGCAGAAGCTCAGCAAGGACGAAATCCTGTCGCTGTACCTGAACGAGGTCTACTTTGGCCACGGGCGGTACGGCGCGGAGGAGGCAGCGCGCTTCTACTTTGGCAAATCGATCAGCCAGGTCGACGTCGCGGAAGCAGCGCTGCTCGCCGGTGTCGTGAACAGCCCCGCGCGGTTCTCCCCGCTCAAGCATCCGGACGCCAGCAAGGAGCGGCGGCAGTACGTGCTGGGCCAGATGCTCAAACATGGCTACATCGATCAGGCGGCGTTTGATCGCGCCGACGCCGCGCCCATGCCGCAGATCGCGCACGACAATCCGCTGGACGTCGGGCCGTGGTACGCGGAAGCCGTGCGGCGGTTTGTGCTGACCAAGGTCGATCGGCCGACGCTGGCGTCTGCCGGGCTGCGCATCGAAGTGGCGATGGACGTGGCGACGCAGCGCGCGGCCGAACTGGCGGTACAGAACGGCTTGAACAAGATCGACCGCGGCTACAAGTCGCTGGTGCCGGCCAAGCATTACGACGACGACGCGGCGCTGGACGAAGGGCGCAAGAAGCTGGCGGGGCAACAGGACAAGCTGGTGGTGCCGGGGCGAACGCTGCTCGGCGTCGTGCTGGCGAGCGATGCGAGCGCGAAGGCGTACACGCTGGCGCTGGGCACGCGCGAGGGGATGCTGCCGTGGGCGGCGCTGACGCGGTATGGCCGGCCGCAGGACGCGGACAAGGCCGGGAGCGAGCCGGTGGCGCTGGAGACGCTCGGCAAGCTGTTTGAGCGCGGCGATCTGCTGCGGGTGTCGGTGCTGGAAAAGAACGACCAGCGCATCGTGCTGTCGCCGGAGATGGGGCCGCAGGCGGCGCTCGTCGCGATTGAGCAGGAGACGCGGCTGGTGCGGGCGATTGTGGGCGGCGACGATTTTGCGCTGCATCCGTTTGACCGCGCCACGCAGGCGCGACGCCAGCCGGGCTCCACGTTCAAGACTTTCGTGTACGGCGCCGCGCTGGAGGCGGGCCTGATCACGCCGGAAACGGAGATGGTCGACGAGGCGCGGAGCTTTCCGGCGGGCCACAAGTCCTGGACGCCGCGCAACTTCAGCGGGCGATACGATGGCCAGAGCCACGCGATGCGGGATGCGCTGGCGCAGTCGATCAACTCGATTGCGGTGGCGGTGGCCGACAAGGTTGGACCGGAGCGCGTTGCCGATTTTGCCAAGCGCGCTGGCATCCAGAGCGCGTTGGACGCGCGGCTGCCGTTGGCGCTGGGGGCGTCATCGGTCGCGCCGATTGAGCTGGCGAACGCCTACGCGACGATCGCCAATGGCGGCAAAGTCGCTGAGCCGATCCTGGTGACGCGCATCGCCGATCGCACCGGCAAGGACGTGTATCTGGCGCGCCGCGAGCCCGGTCAGCAGCTGCTGCGCGAGGAAACGACGCGGCAACTGACGGACATGCTCGGCGACGTGGTGCGGCGCGGGTCGGGCAAAGAGGCGCAGAAGGCGGGCCGACCGGTGGTGGGCAAGACCGGAACGTCCAATGGCGGGCGGGACGTATGGTTCGCGGGCTTCTCCGCGGATCTGTGCGCAGTGGTCTGGATCGGCTACGACGACCGCAAGCCGATGCCCAAGGCCACGGGCGGAACGCTGGCCGTGCCGATGTGGACGGAGTTCATGCGTATTGCGCTCGAGCGCGTGCCCGTGCGACCGTTGCCGCGGCTGCCCCACCTGTTTGACGCGGCGCTGCCGCCGACGTCCGGGCTACCGCCGGGCGATCCGGAGCCGACCAACGCGCCGGCCGACGAAGCGCTGGAAGACCCGAATCCACCGCCGCCGCCGGTGCTGCCGAAGCTGGAGCGCCGGATCGACTTGTAGGTGCGGTTTGGCACGCGGGTGATAATGAACAGTTATGAAGAAACCGCCATGACGAAAAACCGTCGTTCTATCGATGCTTGCGGCCCAGCCGGTGGATGCGTAGGATACAGGATGTAGCGTACCTGCTGCGATTACCCCGAACGAGCGAGTCCACAAGTGACTGAAAAAACCAGCATGATGCGTCGGATCCTGACTCTCGCCCTCGCGATGCTCCTCGCCGTGGCCGCGGCTTGCAGCAACACGACCAGCGCGGGCGGCGGCGGCAGCGCTTTCAAGCTGCCCGACGGCGGCAAGAGCGCCATCGACGGCGTCACCGGCACCGGGACTGGCAGCGGCGACGACAAGACCTGCGCCACGGTGTGCGCCGCCGCGGCAAACGCGGATGCGACGTGCAACCAGGGGACGTGCGGCTACGCGTGCCATGCCGGCTACCTCGACTGCGACGGCAAGGTTGAGAACGGCTGCGAGATCGACAGCAACACCAACCAGTCGCACTGCGGGACATGCGAAACCGTCTGCGGCGACGTGCCCAACGGCTCGCCGAGCTGCGCGAACGCCAAGTGCGCCGCCGCCTGCGACCCGGGCTGGCAGGTCTGCAAGAGCGATCCGTTGGTCTGCGACACCAACACGGACAGCGACGAAACGCACTGCGGCGACTGCAACACGGAATGCCCGGGCGGACCGCAAGCCACACCGCGCTGCGTCAACGCCGCGTGCACGCTGAAATGCACGCCCGGCTGGGCAAACTGCAACAACAATGCGGACGACGGCTGCGAAGTCAACATCACCAACGACCCGCAGCACTGCGGCTCGTGCGGCCTCGCCTGCGACACCAACCAGTGCGTGAACAGCGCGTGCCAGTGCGCCTCGGCCACGCAGACGGCGACGCTGATTCCGCTCGACATCTTCATCATGATGGACCAGTCGGGCTCCATGGGTGACCAGACGGGCACGAACATCAGCAAGTGGGAGGCGGTCAAACAGGCCCTCAACGCGTTTGTCGGCGACCCGGCGTCCGCGGGCATTGGCGTGGGCATCCAGTATTTTCCGATCACCGGCACCGGCGGCTCCTGCCCGAGCACATGCGGCAACTCGACCAAGACAGCGGCGTGCGAAGCGGGCGGCGGCACCTGCATCCCGATCATCGGCTGCGTTGGCTGCGGCGGCGGCGGCTCTTCCTGCACCATCGGCGACTACGCCAAGCCGGAAGTCGGCATCGGCATGCTGCCCGCCAACGGCGTCAACATCACCGCGTCGATCAACAAGCACGGCCCAACGGGCTCGACGCCGACAGCGCCGGCACTGAGTGGCGCGATTGAGTATGCAAAGACGTGGGCGACGCAGAATCCGACGCACACGGTTGTGGTTGCGTTTGCGACCGACGGCGATCCGACCGAGTGCTCGCCGCAGGACATTCCGTCCATCGCCAATATTGCCAAGGGCGCGGCAAACGGCACGCCCAAGGTACTGACGTTCGTCATCGGCGTGGGCAGCTCCTTGAGCTCGCTCAACGCGATCGCCGCAGGTGGTGGCACGAACCAGGCGTTTGTTGTCGACACCAACGGCAACGTTGTCCAGCAATTCGGCGCGGCGCTCAAGGCCATCCAGGGCAAGGCGCTGGGCTGCCAGTACGCGATTCCGGTGCCGACCAACGGCCAGCCGATCGACTACACGAAGGTCAACGTCCAGTTGACGCTCGGCGGCGGCGCGGGCCAACTCCTCGGCTACGTGACCGACGAGAGCAAATGCTCCCCGACCACGGGCGGCTGGCACTACGACGATCCCCTCAATCCGGGCAAAATCCTGCTCTGCGGCGACACGTGCAAAGCGGTCAGCGCGGACGACAAAGCCAAGGTCGACATCCAGCTCGGCTGCCCACGCATCGGCAAGGACCCGGGCACGCCTTAGGGCGTAATGCCGGCGTGAACCGGGAATCCCTGGGCTTTCCAGTACAGGATTCCTTCGTCCAGCACTTTGACCGTCGTGAACCCGTGCGCGAGCAGCGCGTCAGCGGCTTGGCCTGACTCCGCGTGTGGGCAAGCGCAATACGTCACGATCCACGCATCCTTGGGCAATTGCGGCAGATAATTCTCCACGGCGTAGAACGGCGTCGACAGCGCGCCCGGCAGGTGAAAGCTCGGGTAGTCGGCCGGCGGCCGCGCATCGAGGATGACAAGCCGCGCGCCGGCATCCTGCGCAGCCTTGAGGTCGACCGCGGCGACGTAGCGCCCCGGCTCCATGGCAAACGCGGGCGGCGGCCCCTGCGGATTCTGCACCACCGGCCCCAGATCCTGGCCGGGCAGCTGCCCGGGCCCCTCGACCGTCGCTTGCTGCCAAGTGCGAATCAGCGCCACGAGATCGTCCACCGCCTGAACGGTCAACGTCGTCGCGTACGCCGGCATGGGCGTGCCAGGCCGCCCGTACAGGATCGCCGCGCGCAGGTACGCGTCGCTCGCACCTGCGAGGAATTCTGGATTGGCAATGCCCATGTACGGATGGCCAGCGCCTTCCTTGTTGTGACATCCCAGACATTCGACGTTGTACGCGGCCTGCCCGCGCGGCGCCTTGCCCGGCCCCACCTGGACGTCGGCCAGATGGACCGGCGGTTCGCCTTGGAATGACCGCAGGAACGCCACAATCTGCTCGACCTGCGCGTCCGTCAGCGGACCACCCAGCGCTTTGCCCCACGGCGACATCGGCGTGCCGGGACGCCCGCGGATGATGCTGGCGCGCAGGAAGTCGTCGCTCGCGATCGCGAGAAAATGACCATTGGTCAACGCGTTGGCGGCATCAGCAATGTAGCCCTGGCCCACGTCGCCGTGACACAGCGCACAATAGCGGAGGTAGGCATCCCGACCCGCCGTGACCTGCGGATCCTCCGGCGTCGAGGCGCACGCCGTCAGCGACGCCAGAAGCAGCAGCGCTTTCACGGGGCCTTGGCCACAGCGGCGAGGATCGCCGCCTTCAGTTGGCCGTAGCCCTCCGTTGTCGAGAGATTGGTGATTCGCTCGCCGCCGTTGGCCAGGTAGTCCACGAGCTTGCCGTCCGCGCCGTAAATCAAGAAGTCATCCTTGTGGCCGCCCATGAGCGCCCAGGCGTTGACGGCGTCCGTGTCCTGGAAGAGCGGATACGCGCCGCGATCGATGAGCGCCTGCTGGTTGGCAACCGCGTCGGCCTTGTTGACCGAGAGGAAGCTGATTGAATAGCCGGACTTTTGCAGTTCCAGTCGCATTTGTTCGAGCATCCCAGCCTGGGATACGCAGTAGCTTCACCACCCTGCGAGAATGGCGACGACCGTCACCCTGCCCGTGAACGTCGGCAAGCCGTAGTCCGCGCGATAGCCACAGCTTTGCGGCTGAAAGTCCGCGAGCGCAAACGCGGGTCCTTGCGCGCCGAGCACAGGCGCAGCCAGCCCAGCCACGCCTTCCGGACCGACCTTGGCCGTCCAGGCTGAAGCCGGCGGCGTCACGCCAACGCATTGTTGGAGCGCGCCGTCGCCTTGCGCGTCCGTGGCCAGCGCCATCCCGGAAGACATCGCGGCGTCCGGCTCGCATGCCAGCAGGGTCGCGAGCGCGAGCAGTGCCAGCGGAATTGAACCCGCGGAATGGACAGATTTCCTTCGCATCAGCACCTCCTGAAACCCGACGCAATTGTACGCCCAATTGCGCTGGCGTCGCCGCAGTACCGCCGCCAATTGTCATGCGGAAGTCACACGCGGGGGGTATCACGGCCTCTGCCTACCTTGAATTCGCCCAGCATGTGCCGTAAGCTCGCGGCCCCTCGCAGGCGGCGTCGGGCACACCCGCGGGACGTTCTTACAGCTCGACTTGTACGCCAACTCACGTTGCGCCTGCCTGCCGGACGCCGCTGTTCAACCCACCGAGGAACCATGACCACGCCAACAGCCAATCAGAAACTGCTCAACTGGGTCGACGAAGTCGCCCGCCTCGTCAAGCCTGCGCACGTCGAGTGGTGCGACGGCTCAGCGGCCGAATACGACCGCATGGTTGAGACGATGTTGAAGGACGGCCTCGCGACGCCGCTCAACCACGCCAAGCGCCCCAACAGCTTCCTGTTCCGCAGCGACCCGTCGGACGTCGCCCGCGTGGAAAACCGCACCTACATCGCCAGCAAGAGCCAGGACGACGCCGGTCCGACCAACAACTGGATGGACCCCGATCAGCTCAAGCTGGAAATGCGCGCGCTGTATGACGGCTGCATGGCCGGCCGCACGCTTTACGTGATTCCGTTCTCCATGGGTCCGGTCGGCTCGCCGATCGCCAAGATCGGCGTGGAAATCAGCGATAGCCCGTACGTCGTGGCCAACATGCACGTCATGACCCGCGTCGGCACCCGCGTGCTGGATGTGCTGGGTGACAAGGGCGAGTTCGTGCCCTGCCTGCACTCGGTCGGCAAGCCGCTGGCGCCGGGCGAGAGCGACAACGGGCAATGGCCGTCGGCGCCGCTTGCGCACAAGTACATTTCGCATTTCCCGGAAGAGCGCCTGATTTGGTCGTACGGCTCCGGCTACGGCGGCAACGCGCTGCTCGGCAAGAAGTGCTTGGCGCTTCGCATCGCGTCGGTACAGGCCCGCGATGAAGGCTGGCTCGCCGAGCACATGCTGATCCTCAAGCTGACCAGCCCCAAAGGCGTGGTCAAGTTCGTCTGCGCCGCGTTCCCGAGCGCGTGCGGCAAGACCAACCTCGCGATGCTTGTCCCGACGATCCCCGGCTGGAAAGTCGAGACGGTCGGCGACGACATCGCGTGGATGAAATTCGGCGCCGATGGCCAGCTCTACGCCATCAACCCGGAATACGGCTTCTTTGGCGTCGCGCCGGGCACGTCCAAGCTCAGCAACCCCAACGCCATGGCCGCGTGCGAGACCAACACCCTCTTCACCAACGTCGCGCTGACCAGCGACGGCGACGTGTGGTGGGAAGGCATCGGCTTTGACCCGCCCGCCGGCGACGTCATCGACTGGAAAGGCAAGGTTTGGGACAAGAAGGAACCCGCCGCGCACCCGAATTCGCGCTTCACGACGCCCGCCAGCCAGTGCCCGGCCATCGCCGATGAATGGCAGGATCCCGCCGGCGTGCCCATCAGCGCGATTCTGTTCGGCGGCCGCCGCCCCAGCACCATCCCCTTGGTTCACCAGGCCCGCAGCTGGAATCACGGCGTGTTCCTCGGCTCGATCGTCGGCTCGGAAGTCACCGCCGCGGCGCTGGACCTCAAGGCCGGCACCGTCCGCCGCGATCCCTTCGCCATGCTGCCGTTCTGCGGCTACCACATGGGCGACTACTTCAAGCACTGGATCAAGATCGGCGAGAAGGCCGGCGCGCAGCTGCCGAAGATCTTCTTCGTCAACTGGTTCCGCAAGACGGCCGACGGCCGTTGGCTGTGGCCGGGCTACGGCGAGAACAGCCGCGTGCTCAAGTGGATCTTTGAACAGTGCGAAGGCACCGGCAAGTTCGTCGAGACGGACATCGGCATCATGCCGAGCGTCGACGATTTTGACCGGCCCGACAGCGTGTCCAAGGAAGACCTGGCCGAATTGCTGAAGGTCGACCACGAGGGCTGGGTCAAGGAAATCGCCGACGTGCGCGCGGAGCACTACCCGAAGTTCGGCGACAAGATGCCGAAGGAACTTTGGGCCGAGCTTGAGGGCTTGGAGAAGCGGCTCGCGAAGTAGCCAGAAAGGCTGACGGAAATGAAGACCCCGCCGGGCGTAGGTTTTGACCGCCCGGCGGGGTCTTTTCGTTTGCGGCAGATGCTGGCCAAGCCATGGTCGGTCTGCCGCCGGCGATGGCATCCCCATGACACGCCCGATTGCGTCCCGAACGCGGCCGCTGCAAGCTTGCCGGACCGGCGGTCGCCCTGACCACCTACCGCGAGGTTTGTCCATGCGCTCCTATGCTCCGCTCCTCCTGCTCCTGTCGTTGCTCGTCGCGTGCGGCCAAAAAACCGTGGCAGCAACCGATGACGCATCGGTTTCCGGCGACGCTGCACCGGCGCTGGTCGTCACGGTCTACACGCCGGCCAATCTCGCCAAAGGCGTGAGTCCGGCAGTCGACGATCTTGTCGCGGATTTGCAGCATATCGGCGTTTCGGGCGTCGCCCGCGCGACGTTGCCGGCACCCGCGTGTGTGGATGGGCGCCTGGACCTGCTCGTGCTGGGCGGCGACGGGCAGACCGATCTCGCGAGCCAGGAGATCGATGTGAAGGAAACGCTGTGCGGCACTGGCCGGCAGGTGACGCTGCGCGGCGGCGGCATCTTCGCAGCGCAGTGGGCGATCTACGCGTGGCTTGAACACCTCGGCGTGCGGTACCTCCATCCGGAACAGACGCTCTATCCCGACAAGCTGACGCTGGGCGTCGACGCATGGGCGTATCGCGACAAGCCGGTGTGGCCTGCGCGCTCGATCCACGCCCATCGCACGCACCCGATTGACCTCTCGCCGCCTCTCGATGCGACCGCCACGGGCCTCGACATGACCGGCATCCAGGCGCGTTGGGTGGGGTGGAACGTCAAGATGCGCCAGACGGAAGTGGATGGCTGGGACTACGACAAGTTGGGCAACCTGCCGTTTGATCGCGGTTTTCAGCGCGGCACGGGATTTTCGTTGGACAATACCCAGCAGGGGGCGCATCCGCTCATCGACCTGGGCAGCACCAAGACGGTGAACGAGCAGCTGGCGGCGGCCATCGACGAACGGATGAAGCCGGTCGCGGGTCAGCCGGACGTGACGACTTTTGGCTTCACGTATGGCTCCAATGAATTCGCCAAGGACGATCCGAAACTTGCGCTGGATGAGATGACGTTCATCACGAACTACATCGGCCAGAACTATCCGGGCATCCAGGTTTCCACAATCAATCACGGTACGCACATGGAGCCGACGCCGCCGTACAACGTGCGGTACTACGATTTGTCGGGCTTGGCGCCGCCAGCGCTGGAAGTATCCGTGCACATGCTGATGTTTTACGACCTGACGCGCTCCGCCTGCGGCATGTACGGCAATCCGGACTACACGCCGCTGCGGGAGTTTATTCTCGCGCAGAAGGACACGCGGCGGATTGAGTATTACCCGGAGTCATCGTGGTGGCTGACGTTTGACCTGCCGGTGCCGCTGTATCTCGCGCCCGTGTCCCTGGACGCGCGCGAGGCCGATTTCAAGCTGCTCGCGCCGTTCATCGCCCCAGACGCCAAGAGCAAGACTGGCCTGATTTCTCACCACGTGTTTTCCAGCGGCCAGGAATGGGGCTATTGGCTCATCGACTATTGCACCGCCAAGATGACGTGGAACGGCAATCCCAGCGCGGACGCTTGTATCCGGAGCGCGTTTGACCAGTTTCCCGGCGGCAATGACGTCGCAGACGTGCTGAAAGAAGTGAATGCGGCGCAAGTGGTGGACATGCGCGATCCGGAAATCGTGCGGTTTCTTGTTGGCACGGACGATCCAACTGAAACTGCGTTCCAGGCGGGGATCGTGTTTCACCCGCTGCCGCCGGCCCTGACTGATGTGCTTGGCTACAGCGACGCGCAGGTGGCGGACCTGACGGCGAAGAGCTTGGACAAGCTGGACATCATGGCCAAAAAATACGCGGATTGGGCGACGCGCACTGATGCGGTGGTGCAGAAACAGGACGCCCAGCACGCGTCGTGGATGCGCGAAGTGCGCGACGGTTTGGCGATGTTTGGCCTGCGCGCCAAGCACGCGTCGGCTGTGTACCGGACTGTGCTGGCGCTGCGCGCGGCGGTGAAAAAGGGCGACGCAGCGGCAATCCAGGCGGCAGCGGCGGGCGTGGATCAGGCAAAAGCCGTGACGGACGAGGCGCGCAAGGTCGTGCAGGCGCGCGAAGCGGACTACCGCTATCCGCCGGAATTGACGATCGCCGGCGACGAGCCAGGCACGCCAGGGGCAATCAAGAACGACACCATTTATCCGTACCGCTACCTCTCGCGCGTGCACCGGCTGTACTACTGGACGCGCCCGGATGGCCAGCTGGCGGCGCTATTTGGCGCGGGCTTGCCGGTGATGGACGTGCCGGAGCGGATCCTGATTCTGGGCGAATCGTTTGCGCCAAAGCTGCTGGTCGACACGAAGTCGCTCTCGCTGGATTGGGGCGACGGCCAGATTGAGACGGCGGTGAGCGCGCATACCTACGCCGCGCAGGGATTCTACGACTGGAAGCTATCCGCGCTGCAGACGACGGGCGTGGTGAATCATGCCGACAAGGCGGCTGTTGTGGCGCGGCGGACGGTCTTTGCCAAGGGCAGCCTGCAAGTGGAGCTGCCGGCGGGCGGCGGAATCGTCGGCTCGTTCCTTCCGGGATTTGTCGTGGGGATCGGCAAGGACGCGGGCGGCGATTTCTTCGCGCTCGGCCGCATCGACGGCAAGAAGGCCCAAACGGCGGAGGGTGGCCTGCAGCGGGTGGCGCGCGCCGGGATGGTTTACGGCCCAGGGAATTTTGACGTGAACCTCGGATCGGTAGGGACGATTACGCTCCAGCAGGCGACCGTGACATTCGACGAAGGCACCGGCAAAGACGCCCGCACGCTGACGATCGAGGGCAAGTTGCCGACTGAGCAGTTGGTGCAGGCGATCGTGAACGTGGGCGGCTTCGCGCCGGACGGGGCGCGCAGTATGATCGCGATAACCCTCGGTTACACGGCCGATACGCTACCCGCGCTCCTGGATTTCCGCCTCAAGGGGATCGGGACCGAGGGATAGAAACGGCGCCAACTCAGGGGGCAGGCGGCGATTGGACGCAGCTTGGTGATCGCGCCGGGCCTCCACACGGCCCGACAAAACCTCCCCCACTGTGCACCCGGCTTGCGCCGGACGCACCACCACCAAAGCGGCCCCGAAGCGACTGCGCTCCGTCCGCCCCTCCGCTTGCGGCTGCCGGTTCGTTTGCGGCAGCCACCCGGAAGTCAGGTTGTGGGTTCCCAGCCTCGCCGCCCGTACGCGCGGTTCGTCCAGGAACAGGAAGCCCAGCCCGCTTCCCAAAACAGTGTTCGCGTTCTGCAGGATTTTGCCGCGGCATGGCCGAAAAAAAGTCGCGCGCCGCCGTCACAGTCCGGCAAAAACCCGGCAGGCAATCCCCAGCGCCTCAACACGCGCGACAATTCCCCGTGCAACGGCCAGCGGCACCATCTCCAGCGCCTGATCGATCGGCTTGCGGTCCAGCGTGTACAAATCCACGCGCCTTGGCTGAATCTGTTGGACGCGCGCCAGCCACGCCGTCACTTCTGCTTCCGTCGTGTTGTCGACTCGCCCGCGCACCAGGATTGTCTGAATGGCCACACCAGGCAGTTGCGCCGCGGCCGCCACGAGCGCGTCCAATTGCAGCGGCTGCCACGGCATATCCAGCTTGGCGAACGTCGCCTGCGTCCCGGCGTCGAGCTTCACGGCCACTTCGTCGACGTGTCGCAGCGCCGCACGCACTTCTGGCCGATGGAGTTCCGTCCCCGCCGTCAGGACCACAATCGCCCGTCCGGGCAGGTGCGCATCGCGCAGCCGCGCCAGAATCACCAACGCCTCCTCCAGCTGCGGATACAGCGTCGGCTCGCCGTTGCCGGAAATCACCAACGCGTCAATCGCCGGCTTCTCCACCAGCGCCGCCGCCACTTCGCGCTCGAGCGTCGCCAGACTCGGGAACGCGTGCGGCGTGTTGTGGTGCTTCTCCGGGCCAAGCTGGCAGTACGTGCATCGAAACGTGCAGTGCTTGTCGCCCAACGGCAGCAGGTTGATGCCCAGCGTCACGCCGTAGCGCCGCGAAGGCACCGGACCGTAGACCGTGTGCGGGGCGAGCTCACTGTGCGCATCGTGTCTCACTTCCATGGCCTGCTCCTGCTAATTTCGCAGCGGAATCGCCACATACACCGTGTGCCGCCGGCCGCCCTTGCCCGGATGATGCACTTGCACTGCAAAGCCGTTGGCCTGCAGGCGCTTGACAAACGGCGGGTCGAAATCCTCCGCCCACACCGTGAAGATGCCGCCCGGCCGGAGCGCCGCGAGTGTCCGCACCAACGCTGGCTTGCTCCAGAACGCGTCATCCGGCCGCTGGGACGCCTCGTGCGGGCCCTCATACAGGTCGAGCACAATCGCGTCCCACTGGCCCTTGCTCTGCGCGATCAGCGCCGCCACGTCACCCACGTGCAGCCGCGTGCGCGGGTCGTGCAGCGCGTCGTCGGTCAGGCCCGTCAGCGGTCCTTCGCACCAAGTGACCACGCGTTCGTTGAGCTCCGCGACCGTCACCTCCGCGTCAGGCGGCAGCGCGTCCAGCGCCGCACGCAGCGTGTAGCCCATGCCCAGACCGCCAATCAGCACGCGCGGCTTGGGCCGTCCCGCCAGCGGCTTGCACGCCAGATCGGCAACGGCAAGCTCCGAGCGAAACGCCGTCGAACTCATCAACACGCGCCCGCCGACGAGGATCAAAAAATCCTTGGGGCCGCGCTGCCGCAACTCCAAGTCGCCCTCCGGCGTCGGGTATTTGTCCACCACGGTCCACGGCTGCGCCATCGGTCTCTCCTCGATCTTCCACGATTGGCAAGGTTGGCACCGGCAAGCGCCCCTCAGGGCGCGCGGCAGTTGCATCACCCACCAGCTACATCTTCCACGATTGGCAAGGTTGACACCGGCAAGCGCCCCTCAGGGCGCGCGGCAGTTGCATCACCCACCAGCTACATCTTCCACGATTGGCAGGGTTGGCACCAGTGATACCACGCCCGCTTCTTGCCACTCCACAGCGGCGCCATCGGCAGGTGGCAGGTTGGACAGACCTCGGTTGCCGGCTGCGGCGGCAGGTTCGCCAGGTCCGTCGTCGACGGCCAGGTGTCGCAGCGCTGGCAGCGCAGGTAGTACTGGCGCTTCTTTTCGCTCCACACCAGCTGGGCAATCTGCTTGCACGACTCGCACTTGACCAGCGCCGGCCTGGCGGGGCGCTCCGCGTTCGCCGCCTCCACTTGGTCCGCACCGCAGCACTGGCACAGTTGCTTGCCCGCGCGCGTCGTCGTGACCGCGCCTGTGCAAAAACGGCACCGCGTCGTCGCCCTGCCCGCCTCGTCCACGTCCCAGCTCACGTGGCACTGCGGATCCGCGATGGCGCTGCACTGCATGTAGCTGCGGCCATCCCAGCTCTTGTGCAGCAAGTTCGAGCCGCACCGCGGGCACGTCTGCAGCGCGGGCTGGCCCTCGGCGCGGGTCACGCTCGGCTTGCTGCGCCGAATGCTCTCGACAAGCTCCGCCACGTACGTGCGGATGTCTGCCATGAACGTGTCGCGCTGGGCGTTGCCGCGGCGGATCTGCTCCATCGCAGCTTCCCATTGGCCCGTCATCAGCGGCGATTTCAGCGCGTCCACTTGAATGCTGTCGATGAGCGAAATGCCCTTGTCCGTCGGCACAAGGTTCGTCGCCTTGCGCTCCTGTTTGCGCTCCACGTAGCCGCGCTTGATGAGCGTCTCGATGATGTTCGCGCGCGTCGCCGGCGTGCCCAGTCCGGAATCCTTCATGGCGCCGCGCAGATTTTCGTCGTCCAACTCGCGCCCGGCGGTCTGCATCGCCGTCAGCAAATCGCCCTCCGTCATCGCTTTGGGCGGCGTCGTCTGGCCTTTCTTGGTCTGCAGATCCTGCATCGCAACGGCCTCGCCTTTGCGCAGTTTCGGCAGCTTGCCGCTGTCGTCGCCATCGGCCTTTTGCCGCGTCGGCGGCGGATCCACGCGCGACCACCCCGCGTCTTTCAGCACGTTGCCGTAGCTCTTGAATGTCTCGCCGTCCTGACCGCGCGCCTTGCCCACCGTCGTCACGATCTCCGTCTTCGCTTCCACGCGATCCGGAAACCACGCCGCCAGCAGCCGACGGGCAATCAGGTCGTAGATTTTCGCCTGCTCGTCGGGCAGCGACGCGGGCGGCGCCTTCTCCGTCACCGTCAGCCCGCTGTGATCCTCCACTTCCTTGTCATCGACGAAGCGCTTGCTCAGCAGCGGCGGTTTGCCGTGGCCCATCTGCTCAATCTCCTGGACAAATCCGCCGTAGGACGTCCGCCGCAGCGCATCCAGCCACTGCGGCGCCTTCGCGGCATCCGCATGGGTCAAGTGGCGGGAATTCGTACGCGGATAGGAAATCAGCTTGGCTTCATACAGCAACTGGGCGATCTCGAGCGTGTGCTCCGCCGTCATGCCAAAGCGCTTGTTGGCCTCTTTCTGCAGCGCCGTGAGGTCGTAGAGCAGCTCCGGCTTCTTCTTGTCGTCGCGCGCGCTCACCGCCGTCACGACGCCGGGCTGGCCTCTGAGCTTCTCGACAAGCGCGATCGCTTCTGCCTCGCGATCCAGCCGATCGACATCGCGCGTCCCCGCCTTGCCGCCTTCCAGCACCACGGACTCTTTGCGAAACCAAGTGCCTTTGTAGGCCGGCCGCGCTTCGCCCTCGTCCGGCTCGGGCAGGAACTGCGCCACAACGGTCCAGAAATCCTTGGGCACAAAGTGGTTCCGGTCTTTCTCGCGCATCACAAGAATGGCCAAGGTCGGCGTCTGCACGCGGCCGACACTGTACACGCCCTCGCCGCCCAAGCTCTTGGCCACCAGCGTCTGCGCGCGCGTGCAATTGAGCCCAACCAGCCAGTCCGCTTCCTGCCGACAACGCGCCGCGTCCGTCAGACCGCGATAGGCCTCATCCGGCTTCATCTTGGCCCACGCTTCGCGGATCGCGTCGTCGGTGAGGCTGGACGTCCACAGCCGCTTCACCGGCTTCTCGCACCCCGCCAAACCATACGCGAGGTGGAAGATCAGCTGACCCTCGCGCCCGGCGTCCGTCGCGTTGACGACGTCTTTGAGTTCCGGGTCCTGCAAAAGCTCACGCACGGCCTGCCACTGATCGATCGTACTGGGCGAGGCTTCATACTTGAACTGCGCCGGCAAAAGCGGGAGCGTCGCCATGGTCCAGCGTTTCAGCGCCGGGTCGTAGCCCTCAGGATCAACGGCCTGGACCAGGTGCCCCACGCACCACGTGACCACCAACGGCTCGCCGGACTTGGGATCCCTGCCGCGGATAGCGTGCCGGCCCGAGCCAGAAATGCCCAAAGCAGTGGCAATCGCGCGACCCATGCTGGGTTTTTCGGAAAGGATGAGGCGCACAGGCGGTAGTCCAAGGCACGGCGGCCGGGGCCGGGAGCGTATGGCGCGGGCGCGCGCGGCGCAAGGGAGACGTGTTGCGGCCGACGATCAGCCATCGCCGAGCAACGCGCGGTGCAAACACCTCGCCAGCGATGCGCGAAGCGCAGAGCCACGCATCTCCCAACAATGCGCGGTGCAAAACGCCTCGCCAGCGATGCGCGAAGCGCAGAGCCGCCCATCACCCAGCGAGTCCGGTGCCAAAGCAACTCGCCAGCGATGCGCGAAGCGCAGAGCCACGCATCTCCCGGCAAGCCAAGTGCCAAAGCACCTCCCCAGCGATGCGCGGAGCGCAGAGCCGTCCATCTTCCCGACGCTCAGCCACTCTCGCGCGGCCACCACCGGACCTTGGCGGGCGTGCATGGCCGGGTCCGCGCCTCAGCGCGCCGGCCGCCTGCGCAAGCCACTCACAACTCGGCCTTCCCCATACGGCCCCATGCCGGGGCGAGGACCGCGCGCAGCGCGACCGCAGCCCACCCCACGCACCTCCGCCTTCCCCACCAAC
>CAIMLR010000005.1 GCA_903842345.1 uncultured Myxococcales bacterium
AATGGAACGCGCAAGCAGCGCGGTGGCCGTGGCATTGGAGGTGACGGAGCAACTGCAAGTGAAGGCGTGATATGAATTTCGACAATTTCCGGGGACCGGCACGGGACGTGTTTGGATGGCGGAGATGTGATCGATGATCAGGTTTGCGATACAGGGCTCTATCGCGTCGTGCGTCATCCCGGCTATCTGGGGATGCTGCTGTCCTTGCTCGCCTTTCCACTCGTGATGAACGCCTACTGGGCCTTCCTGCCTGCGCTGCTCGCTGCCGCGCTGCTTGTCGCCCGGACGGTGCTCGAGGACCGCTTTCTCATGCGGGAGCTGCACGGCTATGCGGACTACGCTGCCCGCACGAAATGGCGCCTGATTCCGGGAGTATTTTAGCCGTAGTCGCTGACGCGGATGCCGCGGATTCGGCCCCCCAAGTCATGCCGTGAGCCGCATCCCCACCTCCCGCACCGGCAATTCCGCTTGACTTGCGGAGGTCGCACTGGTCAAGCTCGGGCACGTCGTTGACGGGCGCGACGCCCGAACCGCGATTTCCAAGTGTTTGCGCAAGCCAGGCGCCATGACGCCCGCCGACTGCGCCCGCAGCCGCTGGCCGCGCTGGGCGCGGTGATGGCAAAATAGTGTTTGAAATGAGGACACCGGATGAGTCGATTTCCGTTCCCGCCCGTCCCCAACAGCTGGTATGCCGTCGCGTGGTCGCATGACGTGCCGCGCGGCACCGTCCTCCCCGTGCGCTGTTTTGGCCAGGACCTCGTGGTGTTTCGCGGCGAAGACGGCATTCCGCGCGTGCTGGACGCGATGTGTCCGCACCTCGGCGCCAACCTCGGCGTGGGCGGCAAAGTCGTTGGCAATCAAATCGAATGCCCCTTTCACGCCTGGCGGTTTGGCGGCGACGGCGTGTGCACGCACATCCCGTATTCACAAAATATTCCGGGCAAGGCACGCGTTGCGTGTTGGCCGGTGCAGGAAGTGAATGGCCATATTTTGACCTACTTCCACCGGGACAAGCACGAGCCGACGTTTGAAGTGCCGCTCGTGCCCGGTTTTGGCGCGGCGCAATGGCACGCGCCGACGTTTCATTCCGTGAACGTGAAGACGCACGTGCAGGAGATGAACGAAAACATTTTTGACGTCGCGCACTTCGTCAAAGTGCACCATTATCGGGAAATGCCCACGGCGACGGAGCACATCGACGGACCGCACGTGCGCGTCGCGCTGTCGGGCGAACTCGAGGTCCTGGGGCACCGCTTCACTGCCGCGAACGACGCGTACATGCACGGCGCGGGCTGGACGGTCATTCACGTGACCAAGCCGTTTGAGCTGCTGGTGCTTGTGGCAAAAACGCCGGTCGAGGTGGATCTTGTGCAACACCGCTTTGCCATCTGCGTGCGCCGGCAGTTTGGCCCGGCGGGCTGGCCATTTCGCGCGTTCATCACCCGCCAGGTCATCGCCGACGTCGCGACCGATGCGGCGATTTGGGAAAACAAGCGGTACGTCGAGCGGCCGCTGCTGGTCAAGCAGGAGACGGGCATCGCGACGTTCCGGCGCTGGCACCAGCAGTTCTACAGCGGGCGGCAGGAAGCCGGACGCCAGCAGGACGTCGCATGACCGCGCCCTTGGACTTGGTGACCGGCGGCAGCGGCTTGACCGGTCGTGCGCTCGTGCAGCGGCTCCTCGCGGATGGGCGGCGCGTGCGCGTGCTGGACCTTGAGCCTCTGGACGTGCCACAGGTGGAGCTGATCCTCGGCGATGTGCGCGACGCGGATGCAGCCGCTCGCGCGTGTGCGGGCGTTGACACCGTGTATCACACCGTCGCCGTCGTGACGCAGCATCCGGTCAAGACGCCGCTGATCCGCGCGGTCAATGTCGGCGGCACGCAAAACATGCTGGCCGCAGCGCAGCGTGCCGGCGTGGCGCGTTTCGTCTTCACAAGCTCGATTGACGTGGTTTTTGACGGGTCGGACATCGCTGCGGGCGACGAATCCCTGCCGTACGCCGAGAATTTTCTGGATGCATACGGGCGCTCCAAGGCCGACGCGGAGCGCCTGGTGCTCGCGGCCAACGGGCAGGACGGCATGGCGACACTGAGCCTGCGCGCCGCCGGGATTTTTGGCCCGCACGACAGGCACCGTCTGCCAGTTGCGCTGCGCTACATCCGCGCCAATGGCAACGTGCCCATGGGCAACGGCTCTGCGCGGTTTTCGCACGTCTTTGTCGACAACCTCGTGCATGCGCACGTGCTGGCGGGACGTTCCCTCACGCTGGACTCGCCGTCCGCCGGGCGCGCCTACTTCATCACGGACCATCCGGCGACGAATTTCTTCGCGTTCCTTGCGCCGTATCTTGAGGCGGTGGGTGTGGGTCCGGCGCGCTTTTCCCTGCCCGCGCCGCTGGCTTGGGGTCTCGGCTGCGCCAGTGAAGCGTTTTACATCGTCTTTGGCCGCTTCATCCGCATCGACCCGGTCATGACGCGCTACACGGTCGCCGCCGTCTGCCGCGACTTCTGGTTTGTCCACGACGCCGCGACGCGCGATTTTGGCTACCAGCCCATCGTCTCTGCGGACGAGGCCTTTGTGCGCACGCTGGCGTGGCTGCGGGAAACCGACGCGCAGGCGGCGGCCAAGTAGCCCAACCGGCTAGGCCGCGGCGGGCGCTTCCAGCCAGAACGCCGGGTCCGTGCAGCCTTGCGTGATGCCATCCACGTGGAAATTCGCCATGGCCTCCGCGAACCGCTCCTTGCCGACCAGCAGCGCGAATTCCTGCTGGTCGGACAGCAGCGACGCGCCCACCATCGGCAGCAACGCCCGCGCCGCGGCAAGTCCGGTCGCGCCCAGCCGCGCGCGGCAATAGGCGACGTGGCCAACTTCATCAATCATGATTTGCTGCAGCAGCGTATCCAGCCGCTCCCACAATTCCGGAATGTGGCCAAACAGCTCGCGCCCCGTGTCGAGCAGGAGGCGAAAAACCACCGTCGCCACGAATTCCGCGCACAGGATCAGCGGCAGCGCCAGCCGCTGCGGCAGCCGCACCATGGCTTGCACCGCCACGCGCGAGGCGAACGCCGGCTGGCCCACCTCGATTTCCAGGTCAAAACAGCGCAGGACGTCCAACAGGATGCGCGTGTGGTAGACCTCCTGCATGTCGACATACGCCTGCGTGTCGGCTTTGTCGCCGTCCAGGATGCCGTTGACGAGGATGTGAGCCTCCATGCCGTAATACTCCGTGCGGTTGCCCTTGGCGATCGCCAGCAGCCACAGGAGCTCGCGCGACAGGCCGGGATCCGGCCGCGCTTGGGCATGCGCGCGGTGAAAGGCCTCGCGGTCAATCGGCAGCGTCAGGCGGACCGGGTCTTCCGCGAGACGAACGAAGAACGGCTCGCGCCCGGAAAGCGTCCGCGTCGCGAGGTTCAGATGGCCTTCTTTGGCTTTCAGGTACTGGAAATACTGCGCGGCGGCAGTCGCCCGCATTTCCGTGGGCAAGGGCGTAAAGATCGATTGAGCCGATGGATTCAGGCGCATGGCATTCCTTGGAAAGTGAGCAATTTGTCTACGCCGGCTGCACCGGATTCCCGCGGGCGCCACTGTCGGTTGCATGCGCGGTGCGGTCAAGAGGAATTGCTGTTTCAGCGGCCGACGGGACCGTTTGCGGGCGTCTGCGCGGTGCGAGGCGCGGGGCGGATTTCTTGCCGCTCACCACCGCCAAACGTAGTACACAACCGCATCGCCCGGGCTGTAGTAGTCGGCGATCCGCCCCTCCTCAACAAAGCCCGTTGCGTCATAAAATGCCCGCGTCGCGTCATATAATTCCCGCCCGCTCGTCTCCAACACGAGCCGCCGACCGCCGCGCACCACCGCCACGTCGCGGATCGCGCTGCACAGCGCCCGGCCAATCCCGGCGCGGCGAATCCGCACGTCCGCGGCGATGAAATACAAATGCCACGTGCTTTCCGTCATCGGCGTGCGGCCAAACGTCGCGTAGCCGACGACGGCGCCATCGCGCTCCGCCACGACGGTGGGATAATCGCCATTTACGCCGGCCGTCGGTGCGTCGCTGAGATAAACGTCGACGATTTCCAGGCCGACGACGCACTCTTCGTCGGTGAAATTCCCGGCTTCGCGCAGGAGCCGCGCAATCGCCGGGCGGTCGGACACCGCGGCGAGGCGGGTGGTAACTCGATGCATTTTTCCTCCGCTTACTTGACGCGCGCCCACTGCAGTTGCAGCGCGACGAAATCGCCAAATGTCAGCCCCACCGCCGGCAGCGCCCGCACCAGCCCGGCGGCGGGCGAGAGATCCGGATTGGGGTTCACGTCGATGATGAAAGGCTGACCGGCCGCGTCAATCCGCAGGTCCAGCCGCGCGTAGCCGGCCAATCCCAGCGCGGCAAAGGCGCGGTCGGCCAGCAGCGCGATGCGCGTGCGCAGCGCCTCGTCCACGGTCGCGGGATAATGCACCGGCGTGGAGAGGAACTCCGGGCTCGCCTCCTCCCACTTGGCCGCCCACGTGAGGATCTGCGGTTGCTGCGCCGGGACGTGGGAGAAGTCGATTTCACCCAGCGCGAGGTGGCCAATCGGCCCGCCCGCCGGCCCCAGCATCAGCGCGTTGATCTCCCGCCCGGCGATAAACGCCTCCACGAGCGCGTCGCCCAAGCCCTGCGCATGCAGCCGCGCGACCGCCGCCTGCGCCTCCGCGTGGGTGCGCACCACCGACTGCGCGTCAATCCCCGCGCTGCCGTCCTGGGACGTCGGTTTGACAATCGCCGGCAGCGGCACCACCTCCGGCAGCGCTTGCCCCACCGCCACGCGCACCGCCGCCGGCACCGGCGCACCCGCTGCCGCCAGCAACACGCGCGCCCGCGACTTGTCCAGGCACAGCGCCAGCTCCGCCGCCGCGGTCCCCGTCACCAGCACATCCTGCAACTCCAGCAACGCCGCCGCGTGCAGTTCTCGCCCCGGCCGTCCCGACGCTTCTTCGCACAGGTTCCAAATCACATCCGGCCGCGCCGCCCGCAGCTCCTGCCAGAACTGCAGTACGTCCAGCCCGAGCGGCACCGCGCTGGCGTGATGCCCCAGGCGCGTCACCGCATCCGCAAGGTGGACCACCGCGGCGTGCAGGTCCGTGTCCGGATCAACGCGCTGGGCGGAAAAGGCGATGGCGACGCGCATGCCCGGCTACCGCAGCACGGCGATGGGCACGGCATCGGCCAGCGACACCACGTCCGCTGCCCGGGGCTTCTTGCGCTTGGTCTCGCTGCGCCCCACGAGCATCGGCCGCAGCACGCCCTGACGGAACTCCGCCTCGCGCAGGATGCGGACAATCAGCGCCTCCCACGTCCAGCCCATCGCCTTGGCCATGATGACCAGGTCGCCCGTCGTCGGGGACAGCCCCGGCAGCGGATTGGCCTCGATGAAGTACGGCTCGCCATCCGGACCCACGCGGAAATCGATGCGCGCGACGTCCCGGCAATCCAGCAGGCGAAACGCGGCGAGCGCAGCGGCTTCCAGACGCTGGCAAATCGCCGCGGGCAATTCCGGCGGAATGGCGTAGCGCACGCGTTCGGCAAAGTCGCGTTTGGCCTGCAGCGAATAGACAAAATCGCCGATGGCGCCGTGCGTCGGGACCACCTGCATCAGGCCGATGACTTCCGGCTGGGCGTTGCCCACGACGCCGACCGTCACTTCCGGACCGCGCACGAAGCCTTCCACCAGCACGGGCCGACCGTAGTCGTCCAAGAGGCGGCGGCACAGCGCTTCCAGGCTGGCAAAGTCGCTGCACTTGCAGTCGTCCAGGATGCCCTTGGACGATCCCTCGTCGTTGGGCTTGGCGATGACCGGAAATGCGAGGTCAAAATCGCGCAAATCGCTCAACTGCCGCACCACGCGCCAGGGCGGCGTCTTGACCACGCCCATCAGGAGCCGCTTGGCCACGTCCTTGTCCAGCGTCGCCGCCAGCGTCAGCGGGTCCGAACCGGTGTAGTGCAGGCCGAGCATCTCGCAAAGGGCCGGCACCAGCGCTTCCCGGCAGCGACCGCCGCGCCCTTCCGCCATGTTGAACACCAGCTCGTAGTTGCCCATCGCCAGCCGCCGCGGCAGGCTGCGATCCGCTTCCAGAACCGTGACCAGGTAGCCCTGCTGCGCAAACAACTGCGCGAGCGCGGCGATCGTCTCGGGACTGTCGAACTCTTCGTTCTCGTCGTTGGCTGGCGCCGTGCCGCCCGCTTGCGCCGCTGGGGCCACCGCCGGCTTCATGTTGCAGACGAACGCCAACCGCCGCCGCGCCCGCCGCACCCGCGTCCGCACCCGCGTGAGCGGTCGACCCGACGGAGGTTCCTCCGGTTCCACATCCAGCACGGTCACGTCAGCGCGATCCAGCGGGTTCATGCTGACCATCGGCCCCACGGAAAGTGGCTGGCCATCGGGAACTTGCGTCATCTCCAGACTCCTCGCAGGCGGCCGCCGGGAGTTGAGCAAAGGCGGTCGCGCAATGCCAATCGTGCGGACTTGGCGGGCAGAGTCAAGGCGCGGCGCGTCTGGCACGGTCCACGGCGCGAAAGAACGCGGGCGGATGCGCAGATGCAGGCGATTTTGCCACCGGCGACGGGCGATCGCGGGGCTGGGCTGGCGGCGACGCATCGGACAACCGTTCAATTTTCCTACAGAAAGCAGCAGCATCGCGACAACCAGATGACGCCATTGCCAGACTTGCCTAGACTGCCGCTGCGGAGGGCGATGCGCGCGGCGCCCTCTGGCGTGTCGAACCTGCAGGATCGCAAGGTTTTTGCCCAGCCGCCGCAGCATCAGCCCGTTCGGATTCAGTCGGAGCCCATCGTGATTCAGCGCTACAAAGACAAGATCCCGCAAATCCATCCGACCGCTTGGGTCCATCCGATGGCGACCGTCATCGGCGACGTGGTGCTTGGCCCGCACGTCAGCGTGTGGCCGGGCGCGGTACTGCGGGGCGATTGCGGGCCGATTCGCATCGGCGCGTACACGAACATCCAGGACGGCACGGTTGTGCACACGACGCAGGATTTGAGCGAGACGCACGTCGGCGAGCGCGTCACAGTCGGCCACAACGCGATCCTGCACGGCTGCCGGATTGGCGATGATTGCCTCGTCGGCATGCATTCCACCGTGCTCGACAACGCCGAAATTCAGCAGCAGACCATCATCGCCGCGGGATCGGTCGTGACGGTGGGCAAGAAGTTCCCGCCGCGGGTCATGCTCCTGGGCAGTCCGGCGCGCGTGGTGCGCGAGCTGGAGGACAAGCACGTCGAGCAGATCGACTACGGCTGGCGGGCGTATCAGGGCTACATGGCGCCGTTTGTGAACGGCGACGTTGAGACCATCGGCTGATGTTTTCCGCGCGCAGTCAGTTTGCCACGGAGGAAAACGCGCTGACCCAAGCCGTCGCGGCGCGGCGCGCGTTGGGTTTGCCCGTGCTGGACCTGACGGCGAGCAATCCGACGCAGGTGGACCTTGCGCTCCCGCAGTCGGCCATCCGCGCGGCGCTGGCGGCGGGACTGGATGGCGCCTATGACCCCAATCCGCTGGGGCTGTGGACGGCGCGGCAGGCCGTAGCGGACCATGTGGCGCAGTTGCAGCGGCGCGGCCAGACGGGGTTTGCGCCCGTGCCGCCCGAGCACATCCTGCTGACGGCGAGTACGTCCGAGGCCTACGCGCTGCTGTTGACGCTGCTGTGCGATCCGGGCGAACGCGTCCTCGCGCCCGCGCCGAGCTATCCGCTTTTTGGTTTTCTGGGCCAACTGAACGACGTGCAGATGGACATCTGGCCCAGCCAATACGCCGACGGCTGGCACATCGACGTGGCCGCGCTCCACGCTGCGCTGACGCCGCAGACGCGCGCGATTCTGGCCGTGAGTCCGAACAATCCGACCGGCGCGGTGCTCTCGCACGCGGAGTTGACGCTGCTGGCGGACCTGTGCCGGGAGCATGACCTCGCGCTGATTGTCGACGAGGTGTTTGCCGACACGCTGCGGCAGCCGCTGGGCGAGGGCGTGGCGACCGTGGCGGGGCATGCCGCGTGCCTGACGTTCGCGCTGGGCGGGCTGTCCAAGACGTGTCTGCTGCCGCACGCCAAGCTGGCGTGGACGCTGGTGAGCGGGCCGCCGCATCTGGTGGAAGGCGCGCTGCAGCGGCTGGAGACGATGGCGGACACGTACTTGAGCGCGGCGACGCCGATCCAGCGGGCGCTCCCGGCACTCCTGGACTTGGCGCCGATGATCCAGACCGTGCTGCGCGAGCGACTGGAAGGCAACCTGCGCTTCCTGCAGACGGCGGTGCACCGGACGGCGCTGGACGTGCTGCCGGTCGCAGGTGGTTGGAGCGCGGTGCTGCGCCTGCCGCTGCCGCCGGATGACCGCGATTGGGCGCTGTACCTGCTGGAGACGGCGGGCGTGCTGACGCATCCCGGCTGGTTCTTTGACTTTGCCGAGGACGGCTGGCTGATCCTGAGCCTGCTTGCCACGCCCGACGCGTTCCGCGCTGGCGTGCGCGCGCTCGTGGCAGCCGTCAAAGAGGCGGGCGCGGAAGCTTGACCGGTCAGAACCGCGCGCGCAAAGTCGCCAGCCAACGCTCCGACGTCCACACGAGGCCACCATGCTGCACGGAACCATCCTCGACAAGCCGGAGCCGCGCTGGCCGGCGCTCATCGCGCTCATGGCCGTTGGCGTGCTGCATTACGCCCTGCCCGACCACCTGAACGTCGGCCCGCCGTGGCTGCTGCTCGCGGTGGTGAGCGTGCTGATTGTGCCAACGGTCATTACGCACCGAACGGGACGGCACGCGCTGAACCACTTCTTTGGCTTCGCGACGCTGGGGGTGGTGACGCTGTTCCTTTCCGTGGCGCTGGTGCGGCTCATCGAGTTCATGGCGCAGAACATCGAAGACAACGCGAAACACGCCGTGGCGGGGACGTTGCTCACGTCCGCGCTGGCGCTCTGGGCCACGAATACGCTGGTCTTTGCCTGCTGGTACTGGCGGCTGGACGCGGGTGGTCCGCACGCGCGGCATGTCCGCGGCGCGCACAAGCAGGGCGCAATCCTGTTTCCGCAGATGACGCTGGACGGCGTGGCCTGGCGGCCGGGTTTCATCGACTACTTCTTTGTGGCGTTCAACACGAGTACGGCGTTCTCGCCGACGGACGCGCCGGTCCTCTCGCGGTGGGCGAAAATCCTGATGATGATTCAGTCGACGATATCGCTGACGACGCTGGCGGTCCTGGTGGGACGCGGCATCAATATGCTGTGACGCTTTCCGCCGCCGTTCGCCGTGGCGAATGGCTCAGGGCGCGCACCCAGTCATGGCCGCGATCCACGCCTGCACAAGACTCGCCGCGCCGGGCTGGGCGACCGTCACCGCCACTTGCGGCATGAAGACGCCGCTTCCCGGCAACGCCAGCAGCCGCTGCAGCAGCACCGACGCGTCCGGCTGACCGGGCGCCACCAGCTGCGTCGCACCGTTGACCGCGCCATTTTGCGCCGCCGCAGCGCACGCGTGGGTCAGGGACAGCGGCGTGCCAAAGCGCAGATCCATGTCGCTCGGCGCCGCGCCCTGCGGCCGATGGCAATGACTGCAATTGCTGTGGAGCCACGCGCGCGCCGCCGTCGGCACGTCCGCGGGCAGTTGCGCGAGGTCGGGCAAGGTCGGAAACGCCGCGTCCACTGCGGACGGCGGCGCGAGCAGCCCCGCGTCACGCAAAGCCTTGACTTGATTGGGCACCGCGTTGCTGCCCCACTGCCCTGGGCGGTTCAGTTGCGCGGTCTGCACGCCGAGCACCTGCGCGGCGAAGCTGCCGGCGGCGTGGTGACAGGATGCGCAATCGGCCATCATCGGGTAGCGCCACGTCTGCGTCGTCGTCTGGCCCGCTTGTTGCACGGCAAACGTCGCCTGGCCACCGCCACCCGGCAGCAAATCGGCATCCGCGCCATCTGCGCGCCAGCGGTACGTGAAGAACTTCCAGCCGTCCGCGTCGCGGCGCATGAACCGCGTCTCCACCGGCACCGCGCTGTCGCCGAGGGCAAAGTGCTTGATGAGCAGCGTCCCCAGCGGCAGGTCCCACGACGCGTACGGATCGGCGGGCGCCGCAATCGGGAGCGTCCCCGGCGCCGCGCCCGGCGGCAGCACGAGAAACCGCTGCTTGCCCGCGCCATCGGACCACAGCGGGACATTCACCGCGTAGGGCAGCACGCCGTCGGACGGCTCGAGCTTGGCCACATCCAGAAAGCACAGCGTCTCGCTCAGGACCAGCGGCAGCGGCTTGCCCGCGGGCTTGGGTGCCGCTTCCACGACCTTGAAGATCTGCCCGAGCGGTCCGTAGAGCTGCATCACGTACAGTTCGCCATCGCGATCCTCGCCAAAACTGACCGGCTGGAACGTCGCCTTGGCCAGCAGCACGGGGTCCAGCCCGGTCGCCGGCAGCGTGAAGATCTTGCCCTGGTCGTAGTCCGCAAAGATGTACTTGCCGTACAGCGACTTCTGCTGGCTGCCGCGGTAAACATAGCCGCCGGTAATCGACTTGCCTGACGGATGCTTGTACTCCGCAACCGGCAGCGTCAGCCCCGCCTGCGTGCACGCGGTCGCCGTGGGCGGAAAGCAGTGCGTCGCCTCCATCGTGTTCCAGCCGTAGTTCTGCCCGCCGACGATTTTGTCGACCTCCTCCCACGTATCCTGCCCGACGTCGCCTGCCCAGATCTCGCCGGTCAGCCGGTCCACGCTAAAGCGCCACGGATTGCGCATGCCCCACGTGAAGATCTCCGGCAGGAATGCGCTGTTGCCGACGAACGGGTTGTCCTTGGGAATGCCGTAACCCAGGGCGCCGGTCGGCGTGTCCGGGTCGATCCGCAGGATCTTCGCCAGCAGCGTCTGGGTATTCTGGCCGTTGCCGGTGGGATCGTTGGCCGAGCCACCGTCGCCCAGGCCGTAGAGCAGCATCCCCTTGGCGTCAAACGCGATCATGCCGCCTTTGTGGTTGGTGTAGGGCGGCTGCTTCACGTCGATGACCAGCCGCTCCGTGCTGGCGATGGCGACGTCGTCCGCACCGATGACGTACTCCAGGATCTGCGAGTGCATCGGCGTCCCGGTCGTCAGCGACACGTACAGCTTGCGATTCTGCTTGAATTTCGGATGCATCGCCGCGGACAGCAGGCCGCCTTCGCCCGCGAGATTCACCTTGGCCGAGACGTCCACGACGGTCAGCGGCGGCTTGGTCGTCGCCGGATCGTTGTCGATCACCACAAGCTTGCCCGCGCGCTGGACGACGAAGAGGCGATCGGAGCCGTCGCCCCACGCGCCGAGGAATATCGGCTGCGACAAACCCGCCTTGGCGAATACCGGGACGAGCTGCACGCCTTGCGGTTCGGGCAAATCACCGTCCAGATGACACGGCGAAGCGCCCACGCCCGCGGGCAGGAGCGACGTGCACGTGGGCGCGCACCCGACGTCGACCGCAGCGTCAGGCGGCGTCCACAGGTCAGGCTGCTGCCACACGTCCTGGCTGTCTGGCGACGCGGTACCGTCCGGCGTGGCCGCATCGTCGATGGCGTCAGCGCGCGCATCGTCGTCCGCCGCTTCCTCCGGCGTCGCCGCGGCACGCTGCCCGCACGCCGACATGACCAATACCCAAACGAGCAGAATCCGCCGCATGCAACCTCCACCCGGTATCATCGCGATTTTGCGCGGGCTGGGAAGCGCAAACCAGCCAAGCCGTCGCAGACAGTGGCATCTCGCCGGCCGCCTTGCTACCATCCGCGGCCCATGCTGAAACGCCTCCTGCTCGCCATCGCCCTGCTCCTGCCATCCCTGACTGCGCTCGCCGCGCACAAGGAGACGCGCCACGCCCATTACCTGCACCGCAAAGGTCCGCAGGCGCTGCGCGATTTGCTGCACACGGAATTGTCGGACGCCCGCGCCAAGCACGAGCCGGTGGTGCTGATGTTCACCGCAGATTGGTGCTCGCCGTGCAAGGCCATCAAGGAATACGCGGAGGCGTCCAGCGCGGTGCGCAAGGTGCTGGAGAAGGGCCGCCTTGTGTACATCGACGTGGATGAATGGCGCGGGCCGGCGCAATCGCTGTTCCAGGGCATCGACGTGTCCAAGCTGCCGACGCTGGTGAGCGTGGATTTTGACGGCCGGGCGCAGCGCAATTGCTACGGCACGGATCTGGGGCTGCTGTCCGAGGACGCGGTCGCGACCAACCTGCAGCGGCTCCTCAATGGCCAATCGCCGGACAAGCCGTTCTACGCCGACAAACCGGACGTGGAGAAGCAGTTGGTGCTGCATCAGGCGCAGGCGCAGGGCCTCAAGTCCAAGGGCGTGCCGACGCTGGAGGTGGCGGCGACGGGCGCGGGCGCGGCGCGCAAGCTGAAGCTGACGATCCACAACAACGACGGGCCGCGGCGCTGGTTCCTGGTGCCGATGAACGCCGGCGCGCCGCTGACGGACGCCGTGAAAGTGACGGCGTGGAAGGCGCTCCGGTGGAGCGAGCACGTGCGCGCCGACTACCTGCAGTTTGACGGGACGCCGCCGTTCTACGCGATTCCGGTGGCGGGCTACGGCGGGGTGGAACTGGATGCGTGGCCGCTGCCGGGGACGGTCAAGGGTGGAACGCTGGCGGTGTACGAGTTGGACCGGCTGACGATTGACGGGCAGGAGCAGCAGTTTCAGCAGAAGCTGCCTTACGAGCTGAGAATTGAGCACCCCGAGCAGGTGGCGCAAGGCCGGACGGGCGGCGCGGCGAAAGTCGAGTTCAAGGTGCACGCGAAGCACACGGTCAAGCTGAAGTAGCCGCGCGTGGCGGGCGAATGACGGCGGGTCAGCGGGAGCGCGGCTGGATCCGGTAGAAACCGACCTCGTAGCCGTCGCGGCCGGCGGCGGCGTGAAACGTCGGCGGATACGGCAGGTTGGCAAGGTGCGTCGTCAGGACGGGCTCGAGCCGGTAGTGGGTGCGCGCCGCTGCACACGCGGGTCCCGCGCCAATCTGCGCCTGGGCGGATGAGCCATGGCTCACGTAGCACGCCATGCCGAGGTAGATGAGCGTCTTGCCGTCGGCCTCGGGCCACTGGCCCGCTTGAAACGCGTCCTCCAGATCGGTGAATTGCCAATCACGCGCGGACCGCAGCGGCAGGTAGCGCGGGAACCCACCGAGCGTCGCGCCGCGCATCGGCGCAAGGAGGGTGATGCCAGTGGGCAAGCGCGGGACGCCATCGACGAGGAATCGCCATTCCAGCTGCTGGTCGTACAGGCGGCCCACGTACGCGATCCGTCCAGCCCATTGCGCGGTGATGATCGCCACCGCGGCGACGATTTGCGCGCGCCGCGAGATCCGCGGCAGCGTCAGGTCCAGCGCGTGGCCGGCGACGACGGTTAGCAGGAGCATCGGCACGAACTGCGTGCGCTGCGCGTAGGGCCCTTGGGTGCAGAAAAACGCGAGCGGCAGGACGCTCAGGACCACGTGCATCGTCACGAGCGCGGCCATGCGCGCGCGGGCGTGCCGCCAGCCCCACACGAGCCCGCCCACGACCAGGAGGTCATAGAGCGGTGACGTGATCTCGGGATCAAACGGGGCGTAAACGTGCAGCATCGCCTGCGGATTGATCGCGAGCGACTTGCCGACGTGGCCATCGGCGATGCCAACGAGGCGCGGCAGAAGCAGCACAACGCCGACGACCGCCGCCAGCGCCAACGGCCGCCACGGGAGGTCACGCAGCCGACCGGAGCCGTGGACCGCGAGCATCAGCGCGAGAAGCACGACCGGGAACATCAGCCACTCGGGACGCGATTGCATTGCGAGCACGCTGGCAGTGACGGTCAGCGCCAGCAGCGCACCTTGCGCACGCGCCAGCCAGCGGAGCCAGGCCGTCATGGCGACCGTCGCGAGGAAGAGCGTCATCGGCCACGGTTCTTCGCAGGCGGCGAAACGCAGGGCCAGCGGCGAAAGTGCCGCGCAAAATCCGACGAAGAGCGCGGTGGTCCGCGCGCCAAAGAGTGCCACATCGAACGCCATGAGCGCGGGAACGGCCAGAATGGAAAAGACCAGCGACACACCAAAGAGGGCGTCGACCCCGGCACCGGTCCAGTCGTTCACGAGCAGGACGAGGGCGGTCAGGCTCTCGCCATAGTCCCATTTGCCACCCGAAACGAGAAAATCCGTGTGCATGGCGATGCGGAAATTCTCGTGGAGAAACGTCCGCGGCGACATCGCGACACGCAGGACCAGCCCCAGCAGCGTGATGCCCAGCGCGCCCAGCGCCAGCGGTGAACGCCACGCGTGGCGACGACGCCAGAGGACGAGCGCGCCGGCAACGGCGAAGCCCAACCACGCCAACAGCGCCACGATGCGCTCCCGGTAATGCGGAGGCGTCTGTGGCGGAGCGCGGCGCGGTGGCCGCGGGGCGACATGCTGCCAAGGCAGCGGGTTGGCGTGAGGCTTGGCAATTTCCGCTTGGACGCGCTGACACACGTTGGCCGGCAACTCAACGGGGCACGCGACGTCAAGCACCAGCGTTGGACTCTCAGTCGGCGCAACGGCCACCCAGCGGACCATCGGCGCGCTCGCCTGCTTGAGGCCAAGGCGCACCTGCGCATGGTCAATCGCGATGTTCTCCAGTTGCCAGTCGTCCGCCACGGTCGCGCCGGAAGCCAAGGGCAGCAGCCAAGCCTCGACCTGGGATTCGCGCCCCGCCGGAATGACCCACGCGGCCTGACCGACCGCCGGCAGCAGCAGCAGCACCAGCGCCGCCAACAGCTGGTGAATCCGCAGAAACGGCATGTCGCGAAACGGAATGCCCACGGCCACCCGCCAAGGCGCCGGGGCGTCACGTCCAGCCTTTCTGTTGTCGCAAGCCATCCACCGCCCCACTTGGAGCCGAGCATGACGCGTCCCGTCGCCCCGGTCCAGCCGCCACGCAGCGCCCTCGGCCGCTGCGTGTGCGAGACTGTGTTTTGGGGAGTGCCACGCCGGCGACAATCGGGCCCGACCGGGCGTGGTTTGAGCTTTGCGCCGGGCCTCCACGCAGCCCAGCAAAAAGCCTCCCCCGCCGGCGCCCAGCTCACGCTGGACGCACCACCACCTTAGCGGTCCCGCAGCGTTTCCGCCGCGCCCGCCCCTCCGTGTGGGCCGCGGGCATTCGCCAGCGACCTCCCGGAAGCCAAGTTGTGGGCACACAGTTCCCCCGCCCGTACGCGCGGCTTCGCCATGAGCAACGGCCCAGCCCGACCGTCAGGAAAGTGTTCGTGAGTTGCGGGATTTTGCCGCGGCGAGAGCGAAAGAAAATTCCAGTTCGCCGCAAAAACTTGCCGCGACGAACCGCCTGCTGGCGATGTGCCCGCCACCGGCATAGAATCCGCCGCCATGCCGACGCTGCCCGCCAGCTCCAACGCCCTCAACCGCCTCGCCCTCCGCATGACCGCCTTGGCCGAACGCTGGCTCCCCGACGCCTTCGTCTTCGCGCTCATCGGCACGCTCCTCGTCGTCATCGCTGCATTATTTGCTACGAATTTCAACTTCATCCAAGTCATCAACTCGTGGCAGGGCGGCATTTGGTCCCTGGTCCCCTTCACGCTGCAAATGGCCATGGTTGTCATCGGCGGCACGGTCGTCGCTACCGCCGCGCCGGTCCAGCGCTTCATCGAACGCATCGCCCGCATCCCGCAATCGCCCCGCCAGGCCACGGTTCTCTGCGCCGTCGCGTCGATGGTCACGAGCTGGTTCAACTGGGGATTTGGCCTCATTTTCGCCGCCGTCCTGGCGCGCGCGTTGGCCCGGCAGGTCAAGCAGGTCGATTACCGCACGCTCGCCGCGACAACGCTGCTGGGGCTTGGCACGGTGTGGGCACAGGGGCTGTCGGGCTCGGCGGCGCTGCAGATGGCCACGCCAGGCCTCCTGCCGCCAGCGATTCGGGCGATTGCCGCTGGCAAGGACGCGGCGGGCGCGGAACTCGTCAAGGGTGGCATCATCGGCCTGCAGCACACGATTTTCCTGTGGCAGTCGTTCGCGTGTGTGGCGATCGAGATTGGCCTTGTCGCGCTGCTGATTGCCGCCATCACGCCCGTGGGGCCGCACGCGCGCACAGCGGCGGATCTGGGCGTCGACCTGTTGGAGCCCGTGGACGAGGCAACTGACACGCCCCGCCATCCCGGCGAGTGGCTGGAACATCAGGCGTGGCTGTCGTGGATCGTCGTCCTGCTCGGCACCGCGTACATCGGCATCGCGCTCTACACCGCCGAGCACATCGCCGCCGCCATCACGCTGAACCTCGTCAACCTCGCGCTCCTGACGCTGGGCTTCGCGCTCCACCGCACGCCCGCGCGCCTGGCCCGCGCGTTCGCCCGCGCGACGCCGTCCGTGTGGGGCCTGCTGCTGCAGTTTCCGCTCTATGGCGGCATCGCCGCGCTGATTGTCGACACCAAGCTCAATGACCGCATCGCCGACCTGTTCACCCGCCTCGCCACGCCGACGACGTTTCCGCCGCTGATTGCCGCCTATTCCGCGCTGCTGGGGATTTTCGTGCCGTCGGGCGGGTCGAAATGGGTGATTGAAGCGCCGTACGTGCTGGCGGCTGCGCATCGGCTGCATGTGCACTTGGGCTGGACGGTCGCGGTCTACGACCTGGGCGAAGCGCTGGCCAACCTCGTGCAGCCGTTTTGGATGCTGCCGGTGCTCGGGATGCTCGGACTCAAGGCCCGCGACGTGATGGGGGTGACGTGGACCGTGTTCCTCGTGATGGCGCCGGTCGTGCTGGGGCTTGTGACAGTGTTTGGCGCAACGTTGGGCTGGCCGCTGTAGTCGGGGCTGCCCGTCAGGTCGGTTGCCCCGGCGGAATCGCCGAAAAGACTTGCTTGACACGGTTCTTCCGGCCACGCCATGCTGGCGCGGAACGTATTGCCCCCTGCCAATTTGGCCGGGCCGACGCGCCAAAGGACTCTCGTGCTGCGAAACCTGGACGCACTTCTCCTCCTGCTGTCAGCGCGCTTTCAGGTCCTGATTGCCTTGGTGCTGCTCCTTGGATGCACCGCCGCGCCGCCCGCAGCCACGGCGCCTCAAGCCGACACGACGGCCGCGCTTGTGGCGGTGGACGACGCCAAAGACGCGCCGGACGCGCCGGTCACCGCGGCCGACACCGCTCCAGCGGACAGCCAGCTTGTCGACGTGGTCGACGCAGCGCCACTGGATGCGACAGCTGGCCCCGACGATGCGGCGGTCACCAGTCCCGCCGACACGACGCCCGCGACGACGTTCTCCATCACGACCCCGCTCAATTTTGGGCCCGGTCTGCTGCACCTACGCCTCATCGACTACAGCACGCCCGTGAACGAGCCCACGCCCAGCGACGTCATTCTGTTCAACGCCGCGTCGCCGTTGCCGGCGAAGCTGACCGCCATCGTCCCGCCGGGGATTTGGCTGCCAACCGCCGCGTGGTTTGGCCTCGACGGGCAGCTCATCGCGTCGTCGTTGGATGGCGCGACGGCTGGCGTCATCACGGTGACGCCGGACCAAGCGGCGCCCAGTGCGATTGCCCTCTCCATCAACACGCCGGTCGACAAGTCCATGTGCATCGCGCCACCAATCAACCCGTACTTCTCGGCGGCGGGCGCGTACATCGTGCCGTTCACCGACCTGGGTGTGTCGCACTTGCTGGAAGGGCTCGCGTGGAATGGCAAGTGGTGGATGGCTGCGAACGTCGAAGGCATCGGCAGCGTCAACCTCGCCAGCGCGGGCAAGAATATCGATGCGTGGGCGCCGTCCAAGATTGGCGACTGCCGGCACATCGCCCGCGACAACGCGCGCCTCTTCTGCTCGGAGCGCGGCCCGGCGGTCCGGTGGATGGACGTCGACCCAACGACCAACCAGATGGTGCAGCAAGGCGCGATTCAATTGGCGCCGACCGCGCACGCGGAGGGAATCGCGGCGTTGCAGGGCAAGCTGTACGTCGCGCTCCACGCCGCCGGGATCGCGCTGGTTGCGGCCAATCCGTCAGGCACGCCGATGCTGTACGCGCAAGGGCTGGTTGCGGACGCCTGGGCGGTCGCGGTGCTGCCGGACGGCAAGGTCATCGTCGCCGACGGTCCGGCGGGGCTGAAGGTGCTCGCGCCGCTGCAAAATGGCCAGACGACCGTGCTCAGCCAGCTTGCGTTGCCCGGACTAAGCGCGCACCTCGCCGTTTCCGGGCAGACCGTGGCCGTCGGCGCTCTGGGCGGCGGGCTGCACCTCCTCACCGTCAACGCCGCGGGCAAACTGACCCTGCTCGGCACGCTGCCGGCGGGACCCTGGCCGGCGGTGGGCGTCGACGTCAAGGACGGCATGGCGTACGTCGCGGCGGGTCGCGCGCTGTTGGCCGTACCCGTGCCCGCTGCGCCAGTTGGTCAATTGAGCGCGGTGTCCGCGACGCTGACCGACTCCTACACGTCGCTGGACGTGCGCGCCGAGGGCAATCTCGCGTACACCGCCGAGTACGCGTACATCCGCGCGCTCAAGCTCGATCCGACGCCACCCGTCGCGGGGCCAGTGGCGATCCACGAGGCGGAAACGTGGACGAAGTCGGGCGCGAAGGGCAGCAAAGTGAAGTTCGAGGCGTGGCTGTGGAATGCCGGGTCGGCGCCCTTGGAGGTCGCGGAAATCGTGGTGACGGACATGAACACGGCCGCCATCCCGGCGGGCAACGCTGAAGTTTCCAAGCCGATCAAGATTGCCCCAGGCGCGTCCGCGAAGCTGAGCGTCGCCATCGTCAAGACGCAGGCCGGACCACAGCAGTGGCTGCTCAACTTCGCCAGCAATGATCCCGCGCGGCCGTGGGCGTCGACCAAGCTGACGGAATCACCGCTGGTCGGCAACGGCGACGTGCTGCCGAAGCTGGCGTATCAGGACAAGGACGCCAAGCTCGTGTCGGTGAACGACCTCGCGGGGGGCAAGCCGCTGTTGCTGATCGTGGCGTCGGAGAATTGCCCGGTGGCGTATGAACGGCTCGCGGCGATCGCGGCGCAGGCACAGCCCTGGCTGAGCACGGGGAAGATTGTCGCGGTGAACATCAATCCGACGGACGATCCCAAGACGAAAGAAGTGGGCGGGTTCAAGCTGCCGTTTCCAGAGCTCTACGCGCCGTTGACGTCTCCGGCCGTCGGCGACTGGTCGGAAATCGCGGACTCGCTGCTGGCGCTGCCGGGCAAAGGCGCCATTCCGCCGCTACCGCTCGTGTTCGTGGCCAATGCCCAGGGCGTCCTCATCTACAGCCATCTGGGCTACGCGCCCGCGGCGCTCAATGACGCGCTGATGGCCGTTGGCGGGCCGTGACTGGAGGGGCAGCGGCATCCCTTGCGCAACTGGGCGATCCACGCGTCAGTGCCCGTCACGACCGCGCCCTGAGTGCGTGGCTAGTTGCACACGCCCGGCATCGGATCCGTCGGCGTGCAGCACGTCCAGCAATGCGGGTAGGGAAAGCTCGCGGGACCGCTCCCGTCGCACTTGGTGCCCTTGGGGAAGCACGTCGTCGCGCCGTTGGCGGGCACGCACTTTTGCTGGACGACCTGCCATGAGCCGCTCGCCGTGTCGCAGGTGGCAAAGACGCCGCCGAGGTTGGCGTCCGCTTTGTCGGTGTAGTACCAGCCGGTCGACGTGCCCGCGGGCAAGGTCACGTGGCACGGTCCGCTGCCGGTGATGCCCCAGTCAAAGTTCAACGTGAGCGCCGGGCATTGGCCGGGGCAGTTGGCGACCGCGCAGGCGCTGTTGGCGAACGCGCCGTCGAGCACGCCATTGGTGCACGTGCGGGTCTGCGAATCGCACGTGGCGCCGCAGCCGACTGCCGCGTCGTGCCAGGCGGTGACGGACTTGCCGCTCGCGAGGCTGCCGCCCCATGGCAGCGCGCAGTCGGCCAGGCAGACCGCGCCGTTGCCGCTGAAACCCGGGTTGCAGACGCAGGTGCCGCTGCCCGGCGTGCACGTCGCGTTGGCGTCGCAACCGGCGCTCGCGCACGTGTCGACGCACTTGCCGTTGGTGCAGACGCCGGTCGCGCCGCAGCCGCCGGCGTTGTCGTCAATTTGGCCGTTGCAGTCGTTGTCGACGCCGTCGCAGACTTCCGACTTGACGCCGACGAGCGTGCAGTCGCCCAGGCCGGTGGGGCCGCACGTCCGCGTGCCGGGGCATTTGCCAACGACCTTGCCGCTGAGGTCCTTCTGCTCGGCAAAGCAAGCGGTGGCCATGCCCGTCGCCTTGGCGGCCGCCGTGCAGGAGCACGTGCCCAGGCTCTTGCCGTCGCTTGTCACGCGCACGCATTGCAGGGATTTCGGCCCTTCCGGCGATTGCGCGACCTGGCAGTCGTAGCCGGTGGGGCAGTCGCCCGCGGCCTTGCACGGGGCGCCGCAGAAGCTGCCAAGCGGGCCTTCGTCGACGCACAGGCTGCCCGCGATGCCGGGCTCCTCGCAGTCCTTCGTCGCGCTGCAGGGGTAGCAGAGCTTGCCCCACGCGGCGATGCAGACGTCGATGGGTTTGCCGCCGGTGCCGGGCAATGGGATGCACGTCTGGTCCTTGCCGCAGCCGGCGCCGCACGGCGCAGCGCAGCGCTTGCCATCGGGCGTGTCCAGGCACAGGCCGGTGCCGCAATCCGCCGCGCTCGCGCACGAGCAACCGGGCGCTCCGGGGCAGGTCTGCGGCAAGATCGCATCGCCCGCGCCGTCGGCGATTCCGTCCGCGACGGCATCCGCCACGGCATCGAGCTTGGCATCGGCAAGCGCGTCTGCTGCCGCGTCGTTGGTTTGCGCATCGGTTTGCCCGGTGCCGTCCTGGAAGCCCAGCGCCACATCCGTCGCGTCTGCCTGTTGATTGCCACCGCTCGCGACGGTGCTGCTGCAGCCGCACACGGCGAGGAGAACGCCCCACCACTGAATCGTCCGCGCGTTGCCCACAAGCACCCCACTACGCGCCGGCGCTCCGGCGTTGTCATTGCGTCCACACGCGGACCGTCGCGCCGCGATGGTGCACGTCAGCGCGCGCAGCTACAACCCCGGCGGCAACCGATAGCCGAACTTCACAAGCGACACGCGCGAACTGGCAAAGCTGTCCGGCACGTCCCACACCAGCGCGTCGGCCAGGCGGGTGATCGTGCTGAACATCGCGCAGACGTAGGCGGCATCGCGCACGCCCGCGGGCGTCACACCCGCTGCCAGCACCTGCTGCAGCGCCGCGGCGTCCAGCGCATCGGGCCGCAGCGCCATCGTCTCGAGGAACGCGAGCATCGCCCGCAGTTTCGGATCGATGGCCGCGGTCTGCCAATTCTCCAGCACGGCTGCGACCTTGGCTTCATCAAACAGGAACGACGCGACCGCGCCGTGGGCCCCCATTCAGAACCGGCAGGCGCCAAGCTTGGCCGTGAAGGCCGCGAAGAGTTCGCGCTCGCCGGGCGTCCATTCGGACGGACCGCGCATCACGTCCTGCAGCAGGTCCGAGTAAGGGCGGCCCCAAAAATCAGAACGGTAGTGGATCGTTTTCAGCACGCCCACGGGCTCCGCTTTGCTCTGCCAGCGCACGAAACGCAGGAACAGGCGGTTGGCCCAACGGCTGCCGCGGTCGACGACGGCGAGTCTCATGCGCGCTCCTGTTCGGCCAGCAGGGCCAGCACTTTGTCCAGGCGGTCGCGACCCGCACCGGTGGCCGCGGCGACAGTCAGCTCGAAGATTTGGTCTTCGCTGTAGTTTGGCCGCAGCGCGTCGACCTGTGCGTCCGTCGTCCGGAGCGCGTCGACGTGGACCTGATGGACGTATGCCGCAGTAGCTCCTTCGAGCCCACGGTCATCCGCGGCTTGCTGGCGAAGCAGCGGCGGCGTCGCTCCGGGCCCGGTCAGCACGCGGTCGAGCAGCGCCTGCCATTTCTGGCGGTGGGGATTGACTGGCATGGCGGGCTCCATCGGGGCAAATCGGGCTGGGACAGTCAACGATTCTGCTGGGTCAGCGATCAAGTTGCAAGCGGATTCACCGCCCGCGGCTGGCGTGGAGCGCTCAACGCGCCGACTGACAGTGACCGGCCCGGCACTGGCACCGCGACGAAACGGCGACATCGGCGACGGTTGCTGTACGCACTTGCAACATCACCATGACAATTGGACAATGCCTGCGACGCCACTGAGGCGGAGGGTTCCCCGTGCAGCAACAGCCTGAATCGCCGCTCGTCGAACGGCTGAATCGCATCTGGCAGCGGCTCGTCGCCAAGGCCTGGTTTCGCGTCGTGCTCGTGACGGTGACCGGCGTCTTCCTGTCGTATTCCTACAAGACCGTCAACGAGTCGTTTTCACCGCGCTACGACTTCACGCTGCCGATTGACGACCAGATTCCGTTCCTGCCCTGGAGCGGCATCATCTACTGGAGCTACTACGGGCTGTTCGTCGGCGGCGCGTTCGTCATGCGCACGACGCTGTTCACGCGCGCGTGGGTCGGCGTGCTGGTCTGCAATCTTGTCGCCTACGTCACGTATTTCTTCTTCTGCGCCCACGTGCCGCACCCGGACATCACGTACGTGCAGCCGGGCTGGCTGAACGACACCTATCGCGGCTTCTACATGCTGGACGGTCCGGGCAACACGCTGCCGAGCCTGCACTGCGCGCTTTCCGGCCTGCTGGGCTGGAACATTCGCAAGCACAACAAGCTGTGGCTGGCGTGGGCGCTGCTGATTTCCCTGTCGACGCTGACGACCAAGGAGCACGTGTTCCTCGACCTGGTGGCTGGCTGGCTGCTGGCGGCGGTTGTGCAGCGGACGATTGTGCGGCCGGAGCTGGATGAGCCCGATGAGCCGGCGGAAGACCGGACGCTGGGTCAGGAGTTCGACGCGGCGACGATCTGAGGGCAGACGGAGCGCGGTGAAGTGCGAAGCCGCGAACGGGATCGTTCCCTACTTCAAGTTGAACTGCAGCTCGGTCGTGCCAATCTGCACGCGGTCGCCGTCTTTCATGAACACCTTGTGAATCCGCTGGCCGTTGACGAGCACGCCGTTGGTCGAGTTCATGTCCGCCACTTCATAGCGCATCTGGTCGATCTTGATGGCCGCGTGGCGGCGGGACACGGAACCGTCGGCGATTACAATCGTGTTGCCCTTCATCGAGCCAATCGTCGTCACGTCGTCGATCAGCGGGAACGTCTCGCCCGCCAGCGGCCCTGCCAACACGACAAGCTTGCCGCGGGCCGGACCGTCGTAGGCCTGACGCGTCTCCACCTGCGCGGGCGCGGCCTTCTTGCGCCGCACCAGGAACACGATGAACGCCACCAGCAGCCCCACGCCCAGCAGCCCGCCCAGCACCATCCCGGCGATCTTCAGGTACTTGACCCAGTTCAGGCTCGGCAGCGGCAAGCGCACGTCGTTGAACGTCGCCTCCGCCTCCGCGCCGTCCTTCATCTTGACCTTCACGCCGATGTTGTAGTTCGCCTCATCCTTGCCTTTGACCGGGTCGCCCCAATCCGGCAGCTCCGTCCACTTCGCCTTGATGATGTATTGCTTCTTGATCCGCGTCGCAATCGCATCAAATACCGACGGAATCTGCCCCAGACCATCCTTGTTCGCCACGTACGTGTACGCGCCGCCCGAGACGTTGGCGATGTCCTGCAGCAGCGTCAGGTACTGCTCGTCGTCCGGTGAATAGCCAATCGCGAAGATGCGGATCCCGTTCTCCTCAATCTTCTCCTCGACCATCTTCTTGAGCTTCGGCTGCAGCTTGTCCTTGCGCGTCTCGCGATCCTTCGCGTCCGTCATGATGACGAGAAAACGCCGGTGCGCCGTCGCCAGCTTGGTGTTGGACGCGAGGTTGTCGTTGAAAAAATCCAGCGCCTTCTTCACCGCGCTCTGGAATTCCGGCAGCAAGCTGCGTTCCCGCGCCGCCTGACCCTGGTTGTTCTCAGGATTCAGGTCCGCCGCCGGCACGTTGTAGTTCAGCACCGCCTCTTTGGCCTGGGTAAAATCCGAGGCAAACGAGTACACAACCTCGTGCGGCACCGACTCGCGGTACACAACAACCGCGACCATGTCATTGCCCTTGAGCCGCTGCACAAACTGCGCCGCGCCTTCCTTGGCCTGCTGAAAGGTCCCGTGCTCTTCGCCCGCGCCCTGGATCTGGTAGCCGCGCGACGCGTTCAGCAGGATGACGACCGCCACCGGCTCTTGCGCCTGCTCCGCCGTCTGAATCTCGATGTCCGTGAGCTTGATCGGCTTGCCGTTGGCGAGAATCTCGATGTCACCCGCCGTCAGGCTCGGCACCGGTGCGCCTTTGCTGTCCAGCACATCCACGTGCAGCCGGATGAAGTTCTCCTTCGCCTCAACTTCCACGCGGTCCAGCGCGACGCGACTGTCCGCGGCATAGGCCGGCGGCGCCAAAGACAGCAGCGCGAACGCCGCGACCATGCGGGCAAAGCCGTTGCGAAACAGGGCCATCGACTACCTCCGGAAAATCTGGCCTTACTCGAGCGCCTTGAACTTCAGCTCGGTGCGGCCCACGCGAATCGTGTCGTTGTCGATCATGTCTTCTTTGGACACGCGCGTATCGTTCAGGAACGTGCCGTTTGTCGAATCGAGGTCCACCAGCGTAAACGTGCCATTTTCATAGCGAATTACGCACTGCTTGGACGAGAGATACGGGTCGGTCAGGACCACGTCGCAATCGGCAGCGGTGCCAATCGTGTTCTTGCCATCGACAAGGCGGAAATCGCGGCCCATCAACTCGCCCGTGCGCACGACAACCCAGCCGACACACGGCTGAAATGTCCCGCGGTTGAGCTGGCTGACGTCGATCGCCATCGTGCGATCCTGCTCGGCGTAGCCCGGCGATGCCTGCTCGGGTTCGGGCTTCTTGCGGCTGAACCAACCCACGTCGCCCTCCTTCTTCGGATCCACTTTCTTCATGCCGTCCGTCTTGACGGCGCCCTTGGCGGCCTTGACCGGCGCGTCCACGGCAGCATTGAACTTTTTGGCAGCTTCCGTCTTGGCCTTGGCGATCGCGCCCATCTTCTTGGCGTTGGCCGTGTTCACAACGCCATCGATGCGCTGCTGGCCCAGGTTCCGGAAGAAGTCGACAATCAAGTTGGCGATCAAGACCCTGCCCTCCGCGCGACCATCGCCGCGCGTATTCGGCACTGAGAATGGCACCGGACGCCGTTCGTGGCAAGTTGACGACTACCCGCGCCGCGCCGGCTGATACGCCCACATCTTGAACACATTCAAGTCGCGATCCGCCGTGACCGGCTTCCACTTGAACCGCATCGCCACTTCGCGCACGTGCTCCGCCGGCACCACGTACACCCAGTTGCGCCAGCGGAACTTGCGGTCGCTGCCCGCACACACCGCGTTCTTCAGGCGTCGGTCGTTGCCTTCCACTTCCGCTTCCCAGTCGCCGTGCACGTAGTCCGTGCGCCAAATCAGGTACACGTCCTTGCCCGGCTCGATGTTGCGCATCTCAAATTCAAGCTGCCCGCCCTCAAACGCCACGCCCGCATCCTCCACGACGGTGCCGTCCGGGTACTTGAGCTTCTGCCGCGTCCGGTACTTGTCGCGCTCGCCGGTCACCTTCCACGCATGGCCGCGCTCGCTCTCGGCGTCCAGCGGGTCCAGCGTGTCGATGAGCACCAGATCCAGGCCCTCGATGCTCAGCTGGTCGGTAAACGCCGTCGACCGCACCTTGATGCTCTCAATCACCGCGTTGGTGTCCGCCGACCGCTCCGCCACCTTCGGCGCGTTGTCCAGGTTCTTGGCAAACAGCGCGCCCATGAACTTCAGACACTCGTTCTGGTAGCTCAGCAGCTCGCCCAGGAACTCCGGCGTGAATACCCGCTCGTCAAACCGCTTCACCGCGATTTCCACGTGCTTCTTGTAGTTGGCAAAGTCGCGCTGGCTTGAAATCGCCGGCTGGTTCGCCTCGATGCTCTCGACCAACGTCGTTTGGTGGCTCAGCACGATCAGTTGCAGGTCAAAAACATTGCGCAAATCCACCGCTTGCGTGTGCAGCAGCATCTCCAGCGTGATGAAGCTGTGCAGCACGTCCGCCGCGGGCAGGATCTGCAGCTGGTGGAACAGGTACGCGTAGATCTGCTTGGACTTGCGGATCGTCTCCATGAACGACCACAGCTGCTGCGGGCTCAGGAAACTGCCCGCGATACCCGCTGTGGGCGCAAACCGCGTGTCGATTTCGTCGGCACCCGGCGCGAGCTGCGACTTCGCCGCGGTAATCCGCCGCACGCCCTTGCTCAGCGCGATGCGGCACAGTTCAACTTCCGTCGCGATATCCGGCTCGGCCACGGTCCACTCCACTTTGGCCGTCTCGCTCACGCGGCGATGGCCCTTGAAGTCGAGGTTCTCCTTGTAGCTGATAAAGTCCGTCAGCTCCTCGATATACCGCGCCACCAGGTAGACCGTGGTCGGCAGCTTGAAGTCCACCGGGTTGAGCTGCTTGATCTCCGGCTCCCACAGGAACACGTCATTGCCCTGCCCGTCCACCGCGTAGCCCGACTGCACTTCCACCGCCAACTCGCCGCGACCGCGCCCTGACACGCGAAAGCCGCCCAGCGCGTGCGGCACGATGCCCGGACCGTGCAGCATCCGGTTGTGCAGCTTGCGCTTCTCCACGTGGTAACGCTCGCCCTGATTCCAGTCCGTCTCCGACGTGCGAAAGCCGCGGAAAAAGTTCAGGCGCTTGAAGTTCTTGTCCGTAATCTCGGCCATCACATCCTCACAGGGAACGTCAGGTTAGCTTTCAGGACCCAGCGCATCGTCGCCAATCGTCAGGAACGGCGTGGCGTCGCTGACCGAATCAGCCTGGGCAAAAGTCAGGTAGTACATCGTGTGCGCCGGCTTCTCCGCCAGAATCACCCGGTGAATGCGCACGATTTGCTCGTTGGAGAAGTGGTGATCCGGCATCGGCAGGTGCACCACAAAACAATGCGCAAGGTTCAACGGCGGCAGGATCGTCGACGACACGCCGATCTCCGACGCCACGCCCACGCGAAACGGCTCAAACGGCCACACGTTCTCGCGAATCTCCGCGTCGTAGCCCAGGTACATCCGCAGCAGCGTTTCCAGCGATTGCCGCGTACCGCGCTGGTTGTACAGGGACGGCGCGACGCGCAGCCACTGGCGCTTCTGCGCCTCCGTCCAATCCGTCTCCAGGTGCAGCGCCAGCCAGGACGCCAGCCACGGGAGGTACTGCGCGTCGGTTTCCAGCGGCTTCAGCAGGGTCGGCACGCGGTCGATCGTGTCCGCCGTGCGATCGTGGATCTGCTGGAACATCCAGAGGAACTGCTGGAGCAGCGCGTTTTCCTCGTTGGCCATCGAGTAGAGCTGCGGCAGGAACCGGCTCCAGCTCTGGCGCGCAACCTGCAGCTCAATCGCCGCCGCGCTGTCGACCAACTGGCCGCGCATCGGCGTCTGCGCGACGACCTGAAAGTCCTCGGCGTAGGCTTCCACGTAGCGGACCTGGACGTTCGGCGCGCCATCCGCAGCGGCAAAGCCGGCTTGGGCGACGACAATCTGCGCGTCGCGCAGGCGCATGCCGGTCAGCTCCGGCACAATCACCTTGCGGCTGCGCCGTTCTGCCTGTCGCGCGCCGCCGCGCATGTTCGCCGAATCCACCATCCGCTCGCTCTCTCCTTAGACGATCCGCTCGTGCGATTTTTCGACTACGTCCACGCGAACGCAGTGCACAAGCTGACCCGGCGCGACCTTGAATTGCTCCACTTCCAGTTTGGACCCCTCGTCCAGCAGCCGCACGCGGTCGACAAAATCGACGCCCGGCACGTCCTCGATCACGTGATACAGGTCCACGCGGTACACCGGTCGGCCAAACGGCCAGCCTTTGCCGTCGCGCCCGCCCTTGAGCGGATGCAGGAACCACCGCACGCGCCGCTGGATTTCCCGCTTGACGCGCTCTGAGCCCGCAGACTGCAGCACGATGATGTCCACCTGCACCGAAAGCTCCTGGAACGTCGGGCGGCGCACGTTGAGCACCGTCGAGAGCAGCTTGCGATCGGCCAGGTGATTGCGCACGCGCCGCAGCAACTCCGTCGAAGGAATCGGCTTTTCCAGAAAGTCCGGATGGTTCTCAGCAATCTTGGGCACCACGACGACCGTGACTTCCCCCTCGCGCTCGGGCGACGGCAGCGCACACACGCGCGCGACCGAGTTGGACGCCTCCAGCGCCAGCCACTCAAAATCCTCCGCCGTCACCGCGCGACCGCGCGCTTTCAAGCTGTGCGGACCGCGGCGCTTCGCCTGCTCAACCGTCTCCAGATTGCAGCCGCCCGACGCCGCGTGCAGATTGCGCACCTTCTCCACGTACGGCACGGCCTGCAGGAGCACGGTCAGGCTATCGGCCGGCACGTTGCCTTCCTCGCCGCCGCCGACCTGGTAGCGTTTGCAGAGGATGTTGCGGTCGCCCTTGGGCGGGACCAAGCCGTGGATGCCGTCGCCAAAGCGGATCTCGTTGGTGACGATGTCCTTGACGTAGTGCCGCGCATTGGCCGCCGATTCATACAGGCTGTCGACCTGCCGCCAGCGCACAAGCACGCCGTCCGGCTGGCCATCGTCTTCAACCGCGGTATCGCCAAACGTCGCCTTCAGCGCCTCGAACTCCGGGCCACTCGGCCGCTCGCGCTCGCGCACCCAGATTTCCTCGCCCGGCAGCACGGGGCCGCGGACAAAGCGATAGGACTGGTTGGGCGTGCCGGTGGACGAGCCGAGCGCCGCCTCGCCGTACGTCGTCAAATTGGACGCGGTCGCGGCATTCAGCACCACGTCGCGCAGCAGCGGCAGCTCGTCGTAGCCGCCAAATTCCAGCCGCGCCCGAAGCCAGTACAGGTTCTCACCATAGCGCTTGTTGGCGCGGTGATCCTTGGGCCCGACGAACTCGACGAAGCCGGATTGGGCAAATCCCCACGTCTGGTCGCGCACGTTCAGCGCCGCCCACTCCCGGCCGTTCCAGAATTCCCAGGCGATGAGCTGCTCAGCGTTGGACTGCGCCAGATGCCGCGCCGTCGCGCCCGGACCCGCCCGCAGACTGCGGCCATTGCCCTCGCCTTCCGCCAAGTCCATCCACATCAGGTGGCGCTCGTTGGGAAACGGATCGCGGAAACCGAGATACAGCGTCGGGCTCTCCTCGCTCACTGGCGTGAACGCCACAAACGGCTTGAGCGGCTCGGCGGCCTGCGGCGTCAGGTCCGTGTAGACAAAATCGTTGTACGCGATGACTTTGTCGAACGCGTGCTCCTGTTCGGCAAACCGCAGGGACAGGCTCTTCACGGTCGGTGGACGCAGCGGCCGCGGGTTCTTCCAAATCCAACGGTCGTTCTCCAGCTCGTACGTGCCGCGCAGTCCGTAATCGCCGCGTTCAATGCGGGCGCGAATCCACGGGCCTTCCTTGCCGGCAAAATCGAGCGCGCGCAGGTCCTTGGGCCGGCGAAACGCGATGGGCCCCGAGTTCGTCAGGCAGCGCGTCTCGTCGCGGAAGTCCAGACCGGCGTCTTCCTCGTCAAATTCGCCGACGCCAGATTTGCCAAGCAACTTCCAGCGCTTGCCGTTCCAGTATTCCCACGCGACGACGAGTTCCTTGCTGGCCTGCGGCGCCTCCACCAGGCTCGGATCGGCCAACTCCACGTCAATGCGCACTTCCGCATCGACGTGCCCCAGCACCCGGTCGCACAGAATGTACAGGGCAAAATCCTGCGCCGGCTCCTTGCCAAACGGCTGCACGTGGCGGTCCAGATCCAGCCGGAACTGCGTCCCGCTGTCCAGCACGGAATACGCCAGCTCCGCCTGCTCGCCCTCGCCCGTCAGCTCCAGCCGCATCCGCACGATGTCACACGCCGTCTGCGCCGCGCTCGCCGGCACTTCGGACAGCTTGCCGCGCAGCCACAGCCCTTCCACGTCGTTCACCGTCGTCACGCCCGGCGGCACGACCGGTCCAATGAGCGCGATCTGGTCGGCATCGGTGTCAATCGACGGCTGCTGAAGCTCGCGCCAACGTTCGCCGTCAAAATACTCCCACTCCAGCATCCGGCAGAGCGGCGTCTGGGTATCCGCCGGCGTCGTTGTCCGCAAGGTCAGGATCGACGCCTCGTTGAACGCCGCCAAACGCGCGTCTGAAACGTACAGGTAGCGTTCCAGCGAACGCACGCCCGCCCAAATCGGCACGCCGGTCGGCAGGCCCAGACCGCCATCGCGCTTGCGCCCGAGCAGCGCGGTATTGTCGGCAAACGTGTCGTGGTGTTGGCTCAGGCACTTGAGCAACTGGTTGTTGGTGACGACGATCTCGTGCTCGGTCTCAAACGTCACGGAACTGCCGTCCTGCCCCGGCTTGGTCGCCACGCGCGTGCCCGCGGGCACCACCACGCGATCCGCCTTGGGGTGAATGGCAAACTGAAGCACCGTGCGCGCCGGCTGCGGCGGCGTCAGCGTGACGCCCATCAGCTCCAGGAACGCGAGGTAATTCTTCTCCGGCACGCGGTTGAGCCGGTACAGCGTCATCTCCGTCATCCACGCGAACAGCTCGATGAGCGCGATGCCCGGGTCCGACGGATTGTGGTTGGTCCACTCTGGGCAATACTGCGGAATCAGGCGGATCGCTTCCTGGACGATGTCGTCAAAGCTGCGGTCGTCGAGATTGGGACTCGGGATCATGCGAACTCCAGCCTGCTACAGGTCTTGCTCTCGGCGCAGGTAGAAGGGATACACGAGGTTGCGGTCTTCGTTCGTCGCGATAATCTTGTAGCGAATCGAGACGTTGAGCTGCGAAGCGCGCGTGTCGTCCGGGGCAGCGTTGACTTCGACGTCGCGGATCCGCGGCTCCCATTTCTCCAGCGCTTCGCGAACGTAGAACGCCACAAAGCCGGCGGTCGTCGGCGAATTTGGGTGGAAAACGTAGTCGTGGATGCGGCAGCCAAACAGCGGCCGCATGACGCGCTCGCCAATCGCGGTGCCGAGGATGGAGCGGATGCCCTGGTCGATGTTGTCAGCGCCGTCCGCCATGGCCATGCCGCCAAACGCGTTGATGCGCAGGGGAAAAGCGATGCCTTTGCCGAGGAAGCTGCGCGCCATGTCAACCCAACCAGCCTTCGAAATCGAGGCGGCAACTGCCACAACGCACGGTGAGCTTGCCGTCGACTTCGCGGCAATCCAGGTCGGCGTTTTCGCACACCGGACAGCGGTGTCCGTCCGGATGGCCGGAAGCGACCTGCGTGAGCACATCGCCGAGCATCATCAGCAGTTCTTCCGGGTCGAGATCGCTCGGTTGCACGCGCACCTCCGCTCTTCTGCGCGAGCATGGCCGCCGCCCGCGCACACTGTCAACGCGCGCGACCCAAGGACGGTCAGCCCCGCACCAACGTTCCGCACTTTACGCCTTGGCGGCCGCGCCAATCCAACATCATTTCAAAGTGTTGACCAGCACCGGCTGAACGCGAATTTGCCACCATTCGCGCCCACGGCAGGTCACCGGGGCGATCGTCAATCCTGACCGATCGGTCAGTCGCCTTTGACGTTGCGGGAGACGCTGATTGTCGTGCGGTAGCCTTCGCTCGGCCGGTAGACGTGCGTGGCGGCCGTAATGAGGTAAACCCCCGTGTACGCCTTGCCAAATCCGACGAGCTCAACCGTCTTGCCGGGAAGCAGCTTGGGATTGCCCTGCACTGTCAGTTCGCCCGTGAGCAGGTCCATGCTGAACTGATCAAACAGCGCCTGCGCCAAAGCCTGCGCTTCTTCTTTGGAGTTGACCGGTTGGTCAACAACGACGTATTTGCGCCCGGACGAAGCATTGCCATACAGCGCCTTGCCCGCAGTCTTGGCGCCCGCTTCCCCGGAAAAAGCGTACGTGGACGTCGTCACGCTCGCCACGATGTTCTTCTTGGTCTTGAAATCCCAGCTCCGCACTTCCACCGCGGCGTACTGCTGCACGGTCGAGAGGCGCAGTTGCGCGGACAGCACCAGCCCGCCCGTCTTGTCCCCCTGCTGCGGCCGTTCCCAGGACAGCTTGGCCACCGGCGTCGCCTTCGCGTCCGGCTTGATGAACTGCACGTCCTTCTTGCCGGTCGGATCCGCCTTGAACTCGATGCTCGCACCGATCGCCCGCAGGAATTCGAAATCGCTGACGTTCAACTGCGGAATATAGTCGTGCTTCACGGTCGTCGAGGACAGATTGCCAGTCGACAGCGAATCCGACGCGCCGCCTTGCTGCGATTTGGAGTCGTTGATGACCTGCTTGACCGTTGAAGTCGGCGTCTGCGTCGCCTGCAGGCCGTCGCCCCACGTCTTGGACCGCTGGCCGCGCGTCAGCCGGTGCAGCTTGTGATACCCGGAAATCGTCGTGCGATAGCCGAGATCCGAATCAAAACTCGGCTCGATATAGGCAATTTCGCCCACGCACAATTCCACCGCGTCACCGGTCAGCCCCATCGCGATCGACACTTCCGCGCCCGGCTTGAACGCGTCGAGCAGCGCGAACTTCGCGAATTTCTTCATGTTGAATTCGACGGTGAACATGTCCGGATTGTCCAGACGCAGGTCGATGTGCGCGCCCAGGATGGCCGTGCCATTGCGCAAATCAAAGGTCTCGCCGTTGTCCGCCTTGAGCGAATACGAACCGTCGATCTTGATCAGCAGTTGCGGTGCATGGCGATCGGGCATGGGCGGCTCCTGAGCCGTGAGGGGACGAAACGTTTTGAATTACTTGAGAATCGGCGGAATCAGCAGGCGCCGCCCGGGCGTCAAGCTCAGCGGATCATCGATGCCATTGGCTTCCGCGATGCGCCGCCACTGCGCCGGGTCGTCGTACTCCGCGGCCGCCAGCCCCGCCAGCGTGTCGCCGCGCTGGAGCAAGCGAACGTGCGCGGTATCCGGGCTCTTCAACTGCGTCTGCTGCTGCGGCACTTCCTTCAGCGTAATGGTGCAGCTCGCGCGAACCGGCGTCGCATCGGGCAAGAACATCGTGTAGGTCACGGAGAAATCCGCCAGCTGCCAGACGTAAGTCGGCGTTTGGTTGGCCTTTGAGCCAAAATTCGCGCCCCACATGAACACGACGTACGGCGGCCGATGCAGGTGCTCATCAACGTGCGCCATCTTCTCCAGCGTGGCGATGTACGCCGTGTACACGCTGATGCCGAGCTCGTAGGTGTCAAACCACACGGTCCCGAACTTCAGCGTCGCCGGACCGCCGGTCACATGCTGTTGATCCGGGGAATTGGCGTTCGCCGTCTTCTGCGCCACGGGCACAGCCGACTTCGTCATGGTCATCTCAGTCGGATTGAACTGAAACGCCAGCGCGTCAAAGTCCTCCACTTTGTCGTGGAAGCCCAAGACGGCGCGAACGAGCTGTCCCGTCGGATTGCCACTAGCCATACTGCCCCCTGCGTTCCCGTTCGCGTTGCATCCTCAAGAGCACCGAGCGCGCGATCTTGGCCGCGAGCGCATCGACGTCCTGTGCGTCATGACCTTGCGACGCATCGCCCTCGCCTTCGTGCGCCTGGCCACCGTCGCCCTGGCTATTGCCCTGAAGCGACGTTGCCGAAGTGCCTTGGCTCGGACCATAGCCGCTCGTCACGATGTGTTCAGATTGCGGCTTGGCCGCGGCGGCGGTCACAACCGCGTGCGCAGCAGGCGCTACGAGCGGCAACATGTTGCCCGTCGGCGAATCCGTGACGGACAAGACGCGCGCCATCGCGCTCGCCTGGGTCGCGCGCGCAGACGCCGTCGGACCCGCGGTGCGCGCCGTCGCTTGTGCCTGACGCGCAGCGGCACCGCCCGCTTCAATCAGCGTGGCCTGCGGCGAATTGCCATACGTGGAGCCACTCGCCATCGCCTGCTGGTAGCTGTAGTTGGCCGGCATGTTGCGCGGATTCACGCCGCCCGGCTCGGCAAAACCATCGCCGCCGGCCAAGTCTTGTTGCACGAATTCGCCGGCACCCGCATCGCGCGAAAACCCGGCGACAGCCGCAGCGTGACCGCGAATCGGCGCGCCATCCCGACGCGCGGCAACCCAACCGGCGAGCGCATCCGCGCCGCGCAAGGCGCCGGGCGTCACGGCCGTCTCACCAAAGAATCCCGTGGCGTCGCCAGCAGTGAGCCCGAGCAGTTCCCCGCCGCCCAGAACCGCGGCGCCGTAGCCAACCGCATTGGCGGCAGGAGCGCGCCGCGCGGACCAGGATGCGGCACCGGACGGACGCGCGTTGGACGCCCGAGCGGTCAACGGCGCTGCGGCTGACGATTCGGCAGCGCGAACCCGCGAGAGCAGACCACGGCCGCGACCGAGACCGACGGGCGAAAATTTGTGCAGCTGCGCCGACGGCCAAGCCGGCGCCTGCGGCCTGGCCGGCGCAGTGGCAACCCGCGGCGTCGCGGCCATTTCAGCCGCTTCAGCAGCTCCAGCACCGGCAACTGGCTCCGCAGCGGGTGCGAGCAGGGTCTGTTCTGCCGCTTCGACCTGCATCGCGCGCTCGGCCGCCTGACCCAGCAGCGTATCTGCCGCGCCCGGCCCCGCCATCAGCGCTTCCAAAGCAGCCATGCCGCGCAGGACAGGCTCAGCCGCAGGCTCGGCGCGACGCGCACCGGCAGCAGCCGGAAGACGCCCGCCACGGACGGTTGCCGGGCCCCCAGGTTCGGTCAATGCCAACATCTCGCGTGCCCCGCCGCTGCCGGGACGACGGGCGGCTGGGGTGGCAGCCGGGCGCCCAAAGAAGCGCGCCAGGTAAGCGCCGGCGATGGAGGCGTCAGCGGGCGAGGTCGCGCGTTCGCCAAAGACGGCAAGCGCCGCGCGCAAGGCTGCGGGGACGAGCGCAGCGGACGCGCCTGCCGCCAGCACGCGCGCACGTGGGGATGCTTGAGCAGCTGCGGTTGGGCCGGGCGCGGCTCCTGTCGCGGTTGCCGCTTCGGTCGGCTCACCCGGTCCCAGCCACGTCAACTCGCCTTCCGGCGCGGCGGACCTGGACGCTGTGCGCGACGGTTGCGATGGGCGGGCAGCCGGCTCCAGCCAAGCGCTCAACGCGTCCGAACGACCCAAAGGCCGTGCGGTCAGGAGTTCGGGCATCTCAGCGGTCAGTGCGGCATGGCCGAGCGCCGTCTTCCCCGCCGCGGTCTTGCCAGGACCAACCGCGCCGCCTCGCGCCAATTCCAGAACGCCGCGCGCCGGACGCTGGGCAACCGCGGCCGCCCGGCCAGCCCAGCGCTGCGCTTCCGCAACAACGGCCGAAATGGCGGCAGCTGCGGCCCTTGCCCATGGCTGGACGGCGGGTTTCCCCGGACGGGCAACGCCTTGGGACGTCGCCACCGGACCGCCCGCAACGGCAGTCGCTGCACTTGCAGCTTCAGGCGACGGCCCGGCCCGGTCGTCCCCCAGCGCGACCGTCGCGCGGTCTGCACCAAGGTCCCGATAGCCCGCAGGCGCGGTGCGCCAAGCCCGCAAAGCCCCGCCCGCGCTGGCTGTGTCGGCCAAAGGCGCGAGGAGACCGCCGGCATGACGACGCGCGAGCGCATGCATCAGCGCCTGTGCCCGCAAACCCACGGGCCCCGCAGCGGTACTGCGCGGCGCTGCGGACGACGACCGATCGGGTTGTCCCGTCAACCAGCGCGGCATTCCCGCAGCGTCAGGTTTCCCGACAGTGCTCGGTTCCGTCCCGACAGTGCTCAGTTCCGCGGCGGCGCTCTCGTCTCCCGCCGGCGGCGCCAGCGCAACCAACGCCTCTGCAGCACCACGCCATGCGCGCGGGGGCTGGGCCTGGGAGGCAGCTGGCCGGCCAAAGGCGGGCGCCGGGCCAACAGCCCTGGTCGGCGGCGTTTCCGCATCCGCCCATGCGCCCAATGCGCGTTGCCAACCCGGGGCCATCGCAGCGACCCGGGTCACGGCAAGGTCAGTGGGGGCGTGTGCAGCGGCGCGTCCGGCACGGCGTCCGACCGATGGGACCGCGAGTTGGGCGAGCACGCGCGCCCGACGGTCCGCAACAGCAGCTTGGGCAACGGCAGCGGCCAAGGCGCGCCGCGGCGGTGGCGACGTGGCGACGGAGACCTTCGCGGGCGACGCAGGGCTGTGCGCCTCCTGACCAGCGCGCGCTACCGTATCGACATCGCCAGGCTCCGCGCCCGCAACCAGGAACGCGCGTTCCGCGGCCGCTTCATTGAGCCGCAACGCGCGCGACAATCCTGCCTGGGCGAACGGTGCCGCCAAGCCGACGCCGGAGCCGTGCCCGGCGCGCGCCGTCAACGCGGCCTGCGCTTGGCCATCCAGACGACGGGATGGCTGCCGCGCCGCAATGCGAAACCGCTCGAGGACGTCGGTCGACAGGCGCCCATGCATCCCGACTGCCGCCAACCCGGTCGTTTGTGTCGCGTTGATCGACGCATCCGGTGCACCAACGAGGTCCGCGCGCCCCACTTGTCCGGGGCCAACTGACCCCAGCTTCGCGCCCAGAACCGCCGCGTCGTCACGCATGAGGGCACTGCGCACTTCGCGCAACAGCCGCCGCACCTGCCGTTGCAGCGCGGCCTTGCCCACTACCGTCGTCGATTGCAGCGGCTTGCCAGCGGACCTCCGCTCCGGCGCACGCATCCCATTCGCCTGGACGGTCGCCACGTCGCCGTGGGCCTGGGCATCCGCCTCGAACGCGTGGCGCTCGTCTTCCTCCAGCGCGATTTGCACGAGGTCCGCCAGCTCATCCAGCCGCAGCATCCGTGCATCCATGCCGAGGCGCGCGCACAAAGCCGGCGTCTCGGCCATCGCCGCCGCCATTGCCATCGCCTGCGCGGAAAAGCCGCCAAAGGCCTCGTTGAGCCCGGGCAGCTGCGCCATCATCCGCTCGGCCTTGCCGATCGATCCCAGAAAATCCTGCGACTTCAACAGATTGTCCGCAGGCGCCAAGCGCGCCAACACCTCGTGGTGCAGCGTCAGTACGGCATCCTGTGAGCGCTCGTTTGCCACGCGTATCAGCCCTTGGGCGTGTAGGTGAAGCTGTCGTAAACCATGCGGATTTGTTCAAATCCGACCTGACCGGACATGGAGTTGAGCGCCGGCCCCTCATACTCGACGACGGCGGCGTGGGACAGGTCGTACCGGCCAATTTCCTCGTAATTGCGGCTCAGTACGGTGATTGTCACGTTTTTGCGGGTGATCGCGCCCACCGGGTCGAGCACGCCGCGCAGCAGGTCGATGAACTCGCCCGTCGCCGCGAACCAACCGCGTTTGAGCGTCAGCAGTTCGAACTTGCCCGGCTTGATCAGGCCGCGGACAAACGCGTTGTTGCCGCCTTCCGGCATCGGCTGGACCTCCGCTTTCCACGACAATCCGCTGACTTCCGTAAACATGCCGTAGCTGACGCCACCGATTTGAATGTCAAAAGCGTAGGCGATGTCCGGGTCGCCTTGCCGCTTCGTGGCATGGCCGGTGTGCTTGTCCTTGATGCCGCCGCCCATCGCGCTGAGCTTGGCCTTGACCGTCATCGCGACGGTCGCAGCGGCGGAAGTTTCTGCGCCAAACGTCAGCGCCTTGTCGAGGGCATCGCCCAAATCTCCAGCGGTTTGGGCGAACGCGTGTTGGGCCGCCACGAGACCCGGAATCGCCATCGCCGGGACCGCGAGGTGCGCATCGGGCTCCGCCGTCACAATCTCAGCCGCCACGGCCGGCAGCAGCGTACCCACCCGGCCAGAACGCGCTGTTTCTGCTGGCAGAAACTTCACTCCCTGCGCGCGCGCGGTCGTCAGCGTCGGCTCCTTGCGGGTCGCCATCGGTTTGCGGTTTGCCATGTCCGTTCGCTCCGCGCTGTCCATTTCGTTGCGCTGGTCCGGCGCGCGTCACGCCGTTCGTTCGCAAGCCTGTCGCTGCACGTAGCGTGCCAACTCGGCGCTCAAGCGCCGTCTTCACGCGACAACACGTCGACATCCTGGGTCAGGCGAATCGTCACGAACTCGGCTGGCCGCAGCGGCGCCAGACCGATATCCAGGACGATCTGCCCTGCCTCACGCGTTTCCTGCGTATTGTTGCGCGCATCGCACAGCACAAAGAACGCCTCGTCCATCGTCGCGCCGCGAAACCAGCCTTTGCGCCACAGCCCTTCCAGCAGCACGCGCACGTCGCGTTCGATCGTGGCCCACAGCTCGGGCGCGTTCGGCTCAAAAACCACCCATTGCAGCCCGGCGTTGATCGTCCGCGCCAGCGTGGAGACCGTCCGCCGCACGTTCAAATAGCGGTTCTGCGGGTCCGTGGACGTCGTGCGCGCGCCCCAGATGCGAATGCCGCGCTGGGCGAACACCTGCAGCCCGTTGACGCCGTCATTGTTCAGCGCGGTCAGATCATGCGGCTGGAGGAACAGCGCCAGGTCGACAACGCCGTTGAGCACTTCATTGGCCGGCGCGCGGTACACGCCTTCCGCCAGATCGCAGCGCGCGACGACGCCGGCAACGTGACCCGATGGCGGAATCGCCGGACCGCCGGTCGAGGGCACCACCCACGGGTAGTAGAAGGCCGCAAAACTACTGTCAAACAGCCGCCGCCACTGCTGCGCACCCACGGGCGTCGTGTCCGGCGGAAGGTCGAGGAGCGCCACGCGGTCGCGGCGCAACTCGCACTGCGCGACGACCGCCTGCTGCACGATCTCCATGTCCTTGGCCGACTTGAAGCCCGCGGAATTCTTCAGGCACCACGGCAGGTCCGGCAGCACGAGCATGTCGATCTCGTCAGAATCCGCGATCGCCGCGAGGCCAAAACGGCTCCCTGGGCCCAGATCGGCGCCAATGAAATCCTCCGCGACGACCGTGAAGAGGCCATCGGTGCCACCCTCCAGGCGCAAATCGCTGATCTCGGAGGGAAAACAGTCAGGCAAGCGCGTCGGCGGGTCCAGGCTCGTGACGGTGATCATCCGCGACGTCCCGTTCACGACGCGCTCGACAAACTGCGGCGACTGGCGCGACAGGTTCACGCCGCGGAACACCTCGCGCGTCCGGTGCGTCTCGACGATGAGGTCAAATCCGACCGGCTCGATGAGCGTCGGCGCGGCGGACCGGAATTCGCGGTCGAGAGGCTCCCTTTCAGCCCAGGACAGGACGCGGCTGTCCACGCTGCTGATGACGCGATACGCCGCGGCTTCCTCGTCGTGGATCCGCACCAGCGTGCCGCGCGCGATTCCGTGCGTGCTTTTCACCGTGACGGCGGACTCGCCGATGTGGGCGTCCACGCTGATGAATGTCTGGACCGGCGACTGGGAAGTCCGCACCGAGACGCGCACCTGATTGGCCCACATGCCTTCTGACGCGGCGGAAACGAGCAGGGTGTTCTGCTTGTCAGCGTCGCGGAGCCGCGCGGTCGCCTTCGTGGCGATCTCGCCGCGCGCCCTCTCAAAAAGATGGGCGATCCGAACGACGTAGCAGTGCTGACCGCCGTTCAGGAAGAAGCCGTCAATCGCCGCAGCCAGGTAGCTGCCAACGTCCAACGTGCCGAAAAGGTCGTAAAATTCTGCCACGCCGGCGATGCGCACCGGCTCGCTCACCGGGCCGCGCTCGCACAAGCCAAGGAAGCACGGCACGCCGGTGTCGACCAAACCCAGGCCGCGGGGCTGGTCGATGACCCGTTCGATGCGAACGCCTGGCGGACGAGGCATGACCATGCGCGAGGACTCCCGGCAACAACTGAACTACTTGCGGGACTTGTTGATTTCCTTGTTGATGTCGGAAATCTCCTTGACCCAAATCTGCCGTTCTTTGTGCTCCATAGCGAGCACCTCATCGAGCGACCAATGAAAGTGGTAACCGATGTACGCTACCTCCTGGTACAGGCGATCCAGGGGGTAGCTTACGATTCCCCCAGGTCACCTCCGGTATCGATCTCAAAATTGTGACCGCATTCCGGGCATTTGGCCTTGACCATCGAGGTGCCTTCCTCGTTGATCCGGCGGTAAAAATCCTGCAGGTACGCGAGGTCCGCTGAGAACAGCGACTCGATGACCGAGGGGTTGATCGACTTCAGCGAGCCGAGCTGCTCGATCACGCGCGAGAGCAAAATGATGACGAGATACGCGCGGTTGTTCTGCACGCGGTAGTCCTGCAACGGCAGGATCTCGTCCTTGGCCGTCGCCAGCCGCATGATGCCTTTCTTGTGCACGACGCCGTCTTTGTCGACGAAGCCGCGCGGGAGCGTGAACTCAAATTGGGTCGTAAACGACATGACATCCTCCAGAAGAAGCCGACGGTAGGGAAACACAGACCGGCGTTTGCCGCAACGACCGGCGCAGCCGTCAGCGGGCGAGGCGCTGCAACGCCCGAATCACATTGAAATAACGCTCGGGAAAGAACCGCGTCATCAGGCTCAGGACCTGCGCGTCCTTGCCGACGAGGATGCGCTCCCGACCGCGTTCCAACCCGCTCAGGATGATGGCGGCTGCCTGATCCGCGGAAGTCATGGCGATCTTGCTGAAGTCGCGCTCGATCTTGCCGCGATCGACGCGCCCGAGGTCGTCAGATGTAAAGCGCGCATTGCGAACAATTGACGTTTGTATACCACCCGGATGCACGCTGACAGCGCGCACGCCGGTCTTGTGCAAGTCGTGGCGCATCGCCTCCGTGTAGCCGCGCACCGCAAACTTTGCGGCGGAATAAGCGGAGTTGGCCGGCCATGCCATCAGCCCGTACAAGCTGGAGATGTTGACGATGGTGCCGGAATCACGCGCGAGCATGGCCGGGAGGAACGCGTGCGTCCCGTGGACCACGCCCCAGAAATTGATATTCATCAACCAGTGCAGATCGTCGTAGGCGGTGTCCTGCACCCGCTGCAGCAGCGCCACGCCGGCGTTGTTGAAGAGCCAATCGACCTGTCCGTGCTCCGCGAGCACGTCCGCGGCAAAGGCTTCAAACGCTTCGCGCTGGGAGACGTCGAGATGCCGCGTCATCGCCGGCACTTGCAGCAGCGCCGCCGTTTCCGCCAGCCCCGCCTCGTCCCAGTCCGCGAGCGCCACCTTCACCCCGCGCCGCGCCAGCGCCTGCGCCAACGCGCGCCCGATGCCCGACGCCGCCCCCGTCACCACCGCAACCTGTCCTGCCTGAATCTTCACGATCTTGCCTCACAGTCTCTGGTAGTTCTGCACGTCAAAATGCCGGGTCAGCCGGCGAAACTGCCACGTGAATCCGGGCCACAGCACCACGTTCTTGCCCGCGGCGTTGCGGTACCAGCTCTGGCACCCGCCCGACTGCCACACGGTCCCAGCCAGCCGCTCCTGCAGCCGGTGATTGAAGGACGCCTGCACCCCCGCCAGCACATCAACCGCATGAATGTGCTGCGTTTGCATGGTCCGCAGCGCGTCCAACACGTACTGGATTTGCGACTCGATCATGTACACCATGGAGCTGTGACCGAGGCCGGTATTGGGGCCCATCAGCAGGAACAGATTGGGAAAACCTGCGACCGTCGTGCCCCGGTACGCCTCCGGACCGTCCTTCCACGCTGCCACGATGTCCAGGCCTTTGCGGCCAAACAGCACGCCCGGCGGCATCGGATCCGTGGCCTGAAATCCGGTCCCAAGGATGAGGCAATCGACCTCATGGAGCGCGCCGTCCACCGTCCGCACGCCTTGGGGCACAATCTCCGCGATGCCATCGGTCACCACGTGGACGTTTGGCCGCGTCAGCGCTGGGTAGTAGTCGTTGGAAATCAGCACGCGCTTGCAGCCCATTGTGTACGTGGGCGTGACCTGCGCGCGCAGTTGCGGATCGGCGATCTGTTGGCGCAAGTGGCGCAAGGCGAGGTTCTGCGCGACCTTCATGGCGCCGGGAAACAGCGTGAACCCCGGGACGCGCGCCTCCAGCATCCCGTAGATCGCCGCGCGCACCAGCTTCTGGGTCAGCGGAAAGCGCTCAAAGAGCCAGTGTTCCAGCGCGCTCACGTCGCGATCCGGCTTGGCCATCACCCACGGCGGCGTCCGTTGGAAAAGCTGCAGATCGGCGACGAACGGCGCAATCTGCGGCACAAACTGGATCGCGCTCGCACCCGTGCCGATGACTGCGACCCGTTTGCCGCGCAGGTCGTAGTCGTGGTTCCACTCCGCGGAGTGAAACGCGGTGCCCTGAAAGTTCGCAAGCCCTGGAATCTGCGGCATCGCCGGCCGGCTCAACCCGCCCATCCCAGCGACGAGCACCCGCGCGCGGTGCGTTTGCCCATCGGCCAGCTCCAGCAGCCATTGCCGGTCGGCGTCCTGCCAACTCGCGCGGACGACCTCCGTGCCCAGGCGCAGGTGCGGCGTGATGCCATAGTGCTCCGCGCAGTGCTCCAGATAGCGGCGAATCTCCGGACCAGGCGAAAACATCCGCGACCACTGCGGGTTGAGCGCGAAGGAGAACGAGTAGAGATGCGACTGGACATCGCACGCCACGCCCGGATAGTGGTTTTCCCGCCACGTGCCGCCGACGCTGTCGGCCTTTTCAAAGACCGTGAAGTCGCCCAATCCCTCTTGTTTCAAGCGGATCGCCATGCCGAGGCCGGAGAAGCCGCTCCCGATGATCGCGATGTCGCTGTACTTTGGCGTGACGGTTTGCGCTGCAAGCATGGGCCAAGACCTCCGGTCCTCGCCTCATGACACGCGTTTGCGGCCGTGGCAAGTTGCAGATAGCGGCCAGACGCGCTAACACGTTGTGCAGGAGATTGCCGTGTTCAACCGGTTCCGCAGTTTGAGCTTCCTCGCGCTGGCCTGCACCGCCCTGCTGGCGCTGCCTGCGTTTGCGGCGAACGTGGACGGCAAGGCCGGCATTGGCTTTGAGGAAACACTGACGTCCGTTGGCCTGCGCCAGTCGCTGAGCGGCGGCGTTGACCTCCCGGATGTGCGCCCGAGCGGCCTGGCGGGGCGCTACTGGATCGGCAACGTCGGCCTGGAAGCGATCTTCGGCGCGAGCCTCAAGTTCGGCGACGCGTTCGGTCACTCCGGCTTCCTGGCAATTGGCACGCATTACGCGGCGTTTCGCGCCCCGGACGTCAACTTGACGGTCGGCCTCCGCGGCATCTTCGCCTGGGCCAACGTCAACACGGACGATCACGACCTCGGCAGCCGCTACGGGTTCGCAGTGGAAGTCCCGATCCGCGTCGAGTACTTCTTCACCTCCGCGTTCGCCATCGCCGCCGCCGTCGGCCCCGTGCTGCACTTTCCCAGCCCGTGGCGCACCGATCGCAACGGCGTGGCCGCGCCTGTGCGCAACCCGCTGACAACCAACACCAGCAGCTGGGAATTGGCGCTCACGCGCGGCGAATTCTCCGGCGGCTTGGGCTTTACCTACTACTTCCTCTGAGTCGACATCATGTTGAAAATCGCGTTCTTGCCGGGCGACGGCATTGGTCCTGAAGTCATTCGCGCCGCCGTACGCGTCCTCGACGCCGCGGCCGCCAAGTACGGCTTCACGTACACGTCCGAGTGGTTCGATCTCGGCGCCGAGCGCTACCTGCGGACCGGCGAGACCATGCCCGACAAGGAATTCGCCCGGCTGCGCGACGAATTCGACTGCATCCTGCTGGGCGCATTTGGCGATCCGCGCGTGCCGACCAACATCCACGCCAAGGACATCCTGCTCGGCCTGCGCCAACGCCTGGATCTGTACGTGAACCTGCGGCCCGTGAAGCTCGTTGACGCGCGGCTGTGCCCGCTCAAGGACGTGCTTCCGGGGCAGCTGGACATGGCGATCGTCCGCGAAAACACGGAGAGCCTGTATGTTGGCATCGGCGGCAGCTTCAAGCCGGACACGGCCGATGAAGTGGCCCAGAACGTGATGATCGCAACGCGCAAGGGCTGCGACCGCTTGCTGCAGTTCGCGTTTGAGCTGGCGCGCACCCGGCGCCACAAGCTGGTGCTGTGCGATAAAGCCAATGCCATCGAGTCGGCGCATGGGCTGTGGCGCAAGGCGCTGCGGGACATGGCGCCGCAGTATCCGGACGTGAAGGCGACGACGCTGTACGCCGATGTCGCGGCGATGCGCATGGTCACGCACCCGCACGAGTTTGACGTCGTGGTGGGCGACAACATGATCGGCGACATCCTGTCGGATCTCGCGGCCGCGCTTGTGGGGGGCCTGGGCCTCGCGCCGTCATCGTCGACCCATCCGGGGCGGACGGCGCTGTATGAGCCGGTGCACGGCTCGGCGCCCGATATCGTCGGAACGGGCAAGGCCAATCCGATGGCGGCGATCCTGTCCCTGGGTATGCTGCTCCGCGATTTTGGCCAGCCGGCAGCAGCAGAAGCCATTGACACGGCCTGCGCCAAGGCTGTGATTGCCAAGGCCGTGACGCCGGATTTGGGCGGCGCGCTGACCACCGATGGCGTCGCCGATTGGGTCATCGCGGCGATGTAGTCCGTTCGCTTGCCTAAGGCGCAGCCTCTGGATGCTGCACGGGCATCGTCATCCGCTGCAGCTGGAGGACGCCGGGGCCGCGGAGCTCGCGGCACAGACGCCTTGACGCGCCGCCGAACGCACGCATGTGCGCTCCATTTGCGCTCCTCACACGTCGGTCAAACGGCCAGGGGATGCGCTACCGCGTAGGCGGGTCGTGCATCACGGCAGCCACTGTCGGAATCCTGACAGCCGCAACGCGATCACGTTCACGACCGTCGCGGCCTACGGGCGTTTCTGCTCACACCGCCTCACCTCCTTGCTCATTGGCGCGCAGGAGGCCGCGCGGCACCTTGCGCCGTTGTTTCCGCGTCTCCCGCAGCCGTCGCACGCCGCAGCAGCCCGATCAATGCTGTTGGTTGGTCAGGCTCATGTCGGCGCGGCGGTTCTCAGCAAAACAGCTGTCGTTGTCAGCCGTGCAGAGCGGCCGCGACTTGCCGTACGAGATCGTCTTCAGCTTGAACTTCCCGTCCAGCGCCGTCAGGTATTGCTTCACGGCCTTGGCCCGGCGACTCCCGAGTTCCATGTTGTACGCATCGGTCCCGCGTTCGTCGCAGTTGCCAGCGATCGTCAACTTGCTGATTTTGCGCAGCTTCATGCATCGCTCGTCGGCGACCAGGGCGTTCTGAGCGCTGTCCGAAAGCGCCGTCTCGTTGAAGGCGAAGCGAACCGGCACGACCTCGCACTGACCTTTTGAATTCAGACACAGGCCCTCCTCGCAGCGTAGGCCGTCGCCACAATCCGCGTCGCTCGCGCAGCCTTTGCTGACTCCGCGCGCGGCCGCGGCTGCGTTGGGATCGACGACGCACTTGTTGGCCGTGCACATTTTGCCCGCGCCGCAATCCAGCTTCGTCGTGCAGCAATCCGCCTTTCGCCCACACGCACCCGCCATGCACGTCACACACGCGTCGCCGCTCGCGCCTGCGCAGTTGGCGTCCACGCGGCATTGCGCGCACTTGTTGTTGAGGCAGAACTCGCCTTTGTCCTTGCAGTTTTCGTCCTGGGTGCAGTTGGGGTAGCTCGGCCCCGCGCATGCGGAAGCAAAAAGTGCGCAGCTCAGCAGCAGGGCTGGCGCGCTGACCCAGCGGCTCAGGTTGGTCAAGAGTGAAGTTGTCATGGGAATGTCCTCCAAAAAAGCTTGCGGTCGCAACGAGATACGCGTCGCGTGCCACCCGGCACCGCGCATCCAAGTGAGTTCAACGCCGAGCCCGACCGATCTATTCACATAGATTTACAGAAATTACGCATGGAGCGATCGAGAAGCGCGCGATCCGGCGTCGGCTGTCGCGACTGTGACCGCCGCGAACCGCCGTGCTGCGATGGCGGTCAGCCCGACTCCAACAACCGCTTCAGCTGCGCGAGGTCCTCGTACATCATCCAGCGCATCCCGGCAGCCAACAACGGCACGCCCAGGCGGGCCAGACCGCGCGGCCGCGCCTGCTTGCGCACGGTCATGTGCGTGGAACCCGTCGTGACGGCGCGCCAAATGTAGGTGGTCTCGATCGGGAAGGGACCGAGCGCCGTGCGCATCACCATCCGCTCGCCCGGGATGAATTGGTCCACTTCAGCCGGGTACACGAACCTTTGGCCGAGCACGCGCACGACAAACGTCACGCGGGCGCCCACGCGGACCGGAGGCTCAGTCCACCACCGCACGGCGACTACGTGATCGCACCATTCCGGCGCTGTACTTGGATTGCCGGCGAACGCAGCGACCTCTGCACACGGTTTGGCGATCTCAATTTCCTCTTCCACAGCAGTCCGCATTTTCTCTCCGCCCGGCGCGACGCGCATGTGCAACGTGTTCTGTTCCCAGACGCATGCACCGGGCGCGCAGGAGCGAGTGTGGCCCGGCGGGAACGCGTCGGGGCGCTACAAGCCCGGTTTGCCGGCGCCCGCGCGGAGAAGTTCGAGGTTCAGCGCGGTTGTCGGCACCTTCATCACGCGGTACGGGATGTCGTTCGCGGCGAAGACGAAGCTGCGCAGGGTGTTGCCCATCGCGTCGAACTCCGTCATCGCCGGTTTGACTGCGCCGGCGGTGAGGATGCCCCAGCCCACGACCCGCGTGCCGTCGGGGAGCGTCTGGAAGCTGCCCATGGCCGCGCTGTTCGAGACGCCAGTGAACTCGGCGACCAGATTCGCCACGCCCGCGGTGACGTCCAGCGCCATTTCCAGGCCACGCGCGGGACCCGCGTTGTTGCTGTGGTTGTCAAAGATGGAGATGTTCCCGCTGGCGAGGAACCGGGCGAAATGCTGGTGGAAGAAGCCCCCTTCCGGGTCGCCGGTCAGCGCGATGAAGGGTGCCGAATCCTTGTTCTGCGGTGTGCCGCCAAGCTTCCAGATGATCTGCCCGGTCGCGTGCGAGATCAGGAAGAGCGAGTCGGTGTGGCGGACGGACAGCAGCACGTCGCCGTTCTCATTCACCGCCAATGAGTTGCAGTGGAAGACGTCCACGACGGCCTTGCCGGCGACCTTGGACGTCGCGAGTTCAGACGACTCGACGACCGGATCAATGTGATCGCTCGCGCGCCACTCCCAAGCCAGCGTGCCATCGGCGTTCAACTCCTGCGCCACGCAATCCATGATGGTCGTCGTGGCGATGCCGCGCGCGCTGAGGTCGACGCCATCCAGTTGCGGATACGTCAGCACCATGTACCGACCCGCGCCAAGCGGCAGCAGTTCGTGTTGGTCAACCGGCGATCCGACCGACTGAACCGCCGCCGTCGCCGCATTGGCCAGATCCAGCACCGTGTACTTGCCGACTGGATTCGTGCCAAACGCGGCGCCGAGCAGAGGCGAGTAGGCCAAGATGTTGTCAGCCAGCCACTCGACCAAGCATGCGCCAGTGCCGGTGGCTTGATACCACACGGGCGTCCCGCGACTGTCCAAGACCATCGCATAACCTGACGAGCCTTTGCCCAACGCTGTATTGCCGAGCACGTAGTAGCCCGGCGCCGTCGGCTGCGCGTCGACGAAGGCCCCGTGCGGGAAGTCGTGTGGCAGGCAACGCAGCCAGTAGTCCGCAGTCGTACCGTCGGTGGCGGTCGCCCGCACGACCACCGCGTCGTTCTCAAGCACCGTCAGCGTCGCCATGCCAGCGCCGTCAAAGGCCTCAGCTTGCGGCGAGATGATGGTTGCCGTGGCATCGGTCTCGGCGCTCGCCAGCACCGTCCAAGCGTTGGGTCCAGCGGTACAATACACCGCGTAGTCATGGACATCAGGGGCAAATGGCGCAACGAATGCGGCCCCTTGGACGGAAAGCGAGGCCAGTCCAGCGGGTTGCATTGCCGACGTGACGTCGACGGGAGGGCCTACGTCGGCCTCGTCGAGCGAATCGATCACGTCGGCAGGCGCGCCGCTGTCCGTCGCGTCGTCGCCGCCAAGCGAGACGTCGGTCACGGCATCCTCAGCGTCCGCCATCGCGTCCGCCGCATCGGCTTGCGCGCCGGAGGAGTCCGCCGCGCCATCGTCTACGTCTTGCGTCGCGGCATCTGGCGTGTCGATGGCCGCGGTGTCGGCAGCGGCGTCGGCTTCCGCGTCATCTGAACTCGAGCTGGCGTCGACGCCGAGGGCAACATCCGTTTGCGCGTCCTCCGTTCCGGCGGCATCGGTCTCGGCGTCCGGCGTGTTCGGAACGTCGGCGCTATCCACGGGCTGCACGTCACCTGGGCTGGAGTCGCCGTCGGCCGCACCATCCGGATCTGCGCTTGAGTCGACCTTCTGCGCTCCCGAGTCTGCCGTCCCATCGGCATTGGCCACCGCATCGTTTGCGAGGTCCAGCGCTGCGTCAGGTTCGGTCTGCGCGCCCGGCGCCGTTCCGCAACCAGCCGTTCCCAGCAGCCACAACGCGGCGAACGTGAGGCGGACGCACAAGGCGAGTGCGCCGCGTCGACTCGGGTTCGGTAGTTCGCTCATTGCTGTCACTCCTTCGGCATCCAGGACGGAGGCCGGGTTCGATTTTCGCGCGGCGTTCCGGACCGCTGCCCGATTCCGGGCGGCAGACCACATACTACCTAAGGCATTGTGACACGCGTCGCTGCACACGTCACACATCTTTACACTTTCTCTACGCACTGCGGTGAAGAATCGCCGCCGACGTGAAGCGTCCTGCGCGCTCTTCCGCAGCGACCAACCTGGTGCGAGCCCTGTCATGAAGCCGACTCCAAGCGCGACAACTTCAGTTGCCGCCGAAGTCGATGTGTCCGCGCCCGGTGCTTTGGGCTTGGCTGGCGACGAAGTCCGACGAGGTCCGATCGTCGTCAGGGCATTGGCCGTCGGGCGCGTTGCCGGCCTGCCGGGCGCTGGCTTTCGCGTCGGACGGGCGTGGTCAGGGTCGTTGCGAACCCGCTCGATACACAGCCTGCCCGGTTGGCGCAGCGGGCGGCTCCTCGTCGCGATTGGGCAGGTCCCGCTGTTTCGCCAACCGATCAGCAGAGTCCCGCGAGCGGTGAACATGTATTTACACTTTTGACGCGTGAGACGTGAAGATTCAGCATCGCGGTGCGTTGAGACTGGCGGGCGGCGTCGACCGTCCCGCCGAGACAAGGCGCAATGACCAACATCTGGAGACCTGCATCGATGATTCAGACCTCGAACGCCAAGCGAGCGGGCCAGCGTGCTGCTTGCAGTCTTGTTGCCCTCGTGTTGGCGATCGCAGCCGGGGGCACCGCGGACGCACTTCTCCTTTGCAAGCACAAATGACAACCTCAAAGCACAACGACCTGCACAGCGCAGGCACCTCAACCCTCTGTTCAAAAGGCGTGAAGCTGTCATGGATCGCACTCTCGTCATCACTGTGTTTGTGGCAGTCGCGGCCTGTTGGCCCGCGCGCGCCTGGGCGGGCCCACAGGAAGTCCAGATCCCGGCGGGAGCGACCGTCACGCTAGACGGCAGCGTGCTGTGCCCACCGCTTCCGCCAGGTTGGGGCGTCGACGCCGCGCGCCGCACCGTTTCCGTGAATTCCGCAGCGCCGATCGGTTCCCACGCGGAAGTGCGATTGGCCAGCGAGAGCGCGGCGTGTCCGACCGCCACCACGGCGCGATGGACCGTTACAGGTCGGTTGGCGACGTTGGATCCAGCCGGGGTGACGCTCTGGGCAGATGAAGGGCGCCTCGAATTGCGCGGCAAGGGCTTGGCCGGAACCACGGTGGAGTGGCAGGCAGGGCCCCAAGCGGGACACGACACCTGCCAACTACCGGAGGCCGGTGAGCGAACTGAGCGCTGCACCGTCGCTGTTGGACGCGGGGTGCCGGTCGATGCGTGGCTGCGACAGTTGCCGGCCGGGGCGCCAACAGGGGTTCCCCTCCATTTGCTCGATGAGCGCGGTCAGCGGATTGCCGACGCTGATTTGGTCCTGCACCCAGCGCGCATTATCGTGAACCGCATCTTGCCGCCGACGCCGACGCTGGACGTGTCAGACGGGCTCCGGCGCATCGTGCTGACGCATCCTGAGGCCGTGGTCGGGGTGGACTGCGGGCTGGCCCGCTGTGAGCTGCTGGATGGCGCGGTAGTCGTTCGCGGTGTGCCGGCGCAGGCGACTGCCGTCACGGTGAAATTGCGGCTCGCGCCCCATGTCTTCGTGCAGCATGGCGACGCCTTCGAGTCGACGGTCCAAGCGACGGTGCCACTCAGTCACTGCGCGTTGACGCTGCTGAGCGGGGCTCCGATGCGCGACATCGACGACGTTCGCGTCGTGCTGCACCTCGACGGACGGTGCACCAAGGCACCCAAGTCGCTGCACTGGAGTGCCGATGGCGACGCTGCCGACGTCGTGCGCGTGGAGAAGGAAGCGAGCGGCGATTGGCTGTTGCTGCTGCGGGTGGGGCGCCTGTCGGACGACATTGTGGCGATTCAGGCCAGCCGCCCGGAGCCGGACGCGCCGGTGCTCGCGACCCTGACTGAGAAGACGCGCCCGCCCGGGCAACCGCGCGCGGTCCTGGAATTGGTCGGTCTGGGTCCCGTCGACTTCGTGCCGATCAACCGTGACGCGCTGCTGCGGGTCCTGCCGCTGGACGAGCATACGCGTCTGGTGCCGTTGCCGGTTGCGGGCGCGGTGAAGGTGCAAACCGAGAAGAACCAGATACTGGTACGCGGCGAGGAAGGCGCGGGCGGCAGCGTGACGTTGCGCTACGGCGTTCGTGTGGACACAGTGCCGGCGGCGCTTGCTGACGCCAACTTGGCGGTGCTCGCTGATCCAGTCCAACGGCCGCTGCGGGAAGCGCGGATTGCCGTGCCGCTGACTGGCGCGAAAGATCGCGAGGCGGTCGTTGAGTTTCTCTGCGAGGACGGAACCGGCAAGGCGACGACGCTGGCGGCTGGCAAGTCGCTGAACGTGCCTTTTGAGAATCGCGACTCGTGCCGCCTTGTCGTGCACCGGGACAGGCTGACGCCCGAGGAAGGGACGCAGGATCTGACCGTCGACATTGACGTCCAGACGCTGGATGGGACTTCCCGCTCGGGCGCGCACGTCACGGAGCACGTTCTCGTGCGCACGGGTGCGGGCGAACAGACGCTGTGGGTCAAAGGCGTCAAAGCGCCCTTCGATCGCATCCTTGTCCGCGTGACACGGCCCATCGACGACCTGCAATTCACTGCGAAATCCGACAAGAAGTCCGAGACCGCGGCCGCCCAGTGGACGGCGATTCTCGGGACTGGACGCTACCGGTTCTACGCGACCGCCGCCTTTCCGACTGGTTTGTACCGCGTGAACAGCCCGCAAGGGGTGCTGTCGCTGAATTTCGGCGTGCTGACGCGCTTGGCCTTGCTCGACAAGGAAGGCAAGGAGAGCCTGCTGGGTCTGGAACTCGGCGCGATCGGCGTGGGTCTTGTCGGGACCGCCAACTTTCCCAGCTATCCGCCGACGTTGGCGGTCGTGGGCGGCTTGGGTGTCAGCATTCCGCTCGGCAACGCCGGACAGACGACCCAGGCAGCGCTCAACCTGCACGCGTGGCTGGCTTATGAACTCCGCAATGACTTCAGCTACTACCCGACCGCGACCGACGCAACCAATGGCACCAACGGCCAACTCGCGCCGCATTGGACGTTCATCTTTGGTCCCAGCCTGTCCATCGGCAACATCGGCACGATTCTCTGAACAGTCGCTCAGTCGGTGACGGAAAACTGTCGCCGCATCCGCTCCATCGCGTCCGCCCGGCAGCCCAGGCGGTGGATCGCCCGATGGCAGTTCGGGCAGAGCGTCACCATGTCCTCGGCGCTGACAGCGACACGCCCCGGCGCGGAAAGGCGCTGGAGTGGCCCCAGATGGTGGCCTTCCGCGAGGTCGGTCGACAGGCCGTAGCGCTCGCGCAAGCGGACACCGCACACCTGGCAGGTCCAACGGTCGCGTGCCAGACATTCGCGCAGCGCGCGCACCTTGCGCTCCAGCACCAGGTGGTGCTTGGCCATGCGGCGCTCTTCCTGGGTTGGCGCGAAAAAACCCGCGGCCGCAACTTCCGCGGCATCCATGGGCCCCGACTCGGCGACCGGATCCGTCCCGCCCGTCAGCACCTCGACCGCGTGCGCAAACGCCCGGTAAATGTGCGCGTCATCGCGAGGGCCGAAGCGTTTTCCCAACCGGAATCCAAGATTATGCCACGTCAGGTTCGCCATCGTCGTGGCGGAGTACGCCTTGCCGCGGACCGCCGCGTCCTGCCAACCCAACCGAAAGCGACCGCGGCGATGGGCATCGGGCACGGCGCGAACGTCCTGCTGGAACTGGCCTTGAATCTCGGCGAGCGCCTCATCGATCTCCGAATCCCATTGTGGACTTGTCACTTCGGTGCTCCTGAGGTCCAACTGCGGCGAGGCGGCCTGCGGTTGAATACGGACAGGATTCTGCATGGGTTCGGCCAGCAGGCGCAAGCGCGTCACGCGCCGCGATCGTGCGCGCGGCAACTGCGCCGGCTCGACGGCGATGCCAAGTCAGGAACGGGTTGCGGGCGCGCGGGCTTCCATCAAGCCTCCCCATCTTCTTTAAGAATCGTTGTGCCAGCGACGCGTGCCACGGAACCGCGCTATACTGCGCCACCGGATCAGGAACGGGCGACAAGGCGAGCGGATGCGGACGGGACGAATCACACACGGCTGGAGACGCGCGGCGTGGCTGGCACTGCACGTGATTGCCCTGCCCGCGCTGGCGCGCGCGCCGGTGAAATTGCCGCAGGTGACGCTCCCGGTTCAGGACACGCCGACCGACTTGCCGCCGCAGTTGCGCATCCTCAGCCTCGCGGACGTCGAGCGCATCGCCCGCGAGAACCAGCCGCAAATCCGGATAAGTCGCGCCGCGACGGCCGCCGCGCGCAGCCGCGCTGACCAAATCCACACGGGCTACCTGCCGCAGGTCAACGGCCTCGTGCAGTACCAGCGATCGACCGGCAATTTCGCGCCGCGGCCCGGCACGGTTGTGCCGACGACGTCGACGGTGTCGCTCGCGCCGTCCTATGACCTGTTCAACGTCAGCGTGCAGGCGTCACAGCTTGTGTACGACTTTGGCCAGACGGCCGATCGCCACGCGGCGGCGGAGGCAGCGCAGGATGCGCTGCTGTGGAACGAGAAAACGACGGAGTTGCAGGTCGTGGCTGCAGCCCGGCGCGCGTACTTCCAGGCCCGCGCCCAGCGCGCGCTTGTGGACGTTGCGCGCGAGACGCTGGCCAATCAGCGGCGGCACATGAAACAAATCGGCGGTTTTGTGCAGGCGGGCGCGCGGCCGGAAATTGACCTTGTGCAGGCAAAAACCAACGTGTCCAACGCGCAGGTCGGGCTGATTTCCGCGCAGAACGCCTACGACGCGGGCCGCGCCCTGCTCAGCCAGGCGATGGGCGTGCTCGGCGAGATTGATTACGACGTCGGCGACGACGAGCAGCAGGCGGTCGACGGCGAGGATGCGTCCCAGCAGGCGCTCGTGGACAAGGCGATTGCTGGCCGGCCGGAGCTTGTGGTGCTCGATCGCCAGCGGCGTCAGCAGGAGCTCGCGCTGCGCGCCATTCACAACACGCTGTGGCCGACGCTCGCGGTGACGGCGGGCGTGACGGACGTGGGCGTGACGATTGGCGGCATGGTGCCGAACTGGAATGTTGGCGCCGCGCTGAATTGGCCGATCTTCCAGGGTGGAATCGCCAAGGCGCAGGAAGCGGAGGCGACGGCCAATCTGGCGGCGGTCGCGGGCCAAAACAGCGTGCAACTGCTGCAAATCCAGTCGGATATTGCCCAGGCTCGCCTTTCCGTACGCGCCGCCAAAGCGACGATCGCCGCGGCCGATGACGCGCTGCTCAACGGCAAGGAATTGCTGCGGATGGCGGAGGCGCGGTACCTCGCCGGCGTGGGCAATGGCATTGAACTCAGTGACACCCAACTGGCCTTTACCAACGCGGCGGTGCAAGTGATTGCCGCGCGTTACAACCTGTCGACTGCGCGGGCGCAGTTGCTCGCGGCGCTGGGCCAGCCCTAGCGTCTTGCTGCCGAGGCGAAACGGATGCGTCGATTCTTGCTGCCCCTGCTCGTGCTTGGCCTCGCCGGTGGCGGTGGCTGGCTGCTTTGGCAGCGCATGGCTGAAAAGAAGAGTGCCGACGAGGGTGCGGGCGCCCATGGTGGTCTGGGCAAGCCCGCCGAAGCGCAGCGCCCCACGCCGGTCCTGACGGCCAAGGTGGCGCAACGGGACATGCCGGTGACGCTGGAAGGCATCGGCAGCGTCGCGGCGTTCTACACGGTGACGGTGAAGACGCAGGTCGACGGTCGGCTGATCGACGTGCCGTTCCGCGAAGGCCAGCCGGTGAAGAAGGGCGAAGTGCTGGCGCAAATCGACGCGCGGCCGTTCACCATCCAACTGCATCAGGCAGAAGCCCTGCACGCCCGCGATGTTGCGCAGTTGAAGAACGCCAAGGTCAACCTCGCGCGGTACGCGGAGCTGCGCAGGCAGAACCTGGTGCCGTCCCAGCAGGTGACCGACCAGACCGCGCAGGTGGAGCAGCTTGAAGCGCAAGTGCGCGCCGATGTGACGCAGGAGGAGAGCGCCAAGCTGCTGCTCGACTACGCGAAGATCGTCTCGCCGATCGACGGCGTCACCGGCGTGCGGCAAGTGGATCCGGGCAACATCGTGCATCCCAGTGACCCGACGGGCATCGTGGTTGTGACGCAACTGGACCCGATCGCGGTGCTGTTCACGTTGCCCGAGGATGAGCTGGCGGCGATTCAACGCGGCATGGCGCTGGGTCCGCTGACCGTGGAGGCGTACAGCCGCGACGGCGTGATCAAGCTGGCGACGGGCAAGCTGGAAGTGGTGGACAACCAGATCAACCAGGCGACGGCGACCGCGCGGCTCAAGGCGATTTTTGCCAATCCGGAGCACACGCTGTGGCCGAACCAGTTTGTGAAGGCGCGCGTGCAGGTGGCGATGCGCGCGCAGGCGACGGTCATCCCGGCGGTGGCGGTGCAGCACGGACCGAAGGGGACGTTTGTGTACATTGTGGGCGCGGACCTGACCGCGCAAGTGCGGCTGATTGACGTGCAGGCGCTGGAAGGCGACGAGGCGATTGTGGCCAAGGGGCTGGAGCCGGGCGAGCAGATCGTCGTCGATGGCCAAAGTCGCTTGAAGCCGGGCGCCAAGGTCGCGCTGCCCGGGGCCAAAGCCCAGGAAGGCAAGGACGGCAGCAAAGGCGGCGGCGGCAAACCGAGCGGCGACAAGTGGCAGAAATGAGCGACGCGCCGGAACAGCCAGGCCGCGGGATTTCCGCGCCGTTCATCCGCCGTCCGGTCGCGACGACGCTGCTGATGATTGGCCTGCTGCTGGGCGGCATCATGGCGTTTCGGCAGTTGCCGGTCGCGGCGCTGCCGCAGGTGGCGTATCCGACAATCGTGGTGTCCACCTTTCTGCCAGGCGCAAGCGCGGGGACGATGACGTCCGCGGTGACGACGCCGCTGGAACGGCAATTCGGCCAGATGCCGTCGCTGGCGCTGATGACGTCCGTCAGCAGTTTTGGCAGTTCGCAGGTGACGCTGCAGTTCGCGCTGGACCGCGACATCGACGGCGCGCAGCAGGACGTCCAGGCGGCGATCAACGCGGCATCGGCGCTCTTGCCGCGCACCCTGCCCGCGCCGCCAAGCTACAGCAAGAGCAATCCGGCGGACACGCCGATCCTGACGCTGTACGTGAGCTCCGACCGGCTGCCGCTCCAGCAGGTGGACGACTACGCGGACTCGATCCTCGCGCAGAAGATTTCCCAGGTGTCGGGCGTGGGCCTTGTGACAATCAACGGCGGGCAGAAGCCGGCCGTGCGCGTGCAGGTGGATCCGCAGTCGCTCGCGGGCACGGGGCTGACGCTGGAGGACGTGCGCGCGGCGCTTGTGGCGGCCAACATCAACCAGCCCAAGGGCAATCTGGACGGACTGCGGCAGGATTACGCGCTGGCAACCGACGACCAGCTCTTTGACGCGAAGTCGTTTCGGCCGATCGTGCTGGCCTACAAGAATGGCGCGGCAGTGCGGCTGGCGGACGTGGCGACCGTCGTCGATGGCGTGGAAAACGTCCAGCTCGCGGGCTGGGCCAACGACAAGCGCGCCATCATCCTGAACGTGCAGCGGCAGCCGGGGGCCAACGTCATCGAGGTGGCGGAACGCGTCAAGGCGCTGCTGCCCAAGCTCGCGGCGTCGCTGCCGGAGGGCATCGAGGTCAAGATCGCCGCGGATCGCACCGAGACGGTCCGCGCGTCCGTCGAGGACGTGGAGCAGACGCTGCTGATCACGATTGGCCTCGTCGTCGCGGTCATTTTTCTGTTCCTGCGCAACCTGCGCGCGACGCTGATTCCCGCCGTCGCGGTGCCGCTCTCGCTTGTGGGGACGTTCGCGGTCATGTACGCGCTCGGCTACAGCCTGAACAACCTGTCGCTGATGGCGCTGACGATCTCCACCGGCTTCGTCGTGGACGACGCCATCGTGATGATTGAGAACATCGCGCGGTACATTGAAGACGGTGAGAAGCCGTTCCAGGCGGCGCTCAAGGGCGCGGGCCAGATTGGGTTCACGATCATCTCGCTGACCGTGTCGCTCATCGCGGTGCTGATTCCGCTGCTGTTCATGGGCGGGCTGATCGGCCGCCTCTTCCGCGAATTTGCGATGACGCTGGCCGTGGCGATCGGCGTTTCGGCGGTCCTTTCGCTGACGCTGACGCCGATGATGTGCGCCTACCTGCTGCGGCCGGAACCGCCGACGGCGCAGCGCAACTGGGCGTACCGGCTGAGTGAGAAGGTGTTTGACGGCGCCCTGCACATCTACGACCTCGGCGTGCGGTGGGTGCTGCGGCATCAGGTCATCACGCTGCTCGCGACGCTGGCGACGGTCGCGCTGACCGCATGGATGGCGATTGAGGTGCCAAAAGGCTTCTTTCCGCAGCAGGACACGGGCTCCGTGCTGGGCGTGACGGAAGCCGCGGCCGACGTGTCCTTTCCGCACATGATGGAGCTGCAGCGCAATCTGGCGGCCGTCGTGCTGGCGGATCCGGATGTCGCCGGCCTGACGTCGTTCATCGGTTCGGACGGCACCAACGCGACGACCAACAGCGGGCGCTTGTCCATCACGCTCAAAGCCCGCGACAAACGCAAAGCGAGCGCCGACGAGATCATTGCGCGCCTGCGACCCAAGCTCGCCGATGTGCGCGGGATCGCGGTGTATCTGCAGGCGGTGCAGGATTTGCAAATCGACAGCCGCGCCGGCCGCACGCAGTTCCAGTACACGCTGGAGGATTCGGACCCGGATGAGCTCGCCGTCTGGGCGCCGCGGCTCGTGGAAGGCCTGCGCGCGGTGCCGCACATCCGCGACGTGGCGAGCGACCAGGAAAACGCCGGGCTTGAAGTGACGCTGACGATTGACCGCGACACGGCGGCGCGCCTCGGCGTGTCTCCGCAGGCGATTGACGACACGCTGTACGACGCGTTTGGCCAGCGCCAGGTGTCGATCATCTTCACGCAGCTCAACCTGTACCGCGTGATCCTGGAGGTGACGCCGTCGATGGCCAAGTCCGCGGACGCGCTGGCGCAGTTGTACGTGCGGTCGACAACGGGCACGCCGGTGCCGCTGAATTCGCTGGTCAAAATGAGCACGCGCACCGCGCCGCTGGCGATCAACCATCAGGGCCAGTTCGCCGCGGTGACGGTGTCGTTCAACCTCGCGCCGGACGCGTCCCTCGGCGATGCGGTCAAGGCGATTCGCGCGACGCAGGACACAATCGGCATGCCGCCCAGCATCCACGCGGGCTTCGTCGGCGCGGCGGAGGCCTTCAATGAGTCGCTGGCCAGCGAGCCGCTGCTCATCCTCGCGGCGATTCTCACCGTCTACATCGTGCTCGGCGTGCTGTACGAGAGCTTCATCCACCCGATCACCATTCTCTCCTCGCTGCCATCCGCCGGCGTCGGCGCGTTCCTGGCGCTGTACGTCTACCGCACGGATTTCAGCGTCATCGCGCTCATCGGCATCATCCTACTCATCGGCATCGTCAAGAAAAACGCGATCATGATGATCGATTTTGCCCTGGAGGCGGAGCGCGCGCACGGCATGACGCCCATCGAGGCGATCCACCAAGCCTGCCTGCTGCGTTTCCGGCCGATCATGATGACGACCTTCGCCGCGCTGCTCGGCGGACTCCCGCTGGCGCTCGGGACGGGCATGGGCGCGGAGCTGCGGCGGCCGCTGGGCATCACGATTGTCGGCGGGTTGCTGGTGTCCCAAGTGCTGACGCTCTACACGACGCCGGTCATCTACCTCTACATGGACCGCATCGGCCGCTGGTTCCGCGGCGCCAAGAAGCCGCCTGTCGCCCCTGAGGCGCGCCCGTGAACATCTCCGCGCCGTTCATCCGCCGGCCCGTGGCGACGACGCTTTTGGCCGCCGCGCTCATGCTGGCGGGCGGCCTCGCGTTGACCAAGCTGCCCGTGGCGCCGCTGCCGCGCGTCGATTTCCCGACCATCCAGATCCGCGCTGCGCTGCCCGGCGCCAGTCCCGAAACGATGGCTTCGTCGGTGGCGACGCCGCTGGAACGGCGCTTTGGTCGCATCGCGGGCGTGACGGAGATGACGTCGACGAGCACGCTGGGCAACACGTCGATCACGCTGCAGTTCGACCTGGACCGCAATGTCGATGCCGCCGCGCGCGACGTCCAAGCGGCGATTTCAGCGGCATCGGGCGAATTGCCGCCCAACATGCCGTCGCGGCCGAACTACCAGAAGGTCAATCCGGGCGACACGCCGATCCTCATCGTCGCGCTGACGTCCGACACGCTGCCGCTCGCGCAGGTTTTTGACGCGGCGAATACGGTGCTGGCGCAGAAGGTCGCGCAGATTCCCGGCGTGGGTCAGGTCTTTGTCGGCGGTGGCCAGCAGCCCGCGGTGCGCGTGCAGGTGGACCCGGCGCAGCTGGCGGCGATGAACCTGGGCGCGGAGGACGTGCGCGCGACGATTGCCGGCGCGACGGCGGACACGCCCAAAGGCAATCTGGTCGGCAACCTGCAGGCACCGACCGTGGGCGCCAACGATCAGCTGTTTGGCGCGCGGGCCTATGAGCCGCTGATCATCGCGTCCGAAGGCCCGGCGGGCGCGCGGCTGGATCACGTGGCGCGCGTGTTTGACGACATCGAGAATGACCGCGCGGCGGCGTGGGTGGACGGCAAGCGGTCCGTGCTCCTGGTGATCCGCAAGCAGCCTGGCGCCAACATTCTGGCGACAAACGCGCGGGTCAAAGAGATCCTGCCCCAGCTCGCCACGTCCATCTCCCCGGCGATTCACATGCAGCTCGCGATGGACCGCACGCAGACGATTCGCGAGTCGGTCAACGACGTCAGCCGGACGCTCGTGCTCAGCGTTTTCCTCGTCATCGGCGTGGTGTTCGTGTTCCTGCGCTCGTGGCGCGCGACGCTGATTCCGTCCGTGGCTGTGCCGCTGTCGCTCATGTCCACGTTTGGCATCATGTATTTGCTGGACTACAGCGTCGACAACCTGTCGCTCATGGCGCTGACCATCTCTACCGGCTTCGTCGTCGACGACGCGATTGTCGTCACCGAGAACATCGCGCGCGGCATCGAGCGCGGCCTCACGCCCATGGAGGCGGCTTTGCGCGGCGCGGAGGAAATCGGCTTCACGATCGTCTCCATCACCGCGTCCCTGCTCGCCGTCTTCATTCCGATCCTGCTGATGGGCGGCATCGTCGGGAGGCTGTTCCGCGAATTTGCCGTGACGCTGAGCGTTGCCGTGGCGATGTCCGGGCTGATTTCCCTGACGCTGACGCCGATGATGTGCGCGCGGATGCTGCACGCGCCGACGGGCGAGAAGCCCAACTGGCTGTCCCGGTTCGCGGAACGGACGTTTGACGGCCTGCTCGCCCTGTACGCCCGCGGCCTGCGGTTTGTGCTGCGCCACCGCACGGCGACGCTCATCGCGACGTTTCTGACCATCGCGGTGAACGTCAAGCTGTTCACGGACGTGCCCAAGGGCCTCTTTCCGCAGCAGGATACCGGGCTTATCAACGCAACGGTGCAGGCGGCGCAGGATGCGTCCTTTCCGTCGATGAAGGCGCGGCAGGAGGAGCTCAACAAGGTGCTCGTGGGCGATCCGGACATTGAGCACGTCGTCGCCTTCATTGGCGCGGGGCCGTCGGCGGGGACGACCAATTCCGGCACGGCGTTCATGATGCTGAAGGCGATGCCGCCGCGGAAGCTCTCGGCCGATGAGATCGTCGGCAAGCTGCGCGGCAAGACCGGCAAGATTCCCGGGCTGATGACGTACATGCAGGCGTCGCAGGACCTGCGCGTGGGTGGTCGCTTCGCCCGGACGCAGTACCAGTACACGATTCAGGACGCGGACCTGGATGAGCTGCGGCTGTGGGTGCCGCGGATGCTGGAGAGCATGCAGAAGCTCAAACAGCTGAAAGACGTGGCGAGCGACCAGCAGGACGCCGGGCTGCAACTGGACGTGAAGATCGACCGGGACACAGCGGCGCGGCTGGGCGTGACACCGGCAGACATCGACAACGCGCTGTACGACGCTTTTGGCCAGCGGCAGGTCGCGACGATGTACACGCAGCGCAACCAGTACCGCGTGGTGATGGAAGTGCCGCCGAATTTGCGGCAGAACCCGGACGCGCTGGACCGCATCTTCGTGCGTTCGGCGTCGGGCGCGCAGGTGCCGCTGCGGGCGATCGCCAAGTTCTCGTCGTCGGCGTCGGCGCTGGCGGTCAATCACAATGGCCAATTTCCGTCGGTGACGATTTCCTTCAATTTGGCGCCCGGCGTGGCGCTCGGCCAGGCGATTGACCTCATCCACCGCGCGGAGGCCGACATGCACCTGCCGCCGGGCATCCACGCGGATTTCCAGGGCACCGCGCAGGCCTTCACGGCGTCCCTGGACAGCGAGCCGCTGCTGATTCTCATGGCGCTCATCATCGTCTACATCGTGCTGGGGATGCTGTATGAGAGCTACATCCACCCGATTACGATTCTCTCCACGCTGCCGTCCGCGGGCATTGGCGCGATTGCCGCGCTACTGTGGTTCAAGCTGGATTTGAGCATCATCGGCCTGATTGGCCTGCTGCTGCTCATCGGCATCGTCAAGAAGAACGCGATCTTGCTGATCGATTTCGCCATCGAGCGCGAGCGCCACGGCATGCCGGCGCTGCAGGCGATTGAAGAAGCGTGCCTGCTGCGTTTCCGGCCGATCCTGATGACGACGCTGGCGGCGATGCTCGGCGCGCTGCCGCTGGCTTTTGGCACGGGCGTGGGGTCGGAGCTGCGGCGGCCGCTGGGCATCACGATTGTCGGCGGGCTGCTGGCGTCGCAGTTGCTGACGCTCTACACCACGCCGGTTGTGTACCTGGCGCTCGGGCGGTTTGCCAAAAAGGGCAAGCGGTCCGACCAGGCGCGGACGGAGCTGGACGTGCCGGCGCCTATGGCCGATTAGCCAAGAAGGTCGCCAAGTTCGTCAGCGTCATCGGCAGATCGTCGCACAGGTTGGCAGCCCAGCCATTGGCCCCAAGCGCTGCGGCCAACTGGAGGTAGCGCGAGCCATAACCCGCCTGCGACTTCCCGGATTGGCAAATGTGCGGAATGCGTGAACTGGCATTTGAGACGAGCGCGGAAGCGAGGAACATGACGCGATCCGTGTGCACCTGCGCGGACAGCGCCGCCTGCTGACCACCGGAAAACGCCTGATCCGGCGAATCTCCGGTAATCGCCGCCACGACGAGCTGCTCCGGCTTGGCCTTGAGCGTCTTGAATTTCGCCAGGAAGTCAGCCACGGCGCCAAAGCGTTTGTCCAATGGCTTGCTCGCCGAGACGTTCTTCGCCGCCTCACCCACGCACGCGGCGTCCGTCGCGGTACAGTCGCTTGGGCACAAGAACGCGGCCGGATTGGTCTGCTTGTACTTCAGGTACAAGCACTCCGCCTCGGCCAGCGCTGGGTCGCCACCGGCCGCGTCGCCGACAAATTGGCAGTTTCCCCAGCTCGTATGCGGTGAGAATGGCGTGTCGGTCCACGCATCAGGCAGCGGCTGATCCAGCGCCACGGAACAGTCGTCCTCGTCGGCAATAAACACCAGCACCAACGTCGCGTCGTCGCGGAGGAGCTGCTGGTTCTGACAGTGCGCGGCGTCCGGGCAATTCGGCCCCGCGGGATCCAGCGCCAGCCACGCCGATCGCAGGCCGCCCTCGACAGTCGACTGCTCTGTGGCGGAAATCCCCACCGCGGCGATGCAGTGCAGCAGGCTCAGTTGGTCGTTGCCCAGCACCGCCGGCAGCGCGTCCGCGGGCGGACAGTCCTGGGTGTCCGGCGGCAACTGGCACGACGCCAGCTTGGGATCGCCACTGGCACCGCCGGGCGTGTGGCAGATCATCTTCGGGTCCTGGAACAACTGCTGGCACTGCGCATCGGTCCAGCAATTCCACCAACAGTGCGAATTGGACGACCCGTTGTCATTGCTCACCCCCGCGGCAAAGTTGGGCTGCGCGCACCGCCACTGGTTGGTCGACGACACGTCCTTTCCCGGCAGGCTCGGGGCATAGTGCTTCACGACGTCGCCGTACGGCGGCACCGCGTTGCCCGTCTTGAGCAGGGACGTCGCCGGCGCCTTGTAATTCACGCCCGCGACATAGGTGAAGTCAAAGCCGTCGCGGCACTGCGCACTCGGCGTCGTCGCGTCCACGGGTCCGTCGACGTAGCACGGCGCGATGAACCGCTCCGCGGCATTGGGTGGAAAGGACAGCGCAGCCTCATGACGAAACGCGCCGATCTGCTTCACGGTGATCCCGTACGTCGACGCGGGATCCGGTAGTTGTTGCACCGTCACCACCGCGGTCCGGACGTCAACGCCGCCCTTGGCCTGCAGCGTCTGCACGAACTGCGGAATTGCCTGGGTCAGGCCGCGCTGGTGATCCGCCATCGAGAGGGTGTGATCGATCACCCACAGGATGTCGTACTTTTTCGGCCCTGCCACGGCGACTGCTGCATCACCCGATTCGGTGTCAGCAGCAGCGGGCACGGCAGGACTGGAGCACGCGGCAACCGCGTACACAAACGCGAGAATCAACCCGCAGGGAACCCGGCTTGTATGCATTTTCACCTCATCACACAGGCTACGCCCAACGCGCCGCCCGTCAACGTGGAATTTCACCCCGCGCGATCGCTTTCCGTGACGTCGCCGTTACGCAGAGCGGTTGCTTCGCGCCACGCCTTCCGGTATCGTCCCCGCCGCGTGAAAAGAGTGACACAACGCTCTTTACCGCACCGCATCTCAAGTGCACTTGGCGTGCCCTTGACCGCAAGCCGGCTCTTCCCGGCGCCATGTCCACAACCGCTATTTCTTTCGGGCGTCTTCGGACCCATTCAGGAGCTTACATGTCGATCACTGCTGAAATTCGCGTTGGCGACAAGACCCTTCCGCTGCCCGTGATTGTGGGTAGCGAGCAGGAAGTCGGCCTCGACATCCAGGCGCTTCGCGACAAGACCGGCGCTGTCACGTTCGATCCGGGCTACGGAAATACCGGCGCTTGCGAGAGTGCGGTCACTTTCCTGGACGGCGAGCTGGGCATCCTGCGCTACCGTGGGTACCCGATCGAGCAGCTCGCGGGCAAGGTTTCGTTTCTTGAGGTGGCTTGGCTGCTCTTGAAGGGCGAACTGCCGAACGCGACCGAACTCGAGACGTTCAAGGCCGCTGAAAAGGCCAACCGCGGCCTGCCGCCGCACGTCAGCGCCATCATCAGCGCGTTCCCCAAGGACGCCCACCCGATGGCGGTGTTGTCCGCCGCGGTCATCTCGCTGTCCTCGACGTACCACGCCGAAACGGCCGTGACCCACGCTGGCCTGAACTACAACGAACTGCGCTTGATGGCGCAGCTCCCGACCATCGCTGCGGCCATTTACCGTCACGGCGAAGGCCTGGTTGCGGTCGCCCCGGATGCGCACCTCGACTACACTGCCAACTTCCTCAACATGATGTTCGCGGGCACGGCGCGCAGCGGTCACGACGCGGACATCGCGAACGCGCTCGACCTGCTCCTCATCCTGCACGCGGATCACGAGCAGAACTGTTCGACGTCGACGGTGCGTTTGGTCGGTTCGGCGCAGTCGGATCTGTACGCGTCCATCGCCGCCGGCATCACGGCGCTCTGGGGTCCGCTGCACGGCGGCGCCAACCAGGCGGTCATCGAGATGCTCGACGGCATCGTCTCCCACGGCGGCGACGTCAACTGGGCGGTCGCGCAGGCCAAGGACAAGGACAGCAGCTTCCGCCTCATGGGCTTTGGCCACCGCGTCTACAAGAACTTTGACCCGCGCGCCAAGCTCATCAAGGTGCAGGCGGACGTGGTGCTGGGCAAGCTCGGCAAGAACGACCCGCAGCTCGCCATCGCCAAGGGTCTGGAAGAAGCGGCGCTCAAGGACGAATACTTCGTGGCGCGCAAGCTGTACCCGAACGTCGACTTCTACAGCGGCATCATCTACCGCGCCCTCGGCTTCCCGTACGGCATGTTCACGGTGCTCTTCGCGCTCGGCCGCCTGCCGGGTTGGATGGCGCACTGGAATGAACACAACGCGGGCAAGGCCAAGATCGGCCGTCCGCGCCAGATCTACACGGGCAAGAACGCCCGCGACGTGGTCGAGCTGAGCAAGCGCTAGATATTCGTCAACTTCGGTTGACAAATAGCAAGACCATCGCACCGCCGCCGAGGGCCACTTCGGCGGCGGTGCTGTTTTTGCCTGAGCGCTTCGGGCAGAGGTTTCGCGCGGACCGGAAGCCTGTACCGACTGCGTGAAGTTCGCGATTCAACGTCCGCGCGCGCGCCGCCCCAGTCGGCAACGCCACAGGTCTGAGCGGCGAACTTGGGTCGTGGAATCAGCCCAGCAGGTCTACCGGCGGCGCTTGACCGGCGCCACGCCCGGCGGCGTCGCTTCGCGCGTCTCCAGCGAGAACAGCGAACCGTGCGGCAGGATGTGCAGTTTCACGCCGATGAGGCCAACGGGCGCACCGGTGCGCGCGGTCGCCATGCCAGACCAGCCGAGCTGCGACACGTCAAGCACCGTGATCGCGCCGTTGCCGACGACTTCAATGACGTTGTCGCAATCAATGAACGCCGCGGTGTTCTCGTCGAGACCCAGCCCGACGACGAATGGATTGTACGCGATGGCCGCCATCAAGCGGCCCAAACGGTCGCGCTCGCGGAAATGCTGGTCGACGATGATGCGGTTGGTCAGCCCCAGGCCGGGCGCGAGCGTTACCTGGCCAGCGACCGGCGTTGAACCGCCCTTGCCGCCGGCGATCATGTGCTCGGAGCAGAAAGCCGCGCCTGCGGACGTGCCCGCCACGTGGACGCCGTGGGCGTTGCGCTTGCGGATGGCCTGCGCCACTTCAGTGCCGCCCAGAATCGTCGACAACCGCAGCTGATTGCCGCCGGTCATGAAGATCGCCGTGGCGTCATTGAGCACTTCCAGCCAATCCTTGCGCTCCGCATCCGCGCGCGTGAGGTAGGGCAGCGACTGCACGTGACCCGCGCCAATCTCGCGGAACACCGTCTCGTACCGCTCGCCCGTGTCGGGCAATTCTGAGGCCGTCGGGATGATCGCGATGCGCGATTCTGCGCCGCCCGCGCGCTCCACCAGCCGCCGCAGGATCAGGCGGTCGGCAATTTTGTCCTCAGCGCCGCCGATGGGAACGATGTTGCCGCGAGGGATTTCAGGAGCTTCAAGCGATGGCATGGGCGTCTGGGGCAGGAGGGAAACGCACGGCGACTGCGCCGCGGGGCTAGTGCAACAGATCGGCGGCTTGGGTGCAAGGGCGCCCGGCGCCGCGCGCCATGCGTGAAAAAAATCGCCGCGCACGACTGTCTCCTCGGGGCCGTCATCTGCTATGCTCGCGCGCTCACTCCGGCACGCTCGCCGGCTTCCAGGAACACTGTCATGGCCACGTTCGCCGATGTACGGTCCTGCGTCAGCGCTGCTGAGGATCGCCTCGCTTCGCTGCGCAGGCATCTTTGACGTCGATGCCAAAGCTGCGCGCATCGATGAATTGGAAAAACTGAGCGGTGAGCCGAGCTTCTGGCTCGACGCCGACCGCGCCCAAAAACTCTCCAAGGAGCGCGGCGATCTGCAGGCGACCGTGGACTCCGTCGTGATCCCGGAAGGCATCGTCAAGGACGTGCGGGACATGATTGAGCTGGCGGAGGCGGAGAGCGACAACTCGCTGATTCCCGACCTCCTCGAGCAAGTCGACGACGTCACCAAGCGCCTGGACGAAGCGGAATTTGCCCGTTCGATGGGCGCACCGACGGATCGCTCGCCGGCGCTGGTGCAGATCAGCGCGGGCGCGGGCGGCACGGAAAGCGCGGATTGGGCGGCCATGCTCATGCGCATGTACGCGCGCTGGGCTGAGAAACACGGCATGAAATGCGAGCTTGTGGACGAAGTGGCGGGTGAAGAAGCCGGCATTCGCAACGCCGTCTTGCGCATCGATGGCGAATACGCCTTTGGCTGGCTGAAGTCGGAGAACGGCGTGCACCGGTTGGTGCGCATCAGCCCGTTTGACGCCAACAAACGCCGCCACACCAGCTTCTGCTCCGTGTTCGTGGTGCCGGAAGAAGACGACTCGATCAACATCGACATCAATGAAGTCGACTTGAAGATCGACACGTACCGGGCGAGCGGCGCGGGCGGTCAGCACGTCAACCGGACGGACTCGGCCATTCGCATTACGCACATGCCAACAGGCGTGGTCGTGGCGTGCCAGACAGACCGGAGCCAGCACAAGAACCGCTCGTCGGCGATGAAGATGCTGCACGCGCGCTTGGTGGATCTGGAAAAACGGCGGCGAAGCGCGGTGAAAGAGGAGATTGAGGCCGGCAAGCTCGGCATCAACTTTGGCAGCCAGATTCGCAGTTACGTGCTGCAGCCGTACCAGATGGTCAAGGATCTGCGAACGCTGCACGAGACGTCGGACACGCGCGGCGTGCTGGATGGCGACCTGGACGCGTTCATGAAGGCGTACCTGCTGGCGGCGGCGAATGGCCCGCTGGCGGTGCAGGCGGAAGCCGACTGATTTCCCAGCGCGGCAGGCAGCTTCCGCGGCCACTGGCGGCTTTTCAGGCACAGCGCTAAGCTCCTGAGGCCGCACGACGGCAGACGGGGAAGCGATGAACTTGCGCATGGATTGGATCGCAACGGCGCTTTGCGCCTTGGGCTTGCTCGTGACGGCTTGCGGCACCGACGCGACGGCGGACGGCACGCAAACCGCGGACGCCCTGGTCTCGGCTGACGGCACGGTCGACAACGACACGACGGCTGCCGACGTGCTGCCCGGACTGCCGCCGGCCAAGCTGCTCTTTGACCCGCTCGGCGTGCATGAGGTGCAGATTACGCTCGCGCCCGCCGACTGGCAGGACATCCTCGCCACCGCCGCCGACGCGACGATCGTGCGCAACTACCACACGAGCGAAGTCACGTTTGACGGTGCCCCGTTCCACAACGTCGGCGCGCGCGTGTTCGGCGAGTCGTCGATGTGGTCCAATCCCAAGAAGCCGAACGTGCGGCTAAAATTCGACGAATTCGACAAGAAGCTCAACGGTCCTGACAACATGAACAGCATCCGCCTCAAGGCGGGCGGCACCGAGCCCACTTTCCTGCGCGAGCTCATCACGCTTGAATTGCTCCGCTCGGTCGCCAAGGCCTCGCCGCGCTTCAGTTTCGCGCGCGTGACGGTCAACGGCGTGTTCATGGGCTTCTATCAGCTCTCAGAACAGCCCGATTCCCAGCTCTTCGCCCGGTCTTTTGGCAGCGGCAACGGCAACGTGTACGAACCGCTCATTGTCTGCAACGGCCTGAATTGCCCCAAGGACGGCTGCGCGGCGCTCAAGGCGACGTACACGCTAAAACAAGGCGACTTCGCGGAAATCACGGCGCTGGCGCAGACAATCGAGACCGCGACCGATGCGGAATTCGCGGCGAAAGTGGACACGCAGGCGGACCTTGCCGATTTGCTAGCCGTGTATGCCGTGGAGGATCTCGCGTCCGATCTGGATGGACTCGCCGCCTCAGGCACCAACTTCCAGTTCTACGTCGATCCCAAGGACAAGCGCGTGCACGTGGTGCGCGCCGGCGTCGACGAGTCCCTGGGACCCGAGGCGTTCACCCTGCTCCACCCGTGGGGACCGCCGAACAAGCTGTGCCCGAACCGCGAGGAGCATTTCTTCACCCGCATGCTGGCGATCCCGGCGGTCAAAGCGCAGTACCTCGCGATCCAGAAGAAGCTGCTGTGTGGCGCGTTCGCGGAGGAGCCGCTGCTCAAGTGGATCGAGGAGCGCAAGCCGCTCCTGCGTGCGGAGCTTGAGCGCGACCCGTTTGCGACCGTGAAGGGCGCCGAGTATGACTCGGAGGTCGGCGTTCTGGAGAATTGGCTGGACAAGCGGACGCTGGAACTGCAGAAGGTCGTCGGCGCGACCTGCCCGTAGGGGATCAGACCGAACGATTTGGAATGCCGGGCTCGTCGCGTTGGCGGGTCAAGGGCAAGCGCGGGCTTTGGCCTTCGCCTCGTCGCTCTCGCGCCAGAGTTCTACGCCCTTGTCGTCGTAGCAGGCGCCGAGGTCGTACCCGCCGGACTTCTTCCACGCGTGCCACAAGCCGGTCCGAACGTCGTCGACGTACACGCCTTCCATGGCCTTTTTGCGGGTCTTGTGAAAGTACGCGATGTAGTGGCCGTGCTTGGCGAAGGTGTTTTCCTTGGCGCAGCATTCAACGTCAAAACCGCTGACTTTCTCAAAGCCCTTCCACGGTCCTGCCAGCGGCGGACAACCGTCGTTCTTGCAGCCCGTTGCCAGGCAGCTCAGCGCCATCGCGCCCAGCGCCAACACTGCGCGCATCTAGGCGTCCCCGTTGGCGAGCCGCGCGCGCAGGTCGGCGATCATCGCGACAAGGCCCTGCTGCAGCGGCACTTTGGGCGTCCAGCCGAGATCGCGCGACGCCCGCGTGATGTCCGGCTTGCGCCGCGTCGGGTCGTCCTTGGGCAGCGGCAAGAACTGCACGTCCACGTTGCCCACCTGCTTGGCGATCTCCTGGACCAGCTCCAACATTGTGAATTCGCCGGGATTACCCAAGTTGTACGGCATGTGATCACCGTTCTCGAGCACGCGAACAATGCCGTCGACCAGGTCGCTGACGTAGCAGAACGAGCGCGTCTGCTGGCCATCGCCGTAGACCGTCAGCTTCTCGCCGCGCAACGCCTGGACGATGAAGTTGCTGACCACGCGGCCGTCGCCGGACTTCATGCGCGGGCCGTAGGTGTTGAAAATACGGATGATCTTCGTATCGACGCCGCGCGCGTTGCGCCAACCCATGACCGCGGCTTCTGAAAAGCGCTTGGCCTCGTCGTACACGCTGCGCGGACCGATGCTCGACACGTTGCCGAGGTAGCTCTCCCGCTGCGGGTGCTCCAGCGGATCGCCGTAGATCTCGGAGGTCGACGCCATGAGGAAGCGCGCCTGCTTTTCGCGGGCGATCTCCAGCAGGTTCATCGTGCCCAGCGAGCCGACCTGAAGCGTCTCGATCGGCAGCCTCATGTAGTCTACGGGCGACGCCGGCGAGGCAAAATGCAGCACAGCGGCTAGCGGCCCGGCGACGGTAAACGCTGTAGAAACATCTTGTTCCATCAGCTCAAAATGGGGATTGTCGGCCAAATGCGCAATGTTGCTGCGCCGGCCCGTGCAAAAATTGTCGACCGCGAGGACCTGCCAGCCATCAGCGAGGAAACGGTCACACAGGTGCGACGGCACAAAACCCGCACCGCCTGAAATCAACACTCGTTTTGCCATTTTCGGCACCCCCAGCGCCACGCGCGGCGCGGAGGATAACAGAAAGCGGTGTCGGGTGGCGAGCGCCCGAATAGTTGACAGTAACGGTGAGCCAACTAGCCTCGCGGCTACGGCGCGGACGAGTCATCGCGACCGGAGCTGAGCCTGATGACCACCTTGCATGAACGAATTCGCGGCCTTCTCTCGCGTGCCAGCCAAGCGGCGCAGGAACATGGCGTGCTGCCTCAGGCGCTGGCACCGCGGGAAATCCAGTTGGAACGGCCGCGTCAGGCCAGCCATGGCGACATGGCGACCAACCTGTGTTTCGCGCTGGCCAAAGCTGCCGGCAAGAATCCGCGCGCGCTCGCGGAGGCGTTCGCGCCGCTCGTGCGTGAAGTTGACGTCGAGGGCTGGATTCAAGCCGTTGAAGTCGCTGGACCTGGTTTCCTGAACCTGCGGCTGTCCGATGCGGCGTGGCAGGCGAGCGTCACGGACGTACTGCTGCAAGGCGCCGATTTCGGCCTGGGCAACGCGGGCGCGCAAGAGCGGGTTCTGCTTGAATTTGTCAGCGCCAATCCAACCGGACCCATGCACGTCGGTCACGGCCGCGGCGCGGTGCTGGGCGACACGCTCGCCCGCGTGATGCGCGCGTCCGGCTACGATGTGACGACCGAGTACTACATCAACAACGTCGGCAATCAGGTCGGCAAGCTCGGCGAGAGCGTGTGGTGCTGGCTGCGCGAACCCGACAAGCGCGCGACTGCCTTGGCGATCTGGGGCAACGGCGATCCTGTGGCGTTTCCCGACGGCTTTCCGGCAGGCTTCCCGGAGGATGGCTACCGCGGCGCCTACATCGCTGAATGCGCAGAAGATTTGGCCAAAACCGGTTTGGACTGCCCGACGGCGGACTGGACCGACGACGCCGCGTGGCGTGCCGCAGATGTGGAGAGCGTGACCGGCCGCGCCGACAACCGCACGATCACCGTGCGCGCGTGGCAACGGCAGCTCGATCGCATCCGCGACGATCTGGGCAAGCTCGACATCCGTTTTGACAACTGGTTCAGCGAACGGCGCCTCCACGGCCTGGATCCGGAGACGCGCGACGCGGTCAAGGACGTAACGCGGCGCCTGCTGGGGACGGATTGGGCCTACGAGGACGAGAACGCCGCGCCCGACGACGAGGACGCCGTTGTGGCCGGCAGGGCCGTGTTTTTTCGCGGCACAAGCGAGAACCTGCCCAAGCAGTTCCGCGACGGCAAGGACCGCGTCATCATTCGCGGCGACGGCCGTCCGACGTACTTTGCCGCGGACATCGCGTACCACGACCACAAGTTGGCGCGCGGATTTGATCATCTGATCAACGTCTTGGGCGCGGATCACCACGGCTACGTCTCGCGCCTCAAGGGCGTGATTCACGCGCTGGGCGATCTGCGGCGTCAGGAGGGCGATGCCAACGCCGCGCGCTGGACTGGCGATCGCCTGGAGGTCCTGCTCGTGCAGATGGTGGCGCTGCTCCGCGATGGCAAGCCGGTGCCGATGGGCAAGCGGTCGGGGGAATTCGTCACGCTGCGCGACGTGATCGACGACGTGACGACGGCCGAGCCGGCCTCAGGCCGCGATGCCGTGCGGTTCCTGTTCCTGATGCGCAAGGCGGACGCGCAGCTGGACTTTGACCTGGAAGTGGCACGCCGCACGTCGATGGAGAACCCGGTGTACTACGTGCAGTACGGCCACGCGCGGCTCTGTTCGATCCTGGAGCGCGCGGCCAAGGAAGGCCGCCTCCCGGCGCTCGATGCACCGGCGACTGCGCTGGCGCTGGACGACGAACGCGCGCTGGCGCTGGCGATTGCCGAGCTGCCGGAGGTGATCGCGCGAGCGGCCAAGGCGCGCGAGCCGCACCAAGTTGCGTACTACCTGACGGACCTGTGCCGGGCGTTCCACGGCTACTACAGCCGCCACAAGAGCGACGCGCGGGTCATCGGCGACGACGATGCCGAGACGCATGCGCGGCTGCAGCTGGTGCGCGCGCTTAAGCAAGTGATTGGCAATGGCCTGCGGTTGCTCGGCGTCTCGGCGCCGGAACGGATGACGGCGCTGCCGGATGCGGCCGAGATGGAAGCCGAGGGGTAGCCGATGCCGCTGCGCGATTTTGACCAAGTGCGCGAGCGGATTCACCTGCGGGTTGAGGTTCGGCACATTGCCCAAGGCGTGCTGCTTGTGCTGACCCTGGTGGGCGCGGCGTTCGCCGGCGGTGTTTGGTACGCGCGTCAGCAACCACCCGCCGCTGCCGATGGCGCGACCGCACCAACCGCCGCCCCTGCCCCAGCCGGCCTGCCACCGGCAGCCGTTGCGATGGCGGAAGCGGCATCTCGAGTCACTGAATCGCCGATCTACCCGACGCCCGTTGCGCTCGCGCCAGTGCCCGACCTGCCAACCGCTGCGGAAGCCCGACCTGACGCCGCGATCGCCCAAACCGTTGACGCGGATGCGCCGGAGCCGACTGCGGAACAGCTCGCCACCGCGCCCGGCGAGCGCGCCATTTCGTCCGCGGAGCTGGCTGCCGCCGTGCCGGCCGCCAAATTGCCGCCCGTTGCGCCGCCAACCGTGGAAGCAGCCAAGCCCGTGACGGCTGAGGCCGCCAAGGCGGCACCGCCACCTGCCGCCAAGCCCGCTGTCGTCGCGGCCACGTCGCAACCGGCCAAGCCTGCCGCCGTCCCGCCGCCACCGCTGGTCGTGGCCAGGCCGCCTGTGCCGCACGGTCTTGGCCTGTTTGGCACGATGCGCATGGCGCCGACCGTCGCGCTGGTCGCCGCCGCCCCGCCGGCTCTCAAGCCCGTTGGAGCGGCGCCGGTCGACGACAAAGCCCACGCGTCGCCAGTCCACAAGCCGGTCATCCGCCAGCGTGACGATGATGTGCGCCCGCCGCCGCCGACTGGCCACTACGTCATCCAGGTCAAGGCGTTCCGCGACGCCGCCGAGGCCAAGGCCTTTGAGGCGGATCTCCGCGGCAAGGGTCACGCGCCCAAGCTGACGAGCATTGAAGTGCCGGACAAAGGCACGTTCTACCGCGTGCGCCTCGGTCCTTTTGACAGCCTGGACGCCGCGCGCGCTGCGCAGAAGCAGTTTGAGGCCGCTGAGGGCCACATGACCATCTTGCTCGGCGTCCCGTAGCTCCGCCCCAGCGTCGCGATCTTCACAGCTTTGTCACGGTCCCCGGCACGCGGCCCTCGCCATCCTATCGTCAGAAATGGCCGAACCGTCGGTCAAACTGCGAGGTGTTCCATGCCACAGTCCAGTCGTGCCCCGTATTGTGTTGTTGTTGCTGACGGCGCTCGCGCCCGCTTCTTTTGGCTGCATCCGACCCGCGCTCGTTCAGGCGGCAACGGCGTGCTGGAAGAGCGCATCAGCATCGTCAACGCCGCGCATCGTCATCCGATGGCGAGCAGCGACGTGCCCGGCGCGGATCCGCGGCGCGCTGCCTCAGGCGGCGTGGGTCGCAACGACGATGCATCAGAGGCCAACTGGCGGCGTGAGAACGATCGGCGGTTCGCCACGCAGATCGTCGACCAGCTCCTGGACTGCTGCCACGAGTGGCACACGCGGTCGGTGATCATCGTCGCGGACAAACGCACGCTGGGGATGCTGCGGCAAAAGACGGACCGTCTGGGCGGTCTGACCATCCGCGAGCTCAGCCGCGACTTGAGCCGGTTTGACGAGACGGCGCTCTACGCGCATCTGGGTACCGCGGGACTTCTGCCCGTGGCGCCGGGTCAGTTGCGCGAACGCCACGTGCATTGACCGGCGTGCGGGCCCCAAGGCGCTCCCCTCTGCCACCTGTTGCATCCGGCGGTGACTGTGCTATGGCTCCGCCGCCGCTGGAGCGGCTGTGAGTCGCCATGTCCACAACGTCCAAGCCCGCATCCAAGAAGCAGCGTCCGCACAAGCTCGTGGCCGTGCCCATGCCGGAGAGCCTGCCCGCGTCCGCGTGCACCGTGCACCACGATCTGACCGGGATTGCGTTCCAGACGACTGAGGATCTGGAGGTGCTGGAGGCGGTCATCGAGCAGGACCGGGCGGTGCGCAGCTTGGAGCTCGGTCTGACCGTGTCGCGGCCGAACTACCACGTCTACGTCGCTGGACCGTCGGGCACGGGCAAGCGGAGCCAACTGCGCTCCATGCTCAATCGCGTGGCACCGGGTCGCAAGACGGCGCCGGATTGGGTCTATCTCCACAATTTCGCCAACACGGATGCGCCGATCGCGGTGAGCCTGAAGGCGGGCGACGGCAAGAAGTTCAAGAAGGCGATGGAGACGCTGCTGCACGAACTGCAGAAGCAGATGCCCGCGGCGTACCACTCGCGCGATCACCAGTCGCGTTTGCAGCACACGCTGGCGATGGGCAATCAGCTGTCGACCGACGCGTTTGTGCAGCTGTCCCGGCAAGCGGAGATGATCGGTTTTGTGGTGCGCGCCAACAAGGAAGACGAGCTGATCACGATGCCGATCGTCGATGGCAAGTCGCTCAATGACAAGGAAGTCGTCGCGCTGCCGGAAGAGGAGCGCAAGAAGCTCGACAAGAAACGCGAGCGGCTGGAGCCGCTGTTCACGGAGTTCGTTCAGTCCAATCGGGAAGTGGAGCAAGGCACACAGGCGGAGATCGACAAGCTCCAGCGCAAGCTCGCGGAGCGCGTGGCCAAGCCGATTTTCCGGGAAGTGCGCGACCAGTTCCGCTCGGCGGGCAAGAAGCTGACGGCGTTCCTGGACGCGTTGTACGACGACGTGCTGGAGAATACCGAGCGGTTCCTGCCCGACGAAGGCGAGCCGAAAGAACCGCAGTCGCGCGAGGCGCCGGACACGTACATCGCGTTTCGCGTGAACCTCGTCGTCGACCACAGCGAGACCCAGGGCGCGCCGGTGGTGTTCGAATCGCACCCGACGTACTACCGCATGTTCGGCAAAATCGAGCGGCGCGTGGAACAGGGCATCTACTTTACCGACCACATGATGATCCGCGCGGGCAGCTTTGCCAAAGCCAACGGCGGATTCCTGATTTGCCACGCGGCGGACCTGTTCCAGTTCCTGGGCGTCTGGGAAAACCTGAAGGTGACCCTGCGCAACGCGGAGATCGCGATTGAGGACCTCGGTGAAACGGCGGGCATCCTGCCGACCAGCGGGCTGAAGCCGGAGCCGATTCCGCTGACCTTGAAGCTGGTGCTCATCGGCGGCAATTCGCTGTACCACGCGCTCTACCGCGCCGATGACGACTTCCGCAAGATCTTTCAGGTCAAGGCGGACTTTGACCATGAGATCCGCGCGAACGTCGATTCCGTCCGCAACTACGTGCGGTTCATCGCGACCGCGGTGCGCAACAACGGCTGTCGACCGGTCGAGCGCGATGCGGTCGTCGCGGTGCTGGAACACGGCGCGCGGCTCGTCGATTCGCAGAAGAAGCTGACGATGCGGTTCAACCAGATTTCCAACCTGCTCGTGGAAGCGGATTGGGTCGCCGGACGTGCGCGGGCCAAGCAGATCAACCGCAAGCACGTGGAGAAGGCGATTGCCCAACGCGCTACGGCGTCGTCACTCATCGCCGACAAGATGCACGAGGACCAACTCGACGGCCAATGGCTGATGGATTCGACGGGATCGGCGGTCGGCGTCATCAACGGCCTCGCGGTGCTGACGGTGGGCGAGCACCAATTCGGTCGGCCGTTCCGCGTCACCGCCCGCGCGTTCTCGGGCACGCAGGGCATCGTCAACATCGAGCGTGAAGTCGCGATGTCCGGTGAGATTCACGACAAGGGCGTGCAAATCCTCTCCGGCTTTCTGGGCGATCGCTTTGCCCAACGGCGACCGCTGTGCCTGACCGCCACGGTGACGTTCGAACAGAACTACGGTGAAGTCGACGGCGATTCCGCGTCCAGCACGTGGCTGTACGCGATCCTGTCGGCGGTGTCGCAAGTGCCGATCGCCCAAGGCATCGGCGTGACCGGATCGGTGAACCAGCTCGGGCAGATTCAGCCGATTGGCGGTGTCAATGAGAAGATTGAGGGCTTCTACCGCTTCTGCGCCGCGACCAAGCTGACCGGGCGCCAGGGCGTCATCATCCCGTGGCAGAACGTCCAGCATCTGGTGCTGCACAAGGACGTGCGGGACGCGATCGACAAGAAGAAGTTCCACGTCTGGCCGGTGCGCACCATTGAGGAAGGCATGGAGGTGCTCACGGGCATCGAGTCGGGCCACGTGCAGCGGGACGGCAAGTATCCGCCAGGGACGGTCATGCGGGCGGTCGCGGACCACCTGGACGTGCTGCGCTCCCACAGCGTGGGTCCACAGAGCCGGACGACGTCACACGGACGCGGGGGCGTGCGCCGCTCAGCGCTGGACGTCGGCGGCGACGAAGACGGCGAAATGCAGGATTGGAACGACTAGGCACGCCTGCCGAGGCGGGGGAGCAATCGCTGTTCGCCAAGCCCGCGTTCCAGGCGACACATGACCATGCACGGATGGTTCGCGCGGTTCAGAACCACATGTAGCGCAAGGTCAAGCTGCCGAGGAAGCCGTTGCTGGCGGTGCCGACGGAATCCGTGTCGCGCTGGAAGGTGAAGGAGCTCAGCAACTTCCAGTTCTTGTTGAACTTGTACGCGGCTTTGAGCGTCGTGGCTGCAAGGCCACCGCCGTCGTCGACGTAGCGGCCGATGGCTTCCGTCAGCGTAATTTTCCAGTCGTGGGCGTGCCACGCGCCGCCAAATTGGGTGTTGAAGCGAAAAGCGGAAAGCGGAACGCCTTCTCCGTATTCGATGCTCCCCGCGCCGCTGCGGGGCCCGACGACCGCCGTGCCGCGGGACGCGATCGAAAAAACCCCGACTTCATTGGGATCTTTGCTGTAGACGTAGTAAGTGGCGCCGAGAATCGCGTCCCAATTCTCGTACATCGTCTCCGTCGCCGACAGCGCGAACGCGCCCTGCTCCAGCGAATCCTCTTGCGCCCGCAGCAGCGCCGTCAGGACCTTGCATCCCTTGCTCGTCGCACCGGCGCATGCCTTGTCCAGCGTCGTCTTGTCGACGACGGTCTTCCCCACCGTCACATCGGCGATCTTCTGCAGCGTCCCGTAATGATTCCACGTCGCGGTCGCCGTCACGCTTGTCTGAAAGTCGCTGTCGTCGTCATCCGTGTCGTAGCTCGCCATCAACATCAGGCCGCCGGAGGTCGACTCCGCATGCAACTGCGCTTCGTGGTCCTTGGCGCCCGCGGGCGGCAACTTGTCGTCAAAATTGATTGTCGTCTGGCTCAGCTGCATCGATTTCGGGGAAAGAGTCGCGGAGCCCATGAACAGCCAGTGATCGCCCAACGAGTAGCTGGGGCCCAAGCCAAGCGCGTAGATGTTGCCGGCTTTCACGACGCTGGGATCGCCGGACAAGGTGGGACGCGTGATGCCGAAACTGCCGTCGAGCGACCAGTCGTCCGTGATGTCCCAGGAGCCGAGGACGCTGCCGCTGTTGGAACCCGTCGCGGGGCTGTCCGCAGTCGAGGGCGTGCGGCTGACCTGAACGGTCGTGGCGACGTCGTGCGCCCACGCCGCAGACGCAGACACGCACGCGAGAGCGCAGAACCCGAGCACGCGAAGAACGGTGCTGTGTGTCGCCAATCGCATGATGCCCTACTGTGGTGCGCAGCCGCAGTTGCTGCAGGTCAGGCGGACGTTGTCCAAGCTGATGCCGGAGGTCGTCGCCTGACCGCTGACCGTGATGACCTTGTAGCCAAAGCGCACTTGCAGCGACTGGCTGGCCGGGCTCAGCGACACCTGGCCGACGTTCAGGACGCTCCAGCCGCTCGATACGACGTTTGTGAGGTCGAGCAAGGTCGCCCACGTGCCGCCCGCGTTCAGCGAGTACTCGATGCGCATCGCCTGCGATGCCGCTTCCAGGTTGACGAAGGCGTCCGCGGCGATCTGGATGGTCATCGACGTCGGCGACTTGATCTGGGCGAAGTCGTACAGCGGGCTCGTCACGTACACGTAGCCATTGGTCGCCGTCTTCGCGAGGTTGCCGCCAATCGCGGTGCCGAGCAGCCAGCCGCCCGCCGTGCCGCTCCCGTCCGCCGTCGGATCCGAGTAGCCATACGTCTCGCCATTGGACGGCTTGGCCGCGCCGGCGATCCACTGGCCGTCGACGTCCCAACCGCGCGCGATGCCGACGCTGAAGTCCTCGTAGTCCAGGTAGCCGGACGTCGCGGTCGTGGCGCACGCGCCTGTCGCCGGATCGCAGTTCGTGTACGAGCAAGCGTCCCCGTCCTCGCAGATGACCGAGCCGCCAAATCCGCACTTGGCCGCCAAGCAGTATTCGTCGTGCGTGCAGAGCGAGCCGTCGTCGCATGCTTGGTAGTCGAGCACCGCGGAGTCATGCAGGCAGCCGCCGTTGGCGTCACAGCTGTCCAACGTGCACGAATTGGAGTCGTCGCACTTGTTGGCGCCGACGCACGCGCCTGACGCGACGTTGCAGGTGTCGCCGACCGTGCACGGGTCGCCGTCGTCGCACGTGCCGGCCACGCCGGTGTGCTTGCAGGCTGTGCCGGTGCAGCTGTCGTTCGTGCAACTGTTGGCGTCGTTGCACAGGGAGTCGAGCGCCACGTGTTTGCAGCCGGTGCTCGCGTCGCAGGAATCCGCGGTGCACGCGACGAGGTCATCGCACGGGTCAGGCATGAACGAGCAGCCGAGGTACTTGTCGCACTGGTCGATCGTGCACAGGAGACCATCGTTGCAGGGCACCGGCGGGTGCAGGCAGTCGTTGACCAGCGAGCAGATGTCCGTTGTGCACACCGTGCCGTCGTTGCAGTTCGCGTCCACGGCGTCGTGCTGGCAGCCTCCCGCGACGCAGAGGTCGTCGGTGCAGAGCAGCGTGTCAGCGCAGTCCATCGGCGTGCCGGGCTGGCAAGTGCCGCCGGCGCACGTGTCGCTGAGGGTGCACGCGTTGCCGTCGTTGCAGGCAAAGCTGTTGGGCGTAAAGACGCAGCCGGTCGCGGAATTGCACGAGTCGCTGGTGCACAGTTCAGAGTCGGTGCAGTTGCGCTGGAGGCCGCCGCAGACGCCGAGCGTGCACGTGTCGTTGACCGTACATTGGTCGCTGTCCACGCACGCGGTGCCGTTCGTGACCGGCACGTTGGCACAGCCGGTCGCCGGACTGCAGGAGTCGTTGGTGCAGCTGTTCTTGTCCTCGCACAAGCCTTGTGGTTGCGCGTGCTGGCAGCCAAGCACTGCGTCGCAGGTGTCCGTCGTGCACGCGTTGCTGTCGTCGCAGTTGACGGTGGTCTTGGGCGTGCAGGCGCCCGCAACGCACGACTCGCCGCTTGAGCACGGGTCGGCGTCGACGCACGCGAGGCCTTCATTGGCCGGCGCGTAGACGCAGCCCTTTGTCGGATCGCAGCTGTCGTTGGTGCACACGTTCTTGTCATCGCACACGACCGCGCTGCCCGCGCAACTGCCGGCGGAACAGTGGTCGGTCGCCGTGCACGCGTTGCCGTCCGTGCAAGTCGTGCCATCCGCGACGTTGCTGTGGCTGCAGGTGCCGCCGCCGCACGTGTCCGTCGTGCACGGATTGCTGTCGTTGCAGGAATTGCCAAGGCCGCTGCCGCAAATGCCCGCGGTGCAGACTTCGCCGACCGTGCAGGCGTTGCCGTCGTCGCATGCCGCGCCGCCGTTGGTGGCGATGTGCGTGCAGCCGGTGGCCGGGTTGCACGAGTCCGTGGTGCAGATGCTGTTGTCATCGCACCCCGCTCCAAGGCCCATGCACGCGCCGCTGAAGCACGCGTCCCCGCTGGTGCACAGGTTGCCGTCGCTGCACGCCGACTTGTCGGCCACGATGCTGTGCGCGCACCCGCCGGCTTTGCTGCACGAGTCGGTCGTGCAGTCGTTGGCGTCATTGCAGTTCGTCGTCGCGCCGCTGCCGCAGCTGCCCGACGCGCAAAGTTCGCCGGTCGTGCACTTGTCGCCGTCGTCGCACGCGCCGCCGTCGTTGCCGTTGGTGAACGTGCAGCCGCTCACGGGGTCGCACGCGTCGATCGTGCACGCGTTGCCGTCGGTGCAGACCGCGGAGGTGCCCTTGCATGCGGCGGCGATGCACTTGTCCGCCGTCGTGCACTTGTTGCCGTCGTCACACGCCGAGCCGTCCGTCGCGCTCACGTGCGTGCACCCGCTGGCGCTCGCGCAACCGTCGACCGTGCACGGGTTGTTGTCGCTGCAATCCGGGCTGCCGCTGCCGATGCAGCTCGTGCCGCTGCACTGGTCGATCGCGGTGCACGGGTCGCCGTCGTTGCAGCTTGAGCCCGTCGGGAGCGCGGTGTGGACGCAGCCAGTGACTGGGTCGCAGGTGTCGGCGCTGCACGCCTTGCCGTCGTCGCAGTTGGTGGTGGTGCCTTTGCAGCTCGTGCCGGCGCACTTCTCGCCGGTGGTGCACGGATTGCCATCGTCGCACGCGCTGCCGGTGGTCACGGTGGTGTGCACGCAGCCGGCCGCCGCGCTGCACGAATCCGTGGTGCACGGGTTGCCGTCGTCGCACGCCACCGCGCTGCCAACGCAGCTGCCGTTGGCGCACGCGTCCGCGAAGGTGCACGCCGAGCCGTCATTGCACGCCGTGCCGTCGCCCGATCCCGTCGCAACGCAGCCGGTCGCGGGGTCGCAACTGTCCGCGGTGCAGCTGTTGCCGTCGTTGCAGACCTTGGCGGTGCCCAGGCAGCCGCTGGCGTTGCAGGTGTCGCCGGTCGTGCACGCGTTGCCGTCGTCGCACGCGCCGGTGATGACGCTGTGGACGCAGGCGCCCGCGCTGCAGGAATCCGCGGTGCAGGCGATGCCGTCGTTGCAGTTGTTCACGCCCGCGCCGACGCAGACGCCGCCGGTGCACGTGTCCCCGGTCGTGCACGCGTTGCCGTCCGTGCAGTTGCCGGAGACGTTTGTGTGCTGGCAGCCGCTGGCCGGATTGCAGAAGTCGCTCGTGCAAATCTGGCTGTCGTCGCAGTTGACGCCAACGCCGGGCGCGCATTTGCCGCCGCTGCAGGTGTCGCCGCTGGTGCAGGCGTTGCCGTCGGTGCAGGTCACGACGTTGGCCAAGTGCACGCAGCCCACGCCGTCCGCGCAGCTGTCATCGGTGCACAGGTTGCCGTCGTCGCAATTGGACGCCACGCCGTGGCACGTGCCGTGCAAGCACGCGTCGCTGACGCTGCATGCCTGGCCGTCGTCGCACGCAAGGCCGTCGTCGTTCGCGTGCGTGCAGCCGCTCGCTGGGGCGCACGCGTCCTTGGTGCACGGCTGGCTGTCATCGCAGCCCAGCGCGCCGGCAATCTGGCACTTGCCACCGGAACACGCGTCGCCGGTCGTGCACGCGTTGCCGTCCGAGCACGTCGCCGCGTTGGCCAACGTCACGCAGCCCTGTTTGGCGTCGCAGGTGTCATCGGTGCACGGATTGCTGTCGTCACAATGGAGCGCGACGCCCTTGGCGCACACGCCATTTTGGCACACGTCGCTCTGCGTGCAGACGTCGCCGTCGTCGCAATTGGCAACCTGCGCGGTGTGCGTGCAGCCGCCCTTGGTGTCGCAGCCGTCGGCGGTGCAGGGATTGCCGTCGTCACACGCGATGGTCGTGCCGCTGCAAGCGCCCAACACGCAGGCATCGGAAGCCGTGCACGCGTTGCCGTCCGTGCAGCTGGTCCCGTTGAGCTGCGCGTGGCCACAGCCGTTGCTCGGGCTGCAGCTGTCCGTCGTGCAGGGATTGGCGTCGTCGCAGACCTTGGTGCCTTTGGCCTGGCATTTGCCGCTCGCGCACGTGTCCTGCGTGGTGCAAACGTTGCCGTCGTCGCAGGTCACGGCGTTGGGCAAGTGCACGCAACCGGTCGTGTCGCTGCAGCTGTCGTCGGTGCACACGTTGTCGTCGTCGCACGCGGGGATGATGCCGTGGCAAGCGCTGTGCAGGCACGTGTCCTGGACGCTGCACTTCTGGCCGTCGTCGCACGCGATGCCGTCGTTGTCGGCGTGCTTGCAGCCGGTCGCGACGTCGCACGCGTCCTTGTTGCACGCGTTGCCGTCGTCGCAGTTGATCGGCGTGCCGGGCGTGCATTTCTCCGCCGCGCAAACGTCGCCGGTCGTGCACGCGTTACCGTCGTCGCACGCGCCAGTTTGCGCCGTGTGCAAGCAGCCCAGCTGTTTGTCGCATTTGTCCAGCGTGCACACGTTGGCGTCGTCGCAGTTGACCGCCGTCCCGGCCGCGCAGATGCCGCCCGCGCACTGGTCGTTGGCCGTGCACGCGTCCCCGTCTGCGCACGCGCCGGTCGTCGGCGTGTGGACGCAGCCCTTGGCTTTGTCGCACGAGTCCGCAGTGCACGGATTGCCGTCCTCGCAGGCGATCGCCGTGCCCACGCACGCGGCGCCCACGCACGTGTCACTGGCCGTACACGCGTCGCCGTCCGTGCACGCACCGGCGATGTTGCTGGAAACGCAGCCCGTCGCCACGTTGCAGCTGTCCGCGGTGCACGGCTTGCCGTCGTCGCAGTTTTTGACGCTGCCGCCGATGCACGCGCTGCCCTTGCAGCCGTCGCCGTCGGTGCAGGCGTTGCCGTCGTTGCAGGTCGCGGCGTTGGGCAGGTGCACGCAGCCGCCGCTCGCGTCCGAGCAGGAATCGTCCGTGCACGGGTTGCCGTCCGTGCAGCCTGGCACGACGCCTTCGCACTTGGCGTGCAAGCACGCGTCCTTGACGCTGCAGGTCTGGCCGTCGTCGCACGGCGCGCCGTCCGCGTCGGTGTAGACGCAGCCCTGCTGCAGATCGCAACTGTCCGTCGTGCAGGCGTTCTTGTCATCGCAGACGAGCGCCTTGCCCGCAACACACTTGCCGCCGGCGCACGCTTCATCCGTCGTGCACGCGTTGCCGTCGTCGCACGTGCCGGCGATGTTGCTGTGCTGGCAGCCCAGCGCCGGGTCGCAGCTGTCGATTGTGCACGCGTTGCCGTCGTCGCAGCCCGGCTCGCTGCCCGGTTGGCAGACGCCGCTCGCGCACGCGTCGCCCGCCGTGCACGGGTTGTTGTCCGAGCACGGGGCGGTACTGCTGACGTGCTGGCAGCCCGCATTCGCGCCCTTCTTCACGCACGTGTCGTCGGTGCACGGGTTGTTGTCGTCGCAATCCACCTTCGCGCCGATGCAGGTGCCGACGATGCAGGAATCACCCGCCGTACACGCGTCCCCGTCCGAACAGAAGCCGGCGGCGATGGGATGCTGGCATCCGTTGGCGAGGTCGCACAGGTCTTGCGTGCACGCATTGCCGTCGTTGCAGTCCAGCACGTTGCCGCCCAGGCACTTGCCACCGGCGCACGCGTCGCCGTCCGTGCACGCGTTGCCGTCGTCGCAGGTCTGGAGGTTGTTGCCGTGCGTGCACCCCACGCCGTCCTTGCACGAATCGTCCGTGCACAGGTTGCCATCGTCGCAGTCGGGCGCAACGCCCTTGCACGCGCCGCCCGCGCAGACGTCCTCGGTCGTGCACTTCTTGCCGTCGCTGCACGCCGCGCCGTCGGCGTTCTCGTGCCCGCAGCCGACGGTCAAATCGCAGGCGTCCTTGGTGCACGGGTTGCCGTCGTCGCAGTCCAGAGCGGCGTTCGGCGTGCATTTGCCGTTGGTGCAGCTGTCGCCAACTGTGCAGGCGTTGCCGTCGTCGCACACGATGTCGCTCTCGGGCGTCAGCGTGCAGGTGCCGGAGACACACAGGTTGGCGTTGCACGGATCGCCGGTCGCCGGACAATCCTGGTCGCCTGCGCAACCCGCGTCGATTGGCCCCGCATCCGTTGCCGCATCCGCGCCTTCCGCGTCGGTTCCCGAATCCTTGGCGGCGTCCAGCGCGTCTTTGGCGTCGGCGTTTGCGATGTCCTGCGTCGGCGATGCGTCCGCGCCGGCGTCGACGTCCTGCGCATCCTGGCCGAGCACGTCCGATGTCAGCGTGTCGGAGTCTGTCGCCCCCACATCGGCGTCGGAACCGGCGACGAGGCCATCCTGGTCCACGTCAGCAGGTTCCACGTCGCTCGCCGCTCCGCCAGCGGTCGCGCCGCAACTGGCCAGAACAAGCGCAAACGCCACAAGCAGCGCGTGACCCAAAGGCAGACCTGACCGTGGACACCCGCTGGGTGCCAAATCGCCGCAAACTCGCATGTCGCACTCCCCTGACCCGACGACGCTGCCGCTGCAGTGCCGCCTCCCCTGACCGCGCGCGCCCAAGCAGCGCCCGCGCCTGAATCGTCGCGCACTCCAGCCAAAGCGGAGGCGACGCGACACAAAATTTCACAGCCTACCCAGCGCGGGGGCGGGGCGCAAGCGGCGAGCGCACGGGCGCAAAAACGCCGAACGGCGCCGGAATTGCTCCCGGCGCCGTCACAGCAGAGTCCAGTTCGCGCGAGCGACTACTTCTCTTTCTTTTCGTGGGCCTTTTCCTTGGCGCCTTCTTTCTTCTCGTGCTTGGCTTCAGCCTTCTTTTCCTTGGCTTCTTCCTTCTTTTCCTTGCCTTCCTTCTTGGCTTCTTCTTTCTTTTCCTTGCCTTCCTTCTTGGCCTCGGCCTTCTTCTCGTGCGCTTCCTTCTTGGCCTCTTCCTTCTTCGCCGGGGCTTCCTTCTTGGCTTCCGCAGCCGGGGCAGCCGGAGCGGCCGGGGCCTGCGCCATCACGGGGGCGGCAATGGCGAGACCGAGAACAACCGCGAGCGACATCATCTTCTTCATAAGAAACTCCTGAATCATAAGGCGAATCGACTGGTGCGACCGCCGGCATCAACCTGGTTCCGTCGGGCGACTTGCCGTCGGGAGCCGAGCCGCACACCGCCATCCGGAACATCCAGACGCGGTGGGGACCGGCGAGTCAGAACTTCCGCGGGACCGACGATGCGGTGCCTCGGAGCTTCCTGGAGGTATTGACCCGGGCCACGGCGAAAGGTGAAAAAGCATTTTCGCAAGGATCGCGGCGGATCCGGAAAGCGATGCCAGTCGCGCGCTTACAACAGCCCAACCATCAGCGCCACCAGCGCGTCGGTCCGCTCCACGTGCAGCCAGTGCCCCGCGTTGGCCAGCATGTGCAGGTGCGTTCGGCCGTGGCGCATCGCGGCGAAGCGCGCCAACACCTCGGGCGGCCAGCGCTGCGACCGCTCCGCGCGGATCACGTCGATCCGCACGCCCGGCGGCGGCGCCTCCAGGATCGGCCACGTATCCGTCGCGAGGTAGCTCGCCAGCATCTGGTCGATGGCGTCGAGGTCAAACACCCAGCGAAAACCGTCCGCCGCCTCGCGCACGTTGGTCGTCATCCATTGGCCGATGCTCTCGGGAAACCCGCGCGCCGTGAACTCCGCCACCACGTCGCGCCGCCCGGCCAGCGGCTGGGGAATCTGCCGCAGCGTCGCGATCACCCGCTCCACGTTATCCGCGGCATCGCCATCCGCCAGCTTGGCCAGCGCGTAGCCCGCCGGCGGCGAGTCCAGCACCCACGCGCGTTGCAGCCCCGCGGGCGCACGCCCCGTCCACGCGACCGCGACCTTGCCGCCAAAGGAATGGCCAATCACCCAGTGCGGTCGCAGCCCCTTGGCCGCCACGAGCGCGTCCAAATCGTCACAACACGCGGCCAGCGTGTGCGGCGGCGGTGCGCCTTGGGAATCGCCGTGGTTGCGCAGATCGACAAGCCAGAGCCGCAGCTGCGGGCGAACTTGCGCCAGCCGCTGGGCAAATGTCCGCAGGTTGCGACCGGAACCGAGAATGCCGTGCAGCACGAGCACGTCCACCGTCGCCGAATCCGCGCCAACTGCAACCGCATGGGGCACAAACGTCATATCGATCCTCAACAGTTGGCCGTTTCCCGGCAGGCTCGTACACTCGTGGCGCGGCTGGTGCGCCGCCGGATCGATACTGTGGCCTTGGAACCGCAAGAACAGCGAACGCGGGATGACCTGGACGTGGGCCGGACCGTCACGAAGGCGGCGTCAGTCGCCGTCCTGTTGCTGTTGGTCGGCACGTTTGGCTACCACGTGCTGGAGCGGTGGCCGCTCTTTGACGCGTTCTACATGACGGTCATCACGCTGTCGACGGTTGGCTACGGTGAAGTGCAGCCGCTGTCCATCCCGGGGCGGGTGCTGTCGATTGTGTTGATTCTCGGCGGCGTCGGCACGCTGGGCTACTCGCTTGGCGCTACGGCGGAGTTCTTTGCCCACGGCGGCTGGGAAGATTCCCGGCGGAGGCGTCGCATGAAACGTTCCCTGGAAACCATTGAGAACCACACGATTGTCTGCGGCTACGGCCGATTGGGGCGCGCAGTGGTGGAAGTGTTGCGGCAGAACGGCCATCGCGTCGTCGTTGTCGATCACAACGCGGCGGCGCTGGACAAGCTGACGGAGGACGAAGGGCTGCTGCACTGCACGGGCAATGCCCAGGACGACGACGTGCTGATCGCCGCGGGCGTGCGACGGGCGCGGGCGCTCGTGGCGGCGGTGGACAGCGATGCCGCGAACGTGTTCCTGACGCTGTCTGCGCGCGAACTGAACCCGGACATCACGCTCTACGGCAAGGCGGACGATCCGAAGTCGCTGCAGAAGCTGGAGCGGGCGGGCGCCAATCAGGTGTTCAGCCCGGCGACCGTCGCAGGCCATCGCGTGGGTTGGCAGATCGTCAAGCCGGACGTCACCGACCTGCTGGACATCGCAACGCGGCGCGGCGAGTACGAATTGACGATTGAAGAGCTGCGGATCGGCGACCAGCTGCGGCCGGGCGGAACGACGCTGCGGGATACCGAACTCTGGGGCGCGCAGTCGCTGATGATCGTCGCGGTCAAGCACGCCGACGGTACCGTCGAGTTTCCGCCGCGCGCCGAAATGCGGGTGACGGCCGAGGATCGCGTCGTGGTGCTCGGCAAGCGCGCGTAGCCCGGGCATGCCGGTCCGCGGTCAATCCGCCAGCGGCACCATCTCCGGCTCGTGATACGGCTCCTGGCTGTGCGGCAGGAGCTCAGCGTCCTTGGGCATGTCCTTGGGCGCAAACAGCTTGTAGAGCAGCGGCAACATCCCAAGCGACAACGCCAGTGAGGACACCAGACCGCCCACGACCACAATGGCCAGCGGCTTCTGCGAGTCCGAGCCGATGCCGGTTGACAGCGCCGCCGGCAGGAGCCCCAGGGTCGCGACAAGCGCGGTCATCGTCACGGGCCGCAACCGGAGGTCCGCCGCGCGCAGGATCGCCTCGTCCAAGTGCAGGCCTTCCGCGCGCAGCTCGTTGATGTAGGCGATCAGGATCACGCCGGTCTGCACCGACACGCCGAAGAGCGCGAGGAAGCCGACGCCGGACGACACCGAGAAGCTCGTGTTGGTCAGGAGCAGCGCCGCCAGACCGCCGAACGGCGACGTCAACAGCACGTTCACGAGGATGATCGAGGACTCACGCATCCGCCGGAACATGATGAGGAGGATGCCGAAGATGACGAGCACCGTCGCCGGGATCACGATCGCCAGCCGCTTGCCAGCCCGCCGCGCAGATTCAAACTCGCCTGCCCACGACATCGAATAGCCGCTGGGCAGCTTGACCGCGTTCTCTACGGCGCGCTGGGCCTCGTCCACGGCGGATCCCAAATCGCGGTCGCGCACGCTGAACTTGATGGCGATGTAGCGGCGGTTGGCTTCGCGGAAGATGCGCGATGCGCCACCCTGCACCGTCACGTCGGCGACCATCGCGAGCGGAATCGTGACGCCATCCTTCAACGGCACCGGCAGTCGGCGGATCGCATCGATGTTGTCGCGCTTGTCCTCCGCGTACCGCACCACCAGATCGTGGCGCCGTTCACCTTCCACGATCTGCGAGACCGCCTTGCCGCCGACGCCCGCCTCGATCACCGCTTCCACGTCCTGGACGGTGAGGCCATAGCGCTCGGCGCGCTCGCGGGCGATCGCGATGTTGACGTTGGACTGCCCCAGCTCGCGGAAAATACCCAGATCCTCAACGCCCTGCACGTCCTTCATCGCGTGCGCCGCGCGGCGCGCGAGGTCGTCCAGCGCATTCAGGTCGTTACCCGTAATCTTGAGCGCGAGCTGGCCTTTGACGCCGGACACCGCCTCCTCGATGTTGTCTGAAATCGGCTGCGAGAAGCCAACCTCCACGCCCGGCACGACCGCCAGCGCACTCGCCATGCCGCTGATCAGCAGATCCTTGTTGCCGTGGAACTGCGGTCGCCAGGTCTCGTGGTCGGTCAGCAGCAGCAGGAATTCCGCGTTGTAGAAGCCAATCGGATCCGTCCCGTCATCTGGCCGGCCGATTTGCGCGGACATCATCCGCACTTCCGGGAACTCGCGCAGGATTTGCCGCAGGCCTTTGACGTTCTGGCCATCGGTGTGCCGTCCGTCGACCATCTCCTCCGCTTCCGGCAGGGAAATGTTGGCGGGCATCGACACGCGCACCCACAGCGCGCCTTCATCCAGGTGCGGCAGGAACTCGGAGCCAATGCGACTCGCCATCACGGCGTCCGCGCCAATCAGCAGCGCAGCGACGAGGAATGCGATCCGCGGAACCTTCAGCGAGCGCTTGAGCAGCGGCAGATAGACCCAGCGCATCGCCGCGAGCAGCGGGTTGTGAAACTCCTTGACCTTGCCGCGGAAGAGGAACGTGCAGAGCACGGGCACCACGGTAATCGCCAGCACGAGCGCGCCGCCGAGGGCAAACGCGACCGTCCACGCCATCGGCGAGAACAGCTTGCCCTCCACGCGCTGCAGCGTGAAGATCGGCAAGTACGCGGTGACGATGATCGCAATCGCAAAGACGATCGGCCGCGCGACCTCCTTGGCCGCCGTCCGCACGAGATCGGCGAGGTCATACTTCTCCCCGCGTTCCTGCTTCTCAGCCAGTAACCTGAATATGTTCTCGACCATCACGATCGAGCCGTCGACGATCATGCCAAAATCGACCGCGCCAATGGACAGCAGGTTGGCCGGGATCTTGGCCGCGTCCATGAAGATGAACGCGATGAGCAGGGACAGCGGAATCGTCACGGCGACGATGAACGCCGCGCGGGCGTTGCCGAGGAAGATGAACAGGATGAGCGTGACGAGCAGGATGCCTTCCGCGAGGTTGTGCATGACCGTGTGCGTCGTCAGGTGCATCAACTCCGTGCGGTCATGGTGCGGGTGCAGTTTGACGCCGCGCGGGAGCACGGTCGCGTTGATCTCATCGATCCGCGTGTGCAGCCGTTCCAGCACTTGTTGGGTCTGCTCGCCTTTGCGCATCAACACCGTGGCCTTGACCACGTCCTTCTCATCGTCAATCGACACGCGGCCGAGACGCGGCTGGTAGCCGACCTGCACCTGCGCAACGTGGCGCACGCGGACCGGCGTGCCGTCCTTCTGGGAAATCGCGACGTCGGCGATCTGCTCGGGCGAGATCAACCCGATGCCGCGCACGTTGAGCGACGCCGTGCCGAACCGCACAATACCGCCGCCCGCGTTGCCATTTGCCGCCGCAATCGCGTCCTGCACGTCCTGGATCGACAGGTTGTGCGCCGACAGCAACGACGGGTCCAGCAGCACCTGGAATTGCTTGAGCGTGCCGCCAAAACTCGCCACATCCGCCACGCCCGGCGTCGCCAGCAGCTCGCGCTCGACCAGCCACTCTTCCAGGTCCTTGAGCTCACTCAGCGGCTTCGGCGGAACTTTGACGTCCACGTCCGCGCACTCCGGCGCCCGCGTCACGGCGCAATTCACCAGGTTGTACCGCAGGATTTCACCCACGGGACTGGCCAGCGGCCCCAAGCCGTTCGACGCGCCCGGCGGCAAATCGATGCTCCCGAGCCGCTCCAGCACCTGCTGGCGGGCAAAATAGCTGTCCGTGCCGTCCTCGAAGATCAGCGTCACGACGGACAAGCCGGCGATGGACGTCGAACGCAGCGAGGTCTGCTTGGGCACGCCGTTCATCACGCGTTCGGTGGGCAGCGTGATCTGGCGCTCCACTTCTTCCGCCGCGTGGCCGGGCCACTGCGTGATGATCTGCACCCACGTGTCCGCCACGTCTGGATACGCCTCGATCGGCAGGCGAATGAAGGCGTTGACGCCCAGGGCCACGGAAATCAACGCCGTGATCAGAATGACCACGCGCTGCCGGAGGGCAAAATCGACAATCCCGCGAATCATCTACAGGGCCTCGTTTGCTTCAGCGTCCAGAAGAATCGCGCCCTGCGTCACCAGCTTGTCGCCTTGCTTGACGCCCTCAATCAGCGTGACGTGCGAGCCTTGTTGCTCGCCCAGCTTGACCTCTTTTTGGTGGTAGCTGCCGTCCGGCGCCTGCAGGAATACGAAGAACTGGTCCCGACGCGCGAGCACGGCGCTGACCGGCACATCCACGGCATTGAGCGTCTGCGTCTCCACGACGGCTTGGGCGAACATGCCGGGCCGCAAGATATTGTTGGGATTGTCGATCTCGATGCGCGTGCGGATCGCCCGCGTCGTCGCGTCAACGAGATCGCCGACGTACACGATCTTGCCCGGGAACTTCTGCCCCGGCAGCGCGGGCGTGAACACCGTCACCGGCGCGTCCGGCTTCACGAGCCCGAGATCCTGCTCGTACAGGTCGGCAATCACCCACACTTTGCTCAGATCCGCGACGCTGAGCAGCGGCTGATCCTGGCCCACGTTGACTTCTCGACCGACCGCGACCTGGCGATCCACGACGATGCCGTCAATCGGCGACCGCAAGTGGTAATCCGCCGAACCGTCGCCACCGCCGACCGCGGCCAGTGACGAAGTCGCCCGATGCTCTTCTTCCACGGCCTGCGCCAACTGCGCCTGCGCCTGCTGCAGTTCCGCCTGGCTCGCCGCGCCGTCCCGCACGAGCGATTCCGTGCGATGCAGCGTGTGCCCGGCCAAAATCCGCGCCGACCGCGCCTCAGCGACCTGCGCCTGCACCGACGCGATGTCCGGCGAGTGAATCGTCAGCAGGATATCGCCCTTCTTGACCTTGTCGCCCGTGACGACTTCTACCGACGCCACGCGACCGGACACCGGCGGCCCGATCGTCGCGAGGCGCCGCTCGTCAAAAGCCACGCGCGCCACAAGCGTCCGCGAGTGCGGCGCGGTCGCGGCTTGTGCGGTCTCCACTTTGACGAACGCCGCGGAACCGCCCTTGAGCACGACGGAGCCGTCCTTGCGCAGTTCATGGGTCGGCGCGACTTCTGGCGCCTTCAGCCGTTCACAAGCGCCCGCCATCAGGACGAGAACGAGCAACTGCTGCCAATGGAAACGAATCTGGATCTTGCGATTCATGCTGTGCCTGGCGTGAGGATGATTTGGCCGCAACGCAGGACCGAACTCGCGGGTCATGCGCTGCGCCTGTTGTTTGGACTCCGAACGGCGACGTTTGATGACGCGTTGCGCAAAGGCAACCGCGATCTGCCGCGACTATTGACCGCCTGCGTACCCAGCTTGCACCGCGCGACGCAGGCGAATCTCCGCAAGGCGGGCGTCATTGGCCAACTCAATGGCCCGCAGGCGCGCGTCGCGCTTGGCGACGTACGCATCGACGAGTTCCAGCACCGACAGCTTGCCGGCGCGATAGCCCGCTTCCGCCTCCTGCACCATGCCGTGACTGAGCGTCACGCCGGTCTCCTGGTACTGGCGAAAGTTTTCCCGGCGGCGCTGCGTTTCGTCGTGAAAGGCCCGCACGCGCTGCGTGGCTTGGAGCGTGAGCGCATCGGCGATCGCGTTGGCCACTTCCGCACGCGCGAGCGCCGCGCTCACCGCGCCCTGCCCGCGATCGATGATCGGCAGCGGAACGCCAACGCCGACCATGCCGCCGAACTCGCCGGGCGTGGTGCCGAAATAGACGCCACCGCGCAGGGAGAAACCTGGCAGCACGTTGCGCCGCGCGACCGTGACCTGCGCCTCCGCGGCCTTGGCGCGCTGGCGGATGCTGACGATGTCCGGCCGCGCGCTCGTCGTCTCGTCCAGCAGCGTTGACAGGGACGCGGGCGTCGCAATCTCAAACAAATCGATATCGGGCAAACCGTGCAGCTGCCCGGCATCGGGACCGACCGCGACGTCCAAATCCCCGCGTGCCTGCGCAAGATCCGCATGCGCGTCCGCGAGCGCCGCGCGCGCCTGGGCAACCGCAACTGCGATGCGCGACGCGTCATACTGGGGCGCCGCACCGGCACGCACGCGGGCGCTGACGATCTGGTTGGCGCGGTCCAATTCCGCGTTGGCCTCGGCATACAACTGAACCTTGGCGGCAGCGCCGGTCAGCGCGACACAGGCGGATTCGACATCAAAAGCCAGCAGCCGCAACGTCAATTCGCTGTCGGACTCCACGGCCTTTTCATTGAGGCGCGCAACGGACCGCCGCGCTTCCGGCGCGCTCGCCGTTTCCATGAACTGCGTGACGCCAATGCCGACCGAACCGACCGGGTCGTTCTGCGGATTGCTGAAGCTGCGACCGTAGGAAGCGTCCGCGACCGGATTGGTCCACAGGCCGGCACCGACAACATCCGCAGCCGCAGCGCGCAGGTTGGCCTTGGCCGCTTGCAGCAGCAAATGACTGTGGCGCATCGCCTCGACCGCTTGCAGCAACGAGAAACGGGCGGTCGGCAAGTCAGCGAGTTGCTGCTTGGCGTCGGTCATCGCGCGGCCCGGCGCACGCGCGTCGGGGCCTGGTTGGCCAAGGGCCGTCGCGCTCGCGAACAGGCACGTCGACAGGAGGAGAGCTTTGGAGAAACGTCCGTACATGTAGCGATTTCACCTGGCGGCAAGGGGGAGCCCGCGGGGCCTATGCCCCTTCTGAGAAATGTCGTCAAGGCGTCGCGCGATTCCCGTTCATTCGAAAGCCACCGCGCGCCGCGCCCGTGTTTGGACGCTTCACCTCATTCAACGTGGACATCGGCGTTTCATTCATTCTCCGTGCCAAAAACCTTTCCGCCGGGAGCGCACAAACGCCACAGACAAGTTGCGCCCGCGCTGCCCAACGCACGCGGCACGCGGTGACGGCATGATCGCGAAAATCGCCGGCCCAACCGGATTCAAGGTAGCATCTGGACGCGCCTGTGCAGCATCCTATGCTCGGCGCTGGAGGTACGGACGATGGGCGAGCTGATGTCACAACAGAAACAGACCGCTTCCCGGCGCGGCTGGCTGGCGGTTGCAGGGTGGATCGGCACGGGATGGGCGATGTTCGGCGGGCATTTGCTGCTCGCGATGCTGGGCGTCGGTCTCGCTGTCTTTCTGACGCGGCGCTGGTTCCAGTATCGGGCGCAATGGGGCATGCGGTTTTGAGCCAGAAAACGACAAGAATCATCGCACTCGGCGGTTCGCTTGACGGCGGCCTGTCCACGCGCCACGCGCTGCATTGCGTGCTCATGGCGGCAGAATCCGCAGGGGCGACCGTGGAGATGTTCGACATCGCCGCGTTGGACTTGCCGATCTACGTCCACCGGATGACGCCGCCAGAAAACGTGGAGCGCTTGCTCGCGGCGGTGCGGAGCGCGGACGGCTTGGTGTGGGGCAGTCCGCTGTACCACGGGTCCGTGAGCGGCGCGTTCAAGAACGCCATCGATTGGCTGGAGCTGTTGAGCCGCGACGATCCGCCGTACCTGACCGACAAGGTCGTGGCGCTGGTGGCGACGGCGGGCGGCGTCCAGGGAATGCAAGCGATCAACGCGATGGAGCAAATCGTGCGGGCGCTGCGCGGCATCACGTTGCCGCTGGTGACGCCGATTGAGCGCGCCAATCAGGCGTTCGCTGCGGACGGCTCGCCCAAGGACCCGCAGCTCGCCGAGCAATTGACGCGACAGGGGACCGAGTTGGTGCGGATCGCCGGCAAGCTGCGTGGCGGGCGCTGACGCGGCCCCTGCGTACCGTGTTGCTACAGCCTAGTAATGGCGTTCCAGCACGTACCAGCCAAACGCCCGGAGCATCAGCTTGGGCAGCGTATCCTCCACGAGCGGTTCCAGCTTCTGCCATGCGGCTTCCACCATCTCGCGCGCCTGCGCCTCGCAAGCGTCGATGGCGTGGCACGCTTCCAGCTTCTCGATGACAGCGTCGATCGTCGCGCGATCCTGCGGCTTGGACTGAATCGTCGCCCACAGCCACGCGCGATCCTCATGGGACAGCCGCCCCATCGCCTTGGCCACCGGCAGCGTCACTTTGCCGTGCGCAATGTCCTCACCGCGGGACTTCAGGTCGCCCTTGAAGCCGCGCAGGTTGAGCACGTCGTCGATGATCTGGAACGCCAAGCCGATCGATTCAAAGAAGTTGCCGACGCCGTCGATCTGCGCTTCCGAACCGTTGCCGGCGATCGCGCCCATGCGCGCGAGCGTCGCCGCCGGAACTGCCGTTTTCAGACGGTGGACCGCCAGCACGCGCCGCTCCAGGAACGGCCCGTCGCCAGAAGTGACCGCCGCCGGCATCGCGTCGTCGATGCCCGCAATATCCAGCGCCTGCCCCGCGTGCCCCGCACGCAGCGTTTCAAAGTACAGATCGTAGATGCGCAGTTTGTCGCGATCGGACATGCGATCCGAGTGCAGCAGCTTCTGGCCGAGGAAGTACGCCGCCGTGCCCGCGTTGATCGCGATCGCTTCGCCGTAGATCAAGTGCGCCGTCGGACCGCCGCGGCGAACCATCGACTTGTCCTGGACGTCGTCCACGATGAGCGAACCCACGTGCATCAGCTCCGGCATCGCCAGCCATTGCACGAACTGCCGCGAGTCGCCGCCCACCACGTCGCAGCAAGCCAGCGCCGCGTAGCTCCGCCAGGACTTGCCACCGCGGTCGGTGATTTCGCGGATCGGCTTGATGATGTTGTCGGCAAACTGCTGGATGTCGACGCCGTCGATGGCCTGCGGCCGATCCGGTCCGGCGATCAGCGCGAGCGCCTCCGTCTCATTGGGCTGCATCGGCATCACGTTGTTGATCGACTTGCGGACCTGCTTGCCCACCGCGCCAAAGAACTGGTCGAGGTTGTCGATGTCGTTCTGACCGCTGCGTTCCAGGTAACCGAGGCCGCTGACCGATTTGCCGCCGATCTCCGCGTGGACCGTGCAGCGCCCTTCCCAGAAGCCGGGCTTGGAAATGAGCGTGATGAATTCCTGATCGTCAAAATCAGCGACAAGGTCGCACTTCAGGCCGATCGACGGCACTTCCAGCAGCCACGCCGTCGGATATTCGGCGAAGGTCCGCGTGCTGCACCAGTTGCCCGCGGGCGTGAGCCTGGTGTCGGCGTACTCGCCGCGCGTGCCGTCGGGCCACACGACGATGGTGCGCGCGTCCAGGAACTGGTGCGTGTCTTCTTGCACCAACGCGTACGCAGAAATCTCCGTGTTGTCGTCCAGTTGCACACCAAGCCACGTCCAACCGATATCCTCGCCTTCCTTCTTTTTCTCGGTCATCTTGCCGTGGCGGCCGAACTCGTGGTCGTACCAGCCCTGGGCGGCCTTCACCGCCTCATCGCCACCGGGAAGTCGAATTGTTCCCGTGACATCGCAGCGCGGCATGAAGTAGTAGAACATGTCTTCGCCGTGCGCGCCGCGGACCACGCCGTCCACGCCGTGGCGCATCGGCGCTTTCTTGGGCGCAAACACCAGCGACGCGCCGTGCTGGCCGTCGTGCTGGCGCAGCTCCAGCGTGTAGCTGCCGTCGTCGTTCTTGCGCAGCTGATTGCCGTCAAAATCCAGCTCCAGCTTGTCCCAGGACACGAACGGGTCGCGCACGAACGGGATATCCGGATGGGGCACGCGGCCGCGCTCCAGCACTTCGCGCATCGCGCGCTGCAGGCGGCTGTCGGACGAGCCTTCGCCGCGCTCCATCTTCTTGAGGCCCAACTGCGCGGCTTTCTTGTCGACGAGCGACTCTGAGACGTAGAGCTGCCGCGTCGGCTCGCTCAACGCCCAGGTGCAACTGTAGGCGTACTGCGGCTGTTTGGTCAGCTCGTCGTAGGCGTTGACAATTGTAAAGAAGGACGCGAACAGGGAGAGTTTGCGACCCGCGACCGTTTCCACGTGGCAATTCAGGTACCACCACTCCGTCGTCGACGAGGTATGCGGAAGGTCGTGAATTGCGAGGTCAATCGGGCCAGCGTGCGGCCAATCGGCTGGAAAACGGGCTTCAGCCGGGGTGGTGGACATCGGGGACTCCAAGGGCAAACGGGGGGCAAAGTGCGGCGAACCGGGAAGTTCGCAGGGCACTCCGTGTGCCACAGCCGGGCACTTACGTCCACACTGCGGATGTCACGAGCTTGTGAAGATGCGGCGTCGCGCCCCGCGGAACCGCCGGTCTCAGGTCGGCGGCGCTGTGGCCGCGATCGCCGGCAGCACCATGAGCTTTGCCTCCAGCGCCTGCAGCGCCCAGAACCGCCCGACCAGCACCTCCGGCGCCCGCAACCGCGTGTAGCCAACGGCCGCGACGAGCGCCAAATCCGCCAGCGTCATCGTCGCGCCGACAAGCCACGTCCGCTCCGTGAGGCTCGGCGCGCCACCCGGCACGAGCCGCTCAACCGGCCCAGAGCGGCTCATGAGCGCCATCTCACCCGCCTGCAGTCCCGCCTCAACCTTGGCCATTTGCCGTTCCAGCCACTGCGGATCCTGCTTGTCCACCGGCCGCCGCTTCTCCATCACCCACAGCACGAGCGCATCACAGACGCCGTCAAACGTCGCTTCCCAACGCAGCACGTCGATGCGCCGCAGCGGATCGCGGGGCAACAGCTCCAGACCGCTCGGCGCCAGCAGATCGAGCAACTGCACGATGACGCGGGAATCAAACACGGCCGATCCGTCGTCGCGCAGCAGCGTCGGCACCTTGGCGAGCGGATTGAGCGACGGCACCCGGCTCCCCGGCGCGTGGGGCGACTCATCCGCGCAGGGCAAATCAACGCGCTTGAGCGCCGCAAACATCCGGCACTTGCGCGCGTACGGACTCGTCGGCGTCATCAACAGGAGCATGTGAAGCCTCCACGGCAGTTGTTATAGGCGTCGCCATGGAATCCTCACTCGCCGCCACTGTCAAGCCAGAGGACGCAACGCCACCGGCATCGCACCCAGCCAGGCAAGCACTGCGGGATCGAGATGCGGCGCAACGATCGGCAGATCCACCAGCGCGGCGCGCTGCCTCGCGGACTCGAGCGCAACGTCAGCCAGCCACGTCGCGCGCACCCACCGGGCGAGCGCCTCGCGCGCATCCACGCGGAGCGGCTCGGGCGGCTCCGGCTCTGGCCATGGCCCAATCGGATGCTCGACCGGCGCCGCGGACGCCAGCCCCAGCCAGGCATCCGCGCCCTCAAGCGACCAAAGCGCATCTGCCGCGACCGGCGCGACCAGCGGCAGCTGGGCCGCCAGCCACGTCCCGACCCGATCGCCGGGCGTTTCCTGCTGGAGATTCGGCAGCGCACGCTGGCAAGCAGCCAGCGCTTCCCGCAACCGCGCCGCCAAGCCAAGCTGCCAATCTTGCGGCGTCGGCGTCGCCAATTCCTCGGGCAGTTCGCGGAACCACGCGCGCGCGGCCGGGCTGGACGGCAACACCTGCCATTGCACGCCGGACGGCAGACAGATCGCCGCCATCCCCGGCGGCACGAGCCGCGGCGTGAGTCCGCGATTCAGCAGAGCCTGCGACGTGTTGGCGAAAACATGCGCGCCGGCAGACTGCGCCCAGTAGAGCCCGCCAACGCCCTGCCAATCCCGCGCCACGATCGCGGAACGTTGCGCCTGATGCACGATCGCCAGCGTTCCGTGCCACCGCATCGTCGCCAGACCCGCCAGCCCGGACCAGCCAACCGTGTGCAGCGCCAGACTCGTGTGGTCAACGATCGGCGCGCCGCGGGCGGTCAGCGGCCCAGCCAGCGCGAGGTCGTTGAAGATGACGCCATCCAGGATGCCGATCGCTTTGCCATCCATCGTTTGCTGCAGTTCATGCGCAGACGCGAGGACGAGCGGCCCGCGGCGAACCTGATGCTCCGGCAGACGCGGCAACAGCGCCGTCAGCGCTTGTTCATCGGGCTGCCAGACGAGGGTCCAAATGTGGCGCATGACGCGATGCTTGCACAATTTCACAGAACAATCACGCCAGAACGGGCGCTTGGGCGACGGAAATCCTTGAAAGCGTCGGCGATTGTCCGTAAAGTGTAGGAGCGTCGCGACATGCGTCGTACCGATTCCCCTTTCCACGAGGCACGTTATGCACGCTCGGAACGCACTTTCCTCCCTCTTCAGTCCGTTGGCCATCGTCGCGTTGATCGCACTCAGCGCCTGCGGCAGCACCACGACCACCGGGGCGAGCAACGGCCAGTCCTGCAAGCTGACAAGCGATTGCCCAACCGGGCAGACGTGTACGGGTGGATTTTGCATCACCAAAACCGTGACGGCTGACGCCATCGGCCAGTTCGACGTCGGCGGCGACGCCAGCGCGAACACCGACCTCGACTCGACCTCACCCGGCAGCGACGGCACGACGACCGGCACGGACGCCATCACGATGACGGACACCGGCAGCGGCAACGCCAAGGGCGCGGCCTGCCAGGCGTGCAAAGTCGACGCCGACTGTGGCGACGAAGCGTTCCAGTGCATTACGCTGCTCAACGGCACGTTCTGCGCCAAGAAGTGCGGCAGCGCCAACGACTGCCCCGCCGCCTTCAAGTGCGACAAGGCCGACACCAAGGCCGCGAACAACAACTGCCTGCCGCCGAACTACTCGTGCGACGGCTGCCTCGTCACGCCGTGCGACCCGGGCCAATCCTGCGTCACCGCGACCGGCAAGTGCGCGGTGGTCAAGCAGCAGTGCGATGAATGCACCGCCCAGGCGGACTGCGCGGACGGCCTCAAATGCATCAAGCTCGGCGCGACCAAGGTGTGCGCCCCGACGTGCGACAACGGCGCGGCGTGCCCGGACAAGAGCGCATGCCAGAAGACGGTCGTCGGCAACATCTGCGCGTTCCAGGCCAGCACCTGCTGCTACGGCGCCAACTGCAACGTGGCCGATGCCTGCGCGCAGTGCACCGACAAGTGCTTTGGCGGCGCGTGCGTGGATTGCCTGACCGACGCCCAGTGCAGCGGCGGCAAGTGCGATTCCAACTCGCACACCTGCATCACCAGCGGCGCTTGCCAGGCTCCGACGCCGATCAAGCTGGCCAACGGCTCGTGCGTCGAATGCACCAATGACACCCACTGCGCGAGCAGCTCGGTTGGCCCCAAGTGCGACCTCGCGAGCCATGCGTGCGCCAAGTCCACCGTCAGCAACGAATGCGCCGCGTGCGTCGCGCCGTACCCGGGCTGCGTGCAGATCAACGGCGTGTGGTCGTGCGTTGAGTGCACGACGGACGCGGACTGCGCCGCCAAGAGCGCGGGCACGTGCAACGGCACGACCTACTCGTGCTCGGGCACCGTCAACGTCGTCGGCCCGACTTCCGGCACTTGCAAGAAGGACTCGGACTGCCAGAACGCCGGCACCACGGCGTTCACGCTGGCGTGCGACACCGGCACCGGCCTCTGCTACGACACCACCGGCAAGTGCGACGGCGTCGTGGCGTTCTGCAACGCGACCAAGGGCTCCAGCTGCGTGCAGCCTTCCGCGGTCGCCGGCGGCATCCCGGGCCTCCCGGGCGGCACGGGCACCGGCACCACCAACCCGAACGAGGGCGTGTGCACGTGCGGCGCGGCCAGCAGCGGCGGCGGCACGTCCACCGGCAACCCGATGTGCGCGATGCTCGCCCCGACCTGCAACTGCGCGACCAACCCGACCGACCCGGCGTGCTCGCCGATTCCCGGCCTTGTCGAGTGCTGCGCGAGCAGCGGCGGCGGTGGCACGAACCCGCTCGGCGGCATCCTGGACATCCTGAGCTGCCAGACGCCGACCCCGAACTCGCCCGACTGCTTTGGCGGCCAGCTTTCCTGCACGTGCGACCTCGCCAGCTCGCTGGGCGCGCTGACCGGCGGCAGCACGACGAAGGCGCCGAAGAACTGCGCGCCGTAAGCGCGTTCAATCCAGGCCGATAGCGCAGCCGCTGTTTGACGCAAATTGGCCCGTGTCTGACCGAACTGCGACGCGGGGAAGTGGCGAATCCGGCCCTCCCCGCTCGTCCGGTCCGCTTCGTTCCGGCACCCGTTCAACGCACGCAGAAAGACGCGCAGCGACGCGAGTCGCGCAATTGTTCAAAGCATGTGGGACTGTTGCTTAGCGCGGCGCCACTGGCGCGCCAACGCGAATCGTGCGAACCGTCGCGCCGCCCGGCGACTTGTGGGTCACGTCGACCGGACCCGTCGCGGCGATCTGCGGCACGCTCGAATGCGCCGCCACAAGCGCGGCTTCCGCGGCCTTGCCCTTGAGCTTCTTCAAGCGCTTCGCCAGCATCTTGGCGGCGCGCGCGTCGGCTTCAGCTTGCGCCTTGGCCGCGCGCTTCTCGGCTTCCTTGGCCGCCTTCGCCGCCCGCCGTTCGACGCGACGCGCCTCCCAGCCGTTGATCAGGTCCGCCGTCGTTTCAACCCGCAGCACCTGGCCGCGCTGCAGGGTCGGCTCAGCCAGCTTGTTCACCGCCAGCATCTCGTCGACCGTCACGCCCAACTGCCGGGCGATGTCGCCGAGGTAGCGCTCGTCATCTACAACGATCGTGTGTTCTTCCGCAGCCGGCCGCGTCGGAATCACCGCGCGCATCGGCGCACGCTCCGCGCTGCCCGCGCCGGCCTCGACCATTTGCCGCGTCATCGCGTTGATTTGGGGCGCGCGATCACAGGCAGCGGTCGCCAACAACAGCGCGACGCTTGCCGTCCGCTTCACGTGCAGCCATGCTTGGGACGTGGACTGTGGGCGCATTGCAACCTCCGGCCGCGGGCGAACAGACGCCCGGCGGCATGAGACTCTCCCCGTCCCGCGATCCGTCAAGTTTTCCGGCAAATTCGCCGCGTGAAGTGCCGATGAGCCAGCCGTTTCCCGCGAGTTCGCTCCGCAACGCCGCGCTGCTGTACGGCGCGATGACGGGGCTTGCCGTGCTGCTGGCGCTGCCGCTGGAACACGGGCTGCGTGTCCTGGCGCTGCCGGCGTCGCCGCTGGACCTGCTTGTTGGGCTGGCGGCGGGCGTGCTGTTGCTAGCGGCGACAGGGCTGGCCGAACGCTTCTGGCCGCGGTTCCGCGCGCTCGGCGACACGATGGCGGCGCAACTGGGGCCTATCACGCCGCTGCGGGCGTTGCTCCTCGCGCTGCTGAGCGGAATCGGCGAGGAGGCGCTGTTCCGCGGGCCGCTGCAGGCCGCGCTGGGCGTTGTGGCGGCGACGGTGCTGTTTGCTGCGCTGCACGGGCTGGGCAATCGGCGACTGTGGCCCTGGCCGTTGTTCGCGGCGTTTGCGGGCGGGATGTTTGCCGCGCTGGCCTGGCAGTTTCACTCGCCGTGGCCGGGCGCTGTGGCGCACGTCGTTGTCAATGCGGTGAACTTGCGTAGACTGGGCCAGCGGTACAGCCGCCGGGCAGCAACAGGAACGGATGTTTGAGGCGCACTTTCACTACGCCGGTTGGTTTTCGCTGGACGTCCGCGTCCTGGCGACGATGGCGCTTTTTGCCACGTCGCTCGCCGTTTTTGTGCTCGCGCTGTGGGGCAAACAGCGCCGATGGGAGGAGCACGTCGTCGGGTTTCTCGCGGTATTCCTGCTCGGCTTTGGCGCGGTCTGGTTCGTGACGGACGCGGCGGGCGCGCCGACGCCGATTCGGCTGGAGACGGTCTTTCCCGTTCCCTAGCAGTGTGCCGGAGAACCTCCGACGCACTCCGCGAATTGACTTCGCGGGGTTCTCCCGCCGATGACCCCAACAAGAATCCCAGAAGCCTGTGGAACCCGATTTCCGATAGGCTCCAGGAACTTACGCCTCGGCCAGCACGCGCGCCGGGTCGAGCCGACTCGCGCGACCTGCCGGGATCGCCGCGCCCAGCACGCAGCACACGAGCGAGACGCCGATCGCCAGCGGCGCCGACCAGCTTGGAAACACGAAGAAGCCTTCCGGCAGCAGCGGCACGTTGGCCAGCCATTGGTGCGCCGCCGCGTCGACGCCAAGCGCGCCCAGCCACGCCAGCCCCACGCCGCACACCCCGCCCAGCAAGCCCAACATCGCGGCCTCGCCAAGCACGAGCACCGCGACGTCACCGCCGGTCGCCCCCAGCGCGCGGAGCACGGCGATCTCCTTGCGCCGTTCGTGCACAAGCATCGCGAACGTCTGGGCGATCTGCACGCCCGCGACCGCCAGCACGACGAGCGCCAACAGCACGAGCCCCAGCGCCGTGAAGAAAATGACCGCACCCGCCGTCCGCGCCGCTTGCGACTTGCGGCTCAGGGAGAACCCCAGGCTCTCCGCCGCGGTGATGACTTGCGGCACCGCCTCGTTGTCCGCCGTTTCCAGCAGCACGGCGTCGTACGGGCCTTGGGAATCGTTGCCGCGCAACCGGTGATTCCAGTGCGCCACGACCGGCAGCGGCAGCGCGACGCCCAGCTCCGGCGCCTTGCGGGAAAAACCCACGACCTGCGCCTGCTTGTACTGCTGCATCGGCCGCGCCGCGTCCTGCGTGAAGAAAGAATCGCCAAACGCCACGTGAAAACGCACACCGTACAGCACCGCCAGCGATCCCACCGGAACCGCCCCCAGCGAGCGCGCCATGTCGCTGTTGAACACCTCCAGCAGCAGCGGATTGATGACCGCTGGCAGAGGCTCCTCGCAGTAACCCAGCGTGCTGTCAGGATGGTCAGCGGCGCAGTACATGCGTTCGGGACACGGCTGTTCCGTCTTGCAGAAGCCGCCCGCCGCGTCGCAACGCTTGGCCGTCAAACCGCGTTCTGCATCAAATTCCAGGTCGCGGCCGTTGCCCGCCGGCTTCTCCAGCATGCACCGAACCAGCGGCTGGGCATTGGCCAGCTGGCAATGCCCTTCTGCGCACGTGCCCGACTGGCATTCGTCGTTCTTGCTGCACGGCAACGCCAGAACGGTGGTGTCCCGCCAATGCTGCGACCACACAACATGCTGGCACACCGCGTCCTGGCACATCGCACCCGCCGGACAGTCGAGGTCCACGTCGCAGCGCAGCGGCTTCTGCGCGGTCGGCGGCTTGCCATCGGGCTTTTCAAACGACTCCAGCTCGGCGCGCAGGATCTCGACCGGCATGCCGTCAAAAAACGCCTCCGTGAAGAGGTTGTACCCCAGCAGCTCACGCCCGCCCCACAGCCGCGCGGGGAACGCCGACTTGTGCTTGCCAAAGGCCCGCACCACGCCCGGGATGGTCGCCAGTTGCTTGACGCGGCTGTCATCCAGCGGCGCCTGCCCCACGACCTGTTGCGTGCCAAAAAGCTGGACAGCGCGCGGCTCCAGCTCCAGCTGGTTGACCGGGAAGATGCGGTTGAGCACGCGCTCCCGCAGGCCCTGCCCCAGCCCGAGGAAGAACATCAGCAGCGCCGTGCCGACGATGATGCCGACCATCGCCAGCAGCGTGCGCACCCGACTGGAGCGCAGGTTCTGGAGCGTGAGTTGCAGCAGGCGACGCAGCTTCATGGCGCCTCCAGCGTGGTGCCGACGATGCGGCCGCGTTCCAGCCGCACCAGGCGATCGGCTGACTTCGCGACCGCCGGATCGTGCGTGACGAGGACCAACGTTGTCCCGCGCTTCTGACGGATGTCCTGGAAGAGCTGCAGGATCTGGTCCGCCGTCGCGGTATCCAGGCTGCCCGTCGGCTCGTCGCAGACAAGCAGCGGCGGCTCCAGGAGCAGCGCCCGGGCAATCGCCACGCGCTGCCGCTCGCCGCCGGAAAGCTGCATGGGCGGTTGGTTAAAGCGATCGCCCAATCCCACTTCGTCCAGCAGATGATGCGCCCGGGTCCGCACCATTGAGTCGGGCATCTCCGCGCCAAACGACGCCGGCAGCATCACGTTGTCGCCGACCGTCAGCCCGGGCAGCAGGTTGAAGCTCTGGAACACAAAACCGATCTGCCGGTTGCGAAAGCGCGCGAGTTGCCGCTCGTTCAGGCGCCGCAGCTCCTGGCCAAAGACGGTGAGTTCGCCGTCGTAGCCGCGATCGATCGCGCCGATGAGGTTGAGCAACGTGGACTTGCCCGCGCCGGAACGCCCGACGATGGCGACGATTTCCCCGGCGTTGATCTGCAAATCGACGCCGTCCAGCGCCGTGACGATGCCCCCGCCTTCCAGCGGAAACTGCCGCCGCAGACCACGCGCGGCGACGGCGACGGTCGTGGTCATGGCGCGCCCTCCCCGGCTGGGCGCAACTGCACTTCCAGCGTCAGCGCGTCGGCATCCAAAGACACGCCGACCGCGAGCGACTGCACCGCCGCCAGCAACTGCACGGCGTAATCCGGCACGCCGCGGCGACGCAGCGCCCGGGCAACCCGCGGCGTCTCGACGAGCGCCCCTGCCCAGCGCCCAGCGCCGTCGACGAGCGACTTCTCGACCTGCGCCGTGGCCGCCGCATGCAAATCGGGAAACTTGCCCGTGGCGACGCGCGCGAGATCCTCGCCCTCTCCGCGCCCCGAAACCAGCGCGAGGTGCCGCCCGTGGCGCAGCAGCCACCACGGCGCGTCCGGCATCGCGATCGCGAACCCAGCCCAATCGCGGAACTGCGCGATCGTCGGCTTGTCCGCGCTCGTCTCCAGCGCCGCCCGCAGCGTCTGCACGAGCGTGTCCGCGTCAGTGTCCGTACGCGCGCTGAACGCCAGCGCGAACCGCAAATCCTTGCGCCAGGACCGCTGCGCCCAGCCGCCGGGATCCAACGGCAGATCGTCGGCAACGCCCAGCAGGACCAGCGCGACCTGCCCGTCCCAGACGCCCAAAACGCTGCGCTGAAAATCCACGCCGTTCAGCGCCGGGTGCCACGCGCCCAGCGCCGTCGCGGGCAGGAACGCATCGCGCAACCCCTGCGGCACCAGCCCGAGCAGCGCGGGATTGAGCCGCGCCCGCACCAGCAGCGGCGTCTCGTCCGGCAGCAGCTGGCCCAAGTCCAGCAGCGCGCCCGGCGCGTCGGGCAGGAACCGGACGTGGTAGTCGGCGATGTCGGCGAGCGCGCCCGGCTTGCTCGCAAGGCGCACATGCAGTTGCGGCTGCGGGACGTCCAGCTGCAGATCTGCGTCCAGGCGCTCGATCCGGTCCAGCAGGCCGCCGAGCACCAGGTTGGCGGGGCCCAGCAGCCCGTGAATCGCCGTCAGCTCCGGACCGTCCGCGACAACTTGGATCTGCGCGTGCACTTCACCCTTGTCGCCAGTCAGCGTCGCGCGCTTGGCCGCGGCATCGTAGTCAGCAAACGCCGCCGGCTTGGCCGCAATCGGCCACTGAAGCAGCAGGATGCCGTCCTTCAGGCGCATCTCCGCCACCTGCTTGTGCGCGTCCTGCCGGTCCATCACCTGCCACGGATTCTGCCCCGCCACCGCGTACCCGCGGCGTTTGAGCACCGTCTGGACGTGTTGCGCGCCCTTGTCGCCAGCAACCGGGAGCGCCAACCACAGCGCATCCTGCCAGCGGAACAGCGCCGCTCCGGCATCAGGGCGCAGGCCCGCTTTGGCCACCGCGTCACTGTCCAGCGGGTCGACGTCTGCCAGCACCGCGAGCGCCTCACGCACGCCGCGCGCACCTTCCACGCGATCGGTCAGCCGACGCAGGCCGCGGGCCGCGAGGTCCAGGCGATCCAACCACACCACGGCGTCCGCCTTGACGGGCACCTGACTCGCCAGCGACACCGCCGGCAGATGTTCATGCCGCCACGTCAGCCAGGCGCCCAAGCCAAAGCCGATGCCAACCAACAGCAGCAGGGCGATCAGCCAATAGGGACGACGACGCGGTGCGGTCTTGTCCGCCATCGGTCAGCCCTCGCGCAGCGTGCGGATACCGGCGCGCAGCGTCTCCACAACCCGATCCGCGGCGTGACCATCCCAGCCTTCCGGCACGCGGCCCTGCTTGGAATGCCCAGCGCGAATCTCCGCCACCGCGGGCGCAATCGTCGTCGGATCCAGGCCCAAAAGGATGTTGGTGCCTTCCGTCACGGTAATCGGCCGCTCCGTGTTGGCCCGCAGCGTCAGGCACGGCACGCCGAGCGCGGTCGTCTCTTCCTGGATGCCGCCAGAATCGGTCACCAGCACCTGCGCGTCGGCCATCGTGCCGAGGAACTGCAGATAGCCCATGGGCTCGACGAGGCGCACGTCGCGCGGCACTTGCAGGCCCGCGTCGTCGATGCGCTTCTGGGTGCGCGGGTGAATCGGAAAAAGCACAGGCACGTCGCGCGCCACGTCGCCCAACGCCCGCAGGATTTCAGCCAGCCGCTCCGGCTCATCGACGTTCGACGGCCGGTGCAGCGTCGCCACCGCGTACTGACCGGGCGTCAGGCCGAGCGACTGCGGCGTCTGCAGTTCCCGGGCGCGCGCGAGGTGCGTCCGCAAGCTGTCGATCATGCAATTCCCGATGAAGTGGATGCGCCAATCGGCCACGCCCTCCGCGCGCAGGTTGTCGTCGGCGTCGCGGGATGGCGTCAGCAGCATGTCCGAGCACGCGTCGGTCAGCACGCGGTTGACCTCCTCCGGCATCGTCCAATCGCGCGAGCGCAGCCCGGCCTCAATGTGTCCCACGGCGATGTTGCGTTTGGCGGCCACAAGCGCGCACGCGATCGTGGAATTGACGTCGCCGGCGACAAGCACCAGATCGGGCTGCCATTGCGCGACGTCGGCGTCGAACTTCTGCAGAATCGCCGCCGTCTGCTCTGCGTGGTTGCCCGAACCGACGCCGAGGAACGCGTCCGGCCGCGGCATCCCGAGGTCGTCAAAGAAGACCGAGGACATCTTGGCGTCGTAGTGCTGGCCGGTATGAACAAGCCGCGTGGCAAAACCGGCGCGGGTCAGCGCGGCGTACACGGGCGCGACTTTCATGAAATTGGGCCGGGCGCCCACAACACAGGCAACGCGGGACGGAATCATGGGCTACCTCGATGGCGTACGGCCGCGCGCGCCATTTTCGCGAACGTTGGACCGGCGCCGACCATCGGTCGTGCGCTCGACCGCTTCTGGACGCGGACGTTGCGTCGGCGCTTTCTTCTTGGTCGGCGCGGCCGGTGGCTGCCAGTCATGCGACGGCTTGCCGGTCACGCGGCGCGCCTTGCGGCCTGGCACCTCCGGCGCTTCCACAATCGCCTCCGCCGGACCGCGCTGCGGGATGGCCTTGCGGGTCACACGCTTTTGCCCGCCAGTCTGGCCCTTGCGCCGCGGATCGGGCGGCAGTTCAAACGAACCGACGTGACCGCGCGACTGCAGCTGTTCCATCTCAGCCTCCGTCAGCGTGCGCCATTCGCCGAGCTTCAGACCACGCGTCGTCAGGCCAGCAAAAGCCGAGCGCCGCAGCCGCATGACCGGATGGCCAACGCGCTCCATGAGTCGCCGCACCTCGCGGTTGCGGCCTTCGACGAGCACCAGCCGCACCCAGGCGTTCTTGTCGGTCTGCGCGATCACCTCCGCGCTCTCCGCCCGCGCCGGACCATCTTCCAGCCGCACGCCGCGCCGCAGCTTGGCCAGCGTCTCCTCTGACGGCACCCCGCGCACGCGCGCCTCGTACACGCGCTGCACGCTGTAGCGCGCGTGACCGAGCCGCTCGGCCAGATCGCCATCGGTCGTCAGCAGAATCACGCCTTCCGTATTGAAGTCGAGCCGACCGACGGTATGCAGCCCCAGGCCCTGCGGCACGAGCTTGTACACAAGCTGCCGGCCTTCCGGATCGCTCGTGGTGCACAGATAGCCAACCGGCTTGTTCAGCACGATGGCCATCCGGCCCTCTTTGCGCTTGAGCTTCTCGCCATCGACGGTCACGACCTGCTTGGTCGGATCGACGCGCGCGCCCATGTCCGTGATCAACTTGCCGTCGATCTCCACGCGACCTTGGGTAATCAGCTCCTCCGCAGCGCGTCGGGACAGCGCCGACGCATTGGCGAGGAATTTGTTGAGGCGCTCGCCCAGATCGGCAAGGTTCTTGCGTTTCGCGGGCCGCTTGGGCTTGGGCTTCAAAGGAATGTTGGGCGCGGACATGGTCGTTCTCGGGTTCAAGGGAAGAAGCGGGGGAGTAGGCTAGCCAGCCTGCGATGTCAAGGATTTCCGCCGCCAGATGGCCGCCGCCAGCACACCGGCGGTCAGGAGCCACATGGGCGCATCGCCCCACAGGCGATACGGGCTTTCCAGCGCTTTGACTGGCACTTGCCAGCGGCGCACGGCCTCGACGTTCAGGTCCGTAGGTTCGTGCATTCTTCCCGCCGCGTCGACGTACACCGTCACGCCGGTCACCGTTGAACGCACCAAGGGCCGCCGCAGCTCAATCGGCCGCGCGGTCTGCACCATCAAGTGGTCGGTCGGCGCCGGATCGGGGCCAAACCAGATGTCATTGGTCAGATTGACAAGCACATCCGCGTCCGCGCCTTCTGCCCGCAGGAACGCCGGATACAGCGCCTCATAGCAGATGTTGACGAGCAGCTTCACGCCCGCGACGTCCATCCGCCCGGAAAGCTCGCCGGGATCCATGTGCGAGACGCCCGGAATCGACTCCTTGAGCGCCGGGAACACCGACGTTCCGGGCAGGTACTCGCCAAACGGCAGCAGGATCTTTTTGTCGTAGTACTGCTGCGAGCCATCGGGACGGAACAGGATCGCGGAATTGCGCGCCTCCTCGGTCCACAGCAGATCGGGCCGCCGCAGCGAGCCGGTCAGGAGCGGCCGCTGGATGACCCTCTCCAACTGCAGCACGCGCCACTTCACGTCGCGCAGGACCTGCGGCGCCCGCGTCTTCTGCGCCGGCTTGCCCGGCTCCTTGTCGCCGACGGGATCCTCGACCCAGAAGAACGGCAGCGTCCCCTCCGGCCAAATCACGATGTCCACGTCCGTCATGTCCTCTGCGCGCGTCAACCGCTCCGGACGGGACAGCATCCCGAGGCGCTGCAGGCCTTCCGCCAGCTTCTCGTGGAGCGTCGCGTTGCCCTGCACCACGAGCGTTCGCAACGTCTTCTGCACCGGCGCCGCGTCGACCTGCGCGATCCGCAGCTGCCCGTAGCCCAGCCACAGCGTCAAGATCACCGCAACGGGCGCCAGCGGCTGCAGGCGGAACGGCTTGCGGGCGAACGCTTGCGCCAACAGGCTCGTCACTGCCAGGCACACGAGCGAGACGCCCGGAATGCCGACGACATCCGCAACTTGGGTAAAGATCGGCACGCGGAAGAACGCGTTGCCCTGGTACCACGGAAAGAGGTAGGGAACGGCAAATTCGACGCTGGCCCAAATCGTGCCCACGGCGAGCGCGCGACCGGTGGCGCGCAGAACGGTCGTCGGCCCGGAAGGCACCAGGGACCGCACAAACCACAGCGCGAGGCCCTGATGAAGGCCCATCGCCGTCGCGTAAACGAGGTGAACAAGCAGCGCGAGGAGCCACGGGAAGCCGCTCATCGCCTGCATCGTGTGGATGAGCCACCAATAGAAGACAAAATGCAGCAGCGACCCGGCGAGCCAGCCGGCCAGGAACGCCTGCTTGGACGACGGATTCAGCCGGGGCAGCCACAGGAGCAGTGGCAGCCAGGCGACGAACGCGAGGAACCACAGGTCAAAGGGCGGAAACGACAGCATCGCCAGGCACGCCGACGCCACGCCCGGCGCCCAGAAACGCCACTGTACGGACGCGAGCTTGGCCATCATCGCAGCCTCATGCTAGGGTTGGCGGCTGTGAAGCGCATTTTCCTGTTTACCGAACTCGCCCAGACCTCGCCGATGCGCGCCGCGCTCGCGCCGCTTGGCCATGAGGTGACGGTTCGCGGCTTCCACGGCGCCTGGTTTGATTGTCCAATTGCCATGCCGCCCGACCTCGTCATCATCGAACCCGCACCGTTGCGCAGCGTCACCAGTTTGGGACCTGCCTTGGCGAGCCATCCCGTGCTCGCCGCGGTGCCGTGGCTGCTGGTGCTGGATCCTGAGCGCTGCCACGTTGCAGCGCAACTATCCTGCCACGACTTTGTGCTCCGCGGCTTCCCGCGCGAAGAAGCGGCCGCGCGTATCGAGCGCGCTTTGCGGCATCGGCCAGAGCGCGAGTCCCTGCTGCGTTCGGGGCAACTGACGATCGACCTGCGCGGACGACAAGCCGTGGTGCGCGGGGTCGCGATGCCGACGACGCCACAGGAATTCGCCTTGCTGCGGCACCTGGTCCAGAACACCGGGCGGGCCTTCACGCGGGAGGCCCTGCTCGACGCCGTTTGGGGGCGCGACTATGCCGGTGGGCCGCGCACGGTGGACATCCACGTGCGGCGTTTGCGGGTGCATTTGGGGCAGATTGCCGCGAGCCTGATGACGGTTCACGGAGTCGGCTACAAGTGGCAGACGCCGGAATAGCAGCCCCGGCAGGCCGGCAAATCAGAGCCGACGGTGCGGGCTGAAAGGCGGCCGCACCAGCCGCGGCGCCCGGGCGCGAACGCCACGGGGCCGCAGAACCAGCTTGAACTACACGAACTCGATGATCGAGATGTGGGCGGCATCGCCCGAGCGCTGACCGAGCTTCAGGGTGCGCGTATAGCCACCCGGACGGGCCGCGTACTTCTTGCCCAGCTCGTTGAAGAGCTTGGCAACCAGGCCGTTGTCACGCAGCTTGGCGAAGGCCAGACGGCGACGGTGCACCGAATCTTCCTTGCCCAACGTGATCAGCGGCTCGATCCACGCGCGCAGCTCTTTGGCCTTCGCGTCGGTCGTCGTGATGCGCTCGTGCTCGATGAGCGACTTGCACAGGTTCAACAGCATCGAGCGGCGGTGCGACGTTTCACGGCTCAGACGATTTCCACTTTTCTTGTGACGCATAACTTCCTCACGCTCGCTAGTTCTCAGAACCGATTGCAAACACTACAGCAGCTCGCCAGCACAGTCGGCCGGCGCGCAGCAAACCTTACGCCGCGGGCGGGCCCTTCTCCGGGTCAAACCCTTCGATGTGCATGCCGAGGCCGAGGCCCATCTCCGTCAGGATATCTTTGATTTCCTTCAGGGACTTGCGGCCAAAGTTCTTGGTCTTCAGCATTTCCGCTTCCGACTTCTGCACGAGCTCGCCCAGGTAACGCAGGTTGGCGTTCTGCAGGCAGTTCGCCGACCGCACCGACAACTCCAGGGAGTCGATCGTGCGCCACAGGTTCTCGTTGAGCGGCTCCGACGTCAGCGACGGCGTCGAACCACCGCTTGTCGTGGCGCCTTCGAACTCGTCTTCGCTCTCTTCGTCTTCGAAGCCAACGAACACGCGCAGCTGCTCGCGGATGATCTTGGCGGCAACGCTGACAGCCGCTTCCGGGTCAATCGCGCCGTTGGTCCACACTTCCAGGGTCAGCTTGTCGTAGTCCGTGCGCTGTTCAACGCGGGCGTTGGTGACGCGGAAGTTGACGCGGCGAACCGGCGCGAAGATCGCGTCGATGGGCAGCAAGTCAACCGGCGAATCTTCGCCGCCGTCGCGCGTCGCCGGCACGTAGCCAACGCCGTCTTTGACGGTCAATTCCATTTCAACGCGGCCACCCGGCTCGATCGTCATCAGGTGCAGATCCGGATTCAGGACCTGCACGCCGGCGGGAACCTGCAGCTGGCCCGCGGTCACTTTGACCGGACCGCCACCAACCGGCGCTTCCGCGACGAGGTGGATGAACTCCGCTTCGTCGGAGTCCATGGTCAGGTTGACTTCTTTCAGGTTCAGGACGATTTCCGCCACGTCTTCAACAACGTCCGGAAGCGCCTGGAATTCGTGCAGCGCGGACTGCATCTGCTCGACCATCTTGCGCTGGGTCTTGCCCTTGCCGCCGTCGTCTTCACGCACCACGCGACCGAGGGCCGCCATCCGCACGCCCGTAATGGCCGCGCCGCGAATCGAGGAAAGCAGCACGCGGCGGAGCGAGTTGCCCAGCGTCGTGCCGTAACCGCGCTCAAGCGGCTCAACCGAGAACTTGCCGTAGGTCTCCGTCAGCTCGACGACTTCCAGGGCCTTGGGACGAATCAGATTTTTCCAGTGACGCTGCATAATGTGTTCTCCACTCGCCCGGACCGGCTACGCACAGACATCCGGGAGTTGTGATGGGTGCGACGGGTGCCGCACGCGATCCGCGCCCGACTGGCGACGGCTCGTTCTGACGAACGCTTACTTCGAGTACAACTCGACGATGAGGCGCTCTTCGATCGGCATGGTGATGTCCGAGCGGCTCGGCAGCGTGCTGACCGTGCCCTTCATCGCCTTCTTGTCCAGAACCAGCCAAGCGGGGACGCCACGGCGATCCACGGCTTCCAGCGCTTCCACAACGCGGGCCACTTCTTTGGTCGCGGTCTTCACTTCGACCGTATCGCCCGGCTTGACGATGAGCGACGGAATGTCGCACTTCTTGCCGTTGACGAGCAGGTGACCGTGCGCAACCAGGATGCGGGCTTCCGAGCGGCTCGCCGCGAAACCGAGGCGGTACGCGACGTTGTCAAGCCGACGCTCAAGGAACGCCAGCAGGTTCTCACCCGTGACGCCGGCCTTGCGGGACGCCATGTCGTAGTAGCCGCGGAACTGCTTCTCCACGAGACCGTAGATGCGCTTCACTTTCTGCTTCTCGCGGAGCTGGCGACCGTATTCGGACACCTTGCCCTTGCGCGCCTGGCCGTGCTGGCCCGGGATGTACGCGCGGCGATCGATCGCGCACTTTTCGGTGTAGCAGCGCTCGCCCTTCAAGAAGAGCTTCAAGCCTTCACGGCGGCAGAGACGGCAAACGGGACCAATGTAACGGGCCATGATTTCCTCAGAGACGGGTACGTACGGTAGAAAACTCGCAAAGTCGCAGCTGCTGCTGCGCAACTAGAACCGACGCGAACTAGACGCGGCGGCGCTTGGGCGGACGGCAGCCATTGTGCGGAATCGGCGTGACGTCACGAATCGTCGTGACGCGGAAGCCAGCATTGCCAAGCGCGCGGAGAGCGGCTTCACGGCCAGTGCCCGGACCTTTGACCAGCACGGACACGGTCTTGACGCCGTGTTCCTGGGCGCGACGCGCCGCATCTTCAGCAGCCATCTGCGCCGCGAACGGCGTAGACTTGCGCGAGCCCTTGAAGCCGCGACGACCGCAGGTCGACCACGACAACACGTTGCCGGACACGTCGGTGACGGTGACCATCGTGTTGTTGAACGTCGACACGATGTGCACAACGCCCGACTGGATGTTCTTCTTGATGCGCTTCTTGACGCGGGCGGCGGCGGGCTTGGACTGCTGGGTAGCCATGCTGAAAATCCTTGGTGATAGCCAATACTTGCTTGGGAACGGGCTCTACGCGAGCCGTTTCTACTTCTTCTTGATCGCCGTGCGACGCGGGCCCTTACGGGTGCGGGCATTGGTGTGCGTGCGCTGACCGCGGCAGGGGAGACCCTTGCGGTGACGCAGACCACGGTAGCAACCAAGGTCCATCAGGCGCTTGATGTCCATCGCCACCTGACGACGCAGATCGCCTTCCACCTTGTACTGGTTTTCCAGAACTTCGCGGATGCGAACGATGTCGGTCTCGGTGAGCTCGTCGCTCTTTTTGCCAAGCGGAATACCCGCCTTCTGGCAGACATCAACCGCAACGTGCGGGCCGATGCCGTAGATCGACTGAAGGGCGATTTCCATCCGCTTGTTGCGGGGCAGGTCTACGCCAGCGATACGGGCCATGATGAACTCCTGAGGGACAAGAACGTGAACAAGCCGGGCGGATTAGCCCTGACGCTGTTTGTGTTTCGGGTTGGCGCAGATGACACGCACAATGCCGCGGCGCTTGATGACGCTGCACTGGTCGCAAATCGGTTTGACGGAGGCTCGCACTTTCATCGGTTCCTCGTGCAGGGCCGCAAGGCGCCCTGGCTAACATCTCGGTCTCAATCCGGCCCGTCATGCGATGGACCGTTTCTTCCGTAACTTCCGGCTGTTCACCGGAAACTTCTTGTCCCTCATTGCAACCAAGGTCGCTCCGGGGGCCGTAAGTTTACACCAACAATTCACAGAACGCCACCCGTATTGCGACGTTCACCGCCTCGCGGCGGCAATTATTTGGCGCGGTAGGTAATCCGGCCGCGCGTCAGGTCATACGGACTCAGCGCCACCTTCACCCGATCACCGGGCAGGATCCGGATGAAGTGCATGCGCATCTTACCGGAAACGTGGGCCAAAACCTTGTGACCGTTGTCCAGCTGAACACGAAACATCGCATTCGGCAGCGGCTCCAGCACGGTGCCTTCGACTTCGATCGCGTCGTCTTTCGACATCCAGGCCCCTTGTTCTCGTGAACCCCGTAAGGTCCTCGTGACTCCGTCCGCAATCCGCGAGCACCACGCCCCGGATCCGACTAAAAATCTTGACTATCCGCTAACTTACCGCATTCGCGGCAGGAGATTCTACGTCTGCGATCGCCCCACGGGACCGCAATGTGCTGACGACTTGCGCCAACACCTGGGAGGGCGCCTGCGCGCCATCGATCGTCACCAGACAGGTTTCATAGCGACCGACCAACGGGCCAGTCTGCCGATGAAACGCATCCAGGCGCTTGCGAATCGCGTCTTCCTGATCGTCCGAGCGGTGAACCAGCGCGGTACCACAGCGATCGCAGATGCCGTCAACTTTGGGCGGCGCGAAGTGAATGTGGAACGGACTACCGCAGCCAGGGCACGTGCGCCGACCGCAGAGGCGATCGACGAGCACGCTGTCGTCCACTTCCAGATACACAACGAGGTCCGGGCCCAGCTGGCCGGCATCGAGCGCGTCAGCCTGAGGCAGCGTGCGCGGAAAACCGTCCAACAGGAAGCGCACGATGCCCGTCGGGCCCTTGCAATCTGGCTGCTGCACACGGTCGGCGATGAGGCCCACCATCAGCTCGTCAGGCACCAGCGCGCCCGCGTCCATGAAGCTCTCGGCTTGCACGCCCAGCGGGCTGCCGGCCACGACCGCCGCGCGCAGCATGTCGCCAGTCGAGAGGTGCGAGAGTCCGAACAGATCGACCAGCGCTTTGGCGACCGTGCCCTTGCCTGCGCCAGGCGCACCCAAGAGGATGATCCGATTCGCGGGCTGAGGTTTCACTGGACTCAAGGCATCACTCCGGTCGAACTGGCGCACGTCAGCAGTTATTGGTCGTTCATGTTGCGGCCACGCACGCGCGGGCCACCTTCGCCGCCAAATCCCTCGTAAGAACGAGTGATCAGGTGGCTTTCAATCTGCGCGGCCGTATCCATGGCCACGCCGACAACAATCAGGAGCGACGTACCGCCAAAGAAGAAAGGCACGTTGAAGGTGTTGGTCAAGAACGTCGGGAGAACGCAGACCGAGGCGATGTAGATGGCGCCGCCGAACGTGATGCGGGAAAGCACCGTGTCGATGTAGACCGCCGTGTCGCGACCAGCGCGCACGCCAGGAACGGCGCCGCCGCCCTTCTTCAGGTTATCCGCCACTTCAACCGCGTTGAAGGTCACGGCCGTGTAGAAGTAGCAGAAGAAGACGATGAGCGAGACGTAGACCGTGTTGTACAGCAGGTGACCCGGCACCAAGAGGTTGGCGAAGCTCGCCAGACCGGTGGAACCTGGCAGCCACTTGTAGCCAGCCAGCGTCGCCGGGAAAATGAGGATGGACGAGGCGAAAATCGGCGGAATCACGCCCGCGGAGTTCACCTTGAGCGGCAACCAGCTGTTCTGCGCCTGGAACATCTGCTGGCCAACGACGCGCTTGGCGTACTGGACCGGAATGCGGCGCTGCGCACGTTCAAAGTAGACGATGGCGCCGATGACCGCGAGGACCACGAGACCGACCGTAATCAGGCCAACCGCGCTGATCTGGCCGTTCTTGGCGAGCGACCAGGTCTGGCTGATCGCGTTGGGCAAGCCCGCCACGATGCCGGCGTAGATGATGAGCGACATACCGTTGCCGATACCGCGCTCCGTGATCTGCTCGCCGAGCCACATGATGAAGACGGTGCCGGTCGTGAGCGCCAACACGCAGAGGAGACGGAAGCCGACGCCGCTGCTGAGGCCCGCGCCGCCGGTCGCCACCATGTTGTTGGCTTCCAGCTGACCGGCGATCAGCCAGCCCTGGACGAGCGAAATCAGGACGGTGCCGTAGCGCGTGTACTGATTGATCTTCCGCCGACCCTGCTCGCCCTCTTTGTTCAGGCGATCAATCGTCGGTACAAGCACGGTCAGCAGCTGCAAAATGATGCTGGACGTGATGTACGGCATGATGCCGAGCGCGAAGATGGAGCTCTGCTTGAGCGCGCCACCTGAGAACATGTCGAGCATGCCCAGGAAGCCGCCGCCGTCAAAGTCCGCGGCCATCGCGTGACGATCCACGCCCGGAACCGGGACGAAGACGCCAACGCGGTAGACAGCCAGCATCGCCAGCGAGAACAGCAAGCGGTTCTTCAGTTCCGGAATCTTGCCGATGTTCGAAAGAGCGTTCGCCACGTTATCCCCTTGGCTCGAAGCCCGTCCCCTTGGCCGTAAACCGTGTCCTCTGGGCGTACGGCAAGCGGCAGAAAGCGCCGCTGCCTCGCACGAAAGTCCCGATGAGCCAGTTTACTTGGCGACCGCTTCCGTGACCGCAGTGCCACCAGCGGCGGCGATCTTCTCAGAAGCCGACTTGGTGAACTTCTGCGCCACAACGGTCAGCGGACGGTCGATTTCGCCATCGCCGAGAATCTTCACCGCGTCAAACCGGCCCTTGACCAGGTTGGCGCGACGGAGCATCGCTTCGTCAACGCGCGCACCGGACTCGAACACCGCCAGATCGCTGACGTTCACCGTGGCGAACTTCAGGGCGAAGATGTTTTTGAAGCCGATCTTCGGCAGACGACGCTGCAGCGGAGTCTGGCCGCCCTCAAAGTAGACGCCGACGTCCGGGCTCTTGCGCGACTTCTGGCCCTTGTGGCCCTTGCCGGAGGTCTTGCCCAAGCCGGAACCGACGCCGCGGCCCAAACGCTTGCGGGTCTTGGTGGCGCCACGCGGTGGCTGAAGGTGACTAAGTTCATTCGACATAATAGACTCCGTTCATTCTTCTCGGGCGATTGGCAACCCACGACGTCGCCGCCGTTGACTTGCTTGCCCGCCAGGACGTTGGCCCGCATCGCGTTGCACAACGCCCCAAAGGCGCTACAGGATAGGCTCCGCCGGCGTTTTTGACAAGCCGACAGGCGGTCAAGCCGCTGACTGACCTAGCTGCGCAGTTCTTCCACAGTCTTGCCACGGCGAGCTGAGACGACTTGCACCGTCTTCAGCTGACGCAACGCGTCCATCGTCGCACGCACCACGTTATGCGGATTGTTGCTGCCGATGCACTTCGTCACGACGTCACGCACGCCCGCCTGTTCCAGCAGCGCGCGGACCGGGCCGCCAGCGATGACGCCCGTACCGCGGCTGGCCGGCTTGATCATCACTTCGCCAGCGCCATAATGGCCCATCGCGTCGTGCGGAATCGTGCCCTTGACCAGCGGGACGGTGAACAGTTGCTTCTTGGCCTGCTCGGTGCCCTTGCGGATCGCTTCCGGCACTTCAGCGGCCTTGCCCATGCCCACGCCAACTTGGCCCTTGCCGTCGCCCACCACGATCAACGCGGAGAACGAGAACCGCCGACCACCCTTCACGACCTTGGCCGTGCGGTTGATGGCGATGGTGGCTGCACCGAAGTCATCCTGCGGCGCATCCGGACGATCGCGACGCGGGCCCCGGTTATCACGCTGCTGCTTGTTGTTCTCGCTAGCCATTCTTATTCCTCGCCTTCGGAAGTGGAGTCAGCCTGGGTGCCGTAGCCGCCCTTGCTCAGTAGGCCCATCTCATGCGCAGCCGTCGCCACGGCCGCAACGCGACCCGTGTAGCGAAAACCGTTGCGGTCGAAAACCAGCTTGGTCAAGCCCTTGGCCACAGCGCGCTCAGCGGCAGCTTTGCCAACCGCAGCGGCCATCGCCGACTTGTCGCCGTCAAAGGCGCGGAAGCCCGGCTCAACCGACGAAGCGGCGGCGAGCGTGGTGCCCGTGTCGTCGTCGATGACCTGGACGTAGATGTGACGCGCCGAGCGGAAGACCGACATGCGCGGACGTTCCGTGGTGCCCCGAAGGGTGAAGCGCAACCGCATCTTGCGGTGTTCACGCGGGTTCTTTGCAATCTTACCGAGCATGGTGTTCTCCTTTTGTCGGCGCGATGCCGACTTTCACACGTCGCAGAGATGCTCACTCCGCGTCCGGGGCCCTGGGTGCTTGCGCGCGAGGGGGCCATTTTCACGCTTCGGGTACGGACCGAAGTCCGTCGCCAACGAACCAAGCTAGTCTTGGGCCGCGGCAGGGGACAAGCCCCTACCCTACTTCTTCTTGCCGCCCTTACCACCGGACTTGCCGGCCTTCTGGCGAACTTTCTCGTCCGTGTAGCGAATGCCCTTGCCCTTGTAGGGCTCCGGCGGACGCAGGGAGCGAATGTTCGCCGCGACCTGACCGAGCATCTCTTTGTCGACGCCAGTCAGTTCGAGGTGGGTCTGCTTTTCGATCTTGCAGGCGACGCCGTCCGGAAGCGGAAACAGCACCGGGTGCGAGTAGCCGATCGAGAACTTGAGCGCCTGGCCGATGGCCTCCACGCGATAACCGACGCCGATGACGTCCAGTTCGCGCTTGTAGCCGGCAGACACGCCCTGCACCATGTTGCGGAGCAAGTTGCGGCCGAGGCCGTGAAGCGCCTTGCCGGTCCGGGTCTCTTCGAGCGCGTGCACAATCAGAATGCCCGCCTTCTCTTCAAAGCGGACGCCCTTGAACGTGCGGGTCAGGACGCCGAGCGGACCTTTGACGGTCACGGTTTCGGCGTTGATGGCCACGGTCACTTTCTCGGGCACCGGAATCGGCGCCTTGCCCACGCGGGACACGACTACTTTGGGTTCCGCGTTGATGGTCGTTTCGGTCGTCATGGTATCCTCGAACTCGCTGAGAATTCAGTCACTTGGTGCCAGGGGTCTGCCACCACAGGGTTAGGGCTTTGGCTTCCCAAGCCCTGTGTTGCTTACCACACAGTGCAAATCAACTCGCCGCCCACGTTCAACTGACGGGCGCGCGAGCCGGTCATCACGCCGCCGGAAGTCGACAGGATGGCAATGCCCATGCCGTTCTTGACGCGCGGAATCGATTCCACCGCGACGTAGCGACGCTGGCCGGGACGCGATTCGCGCTTCAGGCCGAGGATCACGTTGCTCTTGTCCGCGGCGTACCGCAGCTGCACCGTGATGGCGCCCTGCGCGTCGTCGTGCGTCTCGCTGATGTCGCCCACGAAGCCTTCTTCATGAAGGATCTTGGCGAGCGAGCGAATCATGTTCGACGCCGGCACTTTGACTTCGCTGTGACGGGCCATGATGCCGTTGCGCACGCGGGTCAGGAAATCGGCGATGGGGTCGTTGGTGGCCATTGGCTACTCCGTAAACTGTAGATTCTCAATCACTTCAATGCTCAGTGGCGCTTTTGGCTTGGTTACCAGGACGCCACCCACTCTTTGCACACAGGACCGTCAGGCAGCCAGGCTGCCATCCGCAAGTCCAGCTCCTGAACTACCAGGACGCCTTGGTGACGCCGGGGAGTTCGCCGCGGACTGCGAGCACGCGCACGCAGATACGGCAGAGTTCAAACTTGCGAATGAAGCCGCGCGGGCGGCCGCACACTTTGCAGCGATTACGGTGACGAATCGCGTACTTGGGCGTGCGCTGCGACTTGATGATTTGACTGGTCTTGGCCATTGTGGGTTCCTACTTCTCGAGTGTGTGCGGTTACTTGCGGAAGGGCATGCCAAAGTGCGTCAACAACGCCTTGGCTTCCGCATCCGTCTTGGCGGACGTCACAACCGTGATGTTCATGCCGCGCACTTTGTCGACCGCATCGTAGTTGATTTCCGGGAAGATGATCTGTTCCTTGACGCCCATCGTGAAGTTGCCACGGCCGTCAAAGCCCTTGGCCGACACGCCGCGAAAGTCACGCACGCGCGGAAGCGCGATGGAGATCAGGCGGTCCAAGAATTCGAACATTCGCTCGCGGCGAAGGGTGACCTTCACGCCGATGGGCAGGTTCTCGCGCAGCTTGAAGTTGGCGATGGCCTTGCGCGAACGCGTGACAATCGGCTTCTGACCGGCAAGCGCCAGGCACTGTTCAACCGTACGCTCGATGACCTTCGGGTTCTGCGTGGCTTCACCGAGACCAAAGTTGATCACAACTTTCTCGATCTTCGGGAGCTGCATCGGGTTGCCGTAAGCAAACTCCGCCTGCATCGCCGGAATGACTTTTTCCGAGTACTGCGTGCGGAGGCGCGGAATCACCTTCTCGCCCACGGCGTCATCGGCTTTCGCCATCGTCATCTTGGTCGCCGGCGCGCTGTTCTTGGGGGCTGCCGACTTGCCTTTCTGCTTCTCTGCCATCACATCCTCGCTTCTCTTGTCCCTTCGGCGGCTTGCGGTCGACTGTCCTTCAGTCACAACCGTTTAGCCCTCGGCTAATGCCGCCGATGAACCTTACCTCAGTTTCTTTACACCGGATCGAGACGCTCGCCCGTCTTGTGGACGACGCGGATCTTCTTCTGGTTGCCCTTTGCATCTTCCACGGTCTCGAAGCCAACGCGCACGGCCTTGCCGGTCGTCGGGCTCACGAGCGCCACGTTGGAAATCGAGATGGGGGCTTCCTTCTCAATGATGCCGGCCGCACGCTGCGTGCCGCGCGCCTTGGTGTGGCGCTTGATGATGTTCAGCTTTTCCACGACGACGTGGTCAGCACCCTTCGCGGGCGCCTTCTTGCCGTCGAGCTTCGCCTCGATCACGCGCAACACCTTGCCGGTCTTGCCGATTTCTTTGCCGGCCGTAACGATGACCGTGTCGTTCTTCTTGATCTTGCGCATGACTGCTTCCTCGCTAACTACTTCTCGTCGACCAACACTACTTCTCGTGGGCCAATCTGTGGACTGGATGCTTACAGCACTTCCGGCGCCAGGGACACGATCTTCATGAAGCGCTTGGCGCGCAGTTCACGAGCGACCGGCCCGAAGATACGGGTGCCGACCGGCTCCTTGTTGTTGTTGATGACCACGGCGGCGTTGCCATCAAACTTGATGTAGCTGCCGTCTTCGCGGCCCACTTCCTTGGTCGTGCGGACGATGACGGCCTTGACCACGTCGCCCTTCTTGACCTTGGACTTCGGGAGCGCTTCGCGCACCGCGCAGACAATGATGTCGCCGAGCGAAGCGTACTTGCGCTTGGAGCCGCCGAGCACCTTGATGCAGCGGAGACGGCGGGCGCCGGAGTTGTCGGCCACGTTCAGGTAGGATTCGGTCTGGATCATGATAAACCTCGGTCAATCGTTCAAACGTAGTGGCTGACGCCGTAGTTTGCTTACGCTTCTTTCTTGCGCAGCGTGTTGAGGTAGCGCCAGCGCTTGTGCTTGGACATCGGCCGGCACTCTTCGATCACCACCTGGTCACCGATGTTGCAGACGCCATGTTCGTCATGCGCCATGTACTTCTTGCTGTGACGAACGTACTTGCGGTACTTCGGGTGCAAGAAGACGCGGGTCACGGAAATGACCGCGGTCTTGTCCATCGCCGTCGAAACGACAATGCCGGTGGCGGTGCGGCGATGACGGCCCTTGAGCTCGTCCGTTTCAACGGCGGCGGGGGCTTCGATGATGTCGGTCTCGGTAGCGACCATGGTGTGTCCTTACAAGTCAGAGTGAGTCAGGAGGCTCGAGCGAGAATTACTCTGCGGCCGCCGGGTGGTTGATGACCAGTTCCAGTTCGCGCAAGCGCGTCAGCACGCGGGCCAGATCGCGGCGCGTCGTGCGCAGCTTGATCGGGCTCTGGAGCTGACCGGTGTGGTGCTGGAAACGCAGGCGAAACAGTTCGTCGCGCAGTTCCGACTCCTTGCGGCGCAGTTCCACGTCAGTCATTTCGCTAATCACGGTCGATGCCATGGTATCCTCTCAGTCTTCCGAAAATCTAAACGTTCACTCGTGTACCGTCGCTGGCGACAGTTACGCGATTTCGCCGCGAGCGACGACCTTGCACTTGATGGGCAGCTTGTACGCAGCCTGCTCCAGGGCCTGCCGGGTGAAATCCGCGTCATCCGACTGGATCTCATACAGCATGGTGCCCGGCTGCACAACGGCAACCCAGTGATCCGGTGGCCCCTTACCTTTACCCATGCGGGTTTCGGCAGGTTTCTTGGTGACCGGCTTCTGCGGGAAGATGCGAATCCACACCTTCGCGCCGCGTTTCACCTTGCGGGTCATCGAAATACGAGCGGCTTCAATCTGACGGCTGGTCAGGTAGCCGCACTCGATGGCCATGAGGCCAAAGTCGCCGTATGACACGTCATTGCCGGTCTGTGCGTGGCCGCGCAGATCGCTCTTCATCACTTTGCGCCACTGTACGCGCTTCGGTGCCAACATGGCTAACTCCTTAAACGAACGTCAAATTCGAACTAGTTCTTGACCGACAACGCGTTGGGCCGTTCCGGCAGGATGTCGCCGTGATAGATCCAGGTCTTGACGCCAATGGCGCCGTACGTGGTCTTCGCGGTCGTCTCGCCGTACTGGATGTCCGCGCGCAACGTGTGCAGCGGAACCCGGCCTTCACGATACCATTCGTACCGAGCGATTTCCGCGCCGCCGAGGCGACCGGAGCATGCCACACGAATGCCTTTGATGCCGAACTTTTGTGCAGCCTGCATCGCTTTGCGCATCGCACGGCGGAACGCAACGCGGCGCTCCAGCTGGGTGGCGATGGACTCGGCGACGAGCTGCGCGTCGGTTTCGGCGCGACGGACTTCGTGGATCGAGAGCACGATCTCGCCGGCGGCGATCTTCTGGAGATCAGCCTTCAGCTTCTCGGCTTCCTTACCCTTCGGCCCGATGAGGATGCCAGGACGCGCGGTGTGCACGCCAACGCGGATCTGCCGAGCGCGACGTTCGATGTCGACGCGCGCGATGCCCGCGTGGAACATCTTCTTCTTGATGGTCTTGCGGATCAGCAGATCCTCGTGCAACCACTTCGCGTAGTTCTTCTCTTCGAACCACTTGGAGTTCCAAGTCCGAATCACGCCGAGGCGAAGACCATTTGGATGACTTTTCTGTCCCACGAGTTCCTCCAGAAACCTGTGTACGAACTGGCTCGTACGTACGGCAAACTGCCGAGAATTGGCCTACTTCACGCCGACTTCGAGCGTCACATGGCTCGACTTCTTGAGAATCTTCGTCGCACGGCCCTGCGCACGCGGGGTGAACCGCTTGAGCATGCGAGCCTGGTCAACGTACACGCTCTTGACGATCAGCGTGTCCACATCCAGCGTGCCTTCCTGGCGCACGTTGGCCACCGCGCTCTCCAGCAGCTTGCGCACCGGCTCGGCGCCAAGCTTCACCAGGAAGCGCAGGATGTCGGAAGCTTGCGCGACCGGCTTATTGCGAATCAAGTCCACGACGACGCGCACTTTACGCGGCGCGATGTTCAGATTCCGCAGGTAGACAACGTTGCTGGCCATTTCAAACCTCTATCGTTTCGGTACGGGCGGTCAAGAGGACCAAGCCGTGTGTTCTTCGCGGCGCGGGACGAGCCCGCACCCTACTTCTTCTTCGCTTTCTTGTCGGCCGAGTGGCCAAAGAACGTGCGCGTCGGGGAGAATTCGCCCAGCTTGTGGCCGACCATGTTCTCCGTAACGAACACCGGGATGAACTTCTTGCCGTTATGGACCATGAAGTTCAGACCGACGAAGTCGGGGAACACCGTCGAACGACGCGACCAGGTCTTGATCGGTCGCTTGTTGCTCGTACGGTTCGCTTCCTCGACCTTCTCTTTGAGATGCCCGTCGATGAAGGGACCCTTTTTAATCGAACGCGCCATGTGAATCCTCGTGCCTAGTCTGTTCTAAATCCGTTGCCCGCTCAGTTACCTGCGCGGTTCATTGCCGTCCTAGCGCTTGCCCTTCGGGCGGCGCGAAACGATGAGGCGATCCGTGCGCTTGTTATGGCGCGTCTTCGGACCCTTGGTCTTCCAACCCCACGGACTCGTCGGATGCCGACCGCCCGAAGTGCGACCTTCACCACCGCCGTGCGGGTGATCGACCGGGTTCATGGCCACGCCGCGCGTCTGCGGGCGGATGCCCAACCAGCGGGTACGACCAGCTTTGCCCAGGTTGATCTTGTCGTGGTCGAGGTTACCGGTCTGACCAATGGTCGCACGGCAATCACGGCCCACTTTGCGGAGTTCGCCAGACGGCAGGCGAAGCAGCGCGTGCTTGCCTTCTTTCGCCATCAGCTGCGCAGCCGTACCGGCCGAGCGACACATCTGCGCGCCCTTGCCGGGCTGCAGCTCAACCGCGTGGACGAACGTACCCACCGGAATGTTTTCCAGCGGCAGCGTATTGCCCGACTTGATGTCGGCGTTCTTCGAGGAAATCACGACGTCGCCGACTTTGATGTCGAGCGGCGCGATGATGTAACGCTTCTCGCCATCTGCATAGTGCAGGAGCGCGATGCGGGCCGACCGGTTCGGGTCGTGCTCGATTGTCGCAACCGTCGCCGGCACCGCCACCTTATCGCGCTTGAAGTCGATAATGCGGTAATGCTTGCGGTGACCACCGCCAACGTGGCGCGACGTAATGCGGCCGAGGTTGTTACGACCGGCCGTCGTGGACATCGGAACCAACAGCGGCTTATGCGGCGTGTCAGTCGTGACGTCAGCGAAATTGTCGAGCGCCAACTGGCGGGTGCCTGCGCTATAAGGACGATACTTCTTGATGCCCATTTCGAACTCCGAAACGCTCAGCCTTGAAAGCCGACGCTATCAAACGCCTTGAAAGAACTCGATCTGCTGACCGTTAGCAACCTGGACAAACGCCTTCTTGACGTCCGCACGGTGGCCAGAGAACTTGCCGACGCGACGCAGCTTGCCCGGCTTGTGCTGGGTGCGCACTGAGTCAACCTTCACGCCGAACAGCTGTTCGACGGCGGCTTTGATCATCGGCTTGTTGGCGTCGCGATGCACTTCAAAGACCACAACGTTGAGCGATTCACGCGCAATGTTGTTCTTCTCGGTAATCAGCGGACGAATCAGGACTTGGGTCAAATGCAGGCCCATAAGGCACCTCGAGTCAAAGAGAAGAACTTAGGCCAACCGGGTCTCGAGCGCCTTGGCGGCGTCGACGGTCAGAATCAGTTTGTCGTACTTCAGGACATCAAACACGTTCACGCCTTCAGCGCGAATGTACTTGGACGTCTTGAGGTTGCGGATCGACATGTGCAGGTTGGCCTGCTCATCAGCGGTCACCACGAGCGCCTTGATCGTGCCCAGGCGACCGAGGATGGCGAGCGCCTCCTTGGTCTTCGGGGCCGCGAACACGAACTGGTCGATGACCAGCAGGTCGCCCGTCGAAGCGCGGGTCGTCAGCGCAGAGCGCAGAGCGGCAGCGCGCACTTTCTTCGGCACGGTGTAGCTGTAGTTGCGGGGGTGCGGGCCGTGGGCCACGCCGCCGCCGCGGTAGATCGGCGCTTTCTTGGAGCCGTGACGCGAACCGCCCGAGCCCTTCTGCTTCAGCGCCTTCTTGGTCGTGCCGTGCACCGTGGTGCGCGTCTTGACCGAGTGGGTGCCCTTGCGGCGACCCGCGAGCTGATTGCGCACGATTTCCCAGTGCAGGTACGGCTTCATTTCCGCAGCGAACACCGAATCCGCGAGTTCGATCTCGCCGACGGGCTTGGCTTGCGTATTGAGGATGGCGAACTTTGGCATGACTGCCCTCGTGTCTCGTGTAGGGGCGGTACTTGTCCCGCCCGGGTGCTAATCGCTACTGCTCTATCGACTCACAGTCAGATCAGGTCTTGATCTCAACCGCGACGCCCGCCGCCAGGTCCAAACGCATCAGCGCGTCAAGCGTCTGCTGCGTCGGGTCCAGGATGTCGATCAGGCGCTTGTGCGTACGCACTTCGAACTGCTCGCGGCTCTTCTTGTCCACGTGCGGCGAACGCAGCACCGTGTAGCTGTTGATCCGCGTCGGCAGCGGAATCGGACCGGCAATGCGCGCGCCCGTGGTACGGACGGTCGTGATGATCTCGCTGACGGACTGATCCAGCAGCTTGAAATCATAGGCTTTGAGCCGGATGCGGATGCGTTGACCTGCCATGACGATTACTCCTGAAAACTGCTAAGCGAACCGAATTGCGCTAATTAACCGTTCTTCTTGACGATTTCAGCCAACACCGACGACGAAGCCGGCGCGTAGTGGCTGAACTGCATCGTGTACGTGCCACGACCCTGAGTGCGCGAGCGCAGATCCGTGGCGTAACCGAAGGTCTCGCCCAGGGGCACTTCCGCTTCGATCGTCCGCGAACCGCCGCGCTCACCCAGATTGGTGATGCGGCCACGACGGCTGTTCAAGTCGCCGATGATGTCGCCCATGTAGTCTTCCGGCACTTCGACTTCCATCGCGAAGATGGGTTCGAGCAGAACCGGCTTGGCCTTGCTGACGGCTTCCTTGAACGCCATGGAGCCCGCGATGCGGAACGCCATTTCGTTCGAGTCAACTTCATGGTACGAGCCGTAGAACAGCGTCGCCTTGATGTCGACAAGCGGGAAGCCCGCGAGGGTGCCGTTGGACATGGCGTCCTGGATGCCCTTGTCGACGGCCGGGATGTATTCCTTCGGAATCACGCCGCCCTTAACTTCGTCGCTGAACTCGTAGCCCTTGCCCGTCTCTTGCGGCGCGATGCGGATGCACACGTGGCCATACTGGCCGCGACCACCCGTCTGCTTCGCGTACTTGTAGTCGACTTCAGCGCCCTGCGTGATGGTCTCACGGTAAGCAACCTGCGGACGACCGACCTTGGCGATCACCTTGAACTCGCGCTTGAGGCGGTCCACGATGATTTCCAGGTGCAACTCGCCCATGCCGGCGATGAGCGTCTGGCCCGTCTCTTCGTTGGTGAAGAAGCGGAGCGAAGGATCTTCGCGCGCCAGCTTGGTCAGACCCTTGCCGAGTTTCTCTTCCTCGTCCTTGTTCTCCGGTTCAATGGACACGGAGATCACGGGTTCCGGGAACTTCATCAATTCAAGCGCGATCGGCTGCTTGGTGTCGCAGAGCGTGTGGCCCGTGATCGTGTCACGCAGGCCCGCCACCGCGACGATGTCGCCGGCGTACGCTTCTTTGATGTCTTCGCGCTTGTTGGCGTGCATCCGCATGATGCGACCAATGCGCTCGCCCTTGCCGGTGTTCGAGTTGATCACCGCGTCGCCGACAACCATCGTGCCGCTGTAGATGCGGACGTAGGTGAGGTGACCAATGAACGGGTCCGTCCACAGCTTGTACGCCAGGCCGCAGAACGGCGCGTCGTCTTTCGCTTCGCGGAAGATCTCGTCGCCCGCGTTCTTTTCGCCATCCGGAACGTGGCCGGCAACCGGCTTGATGTCCTGGGGCGACGGGAGGTAGTCCGTCACGGCGTCAAGCAGCTGCTGAACGCCCTTGTTCTTGAACGCGGAGCCGCAGAGCACCGGGATGAACGCCATCGCCAGAACGCCTTTGCGAATCAGCGAGGTGATCTCCGCGACCGGAATCTCGTCACCGTTCAGGTAACGCTCCATCGCGTCGGTGTCGCTTTCAACGGCGGCATCCATGAGGTATTCACGCGCCTTCTGGGCGTCAGCGAGCATCTCAGCCGGAATCTCTTCCGTATCCCACTTCACGCCCGAGGCGGCTTCATCAAAGATGAGCGCTTTCATGGAGAGCAGGTCGATGATGCCTTCAAAGTTCTCTTCGGCGCCGATCGGCAGGTACAACGGCACTACACGGGCGCCGAGGCGCTCGCGCATGTCCTGAAGCACGCGGTCAAAGTTCGCACCGGTGCGGTCCATCTTGTTGACGAACGCGATGCGCGGCACATGGTAGCGGTTGGCCTGACGCCACACCGTTTCAGACTGCGGCTGCACGCCACCGACTGCGCAGAACACTGCAACCGCACCGTCGAGCACGCGGAGCGAACGCTCCACTTCGATGGTGAAGTCGACGTGGCCGGGCGTGTCGATGATGTTGATGGTCTTGCCCTTCCACTGGCACTGGGTCGCGGCGGACGTAATCGTGATGCCGCGCTCCTGCTCCTGCTCCATAAAGTCCATGGTGGCAGCGCCATCGTGCACTTCGCCGATCTTATGGAGACGGCCCGTGTAATACAGGATGCGCTCGGTCGTCGTCGTCTTGCCAGCATCAATGTGGGCCATGATGCCGATGTTGCGGAAATTTGCGAGCGCTTGTGTACGAGGCACGGGGAACTCCAGATTCGATACGGGAACGATTCAGACCAGGAACGATGCGGGAACGACTACCAGCGGTAGTGCGCGAACGCCTTGTTGGCTTCCGCCATACGGTGCACGTCTTCACGCTTCTTGACCGCGGTACCGCGGCCAGCAGCGGCGTCGAGAATCTCGTTGGCGAGCTTCTCTTCCATCGACTTCTCACCACGAGCGCGGGCGGCCTGGATCAACCAGCGAATCGACAGCGCGTTGCGGCGTTCCGGGCGAATCTCGACGGGCACCTGGTAGTTGGAACCACCGACGCGACGCGACTTCACTTCCACGGACGGGCGAATGTTATCCAACGCCGTGCGGAACAGCTTGAGCGGATCGTCTTTGCCGCGCGACTCGACTTTCTCGAGCGCGTTGTACAGAACGGCTTCAGCGACCGACTTCTTGCCGTCATACATCAGGCAGTTGGCGAACTTGGCGACCAGTTGATCACGGAACTTGGGGTCCGGCGTGATTGGGCGCTTGGGTACTTCGCGGCGACGTGGCATTGGAAACTCCTATCTCTCTCAGTTCTTTCGCGGACCGGTCCGTGAGGACCTTACACCGTCAGCAAGTTACTTGGGACGCTTCGCACCGTACTTGGAACGGCTCTGCTTGCGACCCGCGACGCCGGTCGTATCCAGGCTGCCGCGCACGATGTGGTAGCGCACACCCGGAAGGTCTTTGACGCGACCGCCGCGGATGAGCACGATGCTGTGTTCCTGCAGGTTGTGACCAACGCCGGGGATGTACGACGTCACTTCCATGCCGTTGGACAGACGCACACGGGCCACTTTGCGCAGCGCCGAGTTCGGCTTCTTGGGCGTGGTCGTGTAGACGCGGGTGCAAACGCCGCGCTTCTGCGGGCAAGCCTGCAGCGCGGGGGCCTTGGTCTTGACGTGCTTGGCGTCGCGTTGGGCGCGCACGAGCTGGTTGATCGTCGGCATACGTTGTCTCTCCGTTCTCGCTATCAGCCTGCGAAGCACCTGAGCACTTCGCTTCCGTCTCACCAGGCAACCGCCCGGAGAAACATTCATCTGCACGCGGACCACTTCGCGGGACCGACCCGGGGAACGAATGCGCCGAAGAGAAAGCAGGCGAAACCGAATGGGCTCCAGCCTGATTTCCCGTCGCGGGAGACGCCTCTACCGAACTGCGCCTGTTTCCAGGTAGCGTTCGGCGATGGGCGCCTGCGCGTTCGCCATCCTCCGAGGGGATAGCGGCCATCGTGCCTTCGCGGAGGGAACGGCTGTTATCGGCAGCTGTTCCTCTTGCAGTGCCGCCGTGAGGCGAAACTGCGAAGGCTCCTTTCCCGATGGCGGGACACGGGTTTTGCAGGAAGTGCTTGGTCTTGCGACTTCGGCCTTCCAACCGTGGGGGCGCTATTGTGCGACGCTGGCGGGCGCATGTCAAGCGGTTTCGCTCGGCGACCCGCTATTTGCTGCCTCCACGGCGTTTGGCAAGTCCGCATTGCGGCTGTGTACTGCCGCTCCAGCCGGTCGCAGCGCGGCGGTCTTGTGCGCGCGAACCATACGACATTGAAATAACTGGCGATTCGCGCATTTCGGCAAAATCGCTGGCACTGCCGCGATTCACCGCTGCCGTTTGATCGCCAAGGGCGCTCAAGTGCTCACGACCTGTCGCGCCAGTGTCGTCCGGTCGGCCACGTTCGCACCCATCAACGCGAATCCGCGCAAGCCGCCAAACGCGTCGTGCGCCAGTGCGCGGACGTTTGCGCCTTCGTGGGTCGTCTGCCAGATCGAGCCTTGCGGCGGCGTCAGGACCACCGTTGGACACGGCGGCGTCTTCACGATGACTGGCATCGGCGGATAGGCCACCGCCATCGGCTGCCCCGACAGCGTCGCCGCGAGCGCCTTCGCCCCGTGCAGCAGCGGCGCCACGTACGGTAGCCACTGCCCTGCCACCTCAGCGCAATCACCCAGCGCGTAGATGTGCGGCGCACTCGTGGCCAGGTGCGCGTCCACGACGATGGCGCGCGCCGTCTTCAATCCCGCCTGACGCGCCAGGTCCAACCGCGGCGAGAGGCCGATCGCCACGAGGATCAGTTCGCCGGTGACCTGCTGTCCATCCTGCAGCACAACCTCGACTGCGTCCGGCCCGAGGTTCAGCTGCGCGATGCCCTGCCCCAGCCGCCACTGCACGCCCGCCGCTTGCAGTTGCCCGCGCATCACCTCGGCCGCCTCCGGTGGCAGGAGCCGCCCCAGCGGCTGCGTCCCCATGTCCACGACGGTCACGGTTTTGCCCGCCGCCACCAGGTCGCTGGCGAACTCCACGCCGATCAGCCCCGCGCCAATCACCACCACGCGCTGCACGCCCGCGAGCCTGTCGCGCCACCTGCGGTAGTCAGCCAGATCGTTGACCTGCAGCACGCGGCCATCGGCGGCCACTTCCGCCGTCAGGAACGGCGGCCGCAGCGGATCGGCGCCTACCGCCAGCACCAAATCGCGGTACTTCAGCGCCGTGCCGTTGACCGTCAGCGTCCGCGCTTCGGGATCAATCGCCGTGACGACGCTGAACGGCCGCACGTCCGCCCGCAGCTTGTTGGCCACGTCCTCGGCACTCGCCTGCACCAAACGCTCCGGCGTGTGCCCTGCGGCCAGCGCGGCCGAGAGATTGGGCTTTGCGTACTGCTCGGCGCCGTCGCGGCTCAGGAGCACAATCGGCACCGTCGCATCCATCTTCCGCAGTTCACGCGCCACGCCATAGCCCGCCAGCCCCGTACCCACGATCACAATCGGTTCCATCGCCTCGCCTCCTGCGCGCCGCCAAGTCAGCGGCAGCATAGGATGAACGGTAGGCCGCACACGTCGATAAGGAAAATGGATTGTTTGGATGATGGCGATAGGCGAAAGCGATTGGCGGGCAGAGCCGCAGCGATGGCCTCTTGGTTAATCGCCGGACGCTCACGTCAGCGCGCCAGAATCGACGCGGCCAAGCTCACTCGCGCCAGATGAATTTCCACGGATGCCGCTTCAGGTCTTTCAGCATCAGCTTCAGATCCATGAACAGCTCGTTGTCCATCAGCAGTCCGCCAATCGTGCCGCGCCCCGAGCGCGCGTTCTTCGTCACTTCCTGCACGTCTTCCATCGCGCCATCGACGCGATTCAGCACGTTGATGACCTTCTGATGCCCCGCGTCGCCCAGCAGCACTTCGGTCGTCGGGTTGTCGCGCAGCTTCTCAGACAACGTCCGCAGATTCTTGGTGATCTGCTTGGCGTCCTTGAGCACTGGATCCGCCGCGTTGTCGACCTTCTCGGTAATCGACTCGGCGTGCTTCAGCGTCGCCTTCAACTGCTTGCCGTCGCCAACCGCGCCTTCCACCGCCGCGATCATCTTCTCAATCTTCTCGCTTGTGCGATCCAGACGCTCGATGATCCGCTTCACTTCCTCGCGGTTGTCCACGATCAGCTTGTCGGCATCCTGCACGGTCTTCTTGGCTTCCAGCACGGTCTCGTCGGTGTGCACCAGCACGTTGTGGACCACGTCCTCGTTCTTCTCGAGGATCCGCGTGATCGACCCGGCGACTTTGGTCAGCTGCCGGCCGAGAATTTCCATCCGCAGCGGCGGTTCGCCCATCGTCACTTGGCCGGAACGCAGGAAAGGCTGCTCGTAAGTGCCCGGATCGACTTCAATGTACTTCTCGCCGAGGATGCCCTGCGTCGAGATGAAGAACTCGGCGTCCTTGTGGAGCGTCGCGCCCTTGGTCGGGTCGAGATTGAGGGTGACGCGCACGATCACGCGGCGGCCGGACACGGGGTCTTTCTTGCCGCCCCAGTACTCAATGGCTTTGACTTTGCCGGCATTGACGCCCGCGATCTTCACCGGCGCACCGGGCTTGATGTCGCTCGCCGTCTCGTAATCGACGTTGATCGAGAAGCCGCCGGAGCCGCCCATGTCCCCGAGAACAAAGATGAACCCAACGAGCAACGCAGCGCAGACAAGCACCAGCGCGCCGACCTTGACCTCGATGGACTTCTCTTTCACGCGGCTCCTGCTCTCGGCAAACGGGGGTACCGTCTACAACACCATCGGACCTTCGGCAAGTCCACGGATGAACTGCTGAACGATCGGATCCTCGGTCTGGCGGAACGTTTCAGGCGTTCCGTCGAGGCGAATTTCGCCCTGGTAGATCATCGCGATGCGATCGGCGACCGTGAAGATCGACCGCAGATCATGGCTGACGACAATCGACGTCACGCCCTGCTCATCGCTCAACTGGCGGATCAGCTGGTCGACGTTGGCCGCCGCAAGCGGATCGAGGCCGGTCGTCGGTTCATCAAAAATCACGAACTCGGGCGACAGCGTCAGCGCCCGCGCGATCGCCACGCGCTTGCGGAGCCCGTCGCCGATGTCCGAAGGGAATTTGTCGGCCATGTGGTCCATCTGGACGCGCTTGAGGAAGTCCATTGCCGCCGCGCGACACGTGGCGCCTTCCATGCCTTTGTGCTTGCGCAACGGCAGCATCACGTTCTCAACGAGGGACATGGAATCAAACAGCGTCGAGTGCTGGAACACCATCGCGCAGCGCATCCGCACCGGGTAGAACGCCTTTTCGTCCAGGTTCGTGATGTCCTGGCCGTCAAGGATGACCTGCCCGCCATCGGGCCGCATCAGCCCGACCAGATGCTTGACCAGCACCGACTTGCCCGCGCCGGAGATCCCGACGATGAAGACGATCTTGCCGGAATCAACCGTCAGCGACACGTTGCGAAGCACGTGCTTGGAGCCGAAAGACTTGTAGATGTTGCGGAATTCGATCATGGGACTCAGGCGGGAGAGACGGGCGCTTGACCCACGGCGTTGCGCGTGACACGAAGCCACGCGGACAACAGGAGGCTAGCATGACGCAAGAACCCAAACGCATCAATCATCTGGGCATCGCCGTGAAAACGCTGGAGGAAGGCCTCGCAGTCTGGCGCGACGGCCTGGGACTGAAGGTGGAGAAGCTTGTCGACATGCCGGAGAAGGGGCTGCGCATCGCGTTCCTGCCGTGCGGGGAGACGATGATCGAGCTGCTGGCGCCGCTGGGTGAGAACAGTGAGATCCAGGCGTTCCTGGACAAGCGCGGCGGCGGAATTCACCACGTGTGCCTGGAAGTGGCGGACGTGGCTGCGGCGACGGCGCAGGCGAGCGCCCACGGGATGCAGCTGCTCGGCAAGGGAGCGACGATTGGCGCGGAGGGTTTGCCGGTGCGGTTTGCCCACCCGAAGTCGACGGCTGGGGCGCTTGTGGAGTGGCTGGAGAAGCCCGGGGCGTAACCCGCCCTGGTCGGGAGGGAGTCACTGGTTTTCGCATTCCGCCGAGTTTTGCCGCGGCCAGCCGAAAAATGTCACACGCAGGCGTCACACTGAGCGCAAGCACTCCGCCGGACTCAGCTTCGCCGCGCGCTTCGCCGGCCCGACGCCCGCGAGCACCGTGCCCACGAACGCGATCGCGACCGTCACCACCACCGCCAGCATGTCCACGTCAGGGTGCATCGTCGACGGCACATCCGCGCCCGGCGGCCGGAACGTCACGCCCACCGTGAACAGCACCTGCACCACGCCCAGCCCCACGCTCATGCCCAGCAGCGTCCCCAGCCCGCCCAGCACGCTTGCTTCCATCAACAGCAGGCGGCCAATCGCTTCGCGCTTCATGCCCAGCGCCAGCATCGTACCGATCTCGCGGGTCCGCTCCATCACGCTCATCAGCATCGTGTTGGCCACCGCCGTCACCAGCAGCAGCAGGAGCACGCCCACGACAATCCGCAGCACCGCCCGCAGCATCGTCCGCACGGAGCGAATCTGCGGCAGCAGATCCAGCCACGACACGACCTGATAGTCCTTGCCCAGCTCCGCCTGCAGGACGTCGCGCATCTCGTCGGCGCGATCGTCGCGGTCCAGCGCCACGGCGTATTCCGTCACCCGCCCCGGCATCTGCAGCAGCTCCTGGGCCTGCACCAGCGTCGTGATCACCAGCCGCCGTGCATCGATCTCCGTCGCCGCCGGGATCTTGCCGATCAGCTTGATGTCCAGCAGGTTTGGCTGGCCGCTCTCGCCCGATGCCAGCAACTGCAGCTCGTCGCCGTTCTTGGCGCGCAGCCCGTCGGCCAGCTTGAGGCCCAGGACCGCCACGCTCTTGTCGTCGGGCTTCACCGGCCGACCGACTTCGTTGGCGTAGCGCGCCGGACAGACGTTGCCGTCGCGCGCCGGATCGACCGCCGTCACCAACGCCAGCGTGCTCTGGTTGCCATTGCCGATTGTCGCCTCAAACGTCATCCGCGGCGCCACTGCTTTCACGCCGGGCACCTTGGCAATGCGCGCCATCAGCGCTTCGTCATACGGCAGCGTGAATTTCAGCGCGTCCTGATCCGCCTGCAAATGGCCCGCGCGATGCACCTGAATCGCGCCCGTCCGCCCCTGCACCACGACGCCACCGAGCAGCGAAAAGATCCCGGCCACAAACGCCTGAAGCACCAGCGCCGCCGCCACGCCCAGCGTCAGCCCCAGCAGCGTGATGCCCGTACGGCGACCGTTGCGCGTCAGGTTGCGCGCCGCCAGCGTCAAAGTTTGCACGAATGCCGTCAACTCAAGACCTCGCTGCTGAATTCACTGGTTGGCCAGCGCTTCGACGGGCCGCAGCTTGGCGGCGCGCATCGCCGGAAAGATCGACGCCGCCAGCGCGCCCAGCACGACAACCGTGATGACCACTTCAATGTCCCGCGCCAGCACGACCGGATGGATGTGCAGGACGCCACCGCCCGGCGCCTGGAAATGCACGTCGGCTCTTTCCAGGATCGCCAGCACGCCAAAGGCCGCCAGCAGCCCCGGCACCGCCGCCGCGATGTTGATGACCGTCGCCTCCATGACGAACAGCAGCACAATCGCCTGCCGCCGCATCCCCAGCGCCATCATCACGCCGATCTCACGGGTCCGCTCCAGCACGCTCATCAGCATGGTGTTGACCACACCGACAAGCGCCACGACCAACAGGATGGCGGTAATCAGCTTGAGGATCTCGTCCTGCAGCGCCGTCGCATCCGCCACCGCGCGCGCCAGTTCCCGCCAGGTCGACACTTCAAAATCCTTGCCCAGCACCTTGAGCAGCGCGGCGCGGGTCGCTTCCAGCTGCTCAAGATCATCGACCGACACCGCGAGTTCCGTGGCGCGCCCCGGCATACGCAGCAACTCCTGGGCGTGCGCCAGCCCCATCAGGCCCAGGCGCGTCTCCAGCCCCGGCGAGCGCGGCAGGCCGTTCACGCCAATCAGCCGCGTATCCACGGCGTTCAGGCTGCCGTCGTGATCGTTGGTCAGCACCGCCACACGGCCGACGTCGCCCGGCTGAATCTTGGCACCGATGCGCCGCGCCAACTCCGCGGAGAGCACGAGCCCGTCGGGCTGCTTCGCGCTCGGCAGCGCGCCGTCGGACAGCCGCTCATACCGCAGCGGACAGACTTGCAGGTCGCGCGCCGGATCAAAGGCCGTGATCATCGCAAACGTCGTCGAGTCGCCGGTCGAGACCATCGCGCCAAAGTTGATGCGCGGCGCCACCGCCTTGACGTTTTCAACCGCCACGAGCTTCTTGAGCAGCGCGTCATCATACGCCAGATCCAAATCCAGAGGCGTACCAAAGACTTGCGCCATATAGCCAGCCCGGTGGATCTGCAGCGCGCCGATCTGCGAGGCGATGGCTTCTGAACGCAGCGCGGCCTGGACGCCGTTGAGCATGCCGCGGAGCGTCGTCACGGAAAGCACGCCGAGCATGATGGCCAACCCGGCGAGCAAGGCGCGGCGGCGGTTGCCCCGGACGTTGCGGATCGCGATGCGCAGGAGTTGCGGGTAGGAAGCAGCCTTGGCCATGCAGTGCAACCAGCGCCAGAGTTGGCGAACGCGGAGGCTGCGCGTTCTGCAGGCGCCGCGTCAAGCTGTGCGACGAAGTCATGACAATCGCGCACAAACTCGGCTTGCGGTGCGCGGCTGACCGGGCGAGAATTTTCGGTAGCTGACTCCGCAGGACAGCTGGGGGAAAAAATGCACGAGCCGGGAAGCTTTGAGGCCGCGTCAGACGCGTTGATCGATTTTGGCCACGCGGTCCTGCAGGAGCGCCTCGCGGCGTCGACCTGCGGCAACGTCAGCGTGCGGCTCGACGCGCACCGGTTTGTCATCAGCGCGTCGGGCGCCCAGGTCGGCTGCCTCGCCATCGACACGCTGTCCATCGTTTCCCTGTTGGACGGAACCCGGCTGGCCGGTCCCAAGCCGTCGATGGAGGCCGAACTGCACCGTCGCGCCTATCTCGCGCGGCCGGCCATCGGCGCGGTGCTGCACAGCCAGTCGCCATCGGCGACGCTTTTCGCCTGCGATCCCAACGCGCCGCAGAATCTCGACTTCATTCCCGAGATGCCGGCGTATGTCCGCAAATTCGCCCAGGTGCCGTACGCCGCACCGGGCACATTGGCGCTGGCGCAATCGGTCACGGATGCCCTTGCCGATCCGGACGTGACGGTGGTGCAAATGCGCAACCACGGGCAGGTCATCATTGGTTCCACGTGGCAGAACGCGATCCGCCGCGGCGTGTTCTTTGAGCTGGCATGCTGGATGGCGCTCCAGGGGCGGACGTTGCAGCCGATTCCCGACGCCGATGCCGCGCACCTGCGCAACTACGCCCGCGACGTGTAGCGCCCCAGCGTGGAGGCGAGCCAGAATGTCGCTTGACCGCTCACGATCGCGAAGGCACACTCAATTCGCGGATATTTCATAGATATTTTCCCCGATAATCACCAGCAATTCGCTCGCCCGCGCTTGGCGTGGACCCGGAGTTCCCTTGTTCGCTTCTGCCTCGCTCCGGTCCTCCGTCGTCGCGTTCACCGCCTATTTCGTCGCTGGGCTCGCCACGGCTTGCGGTCAGGCCGGCCCGCCGCCGCCCGCTGCCCAATGGTCGCTCAGCACGCTTGCCCTACAAGCTGCCGATATTGTTGGCGCCGACGGCGCGTCCGCCGACAGCGTGGGCGATGCTTCCGCGGCGGCATGGACGACGGTCGATCCCGCGCCGCTGGATCCGCTGATCGGTTGGCATCAAGCCGAGAAGGCGCGGATCACGGGCACCGCCGCCGCGCAAGCGCTTTACCGCAGCGTCCACGGCCTTTCCAGTGCCAACGACGCAGAGGATTGTGCCGTGTACGTCCGTCAGCGTTGGACCGCGGCCGAGCAGGCGACGTGGGCGCGCAACGGCGTTGTCGTCAACCCGGACGTCTGGGTTCCCGCCGTGCCTGAGTATCACCACGCCTGGGGCTTCCATCTCGCGCGCGTGCCGTATGCCCAGGTGGCGGCGCTGTCCGCGGACAGCAACGTCGTGGCGCTCCGCAGTACGGAGATCCCGGCGCGGCCGCTCAATGACCTCGCGCGCGCCGCCATCAAGGCTGACCTCGTGCAGGCGGGGACGGGCGTGACCGCGCGCACGGGCGCGGGCGTGAAAATCTGCATCGCCGACAGCAGCCTGGACACGACGCTCTCAGATATCCCGGCGCCGGTCGAGAAATACGACCTGACAACCGGCACCTCGACGGCCACCTGGAGCACGAACGTCGCGGCGACCGTGAGCAACCACGGCACGCACGTCGTTGGCTCCGCGGTCGGCACGGGCACGTACTCCAGCGGCAAGTACAAAGGCAGCGGGCCCGGCGCTTCGCTGTACTTCTACAAAATTGGCGACAACGTGACCGCGGGCGCCACGTCCACCGACCAGATCGAGGCGATCCAGCGCGCCACGGCAGTTGGCTGCAAGATTTTCTCCATGAGCTATGGCGGTGTCGGCTCTGACTTTGACGGCTCGGGCACCGTGGAGCAAGCCATCGACGCCGCAACCGTCGCCGGCGTGACGTCCTTCATCGCCGCGGGCAACAATGGCGGCTCGGGCTGGCACGCGGTCACGGCCAGCATCGCCCCCAGCGGGACCGCGTCGGTCAGCTATACAATCAACAACGCGGCGGGCGCCTCTGCCTACACGACCCCGACGCAAATCACCGTGGCGTGGCGCGACGGCACGGCGGTGGACACCAACATCACGCCGTCGATGGCCGGCCTGGGCACGGGCGAATCGTTTGCCATGAACCCGGCCACGCACACGGCGCGCAACACCAAAAGCAAGCTGACGCAGTTGACGCCCAATGTCGCGGCCGGTGCGAGCAAGACGTACACGCTCACGTTGGGCAACGCAGCGGGCGGCGTCGCCACGCCGGTTCACGCGTACCTGCTGGGCAGCGTGACGACCATCACTTTCACCGGCGCGAGCGCGAGCACGACGGTCGCATCGCCGTCGGTCGCCGACAGCGCGATTGCCGTCGCCGCGTGGGTCCACCGCGCGAGTTGGATCGACTGGAAGAACAACGGCTGGGGCTATGGCGAGACGCTCAACACCGTCGCGTCGTTCAGCAGCCGCGGCAGCCGTTTGGACGGCGTGCAGAAGCCGGACATCGCAGCGCCGGGATCGGCGATGATTTCAACGAAGGACAGCCTCATCGGCGTGGCCAGTGAACTGACGGTCGACGATGACGGCCTGAACCTCAACGGTTCGGGACCGGCGCATTACACGATTGAGCAAGGGACCTCGATGGCGACGCCGATGGCGGCGGGTGCGGCAACGTTGTTGCTGGAGGCGTATCCGGGGCTGAAGCCAGCGTACGTCAAGGCGGCGCTGACGAGCACGGCGTCCTTGAAGGCGGCGCCAGACTTCAACGCAGGCTATGGCCTCATCGACATCAAGGCGGCGATCCTTGGCCTGCAGCAAGTCTGCGGCGATGGCGTCAAGACCGGCACGGAACAGTGCGACGACGGCAATACGACGGCGGGCGACTGTTGCTCGGCGACGTGCACGTTTGAATCGACAAGCGCGTCGTGCAGCGACGGGAACGCGTGCACCACGAGCGACCTGTGCAACGGCGCGGGCGCGTGCGTGGGCGGCGCCGCGCAAGTGTGCAACGACAGCAACGCGTGCACGACGGATTCGTGCGTCCCCGCGACCGGCTGCGCCTACGCGCAGGCGACAAACGGCACCGCCTGCAACGACGGCAACTCGTGTACCCAAACCGACACCTGCCAAGCCGGCACCTGCGCCGGCGCCAATCCGGTGACGTGCACGGCGAGCGACCAGTGCCACTCCGCGGGCACGTGCAATGTCGCCACCGGCGCGTGCACCAATCCCAGCGCCGCCAATGGCACCGCCTGCAACGACGGCAACACGTGTACCCAGACCGACACCTGCCAAGCCGGCACCTGCGCCGGCGCCAA
>CAIMLR010000006.1 GCA_903842345.1 uncultured Myxococcales bacterium
CACGATGAGCCGTCTGGCGTCTGCGGTAAAATTGTCTTTGGGCCAGCTCAGAGAACGCTGCAATCAAAGCCGGTTCCTGCGGCCGGTAGCTCCCAGAGCCGTTTAGGCGACTCGGATGCCTGGCATCGTCAGGGCGATGGCAGCGGCCAGGACCACAGCGTCCACGCGCCGAATCGCACGCGGGTCGCGATCGGAGGCTGGAGCTGTAAGATGATGCCCCAGCCGTCGTCTTGCATCGCCGTCACGCACCAGCGCGGCGGGAAATTACGCCAAGCCGCGGCGCGCGTCGGGGCGAGTTGAGCGGTGTAGCGCACGTAGAGTCCATCTTCAGTGTGATAAAAACGGCGCTCGCTGAAGAACGTTACCAGCGGATTCCACGGGAAATATATCTGTCCAGGAAACTGCCGCGCGAGGTAGTCCGCTTGTCGCAAGTGCGCCGTGACCGGCCGAAGCTGCAGGTGCGGAGTGCTGAAGAGCTGCCCAGCGACGATAGCGGCCACACCCGCGCCGAGCAGCGCCGGGGCGATTGCGGTCAGGCGTATCCGCAGCGACGACGCGACGAAGAGGGCGCCTGTCGGTAGCAAATAGAGAAATCCGTTCAATGAGTTGGCCGTGCCGCCGATCTTCAAAATCGAGACCATGCTCGTGGGCAGCAAACAGAGCCAGGCGAGAACGGGCAGGAGCCACGGCGAATCGCGTCGCCACACGGCGGAGCGGCTGACGACGACCACGATGGCTGGGAGCACAAGGTAGCCGGTGAGGTGAGGCCACAAGCCGCGGATGCGCTCGAAGGAGTCCGGCCAGAAAGGCAGCCGCGCCGGCAATCGTACGAGATTGAGCCAAAGTGCGTCGAAGCCAAACCAGGCGATGAACGCAGCGCCCAAGGCCAGCCCGCTGGCTGCGCAGGCGAGAGCGTACCGCGCCGCCGCGCGCGGACCGGCAGTGCTGGCAAGCCAGATCAATTGCGCGAGCACGAGTCCGAGTGAAGTTTGTTTGGACCACACCGCCAGCGCGGTGCAGATGGCGGCGAGCACCGGCGGCTTGGCCGCCGCCGTGCGCGGCTGAAGCAAGAGCACGTTGGCGAAAAGGCCGAAGGCAAGCGCCGCGTTGTCGGCCTGGAAATATAGCAGGCTGTTGCTGGGCCAGAGCGCGAGCGTCAACAGCAGCGCCCACGCACGGTCGGCCGGAGTCGTAGTTGCGCGGGCCCCCGGACCGACCGCGAGTACCAGCGCCGCCGGACCGACCGCGAGCGCGATATTGATGGCTCCTGCGATGAGCAACGCCAACGCTGCGGTTGGGGCTAACGTCGCCGGCAGATTGAGCAAGAGTGGCACCGGGCCGTAAATCCAGGTTGTTACGGGGCCTTCCGCGAGGGAGGGATACGGCGTCGGCCCGAAACGCAACATGAAGGCCGGCGCAAGCCGTATGTCGTTCCAGGCACTCGCCGGGAATCGGCACCAACAAACCCAGAGCCACACCACCACGGTACCACCCGCGAGCAGCAACAGACAGGCCGAACCAATGGAAGCCGTGGATTTTGGCATTCTCACGGTCACTGTTTTCTGGGTTTCAACAACGCAAGGTCATAAATGGTCAGGGTTCCCACTTTTGCGACCGGCGTGTAAGCATGACTAGGCGTGTTCAGAAAGAGATGAGCGGCGACAAAAGTCTGTGCCATCGGCTGGTCAGTGATCATCGCGAAGACCTTGCTCTCCTGCCGGGCGGCAGGAAAGCCGCGGGAGCGAACAGGAGCGCGGTCAAAATGATGCTGATGTCGGTGATCATATCTTCGGGTGCGGCGCACCGTTCCGAATGGACCTGCAAACACTGCATCCGAATTCGTAGTTGTGGATTCCAA